>CAMWCA010000021.1 GCA_947172705.1 uncultured Lachnospiraceae bacterium
AATCCAACGGATAACTTTTAATTATCCATAAAACCAATTTTGACCCTTCCAACATACAACCACATATAAAATTATACATTTTTCTATAATTTTCACGAGCGACTATTGTTCTCGTTATCTTAACCTATTGTTCCTCCTATCCTCAAACTCCCCTCTTTTGATCCCCCTCCTGCTCCCTATAGTATATTGCCACATACTTCATCAGCTCATAGTTGTAAATTTAATATTAAATTTAATATTGATAAAGATATTGACTAAAATTTCTTTTTATAATATTATAATAAAAAAGAAAGGAGTTCCCACCATGTCAAGACAATCCAACCAGTCCTATTTCGACACCCTCCTAAAAAACACCAAAACCTCCAAAAAGCAAATCGCCCTCTACCTGGACGATGCCAAAATCGACCGCATCGACACTCTGATAAGAATCTTCTCCTCCATCAGCGATTCCAGAAGCTTTGCGAGGAACACTCTGATCGAGGAAGCAATTGATAAATTTCTGGCTGATTCGGAAGAATATCTCAGGGAAACATACAACATCGATGTAAACTCCTACATTGAAGAAATAGAAAAATTCGATACCCTGATCTTATCTTCCAAGAAACGAGGTTTTGAAGAAACCTTTCTGGGAGAGATAGAAACGCCATGCTGGTACCCATGCCGGATCAGCGACAGTCGGGAACCTTATTTGAAGTATATTGCCATTTACCGCGGACATCCTGTTTCCGCCATCACCCATTATGCCAAGATCAAGGAATTCCGATATGATCCTGCTGAGAAATGCAAGGTATGCATTTTTGACGGTGCTCCCGTTGAACTGCCCCGCAAAATTACGCTGGGACAAAAAGATGCCTGTTTCTTCAGAGGTGCAAAATACACCACCTTTGACAGTCTCTTAAACGCTTCCCGAACAGATCAGCTGCTCTTTGGCTGACGTTTTTGAGCCGGAGACAATGTTTCTTTTTCACACTGTCTCCGGCTCTTTTTATTGCCCTTAAAATTGTTCCAGTAGTCTTCCAAAGCGACCTATCTCCATTTTGCCGTCACGGCAAAGGTACCGCTGTCAAACATACCCACGCCAACGGAAGTCTCTCCATATCAATAATTTCACTGCCTTGAAAATAACGCCAGGAATTAATTCGAAGTAAATGTTTCTAAATCCATATAATCTACATAGATATTAGGAAGATCCAATCCAAGTTCTTCCGCAACAAGAGCTTTTACCCCACTCTGCATCTCAGAATCAGGATTTTTTTCCTGGCACACAATCATTATATAGGCATTGGTAATTTCATCCTCCAAATCGCTTAAGAATACATATGCTTCCACAATGTTCTCTTCGTCATAATCACGTAAAGCATCCCTCAATTCAATCTCTTTAATCTTCTTTTGATCCTGCGGTGAGGGAAAATTATCCGCGTAATTATGCTCGTTTTCCATGCCGTGTAATGTACTGAACCCCAAAATAGCGCAGACAATCATAATCAAAATAACGCCTGCTGCAATGACAGTTCTTTTGGGATATTCTTTATGATTCATAATAGCGCCTAACCTTTCTTTCAAATTTCCTTTGTCTTCAAACATAGCGATTGAAAAAGGTGTCTTTCTTATGGAATCAGCGGCAACTGCAATTAACGTGTCGCCATACTGTTGCATTTCATTAATATCCAAACTCTTTATGACGGATTCATCACATGCCAATTCACATGCTTTATTCATTTCTCGGCGTACAAAATACACAATTGGGTTAAACCAGTGTACTGCTCCAACAAAAATCAGCAGCCACTTAACGAAAATGTCATGCCGCTTCATATGCGTAATTTCATGCATCAGAATATTCCGAAGTTTCATATCCTCATATTCTTTATCAGGCAAAATAACTGCCGGACGGAAGAAGCCCATTAAAATCGGCGTTCCCACCATTGGGTTTTTATACAGCCGCAGAGTGTTTTTTCTTTCCAGCAGGTTATTCAATAACTCTATTTCCTGCCAATCCGCATTTATATTGTGTCTGCCCAGCTTTCGGGCATAAGACACATAGCATGTAATATTGAACCCAAGAACCAGAATCATTCCCAATTGCCAAACCATGAATAAAATAACCGCGACACTGGGGAAATAAGAACCTCGCTGGATGTTTTGTGATGTAAATACAAAATTTACAGGCGTTTCAGATGCCGTATCAGAAATCCACTGTGCAATATCATGTATCGAATTCATTGGCATTACCGACTGATCTGATATGGGAAGCACAATAATTTTTGATACAGGCAGCATCAAAGCAACTACTGCTGAAAACCACATGTAATATTGAAATGACTTAGGGAGTTTATCTCTTATAACCGGTTTTAAAATAAATAGAAAAAGTGACATGACACTGCCAGTAAATGTCAGCAAAAGAATAAGCTTAAAGATCTCTGTAAGATACGCTTCAATAACCGTCATTTATTCTCCTCCCCCATTCGGAAATACTTCTTTAGTTCATCAATATCCGCCTCTGTGAGTTCCCCGCTTTGGCAGAGAGCCGCAACAAAATTCTTTGTACTGCCGTCATAAAGCTTATCGATCAAACTTCTTTTCCTGAACATAACATAATCTTCTTTTGCTATATTCGGTACATAGTAATGAACCTCCTTCTCCTGAACCGAAACAGCGCCCTTTTTCTCCAATCTTTTTAAAAGCGTTGCAATGGTAGACTTCTCCCATCCCATTTTATCCCTCAATTCTATACGAATATCGCTAAAAGATACCGCCTGCTTCTCCCGCCAAAGTATTCTCATTACCTCAAGTTCAGCGTCAGAAATCTTATAACCTGCTGTTCCCATTATACCCTTCCTCCCTTTTTCTGTTCTACATTTGTAGCACGATCAAATTATACATTCCTTTACCAGTTCTGTCAACAACCATATAATTATGTTCTGAGAAAGAAAATCAGACATTACATCTCCCCATAGCGTAGGTATAAAACATAATAGCAGACTCCGAAGAGCCTGCCATTCATGGTATAACTTATGAAACAAAATCAAATAAACTGATCTGATTGGATTCGGGCAGATCCCCCAGCAAATGAAGGCTGTCCATCAAATCCACTATGGTCTTGGACACCTTGGTGCGCTGACGGAAATCATCCTTGGAAAGAAACGGACCGTCCTTTGCCGCTTCCACAATAGCGTCCGCTGCTTTTTCTCCCAAACCGTCGATACTGTTTAAGGAGGGCATCAGCTTTCCATCCACGATCTGAAAGTTCCTGGAATGTGCCGAAAAAATATCAATAGGTACGAAATCAAACCCTCTGGCATACATTTCCTGTACGATCTTCATATCTTTATAGGAGTCCTGTTCCTTCTTTGACAGGGTATCGCTCCTCCTTTTATATTCCGCCATAACCTTCTCCAGGTGCTGCTGCCCCAGGCACATCAGTTCGTAAGAAAAAGCCGAAGCACGAATGGAAAAATAAGAAGCATAATAAGCAAGGGGATAGTTGATCTTACAGTACGCAATACGCCATGCCATCATGACATAAGCCGCCGCATGCGCCTTGGGAAACATGTATTTGATCTTCTTACAGGACCAGATATACCAATCCGGCACGCCCTTTTCCTTCATTGCCGCTTCCCACTCCGGCTTCAATCCTTTTCCTTTACGCACGCTTTCCATAATGGTAAAGGACAACGCGCTCTCCACCCCCTGGTTGATCAGGTAGATCATAATATCGTCACGACAGCAGATCGCCGTGGAGATCGTTGCCGTCCCCTCCAAAATAAGGGTTTGGGCGTTTCCCAGCCACACATCCGTCCCATGCCCCAATCCGGAAATCCGAATCAGATCCGAAAGCCGCTGAGGCTTGGTATCCAGAAGCATCTGTATGACAAATTCCGTTCCAAACTCCGGTATGCCCAGGGAACCCACCGGACAGCCGTCGATCTGATCCGGCGTGATACCCAGTGCCGACGTATTCTGAAACAGCGACATAACCTGAGGATCGTCCAAGGGTATTTTCGTAGGATCGATCCCCGTCAGATCCTGAAGCATACGGATCATGGTGGGATCATCGTGTCCCAGTATGTCAAGCTTCAACAGGTTATGGTCGATAGAGTGATAGTCAAAATGAGTGGTTACAATGTCCGTGGTCATATCGTTTGCCGGATGCTGCACCGGGGTAAAGGAATTGATATCCTCCCCCATGGGAAGCACAATAATCCCGCCGGGATGCTGCCCGGTGCTTCTTCTGATGCCGGTACAGCCTCCTACAATACGGTTGATCTCACAGTTACGCTTCCGTTTTCCACGCTCTTCATAATAATTTTTCACATAACCGAAAGCCGTCTTATCCGCAAGGGTTGCAATGGTTCCTGCACGATAAGTCTGCCCTGATCCAAAAATAACCTCTGTATATTTATGCGCCTTACTCTGGTATTCTCCGGAAAAATTCAAATCAATATCCGGCTCCTTGTCCCCTTTAAAGCCCAAAAAAGTCTCAAACGGAATATCAAACCCATCCTTTACCAATGGTTTTCCGCACACCGGGCAATCCTTGTCCGGCATATCGCAGCCTGCATTTCCTGCAAATGCCTTTACCTCCGGGGAATCAAAATCATAATAATGGCAATGGGGACATCTGTAATGGGCGCTTAAAGAATTCACTTCCGTAATCCCCGCCATAAACGCCACCAGAGAAGAACCTACCGACCCTCTGGAACCCACCAGATATCCATCCTCCACCGATTTCCACACCAGCTTCTGGGCGATAATATACATCACCGCAAATCCGTTGGTGATAATGGAATTCAGTTCCTTTTTCAACCGTTCCTCCACGATTTCGGGCAGATTTTCCCCATATAGCTCATGGGCGCGGTTATAGCAGATCTCCGTTAAGGTTTTATCACTGTCGGGAATAACCGGCGGACATTTGTCCGGACGAACCGGCGCCATCACATCAATGCGGTCTGCAATTTTATTGGTGTTGGTAATGACCACTTCCTCCGCCTTATCGCTGCCCAGATAAGAAAACTCCTCCAGCATTTCTTCTGTAGTTCGCAGGTATAAAGGCGCTTGCTCATCTGCATCTGCAAACCCCTTTCCTGTCATAATGATTCTCCGATAGACCTCGTCCTCGGGGTCAAGGAAATGCACATCGCAGGTTGCCACCACCGGCTTTCCAAACTCCTCCCCCAGCGCCACGATTTTCCGGTTCACATCCTTAATATCTTCCATGCTGTTAATAATTGAGATCTTTTCGGATTCGATCATAAACTTGTTATTGCCTAAGGGCTGTATTTCCAGATAATCATAAAAATTTACCAGCCGGGCGATCTCCGAATCCGGTCTGCCTTCTATCAACGCTCGATACAGTTCTCCCGCCTCACAGGCGCTGCCAAGAATCAAGCCTTCCCGATGCTTCATCAGAAGACTCTTGGGCACTCTGGGACGCTTGCTGTAATAGGTCAGGTGAGACTCTGATACAAGGGTATAGAGATTTTCTCTCCCCACATTATTTTGCGCCAGGATAATTGCATGGTAAGAGGGCAGCCGCTTAATAATATCCGGACTGGAATCCCCCATGGCGTTTACCTTTGCCAGTGTATCGGCGCCGGCTTCCTTCAACATGGGAATAAATTTCACAAAAATCTCCGCCGTTGCCTCTGCATCATCCACCGCGCGATGATGGTTTTCCAGAGAAATACCCAGAGTCTTTGCCACCGCATCCAGCGTGTGCTTTCCCTGATGGGGCAGAAGAATTCTGGCAATCCCCACAGTATCCACATAAGTAAAGGTTTTGCTGATATTCTGCCGTGAGGCATTTTCCCTGATAAAACTCATATCAAAGCTTGCATTGTGGGCAACCAGAACCGCATCCCCGCAAAACTCCAGAAATGCCGGAAGCACTTCCTCGATCAGAGGAGACTCCATAACCATGGCGTCGTTGATGCCTGTCAACTTTTCTATTTCAAAGGGAATAGGTACCTGGGGGTTCACAAAGGTTGAAAATCTCTCTTTGATCTCTCCCCCGGACACTTTCACTGCACCGATCTCGATGATCTTGTTATTTACCGGTGAAAACCCCGTGGTTTCAATATCAAAAACCACAAAATCATCCTCAAAGCCCTGCCCCTGCTCTCCCGTAACGATCTCCTGCAAATCATCTACCAGATAAGCCTCCATACCGTATATGATTTTGAAAAAGTCCTGCTTATCAGGATTTTCTTCCCCGGCTTCTTTCCTCTTTGCCTTTTCCGCCTTCCAAAGATCCTCCCACACATGATTTGCATCCGGGAACGCCTGCACCACACCGTGATCTGTAATTGCAATTGCCGGATGCCCCCACTGATAAGCGCGCTTCACAATGTCCTTTGCCTCCGACACGCCGTCCATATCGCTCATTTTGGTATGACAGTGAAGCTCTACCCGCTTCCGCCCGCTGTGATCGCTCCGGGAGGTGGTAAAATCGGGAATCCTTTTGACTCCTGCAAGAGAACCTATGGTAAGCTCATTATCAAACTTATCAATGGTGGTAACACCTTTCAGCTTGATAAATGCGCCAGGCTTGATTCCTCCTTTGATCTCCTCCACCTGCTCATTATGGGCAAAAAGTTTAATGGTCATGGTGTCGGTAAAGTCTGTTACATCAAACATCAGAATGGTTCGCTCGTTTTTGATCTCCCTTGCATCAAAGCTGATGACCTTGCCACGGATCACTACCTCGCCCATTTCCCCCACGATCTCCTCTATGGGCATTGCCTCCTCCTCAAAGTCTCTGCCATAAAGTACATCCGGGTTATCAGAACGTTTAACGGCTCTTTTAAACTCACCCTTGTTTCCTCCCGATGCGCCTCTGGAAAAACCAACGGCTTTCTTCTCCGGCGTTTTGGGAAATTCCTGTATTTTACCACCGGTTTTCTCTTTGCCGGAAGCTTTTTTGATTTCTCCTCCTTCTTCTGCCTTCCGGGGTTCTTCCGAAGAAGCCCTTGCCGCAATTTCCGCCACTTGACGGGCAATTTTCAAATCATCCTCTTCTTTATATTTTCCAGCCTTCTTTTCCTTATAGGTGATCTGGCACAGCACGGAAAAACCGCATCTCACATTAAAAATTTTCTCCAAAATCCCCGAAAGCTCTTCCGCCTTACTTCTTGCAGGGATGCTGTCCTCCATGGTCAGGCACAACGTCCCCTCTTCCGGAAAGGTAAGATCGGAGCCTTTGAAAAGATTATACACAATGGGGCTGTAGTCTCTAAGTTCCAGTAAGATGCTGTCCCGATAGGCATCCATTAGTTTTTCCGGCGTATACTGCTGAGAAAGATGAAACCGTTCATACAACTTTACCGTCACATTGTGGGAGGAAAAAAACTGCTTTTTGATCTCTCCCTCCACCTTAAATATGGTTTCCTTGGGGATCAGATACTCACAGCCTATGGTCACTCTCACAAAATCCCTGTTCCTTGTCGCCGATACCCTTTCCACACGCACCTGTTCAAACAGCTCCTGTATTTTCTTGTCCAGCTTCAGTGTTGGAAACACCTCAAAAAACTGCTTTGCCATTTTCTATACACCCTTATCCTGATTGTTCCAGTGCTCCAGTTCTTCTCTAAGCACCGCAAGAAGCTGCTCCTCCGGCACCTTCCTTATAATTTCACCCTTCCTGATCAACAAGCCTTCCCCGATTCCTCCGGCAATTCCAATGTCCGCTTCTTTCGCCTCGCCGGGTCCGTTGACCGCGCATCCCATAACAGCCACCTTAATGTCCAGGGGAAATTCTCCCACCATATTTTCCACCTGATTGGCAAGCCCGATGAGATCGATTTTTGTCCTTCCGCAGGTAGGGCAGGAAACCACCTCGATGCCTCCCTTTCTCAATCCCAAAGTCCGCAGAATCAGTTTCGCAGATTTGATTTCCTCCACAGGATCTCCCGTCAGGGATACCCGTATGGTATCGCCGATTCCCTGGTGGAGGATGAGCCCAAGCCCGATGGAGGATTTAATATTGCCACTGGTAATGGTTCCGGACTCTGTGATTCCCACATGCAAAGGGTAATCGGTTTTCTCTGCAAGCATCTCATGCGCCTTCACACACATCAGCACATCTGAGGACTTAATGCTGATCACCATATTTTCATATCCCAGTTCCTCGATCATATGTACCTTATCCAAAGCGCTTTCCACCAGCCCCTGAGCGGTAACCCCATGATATTTTTCCACCAGTTCTTTTTCCAGAGAGCCGCTGTTCACCCCTACTCTTATGGGAATATTTTTCTCTCTGGCAACAGCCACCACCGCTGCCACCTTGTCCTTGCCTCCAATATTTCCGGGATTGATTCTGATCTTGTCCGCCCCGTTTTCCATAGCGGCAATTGCCATCTTATAATCAAAATGAATATCTGCAACCAGGGGAATGGCGATCTGCTTTTTGATCTCCCGGATCGCCTGGGCAGCTTCCAGGGTAGGCACCGTACATCTGATGATCTCACAGCCTGCCTTCTCCAGCCTGTGGATTTGCGTTACCGTAGCGTCCACATCCTCTGTCCTTGTATTGGTCATAGATTGTATTAAAACAGAGCTGCCGCCACCAATCACCTTATCGCCTATCTGAATCTTTCTTGTATGCTCTCTGGTCATTTTTCCTCCATTCCGAAGCTTCTCCGGCTTCTTTCATTTCTCCCGTTATCATTCATTATATTCCACCCCCATGGGAATAGCAATTAAAATGACAGCCATCTGCTAATTCTCTTCCCTCTGCACCAGAAAAATCCTGCTGCTATAGCATTTCCCCTCCTCATCGCCTCCGATGATCTGCAGGGAAACCTGTCCATGAGGAAGCCGCTCCGCCGGAATCTCAAACTGCACCCGTTCCTTGGTCTGGTAGACAGCATCATATTTCAAGAGCATCTTCCTTCCCTGCTCATCCCGCATCTCCACCCAAAGGCTCTCCTCTTCCTCCGCAGCATAGACGGTTTCTGAATCCCTGCCGGCTTTTCCCATTGAAAAGCCGGAAAATGCAAGAAAGAAAAACACCACAAAAAGACCCGGAAATTTCTTTCCTGTAAGCAAAATATTTTTTTCCTGTTTTATCAGAATCTGTTTTCTCTTTTTGACGGGAAATAAAATCAGATATACCAGAATTGCGCCGACCAGCGCCATTAACGGTTTGAATAGATAGGGAAAAGGAATATGGCTTTCGGGAACCCCCTCCAGAAGCGGCGCCAGAAAGCAAAAAAGAGCATACCCGCCTGTAAAAGCAAAAACCGCATGCTTTGCCATTCTTATCCAAAAGGCGCGGCGCCTTTTCAACGGGTACGAAAGCAATGCCTCCTCCACCTGCCGGATCGTTTGATAGCTGCCCTTTTGCCCATCCGCCCTGCAGGTCTGTATGATCTCCCTTAATGCTCTGGGAATCTCTTTGGATTTCTGTTCCGGGACATTTCCTTTCATGTATGCATTTACCGGATTTTCTCCCGTAAGCAGCTCCCAGAGTATTGTTCCGATCCCGTATATATCCCAGCCCACATTTCCACGGGGATCAGTCCACTGTTCCTCAGGCGCATATCCCGGTGTCCCCACACAAAGCTCTTTCCTCTCCGCTCCCCGGGCATACCTGACAGCCCCGCCCAAATCGATCAGCTTCAGAGTGCCGTCCTGCCTGATCATAATATTTTCAGGCTTCAGGTCCCGGTAGATCACTGGCGGACGCCTTCTGTGAAGATAGTCAAGTATGTTGCAAAGCTCCAGTGTCCATCTCACCGCCTGTTCTTCCTGTACCTTCTTATGCTTCTCCAAATATTGCCGGAGGGTCATTCCCTCCACATACTCCATAACCAGAAAGGTCTTCCCATTTTGCCTGATACAGTCGTATATTCCCGGCAGCCCCGAATGCTCCAGTTCCAGCAGCAGTTCCGCTTCTTCCTTCAAAAACCTTTCCGTGCTCTCCTTCACCGCCACCAGCCGGTTTAAATGTAAATTTCTTGCCAGATATACCTTTCCTGTTTTTCCTTCCCCAAGAAGCCTCAATATCTCATATTGATCGGATAAATTTACCCTTATGTCCATTTAAACTCCCTTCACCCAAGGCGCAGATACACCGCCGACATGTTATCCGCCTCTCCTTTTTTCAATGCCGCCCTGGCAAGCTCCCGCAGCCTTTTTTCAATCTGTTCCTCCAGTTCTATTTCCTCCGGTAGCAGAATTTCCAGTTCCATTGGCTCCAGCATCCTGTAAAAACCATCCGTACACAAAAGAAATCCCGACCTTCTCCCAAGCCTCCCAAACTGAATGTCAGGAGATTGAAAAGGAAAACTGCCCAGGCATTTGGTAAGCCCTCTTCCTCCATCAGAATGATCCCTCGTAAGCATCCTGATCTTCCCCCGCCGAAACAGGTAGATTCGGCTGTCGCCTAAATGGAATATTCCATAATTCCTCTTCCACACAAAAACAAGGGAAACCGTTGCCCCAAGCTTTAGATCCCGCTCTCTTCCATAAGCTTTAAGAGCCGCATTGATCTCATAAAAGCAGCGCAGGAAATTCCGCCTGATCGCATTTTTCCCTTTTCCCCTGCCCATTACGGGAACCACATGCCTGTAAAAATTTTCCGCCAGCATTTCCGCAATATAACCGCTTGCCTTTTCCCCCTCTTCCAAGCCTCCGATTCCGTCACTTACCACGGCAAGCAATATTCGTCCCCGGCAGGTCATGGCTTGCTGCAGGAGAAGAGAATCCTGATTGAAGTTTCTTTTCCCCTTGTCCCAATAGATTCCTGAAATGACCTTCAAATCCTTTATTTCCTCCCACCTGTTTGATGCTCTCTGTCCATTTTCAGATATTGTAT
The DNA here is from genome assembly GCA_947172705.1 of uncultured Lachnospiraceae bacterium. Taxonomy (GTDB): domain Bacteria; phylum Bacillota; class Clostridia; order Lachnospirales; family Lachnospiraceae; genus Suilimivivens. The sequence goes on from CAMWCA010000021.1 coordinate 10,814, forward strand.
CGATTATAGGGCTGAATAAAAAAAGAATCCATTCTACAAAATTACCAAAAACATAATTTCGGTAATTTTGTATATGGATTCCATTCGTTATTCTAAATCATATCAAAAAAACTTTGCAATGTCATTCACAAAAACCAGTATCATCAAAACCATCAAAGCCATCATTCCTGCCAAATGAACCAGTCCTTCTCTCTCTGGGGGAACCGGCTTGCCGCCAATTGCCTCTATCAGCAAAAATACCAAACGTCCGCCGTCTAGCGCCGGAATAGGCAGCAGGTTCATGATTCCAAGGTTCACAGAAAGGAACAATGCAATATTGATCATATTGACCAGCACCTGCATACCGCCATAGGTCTTCGCCTGGTCATAGACATCGTCCACCATTTTCACCATTCCCACAGGTCCGGAAATATCATTTCTGGAAAGCTGACCCGTTACCAGCATTTGGAGACTCTTAAAAGTCGCCTCCACATAATATTTCATGGTATACCAGGCGTATTGAAAAGTTTGAGGCACATTGCATTTCAGATAGCCGCCTGCAATTATTCCCATATAATAACGCTGGGTCGCCTCCTCATAAGCGGGGGTAATCACCACCGTATTCTTCTGTCCCTCACGCTCATAGGTCACGGTAAAATCTTCTCCTTTGGTGTTCAGAACAGAGTGAAGGGTCACCTCTTCTCCCAGGTGAATCCGCTTCCCATTAATTTCCGTCAGTATATCTCCCGGCTTAAGACCTGCCTCCTCCGCTCTGCTTCCTTCATTTACCACCTGGATCTCCGGCGTTACCACACCGCAGACGGACACGATAACCACCGCCATCACATAAGCGGTAAGAAAGTTAAACAGCGGACCTGCAAAAATCGTTGCAATACGCGCCCATACAGGCGCATTGGGGAACGCCCCCTCGGACATTTCTCCCTTTTCCTTTTCCAGCCCGTCTTCCCCCTCAAACATGCAGGCGCCGCCTATGGGAAGAAGTTTTAAGGAATATTTGGTATCCCCTTTTTGAAAGGAAAAAAGTGTGGGACCCATACCGATAAAAAACTCTACCACGTGGATTCCGTTTTTCTTGGCAATCAAAAAATGCCCAAACTCGTGAGAAATTACCACCACAAAAAAGATGATAATAAATAAAATAATAGATACTGCCACTCTAATACCTCCTGTGAGACTCTATATATTCATATGTCGCCGCCTCTGCCTCAAGAATCTCCTCCACAGAAGGGTCCGCCACAGCTTTATGGTTTTCCATGGCTCCCTGAATCAGGTCATAGATCTCCAAAAACCTGATCTTTCTGTCAAGAAACAGTGAAACAGCCTTCTCATTTGCCGCATTGTAGACAGTGGGCATGCTTCCCCCTGTCCGGATCGCCTCATAAGCAATGGCAAGCCCCTTAAAAGTATCCGTATCCGGCTTTTCGAAGGTAATGGAAGACAGTTCAAAAAAATCCACCCGTTTTCCTTCCATGGGTCTTCTGTCCGGATAGAACAGCGCATATTGGATGGGGAGCTTCATGTCCGGCATTCCCAGTTGCGCCATAATCCCTCCGTCTGCATACTCTACCATGGAATGGATAATACTCTGGGGATGCACCACCACCTGAATTTTTTCAGGTTCTACTCCAAAAAGCCATTTCGCCTCTATCACTTCCAGTCCTTTATTTACCAGAGTTGCCGAATCCACTGTGATCTTTCTTCCCATAGACCAGTTGGGATGCTTTAACGCATCTTCCACCCTGATTTCAGTCAGTTCCTCCCGTTTTCTGCCTCTGAATGGTCCCCCGGAAGCGGTCAGAAGAATTTTACTTACCCGCTCTCTGTTTTCCCCATGCATGGACTGAAAAATGGCGCTGTGTTCGCTGTCAACCGGAAGGATAGATACCTTTTTCCTTGCGGCAAGAGGCATAATAATATGCCCTGCTGTGACCAGCGTTTCCTTGTTGGCAAGGGCAATGGTTTTTCCCGCCCTGATTGCCGCAATTGTAGGTCTGATTCCTATCATGCCCACAATTGCAGTTACTAACACTTCCATTTCCTCCATTACTGCAATTTCCAGAAGCCCTTCCATTCCCCACAGGATTTTTGTATTTGTATCCGCCACTTTAAGCGCCAGCAGCCGCGCCGCTTCCTCTGACCACATCACCGCAAGCCTGGGCTTAAATTCCCGTATCTGTTCCTCCATTTTAAGGACATTGCTTCCTGCCGCCAGGGCGCTCACCTTCAAATCCCCATTGCTCCTGACGATTTCAAGGGTTTGTGTTCCGATAGAACCGGTAGACCCTAAAATTCCTATTTTTTTCATTCTGTTCTCCATTCCGCCGTTTTCTCATTTCAATTTCCGGCAGCTTTCCAACTAGCCATGTATCAGCAAAAGCGCTAAAAAATAGATCATAGGCGCGGTAAAGATCACGCTGTCAAAACGATCCATAACGCCTCCATGCCCCGGTATCAGCTTTCCATAGTCCTTAATATCATGATTCCGCTTCACCGCCGATGCCGCCAGATCTCCCACCTGGGAGATCACCGCACCCAAAGCGCTGATCAGTATAAAAGCCCATGTGACCTTCTGTTCCCGGATTACCGGCTCTACAATAAAATAAGCATAAACTGCCCCTACAATGGCTGACCCTGCAACTCCTCCAATGGCTCCTTCTATGGACTTTTTAGGGCTTAAAACAGGTGCAAGCTTATGTTTTCCCATCAGCATTCCCACTATATAAGCACAGCTGTCGCAAATCCATGAACTGATAAAAATCATCCAAACTGTATAGATGCCATAAGGCAGGCTTCTCACCAAATAAATGAAGGAAAGCATCACAGGCGCATACGCCACGCAAAAAAAAGCGCACATAATCTGTTCCGCACGATATCTGGGAAAGGTAAACACATAAAGAAACATAAAGCTTACCAAAATGGTAATTAACACCAGCAGGAGGAAAATTTTATTTTCTACAAACACCATAAAAAAATAATAGACACCTATTCCTCCATAACCGATCCATTCCAACCCATTGCTTTTTTTACCGTCAGCCCCCAGCTTACATGCCTTCATCAGCTCTCTGTACGCCGTAAGCGCTAAGAATAAGAGGACTGCCGCCAGCACATATCCGCCTGCCAATATAGTTGTCAGCGCCAGAACCACCAATACTATACTGCTGAAAAGTCTCGTCATAAACATGACCTGTTCCTCCTTATACCCGGCCGTATCTTCTGTCTCTATGATTATATGCCTCCACAGCTTTTACCAATTCTTCTTTTGAAAAATCAGGCCACGGAACAGGCGTAAAATAAAACTCTGTATAGGCAAGCTGCCAGAGAAGAAAGTTGGATATTCTCTGCTCATTACAGGTACGGATTAAAAGATCCGGCTCCGGGAGCCCCTGGGTATCCAACATCTTTGCCAAATATTCCTCGGTAACATCTGCCGCCGAAGCCTCTCCCTTTTCCGCTTTTTCCACAATTTTCTTTACGGCGCGGACAATTTCATCCCTTCCGCCATAATTCAAAGCGATCTGAAAATGCAGACCGTCGTTATCTTTTGTGGACTCCTCAAGCTGTTGAATTCTGTTTCGGATATCTTCATCCAGACCGCTCTTATCCCCAAGAACTCTTACACACATGCGGTTCTTTTTTGCCGTGGTAAGACAGGTTTTCATGTAATTGCGAAGCAGCTTCATCAGTGCGTCCACTTCCTCCTTAGGGCGGTTCCAGTTTTCTGTACTGAAAGCATATACCGTAAGATACTGTATTCCCATCCTGTAGGCTTCCTCACAGATCACTTCTACCGTCTTTGCCCCCTGCACATGCCCGTAATTTCTGGGCATTCCCTTACTCTTTGCCCATCTTCCGTTTCCATCCAGAATAATCGCCACATGCCTGGGCATGATCAGTCCTTCTTCTCCTGCCATAAGCTTTTAACCCGTCCTTTCCTGATTTGCGTAGCAAAAGGGGCACTACGATTAAAACAAACACCCACCCGCTCTTTCAAGCCGGATTCCTGTAATATAATCGCCTGCCCCTCTATTTGATTCAACTGAACGCATCTTATGCCGCCCAAAGCAGCATGCGGTGTATGCGATACAATAAAAACTATACCGTAAGGATTTCCTTGGATTTTTCCTCCATTAATTTATCTACGTCCTTAATATATCTGTCTGTCAGCTTCTGAAGCTCCTCCGTAAGTTCCTTGATCTCGTCCTCTGAAACCTCCGCCTTGGCAAGCTTCTTAAATGCATCATTGCCATCTCTTCTGATATTGCGGACAGCCACCTTGCTCTCCTCCGCCTTTTTCTTAACATCCTTCACCAGGTCTTTTCTGCGCTCCTCTGTCAGCTCAGGAAAAACCAGCCGGATCACTGCGCCGTCATTGGAAGGTGTAATTCCAATATCAGAAGCAAGAATTGCCCTCTCAATGTCCTTAATCAAAGATTTTTCCCATGGTGCGATCTGAATCATCCTCGCCTCCGGAATGGTGATATTCCCCACCTGCTGAATCGGAGTCGGTGTTCCATAGTAGTCTACCCGAAGCTTATCGAGCACATGGGGATTGGCGCGTCCTGCGCGGATTCCCTGGTAGTCCCCTTCCAAATGCTCATAAGTTTTTTTCATTTTATCATCATAAACCTTTAATCTCTCATCCATTCTGTTATCCCTTTCCCTTATACCGTCACTTTTGTCCCGGTAAAGCTCCCCTTTACAGTATTTACAATACTGTCCTTCTCATTTAATTCAAATACCCACATGGGCATTTTGTTCTCCTTTGCAAGTATGGATGCCGTCATATCCACCACCTGCAGATTATCTGCGATCACCTGGTCTATGCTGATCTCATCATATTTCCTGGCTGAAGGATTCAGTTTGGGATCACTGTCATAAACGCCGTCAATGGACTTGGCAAGCAGGATTACATCCGCTTCCACCTCCACGGCGCGCAATACAACTCCCGTATCCGTTGAAAAATATGGATGCCCGGTTCCTCCTGCGAAAAAGACCACCATGCCCTTTTCAAAATACTTATTTGCCCTGTCCTTGGAGAACAGCTTGGTAAAAGAGCCGCATTCAAAGGGCGTTAAAACCGCCGTCTTCATACCTGTGCTGCGGAAGATCTCGGATACATAAATGCAATTCATCACCGTTGCCAGCATACCGATCTGGTCCGCCTTGGTCCTGTCAATATTCTCACTGGTTCTGCCCCGCCAGAAATTCCCGCCTCCGGTAACAATCCCTACCTGAACGCCGTCTTCCGTCAGTTCCTTTACCTGCATCGCCACCGCTCTTACCGTTTCCTCGTCAAAGCCGATTTTTTTGTCTCCTGCAAGCGCTTCTCCACTCAACTTCAATAAAATTCTCTGCATATCTGTGCCTCGTCTTATTTCATCTTTTTCAGTTCTTCAAAGAAGGAAGTAGGGTTCACTTCTGCATAGCACTGTGAACACATACCTTCTACAACTGCACCGTTATTGATCTGCACAGATTTTGACTTAATATCTCCCATTACGATTGCTGAGGAATCCAAAATAACAGGTCCCTTAATATCCAGATCTCCTCTTACAGCTCCTGCGATCACTGCGCTGTTTGCAAAAATATTACCCAGAATAACTGCGTTTTGTCCAACTTTAATACTTCCCTGGCTTCTAAGCTCACCGGTTATTCTTGCGCCCTCTGCATAGATTTCCGCACCCTGTGAATTTCCCTGGATTTCTCCGGTAATATTCAGCTTTCCAAGGGCTTCTACATTTCCTACAATACAGCCCCGCACATCAAGACCGCCTTCTGTTGCAATGTTACCGTTAATGATCATGGATTTCGTCAATACCGAAACCTCATCGTTTATCCGCTTCCCATAAGAAGACGTATCTGTATTCTTCTTCTCAGGAACCGACTCCACATGTTCCGGCTCTTCCACTGGAAATGAGGTTTCGCCAACCTGATCCAGAAGCTGATCCAGATCCACTTCAAGTTCTCCTGCGGAAAGATCAGACACTTCTCCCACTGTCATATCAGACACCTCTGACAGTTCCATGTCCAGCTTTGTCAGATCTACGCCTGTTGTGGATGCTGCTTTCTCTTCTCCACCCTGAACCGCTTCTTCATTCCCCTCCTCGGGCATCAGTTCATTGACCGCCTGAGACAAATCATCCTTTAAATCTGAAAAAAAACCCATTTTGAAATCCTCCATTCGTATCTTGATTATCTTTCATTTATTACTTTGCCATCATGTGCTGAACCGGTGTGGTTTCATCAGTGATAGGCAAAAACACGGCATCCCCTCTCTCCTGAATCTTTTGAATGATTTCAGGAAGGGCTTCCACCGTTGTCTTCTTTTCTACCGCATCATGCATCAGAATAAAGCCTCGGTTAATATTGTCCAAATTGCCAACACTATTTTCTACCAGGGTATCCACGCTGATCTTACCGCTCACTGCATCGCCACAGGCAATATTCCAGTCGTAATAGGCAATTCCGCTTTCATTTAAATAGGCGGTCAATTCCCGCATATCCACCTCGCTTACCGTATTGGAGCTTCCTCCTGGAAATCGGTAAAACCTGGACCATACGCCCGTAACCTGGTAAAGATATTCCTGAAGCATGGACAAGTCCTCTATAAAACTCTCTTTCGAGGCATATATCTCATCGTATTTGTGGCTGTAGGAATGCATGGCAAGGGTATGCCCCTCCCCAACGATCCTCTGATAAGCCCGTAAGGACTGCTCGTCGGTTTTCCCCACTACAAAAAAGGTTGCCTTCACATCATATTCTTTCAAAATATCCAGAATCTCATCCGTGTTCTGGCTGGGGCCATCGTCAAAGGTCAAATAAATCTGCTTTTTCGTCTGATCCTGCTCCTGCCTGGTTTCCTGCGTCACTTCTCCTGCCTGCAGAGTATCCCTGGGGGATTCTTCAATACTTGCCGTTGTATACACGCCCGTTAAATCCTCCGGCTGATTTTCATAAACCGCCAGCGCTTCTTCCAGTATGGTTATTCTGTTTTGCAGGGAAATAACGCGAATGCCTAAAACAATGCTGACTCCGGTGGGAATTATGATGGCAGCTGCAATGGTTCCCAATATGATTCTCTTTAGCAGTCGGACTCTCTTGCGCCGGTCATAACTCCTCTCCTCCATGAATCTTGAGCTCCTTAAACATGATTTGCCTATATTGTATCACAATATGCTTTTGTGGGAAAGAGCCAAATTATACAGATTCCTATTTTTGTAATCAAACAACAGACCGTATCTTCTCCGGACCGTCCTTATGTTGATAAAAAGGCTGCCCCTCCGGGCAGCCCTTTCACTCTCATTTTCAAATCATTTTTTACATACCAGCCTGAGCTGCAACCTCTGCCGCAAAATCATCCACTTTCTTTTCCAGACCTTCGCCTGTCTCATAGCGGACAAATTTCTTAACGGAAAGCTTTGCGCCGTTTTCCCTGGCAACCTGCTCTACATACTTTGCAACCGTCTGCTTGCCGTCTTCTGCCTTTACATAGACCTGCTCCAACAAACATACTTCCTTCAGTTCCTTGTTCAGACGTCCTGCTACTGCGCCCTCAATTACCTTTTCAGGCTTTCCTGCCATCTTGGGATCATTGGCGATCTGAGCCATCAGAATTTCCTTTTCATGCTCTTTGTATTCCTCGGAAACATCTGCTGTAGAAACATACTTGGGAGAAAGAGCGGCAACCTGCATTGCAAGGTTTGTCATGGCTTCCTTAATTGCATCATTCACTACGTCTGTCTCAGCCTCTACAATAACGCCAATCCTTCCGCCTCCATGGACATAGGATACCACGCAGCCATTTTCAGCCGTAACTTTTTCAAATCTTCTGATATTTAAGTTTTCTCCGATCTTTGCCACCTTCGCTACCAGGGCATCCTTTACCGTCATGGAAGAATCTGCGTTCCAGGTTTCAGCCAAAAATGCATCCATGTCTGCCGCATCGGATTCCACTGCCTGCTTTGCAACTGCCGCTACAAAACCCTGGAATTCCTCATTTTTAGCTACAAAGTCGGTCTCGGAATTTACTTCCACAACTGCTGCCACCTTATCGTCCTTTACAAGCACGTTGCAAAGACCCTCGGCTGCAATTCTGCCGGCTTTCTTTTCTGCCTTTGCCTGTCCGTTCTTTCTAAGAAACTCAACGGCTGCATCCATATCTCCATCGGTTTCGGCAAGCGCTTTCTTACAGTCCATCATGCCTGCACCGGTCATTTCTCTCAATTCTTTTACCATAGCTGCTGTAATATTAGCCATTTTCTATTCCTCCATCCATCTATGTGCGTATCTGTTATTCAGCTTCTGCTGCCGCAACTTCTTCAATGTCTTCAGCGACTGCTTCCCCTGCGGCTGCTTCCATCTCTGCCGTTACCAGCTCTTCGCCCTGATTTGCTTCAATTACTGCATCCGCCATCTTCGAAACGATCAGCTTAACGGCGCGGATAGCGTCGTCGTTTCCGGGGATAATGAAATCCAGTTCCTCAGGGTCGCAGTTGGTATCGCCAATACCGATCAGGGTAATGCCCAGTGCGTGGGCTTCCTGCACACAGATTCTTTCCTTCTTGGGATCTACTACAAAAATTGCATCGGGAATTCTTGTCATGCTCTTGATACCGCCAAGGTTCTTCTCAAGCTTTTCCCATTCCTTTCTGATGGCAATTACTTCCTTCTTGGGAAGAACGTCAAAAGTGCCGTCCTCGGACATCACTTCGATTGCCTTTAATCTTTCAATTCTACTCTGAATGGTCTTAAAGTTGGTGAGCATACCGCCCAGCCATCTTTCATTTACATAATACATACCGCAGCGTTCAGCTTCTGTCTTAACTGCATCCTGCGCCTGTTTTTTGGTTCCCACAAAAAGAATGGTTCCGCCCTGGGAAGCGATCTCAAATACTGCTCTGTACGCCTCATCCACTTTTCCTACGGATTTCTGCAAGTCAATGATATGGATACCGTTTCTCTCTGTGAAAATGTAGGGAGCCATCTTAGGGTTCCATCTTCTGGTCTGATGTCCAAAATGAACACCTGCTTCTAATAACTGTTTCATTGAAATAACGCTCATGTTTCTACCTCCATTTGGTTTTGCTTCCGCATACTGTCCTCTCTCCTGCAAACCTTTCATTCGAAAAGCACCGGCATTTGATCCATATGCGTGTTTTATAGTCACAACGAGAAATTATAGCATAAAGAATTTCTCTGCGCAAGAAGTTTATTGCTGCCTTGCCAGAATTTTTGCGATCTGCGCGGCATCTGCTCCTGCGGGTATCTCAAAAGTACCTACATTCAGCCGTTTGTCATACCCATTCTGACACAAATAGGAATCAAATTCTGCTGCCGAAGGCACTAACCCGGCTTCCTCCAGCTTCCTGCTGACGGTCAGAGATCCATCGCCTTTATTGATTTGAATGGTAACGGTAGAAGCCTCCCCGTTTTCAGGAGACATTTCCGGTGTTTGAACAGGCGCCGGCGTTGCTGTGGGTACCGGCTCCGCCGTTGCCTCCGCCGTGGGCATCGGCTCAGGTGTCGGCGTCACTGTAGGCGTTGGTTCAGGCGCCACTGTAGGTATCGGCTCAGGCGTTGGCGTTATTGTGGACTGAGGTTCCTGGGTTGCTGCCGGTGTCTGAGTCGGTTTTGATTCTTTTTGCGTATCGGGGGAGGATTCTAAAATATCCGCAAGAACGGTACTTTCCTCCACCATGCCAAGGGCTCTGGCACGCTCTTTTATCTCTTCATTGCTCAGAGTTTCCTTTCTGCTTCCGGAGGTAATCCCCATGATCAGCGCCGTTATAACGATCCCGATTCCCAAACCCCTTAAATAATATTTCAAGTTCATTCTCTCTTACCTATATTCCTTCAAACAGATCAATAACCAGTTTCACTTCTCCAATTCCCAGTCCCAGTTCCCTGGCAATTGCCATGTTTGATTTTCCTGCCTTATGAAGCGCAAGAATCCGCTCGTTATTGTTTCTGCTTCCCGCTTCTCCTTCTTCGTTTAGGGTCACTGCCACTTCCGGAGCTGATTCTTTATCCTTGGGTTTTGGACTTTTTGCTGCTTTGGAAGTCCTTGGCTTCCTTGTAGTTTTTCCCGTACTTTTCCCTTTCGCCGTCTTCGGCTGGCTCTCATTGGCTATTTCTACCGCCTCAATGGCTTTTACTTCCATCGGTTTAAAGCCCTGGGCTTCCGGTATCTGATCCGGCACATTCTCCCGTTCCGGTTCCTTCGTCCCGGCAATGCTCACTGCCATCTCATCAATGGTCTGCTTTACTTCTTTTGTTTTGACCTCTATTTCCTGTGCCGTCACCTCTGCGTCTTTTACCGTCTGTTTCACCTCGCTTGCCGTCTTCGCCGCTTCGCTGACCACCGTTTTAAGGCTCTCCTGCTTGTCATTCATCATGTCGTACAGAAAAACCACTTCTTTATGATTTTTATTGATCTCAGCAAGCACTGTATCTGAATATTCATTGACTGCAAGCATTTTTTCATTGGTCAGACGTTCCATGGAACGTTCCGCCTTTTCCATGGAATAGGTAACTGTTTCTTCCACCACATCACTGATCTTGCTTTTCGCCTCGTCAACTTCCTTCTCAATCACTTCTCTAATTGCTTCTTCGTCTATCTGCACCGCCTTCTGGGTTTCTTTCCTGCCTGCAGGCAGCAGGAAACTTACAATAAACACAGCCGTTCCAAGTACCAATAAGACAATTTCCATTATTTCCATATTTCCTCTCATTCTGCCGAGCAAGCGGCGCTGTATTCCATCAGATCTTCATATCAAAACCGCTCTGCCCTTTCAGCAGAACCTTTCCGTCCGGTTCTTCCCTTTTTCTTCTCCGCCCGCCGTCTCCGGCATACTGTCCGTTTCCCTTATCCTTGGCATCAAATTTTTTCCCTCTGTTTTCAGCCTGATCTCCCTGACGAACCTGGCGGACCTTTGCCTCCACCTTCTGTTCGAACTGATTCTGAAAATTTGACTGATCCACATTCACTTTAGTATCTTCATTATGTTTGATGGTGGTAAAGTCCTGCGCCCTTGTCACCTGTCCCTGAAGTTCTACACGACTGATCGTCATACGACTCATATCCTTTCTGATCCAATTTTATAAAACAGCCATCTCCACCTCTCCCTTTGCCTTAATAAATTTACAATGGGAAAGACTGTTTTTTACGATCATGGAAGCGTCTGAAATGCAGATTCTTGTTCCACTGAATACTTCTCCCAATACTTCCACTCTCGCCTGGCTGCTCTCCGATAAAGACTGCTGTAGAAAATCAATTTCCGCTATGCTGTCTTTTTCTTCCTCCTTCAGCTGCTTCTCCCGCTGCATCATTTCCTGCGCTGTCCGAAGCTGTTCCGGTTTCAAATTCGCCCCCTGGGTCATTCTTTGCGCCATGGTAAGCAAAACCGGATGAATTCCATCGATCTCCTTTCGAATATCCACGACTGCCTTTTGCAGTTCCTGTATCCGGAGCTTTGCATTCGGGTCCACACCTACCTCAACAAGCGTATCGGCTCCCATATAGGACCCCAGCGTCTTAACCTGAATCAGGCTCGCTGCACAAACTCTGCCTCCGGTAATAAACCCCCTGCGCCCGCTTACAATAATTTCTGTCCCGGCAATCACTTCACTGTGGAGAATGGATTCTGTTGACACATAACCGCCGGCATTTACCTTGGAGTTCTCCAAGAACTTGGCAATCACATTGCCGGCAGCTTTCAAAGTTCCCTTTCCCATGCCGTTCATTCCTCTGGTTATGACAATATTCCCCTCCGCTTCCAGATACGCGCCTTCCACCACGCCTCTTACTTCTATGTCTCCTTTTGCCTTCACCGAAAAATTGGTACAGACGTTTCCGTTAACCGATACATTTCCATCATATTCAATGTTTCCGGTAGCATTGTCCACATTTTCCACTTCCAGTACATTGGAAACAAAAACTTTGTCCTCCACCAGGGATACATGCCCGTCCACATCGGTGGTCAATACCTGGCGATCCTCTGAAATGGTTATATTACGCCCATATTTGAGCGATAACTGCTTTACATTTCTGGGCTGTATCCGCTCCCCGTAAACATTTATGCCTGCTTCTCCCTTATCTCCAGGATACAAACGGGCAAGAACATCTCCCCGTTTACAGTGGTTCAAAGTATTTAAATGAAAAAAGTCTACGCTTCCGTCTTCCTTAAGTGTAGGCTTTGCATGCAGATCTGTCTCAAAGTAATATTCAATCCTGGCATCCTCACCATGTCTGGGCGGCTGTCCCTTTGCAACAATAATATCCGTACAATAAATCGGCTTTAAAAAGAAATGTGCCAATCCTTCTTTTCTGATTCCAAAATTGATACGCTCTCCCTCCAGAAAACTGATAAAACTTTCTGTGGTCAAACGCTCTCCTTTCACAGAAGGGGGATAAAATCTGGCAATTGCCATCATACCGTCTTCACTCACCTGAAATACGTAACTCTCCCGCACCTCAGGAGATGTGATTTTGTTCAGCCTGAACTGATGCACCTCTCCTCCTGACGACAGAGCTTCCCGAAAGCCCTGACTCAGCGCAGATACATCATATTCTATATCGTTTCTGTTCAAATAATTTATGACTTCCTTGGCATTGAAAGGCTTTCCCCCATCCCGAGGTCCAAATATCCTTAAAAGTGTTTCCCCATCACCGCATACGATCTGGAAATATCCATTTCTCATTCAATCGAACTCCCGTGTTAGTATTTCAAATCATCCTGAAAATATCCCCATATAGTTTCCCATCTTTGCTTTCATTTTTTGAAGCGCTCTGGTATGAAGCTGTGAAATTCTGGACTCCGATACCTCTAAAACATTGCTGATCTCCTTAAGCGTCAGGTCTTCATAATAATACAGCAAAATAACCTTTTTTTCCTTATCGGTCAATAACTCTAACGCCTGCTGTAAAATCTTTTTCAACTCTTCTTTTTCAATTACTTCCTCAGGGCTTTCAAAACGGTGCTGCTCTGACTGCTCCGCCGGCACCTCGCTTCCCGACTCCATAAATTCGTTCAGGGAAACCACGCCTGTAATTTTCATCTGAGACTGCCACGACAGATAATCGTCATCCGTTATTCCCAGGCTGGCTGCAATTTCTTCATCTGTCGCCGCCCGTCCGGTGGACGCCTCGATCTCCTTAATTGCAACGTCTATTTTCTTCTGTTTCTGCCGGATGGTTCTTGGAATCCAATCCATTTTTCTGATCTGATCCAAAATAGCGCCCCGAATGCGGAGACTTGCATATGTTTCAAACTTCACCGCTTTCATGCTGTCAAATTTATCAATCGCATCGATCAACCCAAAAATACCATAACTTACCAGATCATCGTATTCCACATTATACCCCAGATACATGCTGAGACGCCCTGCCACCAGCTTTACAAGGGGCGCATATTCCAATATCAGTTTTTCTCTGACTTCAAGCGATTTCGTCTTTGCATAGCTTTCCCAAAGTCTGTTTCTTCCTGCCTCGTCCATCGCCACCTCCATCACCCGGATTTAGTCCTTTATTCTGCCTCATCTTCTGTAGCTTCTTCGACCTGATCGGCTGACGCCTCTTCCTGCCTGGCTGCTTCCTGCTCCAGGGCGATCCTCTCCCGCTCTTCCGCCTCCCTGATCTGGCTGATAAAAGCGCTCACCTTAACCTGAATAAAACTCCCCGCCACATAAAACAGTAAAAGTACTGCCAGAAGAATGGGCAGCATCTCCTTCATACTGTAATGAAAACGGTACATCATAAGACTTGCAACCGCTCCTGCAAGCAACATCAGAAAAGGAGCAAACAATCGATTCTTTTTCATATCGTCTTCTCCGACCTTCCAACAGCCTTTATAACAAAATCCCCGGTTTTGGGATAAAAAATAACTGTTCTTCCATATGTATCGCCGGTATCCTCCGCAAGAAGAGGAATCCGAAGCTCTGCCAGCTTCTTTTTGCTTGCCATGGCATTCCTCTCTCCCACACGTATCATATCGCTCTTACTGCCAAAAGCAAACATCTGCGCCCCGCCGGCAATTTTTGCCACAAGCCTGCTGCGGTTTGCGCCCATGCGTACCAGCTCGGTGACCATATCCTCTATGCCCGTATCTGCAAACTTCGGTCTGTTCGTATTATTTTTAATTTCAGTGCTGTCAGGCAGCATGATATGCGCCAGCCCTCCAATTCCTGTTGCCGGATCTCTGATTGCGATTCCAACACAGGAGCCTAACCCCAGAGTCGTTACAGCGTCATCGCCTCTGCAGGTCTTGAAATCAGCCATACCTACTTTAATCACTTCACCCATTATTCTAAGTGTCTCCTGTTTTTTCTTTCAAAGTTTACAATACACCCAATGATGTTAAAATCTTCTCGTAGGATGTCATATCCGGAATCAAGATAAAATAGCCGTCCAGTTCCACATCATCCGAGAAATTTGTCTGTATCAGCAAAATGTTATCTCCCAGCACACCAAATTCAACCGCCGGAACGCTCAGCAGCGCCCCCGCCATATCGATGCCTAACTGCGGTATGGAAGGGTATATTTTTAAATTGGTAAGCCCCGCAAGCGCATTTAAATATGCGCCGGTAACAATATTTCCAAGTTCTTTTACCGCGGAGCATTCCATTTCACCAAACTCATACTCTTCCGCATTGTTCTCGTCAATATTCAGCATACCGCCCATCAGCTTATTTACCAGATGTGCAGCCGTTTTCTTTGAAAAAATAAACATCATGCTGCCTTCTATATCACCTTCTACCTGAAGGTAAATACCCACCATGATCTGATCATCACCGCCAACAATCGCGCCAATCTCATGGAACTCAAGAAATCTTACCTGTGGCACAGACATATCCACCTTACAGCCTATCATCTGGGCAAGTGCCGTAGTTGCGTTTCCTGCGCCAATGTTTCCCAGTTCCTGCAGCACGTCGTAATACTGATTCGTTATTTGATCCATACTAAGGTCCTTCATGGTCCCTCCTATATTGCGCTTTGCCTTTATCTTTTTTATTTATTTTCCATTGCAACAGCGTTGAGATCGAGAAGCGAAATCAGCTCGCCCTCATGCTTCCCTACCGCCGAAACAAAATTAGTTCTGTCATCCTTCCCATCGTAAGAAACCTTTTCGATCTCTTCGTCCTCAAGTGCAACCACTTCCTTCACTTCGTCTACAATAACGCCGATGGTTCCATGCTGCTCCAGCTTCAGAATAATGATTCTGGTCGCCTTGGTGTATTCATCCGGGGGAAGCTCCATTTTAATTCTGAGACTCATCACCGGAATTACCTCTCCACGAAGATTGATAACCCCTTTCAGATAATCAGCCACCTTAGGCACCCTGGTAATGTGCTGCATACGGACAATGTTGTCCACAAATTTAATATCTATACCATACTGCTCATCTCCCAGTTTGATCACTATGTACTGTACCGCATCGTATTCTGCCTTTAAATCGGATATATTCACACCAGATACTTTAAGTTCATCCATTGTTTTTCCCCCTGTTCTATATCAGTGCATTGGCATCCAAGATCAATGCCACTTCGCCGTCACCCAATATTGTTGCGCCGCTGATAATCTTGCATTTGCTGATGTATTTTCCAAGGGATTTGATAACGATCTCCTGTTGTCCCATCAGTTCATCAATTACCAGCCCTGCAAGCTTCTCACCCTTCTTGACAATTACCACAACCAGATTTTCCTCCGGCGATTTGCTGCTCTCAATATCCAGTTCTTTGCTCAGTCTTATAAGTGGAATAACGCTGCCTCTTAAATGAATCACTTCTCTGTTCTGAACCAGCTTGATCTCACTTGGGCTGATATCCTCAATAGTCTGGATGCCTCCTAAGGAAATGGCATATTTTTCTCCGCCTACGATCACCATCAATGCCTGTATGATCGCCAGGGTCAGAGGAAGCCTTACGATCCATGTGCTGCCCTCTCCCAGCTGGGATTTTACTTCCACCTCGCCGCTTAAGGACTCGATCTTCGCCTTTACCACATCCAGGCCTACGCCTCGTCCTGAAACGTCGGAGATCTGCTTTGCCGTAGAGAATCCTGCATGGAACAACAGATTGATAATATCCTTTTCACTCATATTATCGCCCTGTTCAGGGGTGATAACGCCGCGCTCAATTGCCTTGCTCTTAACAGCTTCCACATCGATGCCGTTACCATCGTCCCGCACTTCGATCACAACATTATTGCCGTCCTGATAAGCATCCAGGAAAATGGAACCGGCTTCCGGTTTTCCTCTCTGCAAACGTACCTCCGAAGACTCCAGACCATGGTCAGCAGCGTTTCTCAAAAGGTGCATGAGAGGATCTCCAATTTCATCTACCACTGTTCTGTCAAGCTCTGTCTCCTCACCGGACATGTACAATTCCATTTTCTTATCCAGCTTCTTGGAAAGATCCCTGATCATTCTTGGGAATTTACTTACAACGCTTTCAATAGGCACCATTCGTACCTTCATCACAGATTCGTGGAGGTTTGTTGTAACGCTCTCCAGATATTCGATCTGTTCCTTAAACCCTGTACCGGAAGCTCCCTCAGCGCTGGAAGCAGATACCAGTGAGTTTTTGGCAATGATCAGTTCGCTCACCAGATTCATCAGTACATCCAGCTTTTCTATGTCAACGCGAACCGTCCTGTTTACAACCGGTTTCCCGCCTCCCTTTTTATCGTTTGCCTTAGGCGTTGCCGCATTCTGGGGCTGGGCTGCCACTGCCGTTTTTGCAGCGGGCTGCTGTTCCGCAGTTGTTTCGGCTTCCGTAACCCCTTCAAACTCATAGGGTGCGCCGGCAACCTTGTCAATTTCAGATACATTTCTTGTAACCTGAAGGATCTCCTCTAAAGAGCAGTCCGAGATTACCAGGAGACTGAAATCCAGGTCAAATCTTTCGTCCTCTATATCCTGTGCAGGGGGATTGCATACAATGATCTCCCCTTTTTCCTCCACAGCCTTGTAAACCAGAAAAGCTCTCGCCGCTTTCAAAAGGCAGCTTTCCTGAACAAATACCGTCAGACCATAGACATTCTTTCCCTGCGCCCTTGCTGCGGAAAGAACCACCTTTTCCGATTCACCCAGCTTGATGTCCTTCCATTTTTCTATGGATACATCCTCGGCTGCTGCCTTTGCCGTTTCAGCCGGCTTTTTTTCCTCCACAGCGCCGCCTGCCTTCAGGAACTGATTTAACTGATCGATCAGCTGCTGGTTATCATTTGTTCCTTCATCGGCTGTTTCCTGAATATTACCGGTATACTCCTCCAATGCGTCCAGACACTGGAACAGTGTATCGATCAAATTTGATTTCACCTTCATGGTGCCGTTTCTGATCTCCGAAAAAACATTTTCCATATCATGGGTCAGCGCCTGCATCCGCTTATAGCCCATGGTACCTGCCATACCCTTCAGGGAATGGGCGGCGCGGAAAATTTCATTGATCGTATCTGCATTCTCCGGCTCCTGTTCCAAAACAAGAATCTGTGCATTCAGATTCTCAAGGTGTTCTTTGGTCTCATCGAGAAAAATTTCGAGATATTGGTTTACATCCATCCTAAATTACCCCCACGTTCTTTATGATTTCCTGTGCAATTTGTTCTAACCCTATTTCTTCATCTGAAAGACCTGCCATTGCAACACTTCTCGGCATTCCATAAACCGCACAGGTTTTTTCACTCTGAACAAATACTGTTATCTTTTTCTTTTCCTTTAAATTCCTGATGCCTGCCGTACCGTCTGCACCCATACCTGTCAGTACCGCACACACAACCTCATCGTAACCGCATTCCGCAAGTGACTCATACATATAATTTGCACATGGGCGAACTCCCTCCCGGGGAGCTTCATCCGTGTAATGTATTACATGTCTTGCTCCGCTTTTTACGACCCGCATATGCCTTCCGCCTCGCGCCAGATATACCTGCCCCGGCATCAGCACATCGCCTTCGGCAGCTTCCTTGACAGCCATCGGACTTAAGCTGTCAAGCCTTCCGGCAAGTGTCTCTGTAAAGCCCACAGGCATATGTTGTACGATCAATACAGGTGCGTCCAAATCAGATGGCAGCAATGGAATCAAGGTCTGCAGCGCCTTAGGTCCGCCGGTAGAACTGGCAACTGCAACTATTTTCTTTCCGGCTTTGTTTACCTCTGCCTTCACCATGATCGATTTTTCTCACAATCTAATATCATATATACTTCGTACATCTTATAGTATAGCACATTTATCACTTCTCATGGGTGCATAATCATCATTTTATGAACCTTTTTCGTTTTTCCGATTTTTTCTCTCTTCTTCAAAAATGAAACGAATAATCTCTTCTCTTTCCTTGGTATCAATGTTAATGTACTGGGCTCGATGCTCATAATAGCCAGGCTTTCCTTCCAGTTCCTTTACCTTCAACACCTTTGCCACCAGCGTATATTCTTTCGCCTTTCCATTCCTTAGAAGATTGTACTTGCAGCACACCAGACTCTCCGGTTCATATGCGTAATCGCCTACAAACCGAATGCCTCCTCCGCTGATATCCACAATAATACTGCGTTTTAAAGGAAGACCCGGAACAAGATAATTGTTTTTCTTTTCCACTGCATCGATCTCTTCTTTTTCAAGAGGTCTGGAATTCATGTCCAGCACACAGCTTAACCGATAATATTCCCGTCTCTGAAATCTTCTCAAATTGCTTGACAATTCCATCAGAAGAATAAACTGTTTCTCTGTTTTATACCGGTCTATCACAGTGGCAACACACTGATACAAGCCTGCCTGGGTGTAAAAACAGGTATCATACTCTCCGCCCACAGGCAGCAGAATAAGCTTTGATTTTTCGATGGGCATCAAAATTTCAAACCGGTCCTCCGACAAAATATCCGTCACCTGAGTCTGATATACTTTCTTTTCTTCAAAGGCATCTATTCCCTTGGTTTTATTTACCAGCTGCAGTTCTACCCGATTTCCCGGGTTAACGTATTGCGAAAGCATTATGCTACCTCCCGTTAAAATATTTTTCCTGTTACTATATGCGAAAAGAAAGCCGCCATTCCCCTTTTGGGAATACTTTTTGTAATTTCTTTATTCATCAGCGTCGCCGCAATATTCTCATACGCCACTGCCGATCTCGCCGAAGGCGCCTCAATGGACACCGGCATCTGATGCATAACCGCTTTGGACAGCATATGATCCAGCGGGATCGCTCCCAGATAAGAAATAGGCACCTTTAAATATCTGCTCACCACGGAATCCAATTTATTGAAAAGCGCTTCCCCTTCGCTTACCTCGTCTACCTTGTTTGCAATCACCTTTACCTGGGACATTTCCGGAGAATATCTTGTATGCCTGCCCAGGGCTTTAAGCAGCGAATAAGAATCCGTAATAGAAGTAGGCTCCGGTGTAGTTACCAGCAGAATTTCTCCGCTTGCCACCAAAAACTCAAGCACTGCATCGGAAATGCCTGCGCCTGTATCCACAATAATAATATCGGCAATAGAGTCCAGTTCTGCCAGATTATTAATAATATAGGTGAGATAATCTCTGCTCAGGTTGGACAACCCTGCAATTCCGGACCCTCCTGATATAAAACCTACGTCCATGGGACCCCAAGTAATGATCTCTTTGATATTTTTCCCCTGATAAATTAAATCACACAAGTTATGTTTCGGCACAGTCCCAAACATAATTTCAATATTGGCAAGCCCAAAATCCGCATCCAAAATAATGACTCTCTGTCCCATTTTCCGGAACTGGATCGCCAGATTGATCGCCGTATTGGATTTGCCCACGCCCCCTTTACCACTGGTAGCTGTGATCACTCTTGCAAGCGGTCTGTTATGAGAGGTGCCGCCGGCTTTAATGATGTTTCTTAATTGTTCGGCTTGGTCCATATATCTTCCTCGCTTTACCCTTCGTATTTCCTGTTAACTTTTCCTTCCCCCTAAAAGCTGCTTCACCGTTTTCTGGGGGTTAAACACCTCAATATCATCAGGGACATTTTGCCCGTAAGTTACATAGGACAGGGAGGCGCCCGTATGAAGCTTCAAATTTAAAAGATTTCCCAAAGTGGTGGTTTCATCCAGCTTGGTAAAAATAAGTTTGTAATCCGTCATCGCCGAATACGCATCTGCAATATGAAGCAGATCCTTGTATTTGGTCGTAGCGCTCAGCACCAGAAAAACTTCTTTTTCCGCCATGCCGTCTACCGAATGAATGAAACTGCTCATGGATTCTTTCTGGGCTTCGTTCTGATGGGAATGTCCCGCTGTATCCACTAATATATAATCGTAATCTCTGAAGTCCCTTAAAGCCGTCTCCACTTCCTCTGTGGAATAAATCACCCGGAAGGGAACCTCTAAAATATTGGCATAAGTGCGAAGCTGCTCCGCCGCTGCAATCCTGTAGGTGTCTGCTGTAAGGAGCGCTACCTTCTGCCCGCTCTCCACACTGAATTTGGAGGCAATCTTCGCTATGGTGGTAGTTTTTCCAACCCCTGTCGGACCGATAAAAAATACGATCTTCGGTCCTTTTTCAGCAGGCGTAATCTCAATAGGCTTTCCAAATTTCAGAATCATCTTCTGATAGGTATTGGCAAGGGCATAGTCAAAGGGCATATTAGGCTTATTGATCTTTTCGATTTCATCGATGATCTGGTTTGCATTCTGCTCGCTTACCTCGTTGGTCAGCATGGTATTGTAGAGCAGCTTCATAAAACGCTCCACTTCACTTTCTTTTTCTTCCTCCAGTTCCTCCCCTTTTGTCTCATCGGGTTTTTGGAGCTGCTGTTCCAGCAGAGTATGAAGTGTGTCCAGCTTTTCTTCAATGGCGCTGCTGTCAGGTCTGCTGCTTTCAGCTTCCGCGGCTTTTGCCATATTGCTTTCAGCCGATGCCGCAGCATCCATTGCCGCCTTCTGCACTGCTGCGTCGATCAACGGAGGCTGAGGGCGGAATTCCTCCCTTCTGAGCAGAGGAGAGGCTTCCGGCTCCTCCTCCAACGCCACCGTAACCTCCACGGTCTGCTTTTTTAAAAAGCTAAACAGCCCCTTACGCTTCAGATTTCGGACATTCATAATCACTACGCTGCTGCCCAGCTCTTTTTTAGCGCTTTCCACCGCTTCCGCTTCTGTTTTTCCCTGAAATTTCTTGATTATCATGCCGTCACCATTCCTACAGATTGTAATTCGATATAGCTTTCTATTTCATTGTACGAAACCACGATCAGGTCCTTATAGTAATCCTCTGTGAGTCGTTTAAAATACATACGGACAATAGGCGATGTGATCACAATTGGATTCTTTCCAAGATTCTCCAGCTTTGTAATCTCGCTTTCCACGGATTTCATAATTGCTTTTGTCTTTTCCGGGTCCAGGCTCAAATAAGCGCCGGTTTCCGTCTGCTTCACGCTTGCCATAACCTCCTGCTCCAGTTTGGGGTCCAGGGTAACCACGCTGGTGGTCTCATTTGCCGGGAAAAATTTACTGGAGATAGCTCTTTTCAGGCTTTGCCGCACATACTCCGTAAGAATATCGGTATCTCTCGTAGTAGCGGCATAATCGGCAAGGGTTTCAAATATGGTAAGCAGATCTCTTATGGAAATTCCCTCCTTTAAAAGATTCTGCAGCACCTTCTGTACTTCTCCAAGCCCTAAGAGCTTAGGCACAAGCTCCTCTACCAGAGAAGGATTGGTTTCTTTCAGGTTGTTCACCAAATTCTGTACATCCTGTCTTGTAAGCAGCTCGGAAATATACTGTCTGATAATTTCCGTCAGATGAGTTGCAATAATGGACGGAGGATCAACCACCGTATACCCCATACTCTCGGCACGCTCCCGCTGTCCTTCCGTAATCCAGATTGCAGGCAGATGGAAGGAAGGCTCAAAGGTAGGAATTCCTGTAATCTCCTCCTCCACATAGCCGGGATTCATCGCCATATAATGGTCAAACAGAATTTCTCCCTCACTGACCTGTATTCCTTTTATTTTAATAATATACTGATTGGGATTCAGCTGGATATTGTCCCGCAAACGAATAATAGGCACTACCGTTCCAAGCTCAAGAGCGATCTGTCTTCTGATCATAACCACACGGTCCAGAAGGTCGCCGCCCTGGTTTACATCAGCAAGGGGAATAATTCCATAACCAAATTCCAGCTCGATAGGGTCTACCTGGAGCAGGCTGTTGACATTTTCCGGCTGCCTGATTTCCTCCGCCGCCGCTTCTTCAGCATCCACCTCTCCCTCGATCTGGGCTGTCTCAATGGTACCGGCTATCATTCTTCCGGTGACAATGAAAATCAAACCAAGCGCCAGGAAAACAATATCCGGAAGCGGGGTCACGATACCAAGCCCCGCAATAATGATTCCCACCAGATACAATACCTTGGGAATACCAAAAAGCTGGCTGATCAGAACCGTTCCGAAATCCGCATCCTTGGAACCCTTGGTCACCAAAATACCGGTAGACAGGGAAATCAACAGAGAGGGGATCTGGCTCACCAGGCCATCGCCAATGGTAAGAATCACATATTTATCCAATGCTGCCGAAAAATCCATTCCCTGGCGGAGAATTCCCATGGCAATTCCCCCCACAATGTTTACAGCCGTAATCACAAGCCCCGCTGTGGCATCTCCCTTTACGTACTTTACAGCACCGTCCATAGAGCCAAAGAAGCTTGCTTCCTCCTGAATCTTGTCTCTTCGCCTTTTTGCCTCTGCATCGGTGATGGCTCCGGTATTTAAGTCCGCATCGATGGCCATCTGCTTACCTGGCATGGCATCCAGGGTAAATCTCGCCGTTACCTCCGCTACTCTCTCGGAACCTTTATTGATAACCATAAACTGGATCAAAATCAAAATAATAAAAACAATACTGCCCACGATCAAGTCGCCGCCGCCTACATAGCTTCCAAAAACGGTAACCACCTGTCCAGGATCACCGGTGGTCAAAATCAACCTGGTAGAAGAAATATTCAAGGAAATTCTGAATATGGTGGTAAAAAGCAGCATGGTAGGATAAAAAGACATATCCAAAACTTCTTTGGAAAACATGGTTCCAAAAAGAATGGTAAAAGCAATCGCTATATTGCAGGCAAGCAGCACATCCAAAAGCCCATTGGGAACAGGCACGATCATCATGATAAATGCCGCAAGTACATATGCCGCAACGCCAACATCCGCTTTTCTCATAGCCACTCTCCTTTCTTTATACTTTTCCTTTCAGATGGTATACAAAGGCAAGCACCTCTGCTACCGCCTGATATAATTCCGGCGGGACAAGTTCTCCAATGTCCACATTTGCGTAAAGCATTCTCGCAAGAGGCTTGTTTTCCACAATTTCAATGTCGTTTTCTCTTGCTATATCTTTAATCCGCTGCGCCAGATAATTCTCCCCCTTGGCAATCACATAAGGGGCATCGTATTTGTCCGGATCATATTTAATCGCCACAGCATAGTGGGTAGGGTTTGTAATTACCACATCCGCTTCCGGGAGCTGCTGCATCATTCTGCGCATGGAGGCTTCCCTCATACGCTGTTTCTGCTTCCCCTTGATCTGGGGATCACCTTCCTGGTTCTTAAATTCATCCTTAACTTCCTGTTTGGTCATCTTCATATCCTGCTTAAATTTGTACTTTTGATAAGCAAAATCAAGAAGTGCAACCACCATATATACCGCCGCAATTCTGATACCAAGATCAATTACGATCTCCCCGATCAGTCCAATCGCACGGTTTAATGCGATATCATACAAAATGTAGATCTCGCCTAATCTGCCCTTAAGATAGGAATACACCACATACCCTACCACCCCCAGCTTCAACGCCGACTTTAAAAGTTCCACCAGCGAATTTGCAGAAAAAATTCTTTTAAATCCCTTCAACGGACTTAATTTGTTAAATTTCGGCTGCATGGGCTTGGGCGTGGGCTTCCACTTCACCTGTACCAGATCACATACAAAAGCGACCGCAAAGGCTACCAGAAGAATTGGCAGGATCAGAAACAGCAGCCGGAACATCATACTGCGGATCATGACCACGATAGACCCTGTGGGCAGTTCGCCATTATACATTTTCACCATATCCGGAATCTGATTGTAGACCGCATGAAATCCTTCAATAAAACTCGATCCCATGGTTCCCAGATAAAGCTGCAGTGTAAGAAACAGCGCCAGTATGCCAAAGGCGTTTCCTACCTCCTTGCTTTTTGCCACCTGCCCATCTTTTCTGGCATCCTCCAGCTTTTTGGTGGTAGGCTCTTCCGTCTTTTCACCGCCTGGTCCGTCCTTGGCAAAGAATTGCAACTGATATTTCAATATGAATTTATACTCCTGCCCCCCTCTGCCTCCTTCAATCAATCCCTAAGTCAGTCCTTTCTTTCTAAATCATACTTTCCACAAACACTGCCACCGCATGTTTCATCTGTTCATAAATAAAAGTAGCGGCTCCAGGCAGCATGGCAGTAGACAAAAATAAAATGCTGATACCCACAAGTACTTTCATCTGGATACCTACCGCAAACATATTAAGCTGAGGCGACACTTTCGCCAGAACCCCCAGCACAGCGTTCAAAATGATCATAACCGCAAATATGGGCAGACAGATGCGAAAACCTATCACTATATAATCAGCCATAAACCCCAGGGTTGCCGTAAGGAGAGATTCTCTGTGAAACACAGCCCCATTGATCGGTATCAGCGTGTAAGTCTCGGCAAGCGCCTTCAGCAGATACCTGTGCATCCCTGAAATCATCAGCATCAGCAAAACCATATAATTATAATAAATACCGGAAATGGTAGAATTTTCTCTGGTAGCCGGGTCCAGCATGCTTGCCATGGACAGGCCCATTTCCATATCTGCAATCTGTCCGGCAAAAGTCACCACTGTACTGCACAAATTTGCAGCAAATCCAATCAAAAGCCCCGTCAACGCCTCTTTCATAATAATCACAAAATAGCCTAAAAGAGTTTCATATGCCACTGTTTCATGGGGAAGCACATGATAAAGGAGAATCGCTACAAAAACGCTGAGCGCGATCCGGACATTTCTGGGCGTATTAGTCATACTGAAAAAAGGAGCGATAAACACAAAACAGCTTACCCTTACCAATATCAGCAGAAAATATTCCAAATCCTCATAGGCAAACGCATAATCCAACATAACAGGTTACCTTACATAACGGGCAAAATCAGACCACAATGTTTCCATGAACCCCGACATCTCTGTGAGCATCCAATTCCCCAATACCGTTAAGGCAAGGAACACAGCAAGAACCTTAGGCACAAAGGTCAGGGTCTGCTCCTGTATGGAGGTAACCGTCTGGAAAATACTGATCACCAGACCAACGATCAGAGACACCAGAAGAACCGGTGCCGCCACCTTTATCACCAAAAACAAAGCCGAACTGGCAATTGCCGTAACTTCATCAACTGTCATAGCTTTCTATCCCTCCTGCACACTATGGGTAAAATGTTTCCACCAGATTCATAATGATCAGATTCCATCCGTCAGCAATCACAAACAAAAGGATCTTAAAGGGCATGGAAATCGTAGTGGGCGGAAGCATCATCATACCCATACTCATCAGTGTCGACGACACCACCATATCAATTACAATAAACGGAATATATATGATAAAACCAATAATAAACGCCTGCCGCAATTCCCCTAAGATAAAGCTGGGAACCAGCACGGCAAGGGAAAGATCATCCAAACTCCCCGTCCACTCATCCCCTGAAATTTCCAAAAACATCCGTACATCTTTGGTCTGGGTTTGGGTATACATGAATTCCCTGAAGGGCTGGATGCCTATCTCAAAAAATTCTTCCTGGGTTATGGTTCCTTCCTCAAAAGGAACCACAGCCTCCTCATAAACCTGAGTGAGCGTAGGCTGCATAATGAAATAGGTCAAAAACAAAGCTAACCCAATCAGAACCTGATTGGGCGGCGCCGTTTGTGTATTCAATGCGGCTCTTGTAAAATGAAGAACGATAATGGTTCTGGTATAGGAGGTAAGCATGATCAGCAGGATCGGTGCCAGTCCTATCATTGTCAGTGTAAGCAAAATCCGCAAATTTCCATTCACCTGACCGTTGCCGCCGCTTTGGGTAATCGTCAGATTGTTTGCTATATTCAATTCCCGCAGATCCTCTCTGGTATCTGCACTTCCCGGTTCTTCAATGTTCGTCCGCCGCTGGGTTTCCCCGGTCATACCAGGTTCCACACCTGCCGCCCGAACATTCGATTTGGGAATAATACACAATATGCCTACCGTCAGCAGCAGGCATATTAGCTTTATTATTTTATTTACGGCAAAGTTCTTTTTCATATGATTGCCTTATCCCTTAGTCCTTATCTTTTTCCGTCATTTTTTTAACCTTATCAAGAACGTTTGCAAAGCTTGCAGCCTGTTCCTGATTCTGTTCCAGAAAGACAAGTTCTTCCGCAGAAAGCTCCGAAAGCATATGAATCTCATCTTTTCCCACGGCAACCACAAGGTATTTCTCCCCTGCTCGTATAATCTGGACATACTTATTCTGTGAAATCCGGCAGGTCTCCACTATCTCCAAATTTCCAGTGCCTGTTCTTCCCTTTTGATACCTGGCGATCCATCTGGTAACCAGATAGGTTACGGCAAGCACAAAAACAAAAAGAATTAACACTGTCATAAACTGAAGATAGCCGTCCATCCCTGTGGTAACTGAAAGGAGCATATCAGCCCACTACCTTTTTTACAGCTTCCAATACACGCTCAGGCTGGAAAGGCTTAACGATAAAATCCTTCGCACCGCTTTGAATGGCTTCAATAACCATAGCCTGCTGTCCCATTGCCGAGCACATAATTACCATTGCCCCCGGATCAGCGCCTTTGATCTTCTTCAATGCCGCAATTCCATCCACTTCCGGCATGGTAATATCCATAAGTACAAGATCCGGCTTCAGCTCATTATACTTATCAAACGCTTTTGCGCCATTTTCAGCTTCTCCCACTACGTTATAGCCATTCTTTGTAAGAATGTCCTTGATCATCATACGCATGAAAGCTGCATCATCAACAACTAAAATATTCTTTGCCATATTATTCTCTCCTACTTTTTATTTTATTATTTCGGTTACACGGATACCAAAACTTTCTTCAATAACCACAACCTCGCCTTTTGCAACAAACTTACCGTTCACAAGTACATCTATGGGTTCACCGGCTATTTTATCAAGCTCTATAATGGTACCCGGTGCGAAGTCTAATATTTCCGCTATGGATTTTTTGGTTCTTCCCAGCTCAACGGTAACTTCAAGGGGTACATCCCGGATAAGTCCTATGTTCTCCTGACCTGGCGCTGCTCCCACATTATTAAAGCTCTGGAACTGCGCAGGCTGTATGTTCATCTGAGGCATCATTCCCTGCATGGGCATTCCCATATTCATCTGAGGCATTCCCATCATGGGCATTCCCTGCATAGGCATCCCCATATTCATCTGGGGCATCATTCCCTGAGGATTCATTCCCTGGGCGTTCATTCCCATGTCCATCTGAGGCATTCCCATGCCCATATTCATCTGGGTCATATCAGGCTGCGCTGCGGCCTGCTCCATAACAGGCGGAGCGCTTGGCTGGGGAGCTGGCGCCGGAGCAGGCTCCGGTTCCGGTTGATTTAAGATGAAGCTTTCATAAAGTCCTTTCGCAAATTCAATTGGATACAACTGCATGATGGTGCTGTCAACCAACTCATCTATCTGCATTCTGAAGGAAATCTTCACAAAATTTCCTTCCAGGAAGGCTGCAATTTCTCCTCCCTCCTTAAAATCATTTAAATCGATCAGACTTGCCTCTGGGGGGCTGATATCAATCATCTTACCAAGCATGGTAGACATGGAGGTCGCCGCCGAACCCATCATCTGATTCATCGCTTCAGAAATAGCGCTGAGATGAAGTTCTCCCAACTCTCCATCTGTATTGCTGCCGTCTCCTCCCATCATCAGATCCGTTATGACCTTTACGTCATGATCCTTCAGGATCATAATATTGGACCCATCCAGTCCTGCAGTGTAACGAATTTGTATGAAAACGCAGGGACGCTCATAATTGCCTACTACCATTTCCCAATCGGCAATTTGAACCACCGGCGTAGTAATATTCACCTTTCTGTTTACCAGGGAATATAAAGTAGTAGCCGAAGATCCCATGCTGATATTGGCAATTTCTCCTATTGCATCCCGCTCATCCGGTGTCAGCAGACTTTCATCAATTGTGGTGTTCTGCCCTGATTCTGACGGGCTCTCCGCTGCCGGGCTTTCTGCTTCCGCACTGCCAGATAAATCCATGCCCGTAAGCAGCGCATTTATTTCATCTTGTGACAACATTCCGTCCACGCATTACTCCCCCTCTCTGACTATTGATGTTACCTGAACCGCGTAATTTTCCTTCATGGACCCAGGAAGCGCTGTGAACTTTCTGATATTTCCTACATAAATATTCATTTCCGAATCCACCTTACTGTCTAATCTTATTATATCTCCAACCTGCAGGCTTAAGAAATCGTTTACTGCCACCTGGCTCTTACCAAGGACAGCCTTCACAGGTACGTCGATCCTCTTGATCAGTGATTCGATATGTTCCTCATAATCAGTCGAATCATCTTTTTGCATTGTTGAGAACCAATACTTGGTATTCAACTTATCCATCACATCTTCCAACGTAAAGTAAGGAAGACAGATATTCATGAGTCCCTCTACATCGCCAATCTTAACACTCATGGAAACAATTGCAATCATATCGCTGGGCGCAATCACCTGGGCAAACTGGGCATTGGTCTCAATTCTTTCCATCATCGGATTGATATCCACCACATTTTTCCAGGGTTCACGCATCAACTGCATACATACAACCATAAGTCTTTGCAGAATCGTCATTTCAATCTCTGAAAAATCTCTGCTCTTATCCAAAGGAGCTCCCTGCCCTCCCAGCATTCTGTCAATCATTGCAAAGCCCAGATTAGGCGACAGTTCCATAATAACATTACCCACAAGCGGCGCGAAATCCACAATTCCCAATATAACAGGATTGGAAAGCGCATTTGTAAATTCCGAAAAAGTAACCGTTTCAGAGCTTGCCACCGCCACCTGTATATTTTTTCTCAGATAAACCGGAAGGTTGGTGGAAATCAATCTTCCATAATGTTCATAAATAATCTCAAGGGTTCTCAGATGCTCCTTGGAGAATTTCGCAGGACGCTTAAAATCATAGTCTTTTACCGGCTTTTCTCCAGGTTCCTGTATCTCTTCTACATCCAATTCGCCGCTGCTCAATGCCGCAAGCAAATTGTCTATCTCACTTTGAGATAATACCTCACCCACGAGCTTTCACCTCCTTCATTTTTGCCGTAATATCCTGTCAACTGATCTGCCTTGCACGGCGTTTACTGATAGAGATAACTGCTCAGCGTCACATCAAAAATAAAATCAGAATCAAACATCGTCTGGATCTTGCTTAAGATCTCATCTTCTATTTGCTGGTTGCTTTCTTTTGCCTGGTCTAAAGTATACTGGCTTACCACATCATTGATCTGTCCTTTGATCAGGTCTTCTCTAGTGGTTAAGTCCGAATAAGTTTTAAAATCCTTATGCTTACTGTTCATGGACAGGGTAACATTCAGCAGTGCATAATGATCCTCCACCTCTGCTTCTCCTTCTGCCGATGCCTCTTCCCTCTTTAAAAGAATCCTTAAGTCTGCAATGGTATAAGTCTGGGTATCTTCCATAGGTATTACCTCTACCGGCTCGCCTTCCTGTTCATCTCCCAATTCCAGGCTGATTGCCGATGCAATGTCCGTTACCAGCTTCGCTGTTTTCTTGTTGGTGCTCATAACGCTGAACATCATAACAGATGTCAGCACGATATTCACAATCAACAGCGCAAGAATAATAATTGAAATCAGATTTTTCTTCATGTCAATAAGCCTCTCTTTAATAATTATTAATAAGAACTCAAAGAATTATATATTTTAATTTCCACTCTTCTGTTCTTAGCTCTTCCTTCCGCCGTGGAATTATCTGCGATGGGAACATATTCCCCTCTTCCGGAGTGTTTGATCTGACTCACATCCAGCGTTGTATTCTGCTCCAGGTAATAGAACACGGACAAAGCGCGCCCACTGCTCAGTTCATCATTGTTGGAATACTTACTGCCGGACATGGGGACATTATCTGTGTGTCCCTCAATTTCAATAACACCCGTTCCAAATCTCTGGAGTATAATCCCCAGTTGATTCATCAGGGGCATCGCCTCCTCCTTGATTTCCACGCTTCCTGAATCAAACAATAAAGCGCCGTTCAAGGTAAGCTGCACATACTGTGCCGTAAATTCTATGTCGATCTCCTTATCCAGATTCTTCTCCTGCATGACTTCTTCGATTTCACTTGCCATTTCCTCGGATTCCCGTATCTTGGCTTCTTCCATCATTTCCGCTGCGGATTCCAGATTCTTGGGGATCATATCTCCTTCGTTATCCCGTCCTGTACTGTTGATATAATTATCAAGCTCTGTCAGCTGGCTGACTCCCATCCCTGTGAGAACGCCTTCGCCGATCGCTGTTGCTCCTGAATCAAAAATGCTGAAGGTCTGATTAAAGGAAGCGGCAATCAGTTCAAACTTCTGAGCGTCAATGGTTGACATGGAGAACAACATAACGAAAAAGCAAAGAAGCAGGTTCATAAGATCCGCAAAGGTGGACTGCCAGGCCGGGGCTCCTTTTGGAGGCTCATCCGGTTTCCTTTTAGCCATTTTCCTCACCTCCGTCCTCCTGACTGATACGGTCGCCCGGTGACAGGAACGACTTCAGCTTTTCTTCGATTACTCTGGGGTTTTCTCCTGCCTGAATGGAAAGAAGCCCCTCTATCATAATCTCCTTAATCATGATCTCATTTGCGTTGTTTGATTTTAACTTTCCAGCCACAGGCGCACAAATCCAGTTGGCAAGCATAGATCCATACAAAGTGGTAATCAACGCTACCGCCATGGACGGTCCGATACTGGAAGGATCATCCATTTCATAAAGCATGTTAACGAGACCTATCAGGGTACCGATCATACCCCAGGCAGGTCCCATAGCTCCCAAATCTTCCCAAAATGTAATTTTATTCTTATGTCTGTCTTCCGTGCTGACTAATTCTGTCTCCATAATTCCCCGGACAAGTTCAGGGTCTGTTCCGTCAACGATCAGGAGAATGCCTTTCTTCATAAACTCATCGTCCAGATCGCTTGCCGCCTCTTCCAGAGACAACAGCCCTTCCTTTCTGGCGATATTGGACAGATCAATGATCTTTTGAATCATGCCCTTTACGTCAACTGCAGGAACCTTAAACACCAGCATGAAGCTCTTAAGTCCCCCCACGTAATCAGCCATACTCTTCATAGCCATAACGGCAAAGAAAGAACCGCCAAATGTGATGATGGCAGAAGCCGGATCTAAGTAACGACCTATATTTCCAATACCTGCATTCGTGACGATACCGAATGCACACATAACAAAACACAGTATCAAACCAATAATCGACGCTAAATCCACAATCTATCACCTTTTTTGCGTTAATCTGCAAAAATATCCTTTCTATACGATTTTACAAGATTTTTCACATCTTGTCTACTTTCTTTTACAATTATTTTTCTTCCGGTGGTAAATGCAATTACCGTATCCGGTGTTTCCTCCACCAGCTCTATCAAATCGGGGTTTACCAGAACCTTTCTCCCGTTTATTTTCGTCACCTCTATCATACCACGTTATCCCTCCTGCCGCCACTGCAATTTTTTCCAGCGCTGAAGCCCAATCTGCGCTCCTCTTCATACAGACTGCACAAAGGGAACCAGCAAAAACCCGGTTCCCTTTACCCTGTGCAGTGGTATTTTCACTTTATTTATTTCTCTGTTACTTCACAGATTTATGACTACCTCTTCAGGTTGGTCAGTTCCTCAAGCAGCGTATCGGAAACTGTAATGATACGGCTGTTCGCCTGGAAACCTCTCTGGGTGGTAATCATTTCCGTAAATTCTGCGGACAAGTCAACGTTACTCATTTCCAGAACGCCCGACTCCATTCGCCCGCCGCCTACCGTAATATCATCTCCGATTCCGTCGAAATCGCCGGAGTTCAGGGTAGCCGAGTAAAGGTTGTCGC
Organism: uncultured Lachnospiraceae bacterium; assembly: GCA_947172705.1. GTDB lineage: Bacteria > Bacillota > Clostridia > Lachnospirales > Lachnospiraceae > Suilimivivens. The sequence continues at coordinate 42,964 of CAMWCA010000021.1, forward strand.
CTTCCTTTGCAAGACCTGAGGGATTGGCGAAGGTTGCTGTGGAGATCTGTCCCAGCAGCTTTCTCTGACCATTGTCATAGGATGCGTAGATCATACCGTCCTTCTGGATGGTAATGCCGCTCATCTCACCGATGGCGCGTCCTGTGCCGTCCGCTCCCACACCTGCGATGGCGCTGATTGTGGAAACACCGTTCTTATTGTAATTGCTGGTGGTGGAGAAATCCAGTTCTATTTCAGCGGGGAAATTGGAAATACCGCCAAAACTTAGTTTAACGGTGCTTGGTCCTGCTGCATCCTCAGTTCCACCTACATTTTTAAATATACCCTGACCTGCCACAAAGTTCAAAGTAGCACTATTAGCGATCGCTTTCACCTCATCAGGCTTTGTGGTATCTGGTATACCCATTCCGGCTTCTCCATCTGCGTTAAACTTTATCAATTCACTAACCGGCTTTACAGCTCCAGTAGAATCTACCGCTTCAAGCTCCATAATGGATTCACCCTTTGAATCAAGAATATCGTCAAGCTGTACATAAAACTGACCTGTTTCTTTCTTTGTTGTTGCATCCATGCTTTTATGCACGCTCAATCTTGCCGTATATTTGTATCCCTGATTGTCATAGAACTCCAGGTTCATTACACGACCGTCCGGGCTGTTGATATCCGTATCGTTCTTATCCACGATACCGCTGACCGTAGCCCTGGTGGTTGCAGCCGGAGGATAGGACATGTTTTCCGGTGTCATAATGCGCAGGGGCGTTACCGTATCCTTTTTGATATTGCCGGGATTTGCCGGATCTACCTGCCAGCCCATTACATTAAAACCGGTACTGGTCATAGCAAGGTTTCCTGCTCCGTCAATGTAGAAGGAGCCGTCTCTGGTAAAGAAGTTTTCAGAGCCGTTGCTGACTACGAAAAAAGCGTCCCCGTTGATCATAATGTCAAAGGGATCGTTGGTGCTCTGTGCGGAACCCTGACCTGAAATTGCTGTTTTGATTGCTGCTGTCTTGGCGCCAAGACCGATCTGCCTTGCATTCACACCGCCCACGCCTGTTGTGGCGTTGGCGCCGGAAGCTGCCTGTGTTGTCTGATACATTAAGTCGCTGAATGTCATGGACTGGGATTTGTATGCCGTGGTGTTTACATTGGCAATATTGTTACCGATAACGTCCATCCTTGTCTGGTGGGTTTTCAAACCAGCCACACCAGAGAATAATGATCTCATCATAATGAAATGACCTCCTTAAGCTCATATGCCGTTTTGTTCCTTCTGTCATTCGGGAACTTTTAGCCTCCATAAGGTCCGGCTAAATAATTACGGCTCCATCAATGTTTGTAAATACATTTTCCGCTGCATCGTTCTGATTCATTGCCGTCACTACCGTATTATTGGGAATATTTACGATAAATGCAAGCTGATCTACGATTACCAGCGATTCCTTAATACCTTTCAATTGTGCCTTCTGAGCGCCTTCCTGCAAGCGTTCCATCTGACTGCTTGTAAGTTCAATGTTCCGATCGGCAAGCCTTCCTGCCGCATGCTTGGAAAATTTAACTTCTTCTGCTGCCACTCCCCGGCGGCTCTCCAGAATTTCCTGAAATGATCTGCCTTCCGCGGTTTTTATGGATGCTGCGCTTTTATTGGGGCTTAAATACTGATCCTGCAGCTGTTCAATTGAAAGGAATCCATTTTTTTGAATTTTCATATTCCTCTCCTCCCTGAGCGTAAACATGCATCCTGCTCTTTCTGCGGTCAGACTGTTTCTGTAGGCTCGCTATCGCCTTCTCCGCCTTCGGTCTCCCCGCCGTCTTCTCCGGGCTTCGTGTCTTCCTCACCCTTATTATCAGATCCGTTCAGTTCTACCAGTTCCGCCATACGTGCCACATATTTCTGAAGCCTCTCAATATATTCATCGGTGATGAAGGACTGCTGATAAGAAGTCATCTTGTTGAATCCATTCTGCAGTGTTTCAACGGCTTCTCTGTCATCAATAGTCAACCGCTCCACGCTAGGAAGCTTATTCATTGCCGTTACAAAAGATACTGCAAGATCAAGCGCCGTCTGATAAGTCTCATCGATCACTGCGCTTACATCGTCTGCGGAATAAAGATTACCGTCTATGGATACATATGCCTTGCCGTTTTCGTAGGTGACATATTCCACTACACCCTGCAAAGTTTTCACATCTCCCGCCTTATCGGTGGTTTCAACCGCTACCAGCTTTCCAACCATTGAGGAGGCTCTGGTAAGCTCCATGGTCGCTGCCATGTTCTGCATCTGCTCAACCTGTGAGAACGTAGCGTACTGGGAAATAAACTCTGTATTGGAGGTGGGCTCCAGGGGGTCCTGATACTTCATCTGTGCCACCAGAAGCTGCAAAAACGCATCCTTATCCATACCTGTTTTGGAGGCTGCTTTCTTCACTGAACTTTCTGACTGAGTTTCTTCAAGCTTTCCATCCTTTACTACTGCTGATACTGACATATTTGCTCCTTTCCGTGCCATAAAAAAGCACTGATCTGTTTATACAGTATAATCTACTGTATTTCCGTTTGCCCTCATCATCTTAGCTGTCAGAAGTTCCTCTTCTTCAACTTCCTCTTCGGGCACTCCCTCCAGTTCATTCAAGTTGATCTTTCTGGGAGTTTTTCTGCTTCCACTATGGGATGCAGCATTTTCTTCTCTTCCCTGTCCCTGCCAAAGATTACTTTCAAATCCATGGCTTTCTACAGTAACCTGCACCGCTTCCACTTTAACGCCCTGTTCCTTCAGGGTTTCCTGAAGCGATACGATCTGGCTTTCAATGGCTGCTTTTACAGCTTCGTTCTGTACCTGGAACTGCGCCGTCACTTCGCCGCCTTTGGATGAAAGCTGGATATGTACTGTTCCAAGACTTTCAGGGTGAAGCTGCATTTCCAACTGATCCATTCCCGGCTTTAACTGAATCCTCATGTAATCCATGATCTGATCCATGATCTCACGGGTCTGCTGGCTGAAAACTGCCGTAGTCTGTTCAAAAGATACCTGAGGCATTTCCGCCTTATTCTGTATGCCTGCATCGGGCTGCATTTCTCCCATATGCAGTGTATCCTCTGAATTCTGTCTTCCGCTTTCGCTGCCCTTCTGCTCCTGCCCCTGGGCATGATCCTTTGTTACTTCTCTTTCTGTTCCTGACGATACCACTTCCGCCGTACCTGTGACATTTCCTTTGGCGTCTGCCGAGAGCTTTACGGTTTCGTCTCCCCGTTTCACTTCTACCGTGATCTCCGGAGCTTTCTCCTCATGCTTTCCTTCTGCCGCCTCTGGAATATCAGCCGATACCTCCATTTCATGATCCGGAATTTCTTCTACGCCTTCCGTTTCCATGAAACTATTTTCCAGTTCCCTGGCAAATGCCTGCAGTTCCTCCGGGGTAAGTTCCAGATCCTGGCACAGCTCCGTCTTGATATCCGTTACTGTACTGAGCACATTCTGCAATTTTGCAAAAAGATTCTCATCCGTAAGCAACACTGTCATATCCTGTCCGCCCTCTAACTGCAAAATCAGTTCTCTTAAACTGGACGGATCAAAGAGCGCGTATACAGATAAACCAAGTATCTCCATAGCGGCTTCTACATCCGCTTCCGATACCTGAAACTCTTCTGCAATCTCCTTGACGATCTCATTTCCAGCTTCTTCAAGCGCCTTGTTCTGCTCCTGGGTCATCTCCCCTGTCACATTTTCAGACTCCTGAATGTCTGCCGGCTGCCCATCTGTTTCCTGGATCTTTACGGTTTCTCTGCTGTCCCGCAAATTCTCCGGTCTTACCGGTGCCCCTGGCTCTTTGCCTGCCGCTGCCTGACTTTTGCTGTCTGAACTGCCGCTCTGGGTTTTGCTCATCACATCCCCAAAGCTTCCCGCTTTCGTTGTACCGCCTGTTTTTGCGGGCATTTTCCCTCCTACATAATTCATCAGGGAACCCACATCCTTTACAGGTGCACTTGTCATTCACATCCCTCCTGTCTTTATAAGTCCTTTCAGACTTTTTTTCAAGGTACAATTTTTATATCGGTTTAAGGGGCAGATTTCTTAAGATTCCGGGTCCATTATTTTGGTGAGTCTTGCTGCGGTTTCCGCATCCATAACCCCCAGGATCTTTCCTCTTTGATCTGCTTCCATTGCACCCAATATCCGTGCTGCAAGCTCTAAATTATCCGGCATTGCCTCAAAGATCGCTGCCGCTTCCTTGGGCTTCATCTCCGAATAAGCTTTTGCATAGCTTGTGATCTCATCGCTTTCCTCCAGTTCGGTAACCACCTGCTTATACAGGTATTCCGCCGTTGCCGGGTCGATCGCTTCGTAATATTTTTTATACTCTTCTATATCCGGCGCTTTATCAGCGTAGACCACTTCCTCATAAAACTGAGTCTTCAGGCGTTGAAACTCCACCTGACTGTCTTCAAAAGTTTTCAGGCGCTCCACTTCGGCGCGAAGCTGTTCCGCTTCATCTGTGCTGTCCGTCTGAGCCGACTGGGCACGTTCCAGCTCCAGTTCCAGTTCTTTTATATAATCAACGGCTTCCCTCAGATCACTGTAGCCTCCATAGGCTTCGCTCTCTCCATCCTCCACCACCACTTCTTTGCTGCCAGGGAGAATCAGATTCAATACCGGCACATCCTTTAAGATCGGTGTCAGCACATTGCTTCCAAATCCACCGAAATCCAGTTTCACAATCAGGCATAAGATGGCAATCCAAATCAACACGATCACAAAGGTAACCAGAAAAACCGATCCGCTGTTTGTCTCTTCCTCATCCAGCAGCTCCGCTTCCTGGCTGGCAATCTCCTTTGCTCTTGCTTTTGCCGCTTTGCGCTGTTCCTTCTGCTCTTTTTTCAGTTTTTTCTTTTCTTCCTTCAGGCGCTGCTTTTCCAGCTTCGCATCCTTCAGAATCAATTCGTCATCTATCGGCATATTCGTTTCCACACTTTCTTATTTACGTCCATGAGTATAGCTGGTAAGCTCATCTATTTCTTTTGCTTCTTTTGCGTTTTCCTCCCTCATGAATTGATCGAATGCTTTTTCCCGTAACCTTTCCTGGGTTTTGCTCTCCTGTCTTGCAATTTGAAGCTTATACCTTGCCTCTTCGAGCAGTTCTTCGGCGCGCCGCACCTGCTGCTTCTGGAAGGCTATAAACTCCTCCATCCTTGCAATTGCCTCCCGGTTCTCCATGATCTCCCGAACCTTAAGGGCATCCTTTCTGAGTTCCCTTCCCTTCTCCTCATAAACGGCTTTCCTGTCATATAAAATCTGAAGCTTTTCTTCCTCTTCGTCCAGGCGCATTCTTGCCGCGGCAAATTCCATTTTTGCCTGCTCTTCCATTTTCTCTTTGATATCCAGAATACTCTGCATCCTGTATATGAATTTTGCCATTTATCACTCCATACTGTCAGCAAAAATTTCTTTCATCAGCGAAACCGATTCTTCAAAGGTGAACTTATCGCTTACATCCTGCATCAGGAATTCGTTTACCGCCTTTATTTTTTGAATGGCATAATCGATTCCCGGATTGCTCCCCGCCTTATAGGCTCCGATGTTGATCAAATCTTCCGCCTCGTTGTAAGTAGCAAGCACATTTTTCAACCGCCCTGCATAATTCTTATGCTCCCGGTCTGCAATCTGACTCATACATCTGGAAATACTCTGGAGCACATCGATCGCCGGATAATGGTTTTTGTGGGCAAGCTTCCGGTTCAGCATAATATGACCATCCAGAATACTTCTTGCGGTATCCGTAATGGGTTCGTTAAAGTCATCCCCATCCACCAGAACCGTATATAAACCGGTAATGGAACCTTTTGAAGATCTGCCTGCCCGCTCCAGCAGCTTCGGCATCTCAGAATAAACGCTGGGGGGATATCCCCTGGACACCGGCGGTTCTCCGCTGGCAAGCCCAATCTCTCTCTGAGCCATGGAAAAACGAGTCAGGGAATCCATCATCAAAAGAACATCTTTTCCCCTGTCACGAAAATATTCCGCTATGGCTGTCGCCGTCTGTGCCGCCTTCTTGCGCTCCAGCGCAGGCTTATCAGAGGTTGCAATCACCACTACGGAACGTTTCATTCCCTCAGGTCCCAAGTCCCTTTCTATAAATTCCCGAACCTCTCTGCCACGCTCTCCAATCAGTGCAATGACATTGATATCCGCTTTTGTATTTCTTGCAAACATACCCATAAGAGTGGATTTCCCCACTCCTGAACCGGCAAAGATACCGATCCTCTGTCCCTTTCCTACGGTAATAAGACCATCCACCGCTTTCACACCCAAAGGCAGCACCTGGTCAATGATCTCCCGGCTCATAGGATCTGGCGGCATTGCCTCCACAGAATATTCCTCCCCTGTGGAAATGATACCATTATCCGGTCTTCCCAGACCGTCCAGCGTATGTCCCAGCAGGCTTTCATCCACACGCACCTTCAAGGGCGCCCCTGTATTCTCCACACTGCTTCCGGGACCGATTCCTTCCACCTTCTGGTAGGGCATTAAGAGCGTCTTTCCCTCCTTAAAGCCCACCACCTCGGCAAGCGCCGGCTCCGCGCCTTCTTCCATTGCCACAGGATAAATCATACAGATATCCCCCAGCTTTGCAGCTGGTCCCGCAGATTCAATGGTCAGCCCTACCACATTGACCACCTTGCCTCTGACTTTAAACAATGGTTCTCCGGCAACTTTTATATATTTTGCGAAATTAATTTCTGGTGTCGTCAATTTTCATTCCGCCTTATCTTTACATTGATCTATCATCGATTCCATCGATAGGACAGGAGCTTTAACTTTCTTTTCAGTTCTTCAAGCTCAGTCCCCAGAGAACAATCATAAATACCATCCTCTGTTTCTATCATACACTGGGAATCCGAAAGGGTCATATCGGATATGATCTCCAGCCGGTCAGCAAGAGTTCCTGTCTCTTCCAGAATCCGTTCCCTGTCCTCATACACCTGAGGATAGTCCTGCCTGGACACATGCACGATATAATGATGGGCACTGTCCATTTTCTGCATGGCGTCAATCAGCAAGGTAGACACCAACTGGCTGTATGTACTTAAATCCACTTTGAAAATATGCTCATAAATTTCCGTCAGATTTTTAATAAATTCCGGTTCAAGCTCTTCGATCCTCTGATGATAATCTGCCTCAAGCGCTTGCTTTTTGGAGATATATTCCTCCTTTAAGCCCTCAACCTGGTTCATGCCTTCCGCATAGCCGTCCTGATAGCCCTGGCTTTTTGCCTCCTCCAGGGCATTGATGCGCATTTCCTCTATCTGCGCCGATGCATCCTGAAGCATCCGGTCTGCCTCCGCCTTTACACTGGCGAGTTCGGCTCTCGCTTCCTCCAGTTCTCGGTCAAGCTGAAGCTTCTTTTCCATGGAAGCTGCAACAGACTGCCCGCCTTCCGGCGCAAGCAGTGCATCCACTGTTTCTGCATCCAATCCTGCCGAAAACCCATCATCTTCCTGCAAAGGCTTGTTTTCGTGGACGGTTCTCTCCGCTGCCTGTTTCATGCGGGATTCCATCAATTTGTTGGCATCTATCACCCGGGTGCTTTCGTCCACTACAAACCACCCGGCCTTATATAAATTACTAGACAACGATCTCGTCACCTCCACCTCTGGAAATGACAATTTCTCCGGAATCCTCCAGCTTTCTGATGATATTTACGATCTTCTGCTGTGCCTCTTCCACATCCTTCATACGGACAGGACCCATGAATTCCATATCTTCCTTGATCATAACAGCAAGACGCTTGGACAGGTTGTTGAAGATCGCATTCTGTACCTGTTCATTGGCGCTCTTAAGCGCAAGACCAAGATCATTGTTGTCCACATCACGCAGCACTCTCTGAATGGCGCGATCGTCCAGCAGAAGAATATCTTCGAATACAAACATTTTCTTCCTGATCTCGTCCGCAAGCTCCGGTTCCTCGATCTCCAGCGTTTCCATAATATGTTTTTCTGTACCTCGATCCACCGTATTTAAGATATCTACAACTGCATCCACACCGCCAATAATGGTGTAATCCTGATTTACAAGGGATGCAAGCTTTGATTCCAGCACCTTTTCCACTTCCTTTACCACATCGGGACTTGTTCTGTCCATAACGGCAATACGCTTTGTTACATCCGCCTGGCGATCCGGTGGAAGCGCCGAAATAATAAGCGCCGACTGAGATGGCGATAAATAGGACAAAATAAGCGCTATGGTCTGAGGATGTTCATCCTGTATAAAGTTAAGCAGCTGTGCCGCATCTGTCTTGCGTACAAATTCGAAGGGCTTTACCTGCAAGGATGCAGTCAGTTTTCCAATCACATCCAACGCCTTCTCGTTGCCGAGCGCCTTTTCCAAAAGCTCCTTGGCATAACCTATACCACCTTCGGCAATATATTGCTGTGCCAGGCAGACCTGGTAAAACTCGTCTATGACCTCTTCCTTCAGCTGCGGTGTGACGCTCCTTGTATTTGCAATCTCAAGGGTAAGCTCTTCTATTTCCTCTTCTTTTAAATGTTTGAAAATTGTTGCTGATTTTTCAGGTCCCAGTGCAATCAATAAGATCGCCGCCTTTTGAACCCCCGATATTTTCTCATCGGTAGTTTTAGACATAACTGCCTACCTCCCTTGGAATCTTATTATCAAATCAACCCCATCCTTCGTTTAACCAGTTGCGCAAAAGACTTGCCACTGCCTCCGGATTTTCATCTACAAATTTTTCTATTACTCTACGGGTCTCAGACATTACTTCTGTTCCAATATCTTCCAATTCCACCTCCG
>CAMWCA010000022.1 GCA_947172705.1 uncultured Lachnospiraceae bacterium
GAAGCGATTGAAAAATGGATTGCTGATTTGAAAAATAGTTTTTAATGTAAATGCCCACAAGGAAAGTACAGAAAAAGCTCAATTGAACAGCCCCTTTTCCATGTTATCATTTATCCATTTAATTTTTATCGCTTTACTCATATACAAGCACGGAAACTCTGTATATTATCACGGAAACCCTTATACTATCACGAAAACTCCCATCCTGTTTCCGTGATAATACAGGCAGTTTCCGTGTTTGTATATGGGTTTTGCCTGCGAGTATCGACTTTTGCGTGATAGTATCGAGTTTTGCCTACGAGTATATACTATCAGGCAAAAGAACCTCAGAACAGAAGTTCGTACCCTCATTAATGTAAAAATGCCCCTAAAAGCACACGGAAATAATGTAACTTTGGAATCTATGTAGTGCCAAAAGTGCCGTGTTTACGGGCTTTGTCGGCTTTCCGTGTCTATATCTGCCGGAGAAGGAGACACCCTGACAAAATATGACAATATCTCCCATATTTCAACAGCATTTTCAGACAAACAAAAACTCTAAACAAATTTGTTATTTGTATTTCAAGGTCTGTCAGCCTTTACATAATAGGTGCTTCTGCCACTCCCATACCGAATAATACTTCCTTCACCCACCAGTTTCTTCAATGCCGCCAAAACTGACGATCTCCCTATGCTTGGGCAGTGTGCAACAACTTCTGCACCTATAAATTTCCCGACTTTTTCTTCTGTATATTTTTTTACAATATCATAAGCATTACTGGTATCTCCATTTCCCGCTATGATTCCTACACGTTCCTCAAATCTGGTGTAACAAGCCAAAATGACCGTTAGCATATAACGTATAAATGGTGTCGGATCGTTTTTTCCCTCATGCCACCCTACATCTGAAGTTTCAAGGACATCATAATACCTGTCTTTTGTTCTCTCGATTTGTCTCTCAATACTTATATATTTACCAACACTATATCCGTTCTTATATAAAAGGAGCAAAGTAAGCAAACGGCTCATTCTTCCATTTCCATCAGGCAATACCACATTGAGATCCTGCCAAAAAGCGATAATTAATCTCAACTTTCTGTTTACGCTCCCTGCCAGTTTCTTCTGCCTGATACACATAAATACTGTCAATCAGTTCCACCAGCATAGAACGGTTTAACTCTGTTACTGATTCATACTTACGGATGGTTTCCAGAAATTGATTGGTGCTTTGGGTTTTCTTTTCCTCTTCCTTAATCTTTGCTTTTAAGTCATTCCGCTTTTGGGTAAGTTCTTTCTGCTCATTTTCATAAGCAGCTGACATTTTTTCAAAGCGCTCCTCTGTAATCTTCCCCAATGCACTCTGCTCAAAGAGCTTCATGATTACATTGTCAATCTCTGCAATCCGTTTCTCCGCTGTTTCCAACTCCTGCCTGTACTGTTCAATCTTCTGCCCGCCGCCCTTTTCACTCAGCTCGTGCATTTCTTCAATGAACTGTTCCCCCAAGTCTTCCATATTCCTGATATGTTTCTGAATATCCCCCATCACAATCTGCTCTAATGCACCATACGGGATTGAATGTGTTGTACAGAGATTGCTGTTCCGCACATAGGTCCTGCAGCGGAAACCGGAGCGCTTCCCATTGGGATTTGAAAACGCCATATTGCGTCCACAGTCAGGGCATTTCACAAGCCCTACAAACATATTGGGGCGTTTTGTTTTATTAGGCTGTTTCTTCACACTGATAAATTTCTGCACCAGTTCAAAGGTTTCTTCATCAATGATGGGCTCATGGGTATTCCGCACTATGATCCAGTCTTCTTCGGGAACTGCCACAAGTTTCTTGTTCTTAAATGATTTCGTCTGTGTCTTGTGGGAAACCATATGCCCCAGATACACCTGATTTTCCAAAATCATCCTTACATTTTTTCCTGCCCAGTCTGTCGGGAACTTAAAGCCTGTGCTTGTCTCCAAAGTGCCATTTTTCATTGCCCTGTATGCCCGTGGAATCAGGATTCCATCCTCACATAACGTCCTCGCTATCTGGTGGACGCTGTTAGCCGCTTTTGATAATTCAAAGATACGCCTGACCACAGGGGCTGTTTCGGGATCGACCAACAGTTTCCGCTTATTCTCCGGATCGACCATATAACCATATGGGGCAAAAGAGCCGCAAAAGCCGCCATTTATAGCCATTGTCTTCTTGACACTGCGGATTTTCTTTGAAGTGTCACGGGCATAATACTCATTCATGATAGATTTGAATGGCATCATCTCATTTTCGTCAAACCTCGTATCAACGTCATCATTCAGGGCGATAAACTGGATATCATTATTGGGAAAGATTTCTTCCACATAGTACATGAACATGGCGTTGTTACGCCCGAAACGCGACATATCCTTTACCATGATGCCGCTCGGCTCTGAATCATTCATGGCATCTTCAATCATACGGTTTAAATCGGGGCGGTTGAAGGTAGTGCCGGAAATTCCATCATCCACATATTCCCCTATCACTTCAAAGCCCTTTTCCTTTGCATGATACCTTAGCATCTGCAACTGGTTGGTAATGCTGTTGCTTTCCTTGTCAGCATCCCCGTCATCCTTGGATAAACGTGCATATAATCTAACCCTTAATTTTGTCTGCTGTCTTAACATTCCTGCTCCTTTCCAACAGCAAACAAACTGCTTTGTATAAGATGATTATATCACATTTCCACAATTTTTTCATCTATTTGTTGTGCTGTTTTCCCAATTAATGGGCAATATTCCCATGCTCAATCTCCTTGCGGATCAGCCTTTTTATAAGATGCTGTAACTGGACTGAGCCGGAAAAGACTGTTGTTACATAAAACGTTGTATTTCCAATCCGGATTTTTTCCGGCTGCGTTTCTTTCTCCAAACATCCACCTCATTTCCGGGTATCAAAAAAACACCATCTCTGGTGCTTTTTTGTCATTTTACATTTACTATTTTTCTCAAATATTCCTGCTTCTGCAAATCAAGCTCCGCATAGACCACCTTTTTATCATCAAGTTCCGTCTGCCCCGTCTGTATGCAGGCTGTATGGTATATCTGGTTGATCCATTTACCCTTTTCCATGTCCGGGGCTTCATGGATATGCCCATGCAGGGAAAGCAGAGGCTGCTTCTCCTTAATGAAATCGTAAATATCCACTGAACCAATATCCGAATCTTGATACAGGAGCTGCCCCAGCCTTAACCCGGCAGGGGGCATATGCATCACATAGACTGTCTGCTGCAGGTTTTCCGGTTCCGGCAGTTTTTTTAGGATATCGCACATATGCGGAAGCTCTGTCCTCGAAAATTCCAGCCAGTTGTATATCCTGTCATAACCGTATGCATTGGAAACAACTGCAACAGGGCTCAACTGTCTTTGGGGGATATACTGTATTTCCGTGACAACCCTGTCCTTGCAGCCGAAAGGATGATCTAATATATAGTTCATCCCGATAAATTCATATCCGCCGACACATACCTTTCTGCCAGCTATATTATAAACATTTTCAAATTCCCCACAGACCTCCTCAAACAAGGAATCCACCGCCAGCAGGTCATCATTCCCCAGCATGGCAAGGTAGGTGATATTGTGCCTTTGGAGTTCCGAAAAATAATCTCTCAGAAACCCTTGGATAAATAAAGGCTGCTCCATATGTCTGTCGCCAAGTTTAGGGAGCATATCACCGCCATTTATAATAACGCTGATTTTCTCCTCCACAGCAATGTCCAGTGACTTCCTGTATTTATTTTTATCTCCATGCAGATCTGTAACATATAATGCTTTCATGCTGTATATCCCCCATATTTGCTTTTCCTGATTATATCACTTTATAAAACTTTTTTCAGTATATAGTTTTGTTCTTTTCCGCAAACATGCTATGCAGTATTATCCGGCTATCTCCCGGCAACAACAAGAAATCTCCCATCCTTCCCATACACCCTCCTGTCACAGGTGGCAAGGGTAATGATGCTGGTGGGCGCATGGTCAGGCTCCTCATAGTACAATGCCTTTCCCTGCAACTGCTCCATCCATACATTGTAGCTTTCCATATCTTCATGATTTCTGGTGCGGAAATCCCATTCTGCAAGGTCATCTATGTTATATTTGACCACTGCCATCACCTGATAGGCGGCGGCACTTCCATAAGCATCCGTAAAATAGATGGCATGATGCCCCTTAAAATAATCTTCCTGCTCATACTTAAGCAGGGTGGAAAACATGGCTTCCGAACCTGTGCCCATGTTATGACCATAGATGACACGGTTGAAATCCCACACCTGCGTATCCTTATCCATGAAAGGGCATCCGGCGCTGCTCTTATCCCCCGTGAAATCATGGGAGAGGTAAAAGGCGTTATCATCCGTTCCCACTACAGGGAAATTGATCAGGGTGTCAGGGATGCAGAGCCAGCCTCTGGTGTCCTCATTGGCGCTGCATAAGGCATCCCAATCATAAACTTCCAATCCCTTCTCCCTCATTTCCGATTCATATTCCTGCTGGTAACGTTCTGCGTCTGTTTCCATTTCTGAAAATATTTCTCCCAGTTCCGCCGCCGCTTCTTTCTGCGATTTTTCCCCTCTTTCTTCCAGAGCTGTATCAGGCTGTGCATAAGCGTCCGCTATCGCCTGATATTTTTCAAGCTGCTTCACTGCCCTGTAGCGGAAAAATCCCATACCCACAATACATGCAAGTGTAAGGGAGATACCGACCATAAGCTGAACTGTGAGCCGCACCCTTTTCTTCTCCGGCAGGTCAGAAAAAAGCCTCTTCCAAAGCCTGCCTGCCAAATCTTTTATTTTTTCCATGCGCTTCCTTTCTTCCATAGTTAATGACATGAAACAGCGGCAGATACCAGCACTTTTTACAAACCGGATATCTGCCGCCATGATTTCAGATGGCAGGGGCAAAAGCCCCTGCCACATTTCACTGTGACTGCCACAGCGTCATTTGATCCCTGCCTGTTCCTGCATCATAAAACATATCCTTACAGTACACATCCGCTACAGGCTGCTTTTCCCCATCTGTCCTTCAAGGACAGATTTTCTTCCCTTCAAGCACAGATGCAGCAGCAAGCCCAGCGCCGCACAGCCCAAAGGCAGCAAGAAGAATAAAGGGTGACGCATGACCAGTCTGGATGACCGGCTCTGTTCCTTTCCCTGCATTCCCATTCCCTCCTTCCGTTTTTGTCTCTGTATTTTTATCTGAAGGGCTGCCTGCCGAATTGCCGGAGACAGTTCCGCCTGTATTCCCATTTTTATCCGAATTGTTTTTATTGTCCTTATCATTGGTATTTCCTGTACTGCTGTCCTGATGGTCTTCTTTCTCCCATCTTGCATAGAGGCTGATGCTCCTGCCGGGTTTATAGGTCTCCCCTTCTGTTCCGATAAATACCTGCCTGTCCGTATACCATCCCTTAAAAATATAGCCCTCACGCTCTGCGCCGGGGAGCTTCACACTGCCGCCCTTTACTACTTTGACGGATGCATTTCCGGTCTTTCCCCCGTTGGCATCATATTTGATGGTGTAAGTATTCAAAGTCTCATTAGAATTATCCCCATCCTGTGTATTGTCTCCATTGTTGCTGCTGTCTCCTTTTGTTTTCTCCCACTTTGCGTAAAATAGAGTATCTTTTGTGATGCGGTAAGCATCATGGTATGCCCCTGCAAACTGTGTCAAAGCATCATCCAGATACCAGCCTGTAAAGTCATAGCCCTCACATTCCGGCATGGGAAGGTAAAGGCTCCCGCCCTTAATGATGGTAAGCTCTTTTGTCCTGATCGTTCCCTTTCCGGCATGGAAGGTCACTTTGCAGGTTTCAGGATCAGCGTCATTATCAGAATCTTCCACTGCTTCCTTTTCCCAGAGGGCATGAGCTGTCATATCCTTAACCGCTTTCATCTCACCGCCGGGGATTCCAAGGAGGATTCCGCCATCTTTTTCCGTGTACCAGCCAAGGAAATTGTAACCATCCTTTTCCGTTTTTGGTAAACAGATGGTATCGCCTTTTGCCGCCCTGATGGGCTTTGCTTCTTTCCCTCCGTCTGTATCAAAAGTAATGGTAACTTTCACCGCTTCCTTTTTCTCAAAATGCGCCTTTAAAGTCATATCTCCCTGCACGGTAAACTCTTCCCCAGCCTGTCCGGCACAGACGCTGTCGTCAGAAGCCAAGAACCAGCCAAGGAACCCATAACCGCTTTTATTACAGATGGGGAGGATGATTTTACTGTCCTTTTCCGCTGTAATGCTCTTCCTTACAGTCTCCCCTCCGTCCGGATCAAAGGTAATGGTACAAGTGACCGCTGTTGCTTCCGTCTTTTCCCATGCGGCATAATAAGAAGCATCCTCCTGCGGTGCATAATATTTTTCCCCTGCACTCCCTGCAAATACTGTCAATTCTTCATCCTCATACCAGCCTTTCAAGCGGTAGCCTTTTCTGGAAGCGTCGGGGAATGCGGTATTCGCTCCGGGGATCACCTGTGCGCTGTCTGTCCTTTCCTCTTCATCATTATAGATATAGGTCAGCGTGACAGGCTCTTTCTCCTCCCACTTTGCATAGAGGTAAAGGTTTCCTGTAAGGCTTGTCTCCTGCCCCGGCGCATAGTCGGTTCCCGTTCCGTCCAGCTCCGTGTTCCATCCGGTAAAGTTATAGCCGAAATTTACAATGTTCCCCATCAGAGGGAAAAGCGCTTCCCTGTCCATGATGGTCACAGCGTCCTCACTGGTATAAAGGTTCGGATCGGAGCACATCACGCTTGATCCTGTGGGGCTGTTGTTGGCATCATAGCTGACACAGTAAGTCTTCGGAATCTCCGCAAGATAAATGTTGCCACCCCTCTCTTCCGTCCTGTAATTTTGCGTTTTCCATAAGAACTGTGAGGCATCCGCCTCTTTCCCATTGGAAGACGCATCAACCAGAAGCGTTCCCGGAGCAAAATCATATCCCCACATGACAAATTCGGAATCACTTTCAAAATCTGCCCCCAGCGTGACAGGCGTTGCATCCCGATAATAAAAACGGATATCCCACGCTTTTCCGCCTGCAACAGTGTTTTCTTCCATGACAATTTTCCCGTCCAGTATAAGATCCGCTTTTGTCATATAATCTATCGTGACACCGCTGTAAAGGTCATCTGCTGTATTCCCCCGTATGGTGCAGTCACGTATGGTAAGCGGCTCTGTCCTGTCTTTACCGGAATAACCGATGGCGCTGGTGTATTTATTGTGATTTCCTGTAATCGTACATCCTTCCATCACAACAGGGGAATTCTCGAAAATGCTGACTGTTCCGGCATCTCCCATGACCTCGTTGTTTTCAATCAGGCAGTCCGACAATGTAGTCTCACCACGGACCGCAACAATTGCCGCCCATGCCTTATTATCTGAAATGGTCATGCCGGACACGCTGGTCAGACCAAAGAAATCCATTGCGCCCCCTACCGCGGCATAGCATTCCCTGACAGCTCCTGATGTAATTGTCACGCAGGAGTTCTTCCCCGCCTGGATTCCTCCCCCTGCACCATTGGTATAGCAATGCTGGATAAGCCCTCCTGTCATGGTGAATTCCCCGCCCCATGCCACATGGATGGCGCCTGCTGTCCTGAAGGAGAGGTTATCATCATTATGATCTGTATTGTAGTTATTCTGGAAAACCGTGCCCTCTTCCACGGTACAGGCTCCCGCCACATAGACCAGAGGACTGTCCCAGGTCTGACCGGTGTTATTGAAATCCCCATCCAGTTCCGCACCGCCATCAAGGATGATGTCACGCATGATAAGGCTGCCTTCAACTCCTAAAAGGACATTGTCCAGATCTGTCCTGTAGAAATCTTTTCCTGTAAATTCTTCCTCCCGGCTGATGGCTGCCGGGTTATCAGCATTTTCACTTTGCAGGGTGATATTGTCGGCAGCAGCTTCCAGCGTCCTTGATACACAGCAGTCCTTAAGGACGGTGATGGTATCGCCAGCCTGTGCATTGGCAAAGGCTTCTTCCAGTTCTTCATAACCGGTATCTCCAATCCTTGCCTCGTAAGTTACGGTAATATCCTGTTCCGGCTTCTGCTCCTCATCCGGCTTCCAGTGGGCTTGCAGGCATACATCCTTTTCAGGTGTATACTCACTCCCGGCTGCTCCAACCTCATAAAGAGCAGTAATACCTTCCTCCTCCACAACATCCACCCAGCCATAAAGATAATGCCCCTCACAGGATGCATCCGGCAGGATGATACTCTCCCCTTTGGGCACGGAAACGCTCTCTGTCTCACAGATTCCCTCAAAAGCTTCAAACGTGACCGTGTAGTTTTCTTTCTCCTCCGCCGCTCTTACAGGCAGGGGAACACTCCCCAATACGCCTGCACCAATGGTGGACAGCAGGGCGGCAAACAGGAGAAGTTTTGAAAATCTTCGTTTTCTTCCCATAATTTTTCCTTTCTTTCTTTTTTTCTTTCACAGGGAAGCAGTCGGTTTCTTGCATTCCAGACTGCTCCCTCACATAGTTTCAGGGGCAGAGCCCCTGTGCTTACGCATTATTTTCCACACCACCCCCTTCCAGCCAGCCCATGAAAAAACACAGCCTTATGCTGCTATGCGTTTTCATGGAATAGCTGAATTATTCTGCAGCCTCATAGATCATTTTCCAGCATTATCACTTTCTATCTGAAAAGCGCCAGTACCCTTGACGGGATTTTCATTTGCCCAGCCCCCTACTGGCAGGGAGTATGCAGGGCGGATTGGCTAAATCTCTCCATAGTCCGGGGAAGGGAACGCTTTCCTCCCCCTGCCCGTCCTCCGGCGTGCTGTTCCGGCTGCCCTCACCGGGCAGAAGTATCATTATGGCTCCCCTTAGGACTTCCTGCCACAGAAAGCCCCGCACCGGATGCCGCTTGCTGCCTTCCTTCTCCTGTTACGGTTCTTCGGTTTACCCAACGGGGCAGGCAGGTCATGGCGAAGCTGATTGTCCGGTGCAACTTTATCAAGGGAAAACCCTTTATAGCCGCTGCATACTGGTATTCAGTTGTCAAGTTTCCTACATTCAGGCGGAAAGCCTATGGCTCAAAACAAATGGTTTGAAGACCATGTTTTAAAGCCTGTAATAAGCATACAGAATCCCACACCATTTTTTTAGGCATAAAGATACCTATTTGCACAAATCTTGGATATGTTTGTTCCTATTGTGTTTTTCCGTATACGAAACATTTAAAAATAAGTATCGGATGCCCAACTTCGCCAGACATCCTTACGTTAGAAAAAAAAGAACGCTGCCCCTATCAGGACAACGCCTTTTTATATTGCAAGACTGCTTTTGTTTGTTAAAAATTGAAACCAACTGCTTCCTTTTGTACCTCACAGTATATTAAGCACTTTTATTCCAGATACTGCTTATGTAACTTAAAAACGGAGTCCACGATCCCAACTGCGTACCTTATCTCCTCAAAAGTTTTATCCCTGACCAGCTCATAAAACATCTCCTGACAGAAAACAGTCCTTTCATCCTTCCCCCGCATATCGGCAAGGCTCCCAAGAGAAACACCCAGCGTTTCCGCAATCCGGATAATCGTCTCCATGCGGAAGCCCTTCTGCCCGCCCTCTAACTTCTGTACCATCTTGAGGGATAAGCCTGCCGCCTCTGCAAGCCCTTCCTGTGTCAGACCTTTCTCCTGACGTTTCTGGCGGATGCTGCTGCCGATCCTGTAATAATACGCTTCACATGGAATCCCATCCATCTGCTGTAGCCCCTTCCTGAACTTTATTTACAGTACCAGAAGCATTATACAAAAGCAATATTAGGATTGAACGAGGATTTCCTTTGGTTTTGAATTGGAAAAACGCAAATTCAGACAGCAAGGGCGACAAAATCCGCATTATTTTCAAAACAATTGATACCACGCTTCATCAGCCATCTCAATAAAAAAATACAGCCCTGCCGCAAACAGGACTGCATCAATATTGTTACTTAAAATGCCTTTTCCTCTGGTGTAAGTTCAAAGCAATATCCTATACTCCTTACGCACCGTATATTGAATGGTGAACAGGGTGATGCAAGAAAAAGTTTTTCCTTCAGATTGCAGATATGGTATCCGATAGTATTGTTTTCAATATCCTGCACATAATCGCCCCATACATGTTGGTATATCTGTGTATAGGTCATCACCCGCCCACAGTTGGCTACTAGAAAATACAGAATATCAAACTCCTTGGCAGTCAGGTTAATTTCACGCCGGTCACGGTAAATCTTCCTGCGGTCAAGATAAATTTCAAGCCCCGGAATCTGCAATGCCGGTTCCATCTGCACCTCATACCTTTTAAAATCAGGATGTCTTTCTATGACTTCCATTACCTCTTCAAAAATGTCCATTTCATTATCATTCAATTCCAGCATCAGAAAACGTCCCATAAATCACCTCTTTTGTATCCAATAACCTATTATCTTGTAATTAACAAATATACATTTTACTTCGCTGCATTTAATGTATCAGAAACTATATTCACTTTTCATAAAAATCATTGCTGTATCTGGAACATCTGATGTCATAACGGATGCAGTCTGCTTATATTCTGAATTTATTAATCATCTGCTCAAGTTTAACTGCGTCTTCTCTAAGCAAAACAACTTCATCTGCCAAATCTGCAACTATTTTAACCTGTTCATCCAAAGTAACTGTAACTTCTTCCATAGAGTTCGCTGTCTGCTCCGAAACTATTGAAACATTATTAATTACTTCCTTTATCTGCTCCTTCTCCTGATCTACTTCCCGTATGCTTCCAGCGATATTATTTATTCCTTCTATCAATATATCTATACGATTATTAATCTTGCTAAATACCCCCACTGTTTCTTCTAGCAGGTCTGTCTGTGAAAAAATAATCGTTTCTGCCTCTTGAGCAGCACTTACTGTCTGCTCCGTAAGTAACGCAATACTATCTACGACCTCTTTGATATGTTTTCCTGCCTGCATGGATTCATCTGCAAGCTTCCTGATTTCTTCAGCAACTACTGCAAATCCTCTTCCCTTTTCCCCAGTTCTCGCTGCTTCTATAGAAGCATTTAAAGATAGTAAATTCGTCTGTTCCGCAATATTATTTATTATAACAACAAAATTTTCAATTTCAAAAGATTTCTGTCTGACATTGCCTATATGTCCCACAAGTGCTTTTGTAATTTCTATTGTAAGCTCTGATTTTTTATGTAAATCACTTACAATTACATCCCCCTGCTTTGCTGCCTCAGTAGTTTCATAAATTGTCTCCTCCATATTTTCTGCTTTGCCACAGACATCTTGTATTTTTTCTGCAAAAACAGTCATTTTATCATTCCCCGCCTCTGCTTCGCCAGCCTGTTTCTGCATTTTTAAAGTCACCTCATCCACGGACAACGAAATGTCTTTTATAGCATTTTTAATTGACTTTGATTTTTCTGCCGCTCCATCTGACATTTCTACCACACAATTACCAAATCCACGTATTCTTTCAATAATAGATTTCATGCCTGTCAGCATATCATTAAGCCCTTCGGACAGTATTTCAAATTCATCCTTTCTTTTCACCTGAAAATTCTGCGTAAAATTCCCTTTGGCTACTTCATCTAAATTCTCAGTCATGCCATGTACTGTACTGCCAATATTGGATGCTATTTTGCTTCCAATCACAAATGCAATAATAACAGCAAGAACAACCATAAAAACGCTTAAGTTCCGGATAAAAAGTATTTCATTTACAATATTCTCCTGCGGAACCAACCCACACAGCATAACCCCTGTATTTCCAACCGGCGCATATACATATAAATATCTGTTCCCTTCAAACTCTACATACTTACAACCTTCCCTTTCTTCACTCCTGCTTTCTGCATAAAAATTCTTATCTGCAAAAACTATTTCACCAAAATTTCCTTCATACTTTATATCCCCGCTTTCCTGCTGTATCCGAACAATTTCCCTTCCATCCGGTGATATTAATGCTTTTATCCCATTATTCCCCAAATCAGTCCGCTCCAGCACTTCATCTACTGTTTACATTTTAATATCTAAAATCAAATAGGTATTTACATTCAAAAATTTTTGGACAAAAGAAAGTGCATATCTATCGGTTGATATAGATAATTCTTCATCTATCCATGAATGATATCCAAACCATCCTTTCTTAATATTTTGCCCAGTAATAATTTTCCCTTCTTCCGATTCTACAAATCCGCTGTAAGTATCTTTATCTAATTTTTCTGATGAGGAAGTAATTGGCTCTCCTTTTTCCGGTATGATATGATAACCATATATGTAATTTACACTTGCACTCGTTTGGAGAAGATCCGTTTTCGCGTTGCGCCACAATTCATTCCCTTCATCGCTCTCCTGCTTGTAAAAAGATTCATAGTAGGATGTCAATGCATCTCCTGTTACTTTTTCCAATGCTTTCGATGACACATTCCCCATCAACAAATTACAATACATACTCATAGCCAAAACATTACTTTTAGACGCGTCTTCCACTTTTGATGTAATTGTGTCAGAAGCAATTGCATAAGAAATAGTCCCCAATATAATAATCAGTAAAATAGGCACAAAAAATGCTTTCATCAATGTTCCTTTAATGCTTTTTCTCTTCTTAATATTTCTGCTATGCGCCATGTTCCTCATGTGAGCACCATACCTTTCCAACGCCCGAAATTATACTGTTTTATCCACACATCCAAAGTAATTCACACACCACTTCGTAAACTTCTTTTTCGAGATGTAAAGCCGACAGTTCCTGTAAAATTAATGGATTTTTTCCATATCTCTCTATCAGGCTGTAAATCTGTTCCTTTTGCGTAAAAGAAATCTGTGCTTCTCTTAAAAAATCAAATATCTCCTGCCTATAGTCATTCACTGACATTCCGGGTGTTTCTTTCCAATCAATAGTGATATCAGCAATTTCTGCATTGCTGCTTATTTTAAGTTTTACCATGTTCCCATCTGTTTCCATTTCCGGAACAATTTTACAGCCATTTACCCTGATTTCTGGTTCATCTGTCACCTTCCAACAAGGGAAAACAAACTGATATTTACGTTTTAATCTGTTTTCCCTGATTCTTACAATTACCGTGCCTTTTTCCCAAAACATCATAAAATCCGACCATACCCCGACGCCATCAAATTCCTCATATAAAGAAAATTTTCCGTCGCTGCCCGGAAATATTAATACTACTAATTCCTCCGGATTTTGGTTAATATCTTCTTTCCAGTCTTTCGACAATGGAATAATTGCACCTGCTTTGGCAAACACAGGCATCTCTTCCAGCCGCCGCCACAATACCATATGACGATTTCCCTGATATACCCGTCCGGTAGAAAGATCAAACCATATCCCTTCAGGAATCCACATCTGTGTTCTCGCCCGTAAAACACTCTTTTCTATAGGAACAGTTACCGGACATACCAGCAGCTGTGTCCCAAAATAATATTCATTCCCATATTGATATGCTGCTTCCTCCCATGAATGTTCATAATATAGCGGCTTTACAAGAGGCACTCCCTGACTATGACATAACTCATTCATAGTAAACAGATAGGGAACCAGCATATGCCGAAATTGCAGATATCTTTTCATGATCTCTGCCTTTTCAGCCGGATAATTCCACGGCTCCTTTGCCATAAACGGATTGCTTGAAGAGTGAAGTCTGTTTATAGGTGAAAATACACCAAACTGAATCCATCTCACTGCCAGTTCATGATCCATATATCCCATCATATGTCCTCCAATATCATGGCTCCACCAGGTATATCCGATATTGGCTGCTGTAGCTGTAAAATATGGTTGAAAATCCAAAGATTCCCATGTAATGACAGTATCTCCCGAAAAACCAATCGGATATCGATGGCTACCCGGACCTGCATATCTTGAAAAGCACAATCCCCTTCTTCCATTCCGGCAATTATGCAGATAATGAAAATGATTTAGCATCCAAAGGGGATCTAAACCTGCAATTTTAGTTGTGCTTCCAGACTGCCAGTCAATCCACCAAAAATCTACGCCTTCTTCTTCCAATGGCTCATGCAAAACTTTAAAATATGCTTCTAAAAACCGAGGATTGGTAATGTCAAATTCCACCGTCTCCCCTTCCTCAGTCCCTTCTCCAAGTTCTCTTACCATATCCGTATATCTCTCTTCATGACACCTTATACCATCTGCCGGATGTATGTTTAATGTCACTTTCAGATTTCTGTCATGAAGTTGTTTTAAAAAGCCTGATGGATCAGGAAAAAGTTCACGATTCCATGTGTATCCTGTCCATCCGCTTCCTATAGCCGGATCAATGTCAACCAAATGCCAATCCATATCAAGGACTGCTACCGAAAAAGGAATTTCCTCTTCTTTAAATTTATCCATCAATTCCACATAAGTTTTTTCAGTGTATTTATAATAGCGGCTCCACCAATTTCCCAGGGCATATCGAGGAAGCATAGGAGTCTGCCCGCTTAATCGGTAAAAATCTTTCAGGCATTCCTTATATTCTCTTCCGTATCCAAAAAAATAAATATCAAGCCCCTTATTTTTTCTTGGTGCCACCCATCCATTTTCCAGCAACAATAGTGACTTGCTGTCATCCAGAATTGAAAAACCATTTTTTGACATTATCCCTGACTGCAAATCACAGCTTCCATTTTTTCCGTCCAAAGTTCTTGCTGTTCCACCCAAATCATCAATGGGTTCTCCATAATACCATACATTCATTAAGTTATTTACATTTCCCAGTACACGAACATTCAGACTGTTTTTGCTAAATACCCCTCCGCAATATGTCAAATGAAGTTTTTCTGTTATAATGTGCAACTCTGTTCCCGTTTTCTTCACCTGAAAAGGAGGCAAAGGGAATTCCCTGTTCAGCACACACTGCGTTGCCCGATCTTCAAACACTCCATTTTCATCAAACTCCATTCGTATCATACATGAAGTTAAAACTGTAAAACGATATGTTTCTCCATATATCTCAGCAGCATTTTGGGCTTTTGGTTTACTTTCTATCTTAAACATAACATTCATTCCCTCTTTTTTGCCTCTATCTCAAAATCTAAACCATCTGTCCTTACTTTTCTTTTAAGTACATTCTAGCCTCATAGGGGCGCAGCAGCATTTGCTCTTTTTCTTTATCATAATTGCTGATCAGCAGTTTCATAGATGCAACGGATTCTTCCAATGGGCATTCTACTGTCTTATTGTAAAAATTGCAGACAACAAGAAGCAGTGTATCCTTATCCTCTCTGGTATACGCAAATATATTTTCATCCTCCGCAAGCAGCAAACTGAAATCCCCTTCGATAAATACAGGGTATTTTTTGCGAAAATGAATCAGTTCTTTATAACAATTGAAAATAGAATCTCCATCTTCTATCTGTTTCAATGCGTTTATCTCTTTATAATTGGGATTGACTTTTATCCAGGGTTTCCCCTGTGTAAATCCCCCATTTTCCCCATCATCCCATTGCATTGGCGTTCTTGCGTTATCTCTGCTTTTTGCGTGGATGGAATCCATAACATCCTCTTTCTTGAAACCTTTTTCCAAACGTTCCTGATACAGGTTCAAAGTTTCAATATCCCGGTATTCCTCTATCTCATATACCGCATTGGTCATCCCAAGTTCTTCACCCTGATATATGTATGGTGTTCCCTGCATTCCATGCAAAAGAATGGCAAACATTTTCGCTGATTCTATCCGGTACTTTCCATCATTTCCCCAGCGGGAAACAATTCTGGGCAGATCGTGGTTATTCCAGAAAAGGCTGTTCCATCCTTTCCCATACAGTTCTCTCTGCCAGCGCGCAAATACCTCTTTCAGTTTCAAAAAAGGCAAAGGCGCCAAATCCCACTTTTCTTTCCCTTCCATCTGGTCTAAGCAGATATGCTCAAACTGGAAAACCATAGACAGCTCACTGTTATCAGGATTGCTGTATAATTTTGCAAGCTCTGTTGTGGCTCCCCATGCTTCCCCAACCGTTACCAGATCAGCCTTTTGAAAGGTCTCTCTGCTCAGTTCTCTTAAATATTCATGAAGATACGGTCCATTATTGGTGATCCCTTTATCCGGCTCTTTGGCTATCTGGTCAATCACATCCAGCCTGAATCCTCCAACGCCCTTGTCTATCCACCAATTGATCATATCATAAATTTCCTGACGCAACTTTGGATTCTCCCAGTTTAAATCCGGCTGCTTCACGGAAAACTGGTGAAAATAATACTGCTGTAATTCCGGAACCCATTCCCATGCAGAACCGCCAAAAGCCGCCCTCATATTATTTGGCGGTGTTCCTTCCACGCCATCCCGCCAGACATAATAATCATGATAGGGATTTTCCCTGCTCTTTTTTGCCTCCTGAAACCAGTGATGTTCATCCGAAGAATGGTTTAATACCAGATCCATAATAATACGGATATTGTGCTTTCCCGCTTCCCTAATCAGTTCTTCCATATCTTCCAGCGTTCCAAACATGGGATCAATATCCTGATAGTCCGAAATATCATATCCATTGTCATCCTGTGGGGATTTACATACAGGAGAAAGCCATACAGCGTCCACTCCCAGATTTTCCAGATAGTCTAACCTGGAAATAATTCCCTGCAAATCCCCTATGCCATCCTGATTGCTGTCTGCAAAACTGCGGGGATAAATCTGATAAATCACAGCATTTTTCCACCATTTATTACCATTCATTTTTATATTCTCCTTCCTGCCGGTCTGTCTCCTTCATTTTCATTCACTTCATGTAAACCATATCCCAATATTCCAAAACAGGTACGGTAAATTCAATATATTTACCATTTGAATCCTCACCCTGTTCAAAGGTTAGTTCCCTGCTCATGCCACTCTCAAAGGAAAAAGATGCCATATATACCTGCGTAATTTCTTTCTCCGTATAATACTTTACATTTAAGCCCTCTGCATATGTCGGGGCTTCCTTTTTCCCTCTCTCGTCACGCCATTCATTATCTGTTCCAAGCAGATTGATCAGATGGAGTATCTCATGCTCCCCGTCAGCCCTCGTATAGGTCCATACCGTATCACTCTGTCCGTCCTTACTGGTCGGATAGTCTGCAATTTCCACCTTGTTTCCGGTTGTATACTGCCCATCCCGCAGCAGGTTTTCATAAGCCACCGCAAAATCTGCCATCTTTACCATAGCTTCCTGCAATTCATCCCCCATAGGGATATCGTCATCCGGATAATATTCTACATGGAGCATATGGTTTCCATTTCCCAATTCAAGCCTTGAACCGCCTGCCGCATATACCGCTGCGTCACACAACAGGACACCCGGAGCATTCATAGTGCCCGTGGTCTTGTAATAATTGATATATGCTTTTACCACAAGGGATTTGCCTTTCCCATCTACAGAATACGGTTTGCTCTCCTCCATCGTCCGCTCCACTTCTGTTACCAATGACGAATAGGTATCATACAGCATCCCTTCCCTGTCCTGATCCCAGGGCCAGAATTCTGTATAAAGAACGTCTGCATTACTCGTATTTACCTGCTCGATTCCCTGTGCTCCTACGGGATTGAAGGATAAATAATACCCCTTCAAAGTTTCTTTTGCAGCATTCAAGAACTGTCTGTAAGTATCTTTTACCTCATAAACCGGCTGTCCATCCTCACTGGTTCCAAGCGGATTTCCGAAAGCATCCACCATCTTTCCCCAGTCACCCACGGTATCGCCATGCCATCCATCAAACCCCAGCACTTCAAGAGCATGCTTTTCCTGCGAGAAAATATAGTTCTGCCACTCCGGGTTCAACGGGTTCATAAAAAACAGATTTCCATTGCCGGAAGGGGATGATCCCATCTGAAACGTAAACATCCCTTCTCCTCTCTCATTATCCGGTGCGAAATAAAGCTGCCAATCCGATGCTGGTGTGGGATTCCCGTCAGAATCTTTTACAAAGGTGTCAGTTCCGGCATAAATCATGTTATATGCCATATTAACCATATTCCTGTCCTGTGCGTTTTGGATATAGTCCCTTACCGTCTCCCCATAAATTTCCCGCCCTGACCAGTCCTCCCATACCCCGGGCGACTGTCTGGTAATTTCCTCTGGTATTGGCTCATGGTGCAGGGCGTGCCAGTCATAATATTCAATGGCATTTAAATGATACCGGTTCATCTGTGCAATTTTTTCCTCTGTATTCTCTTCTTCCTCATAATCACACAGATATCCATAACGCGGGAACTTTACCCAGTCTGAAGAAACGTCCATGCCTACTGTATCCTGTGCAATACAATTTCCTTTGCGGTCTGTCAGCTTCAAACAAATTAAGTAGCCCTGATAGTCCTTATCCGGTGCCTGCCAGTTCAAAGACAGTTCTTTATCTTCCTCCGGCTCAAGCACCAGACTCTGCTTTTGCGAATATGCTGCTTCCCCTAAATGGTATACATCCATCTCAAGCAGAATGTCATCCGCCTTCTTCTGTGTCAGATTCCTGACAGAGGCTGTGATCACAGCCTCTTCTCCCGGTGCATACCTTGCCTTGTCTGTTCCGTCAATTATAATTTCCAACTGCCCCACTTCGTATTTTCCTCCCCTGCTGTTCCCATACAGACTAACCCCTGCCCCCAAGATAATCAATACGATACATATCCCCGCAATTTTCCATTTCTTTCTGCCTGCTTTTATTTCCATCTCTATCCCCCTGCATACCGCAAGCTGTGCTTGCGGTACTGCCACCAATAAATAGTTTGGAAGTTTACTTCCAAACTTTCCACTTCCTACTCTTTGACCGAACCCATTACCATTCCGGTAATCAGATATTTTTGTAAGATCGGATAAATCAGCAAAAGGGGAATTACTGCGACAACAATCTTGGCTGCATTCAGGTTTCTGTTGGAAAGCTCCGTTACATTTTCCAGCGCACTGCTGGACGCACCGCTTTTCAGCAACTCCTGAATATCCACATTCAGGGATTGTATGTAAGTCATGATAGGGTAGTTTTCAACCTTCTGCATATAAATCAATCCACTGAAAAAATCATTCCAGCTCCCCACGATACTGAACAAGGATACCGTTGCAATACTTGGTTTTGCACAGGGAACCATGATTTTAATCAAAACCTGAAACGGGCTTGCACCGTCTATCAGTGCTGCTTCCTCTAAAGATTTCGGAATACCCAGAAAGAAATTCATCAGCATGATCACATTGAAGATCGGAAGCGCCCCCGGCAGTACCAATGACCATATGGAATTTAAAAGTCCTAAGTTCCGCACCAAAATATAGGTAGGTATCATTCCCCCGTTATACAACATAGCAAAAATCAGAAGATTCATGTAAATATTTCTTGCTCGGAACTCTTTTTTACTTTTCGTCATTGCATATGCCATAGGCACAGTTACAGCCAGATTAAGAGCCAGTGCAAGGATAACCCTGATGACCGAAATCATAAAGGAACGCCAGAACTGCCCGTCAGACAATATCTTATCGTAGGCTGTCAGCGTAAAATCTACAGGCAGTATGCCCACCCTGTTCGCTGACACAGCGGCACTTCCACTAAAGGAAATTGCCAGAATATTTAACAATGGGAGCAGGCAGCTAAGCCCCAGCAATAATACAATACCATAGATAACTGTTACCCTCACTTTAGAATGAAAGCTTCTATTCTCAACCATCCTGTCCACCTCCTAAAAAATTTTCTGGTCAGTCAGCTTCTTTGTCAGCGCATTTGCCGATAGAAGAAGTGCCATGCCTACGATAGAGCGGCACAATCCTACTGCCGCACCGAAACTATACTGCCTGCCTACCAATCCGATACGGTATACATAAGTGTCCAGCACATCCCCCGTCTCATATACAATCGGAGAATACAGGTTATAAATCTGGTCAAATCCTGCACTCAATATGCTGGTCAGATTCATAGCGGTCATTAAAAGAATGATTGGAAGCATTCCGGGAATCGTCACATTCCATACCCTTTTCCACCATGAAGCACCATCCATTGTTGCCGCTTCATGCAGCCCCGGATCAATGGAGGTGATTGCCGCAAGGTATATCACCGAACTATATCCAAATTCCTTCCATACATCCGTTCCGATGATCAACCCGGGGAATACCTTACTGCTCCCAAGAAAGTTGATTTTGTCAAGTCCAATAGATGTAAAAAACTGATTCACAGAACCATCCAGCCCAAACAGGTTCGTCACAACGCTTGCCAGGACAACCCACGACAGGAAGTGGGGAAGATACACAATTGTCTGTACCGTTTTCTTCATAAACTTTATCCGAATTTCATTCAGCAGAATCGCAAATGCAATCGCAAGAATCATCCCGAATATCATTTTCCCCAATGCAATTACCATTGTGTTCCGAATAATCTTTCCAATATCCGGCAGCTGGAACATGTAAATGAAGTGCTTTAAACCAACAAATTCAGACTTAAACAGCCCTTTCGCAGGCACAAAATCCTGAAATGCCATGATAACGCCGACCATAGGAATATAACTAAACAAGATCAGAAAAAATAACCCCGGAAATACCATAAAATGGTATGACATTTCAGAACGCCTTTTTGCCGCTGTTCTTTTTTTATTTTTCATTCCTTCCATAAGAAATCTCCATTCTGCAATCATTTATCAACATCCATATTTTAGGGTTAATACAGCCATGCCGCAGTAATGTCAGGGCATGGCTGAAACTTATACTTCTATAAGGCAGTTCGCAAAGCGTGCTGTCCGTTATTTACTGTAACTGCTCTGCAATTTCACTTATGATCTGCTCCCCGCCCTGTTTGTTCCAATCTGTTACAAACTGCTCAAAACCGCTCTCCACATCAATGTCTCCTGTTACGATTTTAATAAAGGTCTCTTCTTCCAGTTTTTCCAGATTCGCAAGATTTGTTTCCATTGTAGGCGTTGTCTGGGGGAAGATGGGTGTCAGCCAGCTAAACTGATTTTTCTCGGTTAAAGTCTGAATCAGCTCCACGCCTTTTGACCTTGAATGATACTTTGACCATCCGGTTGCATCCTCATTCCCTTCTAAATAAGCTGAAATACTGGTTGCATTGGAACGCTGCTCGGAAGTCCTCACCTCTTCAACCGTAATCTCACCATTCAAGCATCTCTCCAGATCAGAATAATCATCCAGCAGTGATGTATAGGAATTAACTTCAATGTTAAACGGTCTGCTTGAACCATCCACACCATCTGCAACATAGGAAGCCACCTCAGGATATTCCTCTAAAAGCTCTTTGGAATTTACAAGCTCATCATAAAAAAGATTTGCAATCTGTATTGCTATTTCAGGATGGTCAAAATCTTTGCTCACAACAATATATCCGGCTGTGGCATTATTGTGCTTACAGTTTACCTTTCCATTTGCATCTGCCAGAGCATATGCTTCAAATTTTGCATTACTGTTAAGCGCATACACATTATTCAGGAGCCAGTCAGGGATATGCCATGTTCCAAAGGTGATCCCACACTGTCCGTTTGCCAGAAGCGCTGTGATATCATCCCATGTCCTTGTTCCAACCTGAGGATCAAGGATTCCCTCCTGAAACCATCCGGAAGCTACTGCAAGAGCCTGCTTCATTTCTTCCGAAGTAGAGCCATAAACCACATTTCCATCCTTTTCCATCCATGTTTTGGGGAATGCGCCTAATGCATAAGCTATGGAATTCATGCTGAACGTACCATCCGGATCACCGCTTGTCAGCCACGGTGCTAATGCAATCCCAACCACGTTCTCTGCATTTTCAGGATTTTTATCCATAAATTCTTTTGCAATTGCTTCCACATCTTCTATCGTGATACATCCGTCCTGATCTTCATCAATATTCAGTCCAAGCTGTTCCATCCAATCACTCCGAATCCATACGATACTTGGTCCTGAATCTGTATTGGTTCCGGGCAACGCCATCATCATTCCATCAAACGTTACATTCTCCATTGCCCTTCCTTCATAAGAATCATACACTGACTTGAGATAGTCACTTGCATATTCCTCATAAACTCCTGTCAGATCCGCGATCAGGTCATTCTCATATAACTCCTGTACTTCATCCAGAGTATTTACTTTCATCATATCCGGTATATCTCCTGCTGATAACGCGAGGGATACCTGCCTGTCATAATCATCCCCGTTTGCCTCAAACTCATCCGTGATGTCTATGTTCAACTTATTCTCTGCCATCCTGATATAAGCATTATCTTCATAAGTATCCCCGTCCGGGAATGTAACATTCTGCAACGTCTGTCTGCCCATTGACACTTTAATTATACTTCCCTCACTGCCAGCTTCTGATGATACACCATTGTCAGCCCCTGATGATGCACTTCCTTCGCTACCGGCATTTGATGATGCATCTTGTGAAGAACATGCTGTTGCTGCCAATAAAAGTGAAACCGCTACTGTTATACCCGTAAGCTTGGTCAAAAAACTTTTTCTCATCCCTGTATCCTCCATAAAAGATTTATTTGTACGCTGCAACGTTTGTATATTTAGTATATATTTTCGTACCTATACAAGTAAATATAACATTTTTCACATTCATGAAACATTCTACAGTTGTTGGTTTTCCCCCAATTGTTCCTTTAAATCCGCTATGCTATAATAACAGAAGTGTCTCCAACGGGAGCCACACTGTAGAAAAGGGCAGGGGGAAATCTCTGTTTTTCCGATTCTCTGCCCATATCCTTCTCCCCAAAATAGAAAGGAACAGGCTGCCTTATGTACACGCTATTAATTGCAGATGATGAAGCAGATGAACGCACCCTCATCCGTTTTCTGCTAAATGAATTTGAAAACACTTTCCAAATATTGGAAGCAAAAAACGGGCGCGAGGCTTTACAATTGCTGACAGACAACCATGTGGATGTTTTATTATCCGATATTCAAATGCCTTTCCTAAATGGCATTGAACTTGTCAGTCAGGTAAAAGAAAAGAATCCTGACATTGAAGTATTGTTTTTCAGTGGTTATGATGATTTTTCCTATGTAAAAGCTGCCCTTTCACTGAAAGCAGTAAATTATATTTTAAAACCTGTTGATCCGGTGGAATTTCACAAATTTTTAACTGAAATCATAGACCGGCTGAACTCCCATAAAATAGAGTTTTCTAAGTCAGAAAAGTATATTGAAGAACATTTCCACGATATTGCCCACAATGTACCGTCAGGAAATGTAAGCCATGCTTCCATTGACGAGGATACAAACCTTCTGCTTCATACTATAGAAACCGCTGTTAAAATGAAGCAGGCAGGGCAGCTATCGGAACAGGTACATATGCTTTTAGATAAATATGCGGATATTCCGAAACTTTCTCATATTTATATCCGCCATGTATGTACCTCGTTACTCAAAATGCTGATCAGCGCCCTGCCCACGCAGACTGATGAAGACCTGCAAAATGCAGTGAAAGAAATCTACAGTTTCCGGCACTTCTCAGACATTATAAAAATGATAGAACACTATCTGTCTCTTGTTATGGATCTATTTAAACAGGAACAGAATACATCCAATTATGCCATATATCAGGTAGAGCAATATATCCGTCTGCACTACCACGAAGACATAACCTTAAATTCACTGGCAGACCTGGTATATTTAAACCCTAATTACCTGAGCAATATATTTGCACAGGTCACAGGCTGTACTCTTAATAAATATATCAAACAAATCCGGATGGAAAAGGCGCAGGAACTATTACTGAATACAAACATGAAAGTCAGTGATATCAGCCAGGCTGTAGGTTATCCGAATACTTCCTATTTTTGTAAAAGTTTCCAGAAACTGTTCGGGGCTACACCAGAACGCTTCCGCCAGAGAGATATCATAAACGATAAAAATATTTGACGTTTCCTATACAAACATATGAAAGGATGCTTATGGTTACGAAATTAAAACAACAATTCCACAATTTAAAATTTCAGAAAAAAATCATCGGGATCAGCGTGGTCATAAGCCTGATTCCTATCTCATTACTAGGGCTGTTTTCTTATACAAGGATGCGGTCTCTTTTGATTGAGCGTGAGAAAACCGCCCTTCAGGAAACTCTCCATCAGGAGGTCATGCAATTAGACTATAAAATAGATTCCTACCTTTCCACAATGAACCTAATTACATGGAATGAAAATATACGCCTTGCACTTTCCCAAAAATATGATTCCAATTTTGATATGTATCTGACTTACCGTGATACGATTGATCCCCTATTTCTGACAATCCGTTCCCTCAATACGGACATTACTGCCATTACCATTTACACAGATACTTCCATTCATCCCCACGGTAATATCCTGCGTCCGCTTACGGATGCACAGGACAAAATATGGTTTGAGCAGGCTTGCAGCACCACTGCACCGTTTTTTTCGCTGTCCCAGGATGGGCAGACCATGTACCTGCTCTGCCAGATGCACTATGACTATGTACCATACACCAGCATAATCTGTATGGCAATTGATTTTCAATCCGCCATGCTTCCTGCAAAAAATCTTTTTACTGATAATTATGGATTCCTGCTTACAGATTCTACAGGAAAAGTAATGTACCAGTATGCAGATTCAACCGAAAATGAATCTGTCTCTGAAATTCTCATTGATGACGGGCTTTCTGATTACATTACAGAGACTGAGCCATTGTCAAATTTTGGCTGGACTGCCTTTCTCTACAGACCTGCCAGCTTTATTTCCGCGTCTGCAATAAATATCACTTATATAGTTTTAGCTATGATCTTACTCTGCATTGTGCTGATCTTCCTGACAAGCACCCTGTTATCAAAAATCGTTGTCTCACCGATTGAAAAACTTTCTTCCTGCATGGAACAGGTTGAACAGGGAAATTATGAAATTGACATTATCCCAGGCAGTACCGATGAAGTCGGACACCTGATTTCTTCTTTTAAGCAAATGGTAGAGACCTTAAATAATCTGGTAAATGAAGTCCTTCTGTCCAAAATCAGGCAGCAGAAATATGAGATTGAAATACTTCAATCCCAGATTAACCCTCATTTCCTGTATAACAGCCTTTCCCTGATCAACAGCAAGGCAATCATTGCCGGGCAAAACGATATCAGCCAAATGGCAAGGCTGCTCTCAACATTTTACAGAACCATGCTGAATAAAGGTCAGCAGATAACTACGATCGCATCTGAATTGGAAAATACCAAATCTTATATATCCATCCAGCAGATGATGCATTCCTACTCTTTTGATGTAGTATATGATATTGACGAAAGTATACTGGAATATCCGATACCGAATCTGTTGATCCAACCCCTTGCAGAGAATGCAATCCTGCACGGTCTGGACCACCGGGAGCTTCCAAGTAAAGCAATCCTGTCCATTTCGTGTTATCAGGAAGATGAAGACATCGTTTTTAAAATCATGGATAATGGGTGTGGAATGTCTGATGAAGAATGCAGACAGATTCTTACTAAGGACAGCAAGGGATATGGTGTGAAAAATGTACACCAGAGAATCCAACTGTATTACGGGGAAGAATACGGGCTTACTTTTCACAGCACAAAGGGTATGGGAACTTATGTCCTCCTTAAAACCGGGAAATGTTTAAAATAAATCTGTGTTCTATTTTAATGCTGTTTTACCAAAAAATAAGCCATCTGAAAGGCATGGAAACCCATACCTTCCAAATGGCTTGTTTTTAAAGCTAAATTTTCTTCCTGATACAGCGGGCAAATAACTGCTCCATCCTTTTGTAATCGCATAAAAAGGAATCCTCACTTGCCTTTAACATTTCTTCCCTGCTGACATTTGCAAAATTTATCACATAACCTGCATGGAGCGCTAATGTCCTGATAAACTCACGCTGGCAGCGCCCGTTGCCTTCACGGAAAGGGTGCAGGGCGTTAATCTCTGAAAAATGGTATGCCAGCCGAAGGGAAATCTCCTTTTCATCCAAGCCTCGCAGGAAATTTTCTCCTTTCAATTTTCCGAAAATCTCTTCTGCCTGACTTTCTATGAACTTTACATTGCAGAACATGTTTCCCTTTGCAATGTCAACCTTCCTTATCCTGCCTGCCCACTCATATACATCCTGAAATATGTACTTATGGATAGATTGCAGGTGCTTTAAATCAAATCTCCCCTGAATGGGCTTATCTACCAGTTCCAAAATGCGAAGCATTGTCAGCCGCTTTTCCAGCCGACCAAGCTGCTCCTTATCCCGTATTCCCATCTTGTTCTTCAAAACATCCGAATCCGGATAGCAGTATATTTTATCTGACATTATCTGACCTCTCCCATGATCCGTTTCCGCAGTTCATCTCCCGATGCTTCCCCATTTTTATAAGCGTACAGCATCTGTATATCTTCTTCTGTCAGCTCCATCCCTTCAAAAGCCATTGTAGCCTCCACTTCCTTTACCGCCTCTGTTCTGGTATATGCCGGATGGTTTATTTTCACTTCAAAGGGAATCCCTTCCGTAAGGATGATCTGCTTTATCATCATATTGACCACCGCCGATAAATTGGTTCCCAGCTTTTCCAAAATCTCCGAAGCTTTTTCTTTATCTTCTGCAGAAGTCCTCACTTGCAGCAATGATGTATTTGACATAGAACCAGCCCTCCTTTTGTTTCTATTATACTACATAGTAATTACACTGTAAACAAAGACTTATTCAATAAAATTTCTGATTTCAATATTAGGGGATAGAGCGCCTGTGTAATACTATTTATTCTTTCACTATCTGTTGCCCTTCTGTGAGATACCGATACGGATTCCGTTCACTTTAAATGCGCCATTTTAGATGAAGGAGGCGTTTGCCTTAAGACAGCCCTCCTGATTCTGCATAGGCGTTACGGTCACTTTAATATCCATGCTTCCTGTATTGCCTGCTTCCTACAAAGCTCTTCCACAGCCGCAAACAGCATATCCTCCATCAAAAGATAACGATAGCTGTTCATATCCTGCCTTTTCAGTTCCCTTATGGCTTCCATTGCCCTGCCGCTTAAGGGTATCTGCGTTCTGGTGAGGCTGATGCCGGAGGGCTGGTATGCCCTGCCCGGCGCATCCTTTTTCTGTGCTCCCATACTGCTTTCCAACGTCCTGCTCCTTCCCTGCTTCCATTCCCATTTCTGCCCTCTGCTTTTCTTTTTTCATCTCAAAAAACTTTTCAACGCCTTAAAAGTTTTATCCCTAACCAGCTCATAAAACAGTTCCTGACAGAAAACAGTCCTTTCATCCTTCCCCCGTATATCGACAAGACTACCAAGGGAAACGCCCAGCGTTTCCGCAACCCGGATGATCGTCTCCATGCAGAAGCCCTTCTGCCATCCCTCTAACCTCTGTACCATCTTGAGGGATAAACCTGCCGCCTCTGCAAGCCTTCCTGTGTCAAACCTTTCTCCAGACATTTCTGGCAGATGCTGCCGATCCTGTAATAATACGTTTGATTGGGAAAAGCGCAAATTCAGACAATTATCGTGGCAAAATCTGCATCTATAATTCTTCTTGTCAATGTATATCTGTTTACAAGCTAATTTTTCACAAAAAACAGCCCTGCATAACAGAGCTGTTTCTTCTAAAATGGTTCTTCTTCCGGAATAAGTTCAAAGCAGTAACCCACATTCCTCACGCACCGAATATTAAAAGGCGAGCAAGGCGAGGCAACAAATAGCTTCTCCTTTAAATGGCATATATGATAGCCAATAGTATTATTTTCTATATCCTGCACATAATCACCCCATACCTGCTGATATATTTGTCCGTAAGTCATTACCCTTCCCCGATTGGCAGCAAGGAAACACAGGATATCAAATTCCTTAGCTGTGAGGCTTATTTCTCTACGGTCACGGTATATCTTTCTGCGATCTGGATAAATTTCCAATCCCGGAAGGCGGAGCGCCGATTCCATTTGCAATTCATATTTCTTAAAATCAGGATGTTTTTTTACCACATCCATCACCTCATTAAAAACATCCAATTCACTGTTATCAAATTCCAGTATCAGCAAGCGCCCGATATAGTATCACCTCTTCCGTCTCTGATAAAGATTCCTCTAAATTGTACTTTTATTAATATTTTTCAATGGCGTAAAGTCTTATAGCAATTCCTCACTTTTAAGATGTTGTATGATCAAATGATTTTTACAATCCCGTTCTAGCTTTTGCCCTGCCTACTCTGAAATTTTATTATATATCATCTGCAAGTTATTTTCCTTTACAAAAAGCCCTTGGCTTAATCCGTCATCAATATATGTTCCTTCAATTTTTCTATCAATAATCTTATTGCACAAATCAATATATCTCTCAAAAATACTCACTGCAACCGGCAGTTTATGATGAGATGGCAAAATCAGTTCCCCATCATTTTCCATATAAAACTTCTGTATCTTCTCTACTGATTTTTTATACTCTGATACACTGGTTGAATGGTCAAAACCTAATAACACACCCTCTTCGCAAATCATATCGCCAGTAAAAAGGCTCTTCGTTTTTTCATCAAACAGGCAGATGCTTCCCCTTGTATGCCCCGGTGTCTCTAAGAAAAGAACTTTGCGGTTACCAAGTTCAAAGAAATTTTTCGCCGGAAGCCTATTATACCTGCACTTTTTTACGTGGATGCCCTTTTCCATATCATTATTTAGTCGTGGTATTTTTAACAATAATCGAACCGGCAAAGACTGTTCCATATAATGTGCCATCATATTTTTCAAATAATTATAATCAGAATGCTGCCTCGCGGTTTCCCAATCCGCCTCTGAAAGGTAAGCTTCCCCTATATCCCCATTTCCTCCAATATGGTCAAAATGTCCATGTGTATTTACAAGAATGATCGGCAGCGGAGTGACCTTCCTTGCATATTGAAGCGCTCCTGTAATGGAATAACCCGTATCAATAAGCATTGCCTTTTCCTCACCCACAATCAAAAACATATAAACATTCGCAACACCCAGCCAATAATACTTAATCTGATAAATTCCATTTGCAATTTTAATTATGCCATTTTTATTCATAATCTGCCTCTTTTCTTTTTATTGTATGGTATAAAAATACTTGTGGATGATATTGAATCATCTTATCAATTATTTCTCTGTTCCCCACAACATACCTCATCTAAAAAACCGGCTAGAATTTCTTTATATCGTTCTACATCGCAAATGCTGTAAGCGTGCCCTCTGGAAGGAAAAACCTCCAACCGCGATTTAGGATTTTTGCAGACCTTGAAAATAGCTTCTGCATCTGAAACTGGAACTGCCTGATCCGCGTCTCCGTGGATAATACAAATCGGAACCTCTGAATTTTCCACTGCCTTAATCGGGTTGTTCTCTTTCATATGCAGCCCCAATGAATCCGCCTTACGGATAATTGATGATTTTAAGAATGGGTTAGGCAGTGGCACCATACTCTTCCATACATACACTGCACCTTCCAATGCCCTTGCAGGACCACAGTCCTCAATCACACCGTCAATTTTATCACTAAGCAGCAGTGCATTCATACAGCTCATCGCCCCCATCGATACCCCATGCAGCACTATTTTCTCATTTTTTCCACACTTTTCTTTTACCCAGTTAATCAATGCAGCAACATCGCTTGCTTCCAGTTCTCCAAAACCACCATTCGGCGCTTCACTTTCCCCAAAGCACCGTTCGTCAAACAACAGCGTAGAAAATCCCAAGCTACGGAATAACTCTGCATATGGTACTGCCGCATATCGGTTCTGTCCAAAACCATGCGCCAATATCACACTTCCTCTTGCATGTTCCTGCTTATGGTATACTGCCGGAATCCCCACGCCATTATTTTTCAGAATAAACTTTTCCGCATCCCATTTTTCATAATTTACATAATCTGCACCTGCATACATAGTATGTTTTGATGCAAATTCCTTGACATCACTTTCTATCACCTGCTCCTTGCTTGGGCGGAATCTTAATGGCGGTGTAAAAAGCAGGGTACCACAAAATTCAGACAGCACAAAAGAAACAGCAAAATATAATATGATCAAAATAATAATTACTGCAATTGCTGATTTCATCTTTACTCCCATCTGTCTGCTTTAGCAGACACTCAAATCAAACCTTTCACCCTTTAAAAATCATTTGTACAAAATCGCAGAAACACTTCCTCCATACGTTCCATTCATGCTTTCCATGATATACTTTACGAACATTTACTATCTGGTATTTTTCCAAGAGCCTGTCATCTTTTTCAAAATATTCAAAAAAAATATCCTCGTCCCCCATTGCACGGAACAATAACTTCTTTCCGCTCGCAAAGCGTAGGAGCCTCTCTTCGGTAACATGCACTGTACTGCCAGTCATGATATCCTGTACAAACCCGCTGAACACTCCTACATAATCAAATAGTTCAGGATATGAAAATGACAGCATGGAGGTCTGCAGGCTCCCCATAGACAACCCTGCCATTCCCCTGTGTTCTTTATCTGCAAAGGTTCGATAATGAGAATCTACATATGGAATCATTTCACTCCTGATAAGTTCCGGCAGCCTCCCTACGTCAAGTGTGATCCCTGTTTCATCCTCTATGTAATACATTCCATTGCACATAACAACGATTGCTGGTACTGCCTTATTCTCAGCAATCAGAGTATCATAAATAAAATTGATTTTACCCTGATGAAACCATACCATCTCGTTTTCGCCATGCCCATGCTGCAGATAAAGCACCGGATACCTCTTCTGAACATCTGTTTCATATCCAGCCGGAAGATAAACTGCAAACCGCTCTAACCTGCCAGTTACCTTACTATCAATATAATTTATATTTATAGAACCATGCCCGGAACTTTCTATTGGAATATCCTGTATTTCACTTTGTATCTCCACATAATTAATAGCACGGTTGTTTCCATAACCGATTGGCAAAAAAGGAGACAGGCTTTCGCTCCCATCTACAAATAAGCTAACCCCGATCAAACCAGTTCCAAACTTAAAAGTACCCTTGAAAAAATCCCCTTCTTTATTCAGTATAAATTCTTCTCCCCAAATAGTAACAAGCTTTACCTGTGATGCATATGGATAATACAGTCGAAAACTTACACTCTCATCTGCCAACACCTCATATGGCGCCCCTAAATACTGTTCTTTGTTACGATGAATCAACAGTTGCTCGTCTGCCACCCCATACTTTAATTCATTGTTTGATAATAAACTGGTCTTTGCCCATTCCAGATTTCCCATAATACCCCTCCATCAATTCGTCTTACGCCTTGCTTCCAGTTCCTTTTGGATAGCCGGAAATTTTTTGTCTAAATCATAAAACAGCATCAATACCACAACACATCCACAACAAAATGCCGGTATATAGTTAAATGCAGAATTTACAGCTAAAACCGCACTCTCTGTCTGCACTTGTGCCGCCCCATCATAGCCGCCAAAGTCAATGATCCATCCAAGAAGAACCGTCGATAGACCTTGTGCTATCTTAGTCGCAAAAGTCATTGCCGACACTCCTACCCCTTCGGCTTTCTGCCCTACTTTCCACTCTCCATAATCAATTGTATCTGCCACTAATGCATAAAAAACTGCACCTGCAAAACCTGCACCTATTCCTTTCATGCCCGCAAATACAATCGCACTTGGTAATGATGGCGGAAGGAGTCCCTGAAACAATGCTGACAGTGAAATAAGCCCCATGCCAATCAGAATTATATTCCTCTTCCCGATTTTGGGTACAAAGATAATTGCAACGAATAAAAATACTAACTGCGTAATCGACATCACATTGGCAAAAGATGCATAATACGCTGTATCTCCTAAAACACCTTTAGCGTAATACATTCCCGCACCGCCAAGAATACTTGTTGAAAACAATCCGAAAAAAACACACCCTATCGCCATAAGCCAGTATCTGTTTGTAAATAATGCCTTTAACTCAAGTTTTATATCCACATGCGGCTTTTCATTCTCTACAGCAGGAATACACCTTTCCCTTGTACAAATAATACAGAAAATATGGCACACCAGACCGCATAATGCATAAATTGTAATTACAATTCGCCAAGCCATTGCATCCCCACCCAGCGCAGTAGTTGCCGCATCCACTGTAGACTGTACGATCAATGTTCCAACTACCGCACCTACCATGACCAGCACGGAAATAATGCCTCTTTCTTTTGTGTTAGATGTTAAGTTTACAGACATTGCATTATATGGCACATATATTGCAGTCAGACATACTGCATTACAGAGATTATAGGTTATGAAAACATAAATATATTGTATCATTTCCGATGCGTTTGCCGGAACAAGCATGAGCAATATACCACTGACCGCATATGGTATACACATACGAATCAGCCATGCCCGTCCTCGTCCATGCTTTGAGAATGTCCGGTCAACTATCAGCCCCATTATAATATCCGTAACCCCGTCAAATAATCGTGATGCAAGTATAATAGCCCCCAAAATCCCTGCATTCAAATATAGTACGTCTGTGTAAAAAAATAGCAAGAAAGAGGCAATGATTGTATTAATAAATGCAATCCCTACATTTCCCGACATATAAGCCAGCCTCTCAACCATCCCCAGTTCTACGTTCTGTTCTTTTGATCTCGTTAACAGTTTCATCCTCTTCTCCTTCCCGCATTTGTTCCACATTTGTTTCATATTAATTATGTTTTTGTTCCATATTTAAAATATATAACAAACATCAATAAAACTCAATGGTTATAAATATTTTCATCAATCTATCTAATTGCAATTCTACTAATATACTAAGTTTGAACAAAAAAAG
The DNA here is from genome assembly GCA_947172705.1 of uncultured Lachnospiraceae bacterium. Classification (GTDB taxonomy): domain Bacteria; phylum Bacillota; class Clostridia; order Lachnospirales; family Lachnospiraceae; genus Suilimivivens. The sequence goes on from CAMWCA010000022.1 coordinate 32,663, forward strand.
ATGGAACGCTATTTTGTCGTTCCACCCTTCTCGACGATTACTGGTATAAAATATTCGTTTTCTACCCTGTTTCCTGCAATCCTTTCCTGCACCACCTCAATACAAGTACGGGCAATTTTCCCTACATCCTGCCTGACCGTGGTGACTTTGGGATAGCTTAGTTTTAAAATATCATTACCATCATATCCGATAATTTTCAAATCCCTCGGTACATCTATATTAAATCTTTTTGCATTCTGCAAACAAGCATATGCAATGATATCTTCTGAAAATATCCCATCTGCATCATGATACATCTCCATATACTGTTCAGCAATCTGTCTTGCGATATGGATTGTTACATTTGATACCGGGTATTCTACAACCGTAGTCTTGACTCCTTTTTCTGTAAGAAATTTTTTACATTCGTCAATACGGTAATCTCCATACACCTTTGTCAAATGCTTTGCTGTTATAATCAGCACGTTCATGCAGCGGCTTTTATATAGAATCTCCCCTACTTTCCGCCCGCCTTCTTTATGTTCAGAGGATATAAGCGGTATTTTTTTCCCCAGCAACCTTTCAAAACTTACTGTTGGAAGTCTCTCTAATCGCTTCAACTCTTCACCTGTTACATCTGCATTGACAATTAAACCCTTTAATATACCTTTTTCCGCCAGATCAATCGCATCTGCTACTCTTCCCTGAATCCCCAGCGAATTGTAAATCATGGTCGTATATCCTTTGTTCGCAAGTTCAATATCAATATATTTTACAAACGCCCCATAAAATGGCAAGGAAACATCCGGCACCACAACTCCAATAATTTGTTCTGTAAAAACTGTTTCCTGCACTTTTTTTCTAGGGATTTCATACTCCAATTCTGAAGCCGCTGCAAAAATCGCTTCTCTTTTATCAGCAGCAACATAACCTGTGCCATTTAATGCCCTTGACACGGTTCCAACTCCTACATTTGCCCTTTTTGCAACGTCTCTTATTGTTGCCATACTATCTATCCTTCCACAATATATATCTTTTATTGCTTTATCTTACAATATCTAAAATTCTTTTTCAAGAAAGATTATTCCCTTTGCGACCTATGGTATGTCCGGTATTAACTGGACTATGAAAACCCTGCAAAGGCTGTTCCCTGATGCTTCTATCAAACTTCCGTTTGACAGCGACGTTTTTAAAAAGAGAAATTATGAGAAATGGCTGAACGATATAAAGGCACTCCGATAATGGAATGCCTTTATATTCTAAATTAAAGCAAACTTAATTCCCCGTTTCTTCCTGCCCCATAACAGCATGAAATTCCCTGACAACCGCATCATACAATTCCTGCCGAAACTGCCTTGTCACAGGGTAGGCAATATCCTGATAGATATCCTTCCCTGCATCATCCAGCCGCCCGGTCTTATAGTCAGGCATGGAAACAAAGACGTTGCCCTTCTGTGAGATGCCGATACGGATTCCGGTCACTTTAAATGCGCCATTTAAGATGAAGGAGGCGTTTGCCTTAAGGCAGCCCTCCTGATTCTGCATAGGCGTTACGGTCACTTGGATATCCATGCTTCCTGTACTGTCTGTGTTCATTGCATTATTTTCCTTCATATCTGCCTCTTTCTGCGCTGTTTTATTTTGGATTTCTGCGCTCTTATTTTCACTCTTTCAGCAGCTTCCGCCTGAAGGTTTTTCTCATATGTTTTCCGGTTTTCTAAAGATTACAGTCTTTCCCTGAAACATTTTTCCGGCTGCGCCGGATTCTGCCCCTTTTTCACTTATGCAGGCATACAGGCTTGATTCCCCCTGCTTTCATTTCCTTTTCATAAAACGCTTCCAGATACCCGGCGGTTATCTCCGCCATATCCCCCTGCTCCCTACAGAGCCCTTCCACAGCCGCAAACAGCATATCCTCCATCAAAAGATAACGATAGCTGTTCATATCCTGCCTTTTCAGTTCCCTTATGGCTTCCATTGCCCTGCCGCTTAAGGGTATCTGCGTTCTGGTGAGGCTGATGCCGGAGGGCTGGTATGCCCTGCCCGGCGCATCCTTTTTCTGTGCTCCCATACTGCTTTCCAACGTCCTGCTCCTTCCCTGCTTCTATCTCCATTTCTGCCCTCTGCTTTTCTTTTTTCATCTCAAAAACCTTTTCAACGCCTTTCAGCACCTGCCCCGCCACCGACAGGGTGGTGCTGCAAAGCCCGTACACCATAAGCCTTGGAGCGGTGGAAAGCACAGGCAGGAGGGAAGATACAGGCGGCGGCTTTACATCCATGCGTGCCGCCGCCATATACTGTGCGCTTTGGATCACAGCCTTTGTGATGTCATAGATATGCTCCGGGTTCTGGGAATCATGGAAACGGCATAAATCGCTGATGTTTTCGATATAGCCTTTGTCCTTCCCATAGATTTCCGATTCCACCGCCTCCCTCACATAACCCTGCACATCCCCTGCCCCTGCATGGAGCAGGGAAAGTATCTCTTTCTCATTATCTTTATCCAGCCGCCAAATCTGTGGACGCGCCCTTCCGTTGGTGTCGGAAATGTCAAACACATGATCCACATAGGGGCGGTATCCGCTGGAATCTATGATGGCGATCCCTTTGCTGCCCCTGCGTACATACCTTCCCTTTTCCTGCCACTTACTGTAAGTCTCCACCATCTTGGCATCCGGTCTCTGGGCATAGAGCAGGCTGGCATTCTCAAAGCCCATCTGGTAATGGACTGCTGAAAAGGTTAAAAACCTGCCCCACGAATCCTCATCCTGAATGATCTTGGGCACGATCTCCCGGTAGATTTCTTTTGTAGAGATGATCCCTTTCATCGTTCCCTCCTTTCCCGTTTTTTCCGCATCCCTATAACCATGACGGTCTGCCGCACAGGACAATCTTCCCCACAGAATAAACCGGGCGGAACACCACACAGCCCTTTGAGGAAGATGCATCCACCAGATATCCGTTCCCGGCATAGACCGCCACATGGGAAATGTTCTGATACCTTCCATTCCTTGTAAAGCTGTAGAAAATCAAATCTCCCGGCTGGATATCCTCATAAGCGACTTCGCATCCTTTATCGGACAGGAGCTTTCCCTGTGAGGCGGCGGTATTAGAGCCATGATAAGATAAATTTATCCCTGCTTCTTTATAAGAGTAATAGGTGAGGGAGCTGCAATCATAATAATCGCCGCTGTCACGCTCTGCCTGACTGTATGGCTTCCCAAGCCTTGCAAGGGCATTCTTAACTGCCTGTGAACCGGTGTCTCCGCCAAGATTAAGCCTCCCCGCTTCCTCCGGCGTCAGGCTCCCTGCACCGGGGCTTCCATAGCCGCCCCTGAGACCTTCTATGTTTTCCAGCACTTCCGGCGACATTAAAAACCGTAAGATTTCTATTTCTTCTTCTGTAAATATGCCTGTCCTTACGATATCCTCACTGGTAAGGAGTGTAATGCGGACTTCTTTTATCTTTACCTCCACTTCCTCTGTCTTTATGGTGACATTCCCCCAGAAATCCTCTTCCTCATAGGACTGTTCCCTGATCTCTGTACGGTAATCGACTGTCAGGGATGTCATTTCATCAAAGGTATCTTTCAAAAGCCTCCTGTTCTTTTCCGTCATCACCGTTGCGGTATCGCCAAAGCCATGCCTTACCATATAGACCATGAGAATATCCGCCATGTTGTCCGGCTTGCTGTCTCCCTCATAGTCCTCATAAATCAATTCCGTCTCATCCCCGCTGCCGGGATCGGCAAGCTCCTCCTGCACCTGCTCCCTGAATTCTTCCGTATATTCCAAAAGAACCTCCACCGCTCCCGGCTCTTCTGACAGTTTCGGGAGCAGGATGGAGAAGGGGGAATTAAACAGCAGGGTAATGGCAGCTGTCACGGCAAACACAGGGATCAGCGCCGGGAGCAGGGATGCCCCTATGGAAAGGAGTTTCCCCGCCGCAATCGCTTTTACTCTGCCTGTCAGTAAATCCTTTGCCACCTGTAACAGGCTGTCCTTCTGTTCTTCCTGTGAAAACTTATCCGCGGCATAGGAGAGCAGCCTGAAAGCGGCTGCCCTGTTTTTCCTGCTTCTGCCATTCGATTTATGGCTGTTATCCTTTTTCGTATTTTTATCGCCATTTTTGCCCCTTTTACCGTCTCTCCCACTACTCTTTCCGCTTCTCCCATCTGCCCCGTCCGCTCCTTTCCTTCCGGTGATTTTCCCGCCTCGCTGGCGGATGGAATCAGAAGCATTCCTTGTGCGGAGATGGCTGGCACTGCCGGGAGAAGAACCTGCCTTTGGCGAAATGCTTTCTCCCGCTGTATTCTGCATTACAGGAAGCTGCCCTCCTTCCAGATATGCTTCCTGCATTCTTTCTGCTCCTGCATCTTTTCCTGTCTCTTTTCTGCCCGTATCTGATCTCTCCTGTGCTTCACTGCCCTTTGGGTACTGCTTCCGGGATTTTAAATACTTCCCTCTCTTGTAGCCGGATATCCGGTTTTCCCTTTTTTCCGGGAAAGGCTGTGCATACACGCTGGCAGGAAGCGTATTTTTTCTATCTCTGGCAGAAGATTTTTCCGGCATCCTTTTCAAATGGTCTTTCACACTGAAAATACCTTTCCTGCTGAAACCGGGTGTTGTATCTGCTTTCCTGTGCAGGACGGTTTCTTTCGTCTTTATGATAGTTTCATGATAAGCGGAAGGTCTCTGCGTCTGCTGCCGGTATGGGCTTTCCCCTGCTGATGGCAGCTTCCTGTCAAAAACCGGCTCCTGCTGATAAACATGCGGCTGTTTTTTTACATGGAGAATCCCTGATTCCGCAAGGCTTCTGCTTCCACTGGCGCTGTTTTTCCCCTGCTCCTTCCGGTAAAAATTCCCTGTACCGCCTGCATAAACCTCTCCCCTGCCACTATCAGAATCGTATGCCTTTTGTATCTGCGTCGCCTGTCTCCCTGCTCCCCCGCCGGGAAGTTCTTTCTGCCGAAGCATATCCTGCTTTTCCTTTGGTGAAAAACCTGCGGTATTTTCTGTAGATTTCTTCTTCCCGGCATAGTGGATCTGGCGTTCCTCTTTCTTTCTGACAGTGAAATTCTTATCTGTCCTTTTTATCCTCATAGGCTCCCCTGCCCATTCTCCCCATACCACTTCGCCATGAATGCGCTGCGGTCAGGGAATGGCGGAAGGGGCGTTCCTGCCGGGCAGGCATTTAAGATATCCCTGCCGGTCCGCACATAAGAGAGGACTTCCCTGTAATACGCTGTGTTGGCAAGGGTATACCCATCCTGTGTTTTCCGGCTGACTTCTTCCTCACCCCCTGATCCCTGCCGCTTCTGACCTGCAAAGGATAACTCCCCTCTGGCAAGGGCATCCAGACCGCATAACGCCGAATGGAATTTCAGGTAATCGCAAAGCCACGGATACCCGGCTCTCCGGTCGCCGCTTTTTACCGCATCTTCAAGGAGCGAAAGGAACGGGGCGGACTTTTTTACCACAGGCAGGATTCCAAAAGATACCTTAGCTTCCCCTTCCCTGAAAAAATCCACACGGTATAATACTTCTTTTCCTGCAAGCTGCTTCTCCTCCGGCTGGATATCCGCCAATGGCAAAGGCAGCGCCTTTAAAAGCACTGCCCTGTCCTCTTCCTTATATACAAATGTAACGAGGGGGATTCCTTTTTTCCGCTCCTGTCCGGTGGTACGCACATCCACTAAAAATTCCATAAGGGCTTTCTCAATGTCTTTCTTCATGGGCAGCCTCCTTTCCCTCAAAAGGGTTGGTGGAGAACAGCTTATAGATGGGGCTGTCCTTATCCACCGTGATATCCATAGGCACTACCATGTTCCCATGCTTCAAGATGCCCGTTCCGCTCTGCGCGCCACGGACAAACTTTAGCTGTTCCGGGCTGATGCCTATCACCTCCGATAACTTTTCCAAATCCGTGGGAGCCTGCCGGAGGAGTGCCACAAACTCCGAGTTGGCAAGCATGGTGGTGGCAGTATAGTTCTGTAACATGTCAAGCACGTTCTGGGTGATACCGCTGCACAGCCCGCCTAATTTCCGCACCTTCTTCCATAAGGAAAACAGGTATTTTGCGGAATACTCTTTATCTAAAAGCACATGGAATTCATCAATAAACAGCCATGTAGCCCTGCCCCGCTTTGCGTTCTCCATGATCCGGCTGCCGATATTCTCCATCATGACCAGCATGGAGATGGCGGATAATTCCTTCCCCATATCCCGGATGCCATAGACCAGAAAGCGGCTGTCAATATCTACATTGGTTTCATGTGCAAAGATATTTAAAGAGCCGCCGATAAACAGTTCCAGCGAAAGGGCAAGCTCCTTCGCCTCCATCTCCGGCTGTGCCACAAGGATGCCATAATAATCATGCAGGGTTTTCTGCTTCCACAGGGTATGCGTCCTTTCCCCTTCCTGCCTGCCCCTGTTCCTCATGCATTCCTCTTTGACCTCCTGATACAGAAGGCGCACACAGCGGTCTATGATGGATTTCTGCCGGGAATTAAGCGCCTCGCCCATGCACTGCTCACAGATGCCCAGCATAAACTCCCCCTTCTCCGCAATGATTCCCTGAATGTCAGACACGTCTTCCGGCAGCGCCATAGGATTGATATGGTTTCCGGTATAAGTGGAAAGCACCACCACCTGACCGCCGAACCGCTCCGCTATGCCGAAGTATTCATGCTGGGGATCGATCACAATGATGTCATCATCCGTATTTAAAAACACATTTCCCATCTCCATCTTTGCAAAGAAGGACTTCCCGGAACCGGGCACGCCGAAGATAAACCCGTTGCCATTTACCAGCCTTTTCCGGTTGCCAAATAAGATGTTCCGGCTGACCTGATTGACACCATAGTAAGTGCCGCCCTTCCCCGGAAGGTAAAGCTCCTGCACGTTAAAGGGCATGAGCACCGCAAGGGATTGTGTCATTAAGGTACGCATGGTCTCCACCTGACGCACCCCGATGGGCAGGGCTGTATTTAACGCCTCCCGCTGCTTTAAATAATGTGCTTCTATCTGGCAGGAATTTCTTTTCCCGATTGTGACTAAGGTTTCCTCTATGGCTTCCAGTTCTTCCTTTGTATCTGCCTTGATGATAATAGTCACCGCCACATAAAAGAGCCGCTGGTCATTCTCCCTCACATCATCCATGATCTCCTCGATCTGCTGTTTCTCCGTCCGTTTGTTGTAAGAAATGTCGGAAGAGAAATCGTTGTTCTTATTCCGCACCCTCTGCTGGCGGATGATGTCACTCTCGATACCCATATACTTTTTCTGCAGAGTGCTGGTGGTCACGCCCTTCGGGATAGGCGCCACGTCAATGCTGATAATGGTGTGCGCCGGAACAGTTGCAAGTTCTGTCAAAAATCTGTCCGATAAGGAACTTGGGTATTTCTTGATAAATAATGCCTTGGCAAACCGCTTTTCGTCCTGCATATAAGTTGGGTAAAACTTCAACATACTGTTGCAGATATCATCTTTATAATCTCTGCCAACCCTTACCGCCTCTTCAAAATCGAAGGAGAAATATTCCTCTTCCCCCATACGGTAAAAGTCATGTAAAACCCGGAGACGCTCCACACCGTTTAAGGCGGCAAGGCTGCTGCCTAATTCCCCAAAGCCTTTCTGCAGTACCGCTTCAAGGCTGGCAAAAGCCGCCTTTGCTTCCTCGTAATTCTTCCTGATGATGGAGACGGTAAGGTATCTCTCCTGCTCGATCCCCTGCTTTCCTTCTATGATCTTTTTCTCCATGATCTGGTTGTAGCAGTCACGCTCCCTGTCATTCCCGTCGCCCTTTTTCTGGAATAAGACCTTCTCCCGGAGGGCTTTCATGTTCCGGTTCTTGTTGTTGATGTTCACTTTAAATTCCACATCCATTGCGTTTAAGAACTTGCAGTAGCTTTCAAATATCCCCACCTGCTCCCTCTCGCTGGTGGTGTTGTAGTTCACATCCGAAAACAGGTAGCTCTTGCTGTAACGGTTGCCCGCCACTTCAAAGATGCCATCCGGCGCAATCCGCAATAATTCTATACACTCCTGCACGCTTTTCGGCGTTTTGTATAAAGGCTCCCCTGCCTTTTTGTAGATAGAAAATTTGTCCTGAAATAACTTCAATCTGTCTGCTCCTTCCTTTTGTGCCGGAAGGGGATGGGTAACTGCTTTTATAAAACAGCTCCCCATATATGCAGAAAATCCCGGCAAGGGGGCTTTCCGCACTCCCTTCCGGGTTTGATGGTTGACTGTTCCTATTTTAATTTCTTTGAAATATTTATGCCTTTGTACTTTTCTTTATCAATGGTGTGTCAGGGCTGGTTTTCTGCATGAAAAAACACACCTAAAAGCTTGATTTTAAGTGTGCTCCCAATTCCTGTATTTCATTATCTTTCCCGCTCCGGCGCTTCCCTTTCTTTTTGTCTCAGCAACTGCCTGATCTCTTCCGCATCATGGATTCTTCTTTCTTTCCTGTCCCAGAAGATGACCTTACGAACCTGCTGCTCCCCTGCCGGATACCCGGCGGCAGTTATCCTTTGCACCGCATCCTCTTCCATTGCCTTTCCCCACTCCAGTGCATCCCCTACAATCCTGTAAAGGTATTCGGGCTTGCGCCTGTCGCCAAGGTCTGAAAAAACAGCACTCGCCGCTACCAGCGCATCCCTCATATACTTTGCATTATCCTTAAAAAGCCTGCTGTCAATGTAAATGCCCTGTGCCTCTATGAACATGGCACAAAAGGTAACGATTGTCCTCGTGTTCCCTTCCCGGAAGGGATGCGCTTTCCAGAGCTTCGCCATACAGTCTGAAAAGTTCCTGACCGTTTCATCAAAGGATGCCTTTTTCCATCCATAAAGATTCATATCCTTAAGGACTGTTTCTGCATCCCTCTCTATGTCAAAAACATCTGAATACTCTATGGAGATACCGTTAAGGGCGTTCTCCGCCTTTTCAATGTTTATGATGCGCGGCTTTCCTGCCCATTCAAATATATCCTGAAAAATCCTGTAATGCATCCGGCACAGGCATCCAAAGTCAAATATCCTGACAGAATCATCCCTTGCAAGTTCCGCAAGCCTTAAGGAAACATAGTCTGCCTCCGCCGCTTTCAGCCCTGCATCGTCCATAATGTCCAGCCGGTTTTTCAGGATTTCCGTATCCGGGTAAAAATATGGATCACGCATAAGCCATCCTCCTACCGTTTCATCTTGTATCTCTGATCCAAAGCCTCCCTCACCTGTTCCATTGTAATCTCGCCGCGCTTTTCCCTCTCTATCAGCTCCTTCATTTCCGGCGTAGGCTCAAGACCGTCAACCTTTATCATGCCCACTGCATAATCCCATGCCTCATCTTCCCTTACAAGCATTTGAACTCTCTCCTTTCCTTACGTTGGTTATAGTATAGCACAAATGGGGAAAAATAGCCATAAAATCAGTAAATCTGTTCCTTTTTACCCCTGCCTTTTCTGTTCGTTTTCCGTATGCATTTCTTTATTATTTCATTTATCCTGCATCTGTTTTTCTGCTTCCGCTCCTCTTTCGCTTTCCTCACTGCCGCCCTCTTTAGTGCCTCTTCCCCTGCACAAATTTCCGCCCGCATTTCCCTGTAGCCGCCGGATTGAAACACCAACGCCTTATTTCCGAAAATACTCTTCATATACCGAGTGAACACCTCCCTGAACCCCATGCCATTATAGGAATAAAAACCGCACAGGGCAATGGGTGCAACAATGGGAACTGCCACATAGCAGCTAAAGGTCAGCCCAATCTTCCCATACAGTAAAAATACAATCAGGCATCCGCTTATGAGGGCAAGGATGGAATACACAAGCTGCTTTGCACTAAGCCCCATTGCCACGCTCTCCTGATATTTTTCTATGTCCTTGTTTATCTCAATAATCAATCTTCTCTCCTTCCTGCCGGGGATGCGGCTTAAGTTCACATCACTACCACTCCCCGGTCTTTTCTCATTTTTGGCTTCCATGTTGTTACAATCCCAGCGCCCTGCCTGTCAGTGACTGCGCCCCCTTACATGCCCCTACCGTTAAGGCTATGGTAAAAGTGATTTCACAAAGATAAATCAGCACCTGCGCCCAATCCGCATAACCTCCCGTGAAGGACGGGAGCCCTGCGCTGATAAATGCGTTGCAGATAAGGATTGCCAGCGCCATAGTGACTGCTTCCATCACAACAGACAGAAAATACTTAAAATACCTGACACAGGTAACGCTCACCGTCCGGTTTCCTGCAAGGGTGGAAAAAGCGACTGCCGCCAATGGCACAATCACCACGATTTTCAGGAACCGGAAGTACACCGTGTAGATGATAAAAAAACCGCATATCAGGATGATAAGGGATAGGATCACCGACAGGATCAGGAACACAAGGCTGGTTGCAAAGCCCAGATTCTCTATAACCTCCGCTTCCCCTGCCCCGATCTGCGCCTGTGCCATATCCGTATTCCCAAGGTGGCTCACCATAGCCCCGATACTGCTAAAAAACGCTTTCAGAATCGTCAGGTTGTTCGCCACAAGCCACTGCGCTATCCCAAGGCGTATCAGCATACGGAGCATTGCTTCCAGACGGAACTCACTTTTGATATCCACGCTCTCCGCACAGAACCCGACCACAAAAAACAGCACCACGAGCCCGCTCCCCACGCCTACGAACAAAGGCTGCAGGCTTTCCACTACCGCCCAAGGACCGCCGCCCTTAAAGGAAACCGGTGACTGCCCAAGCAGGGAGAACACAAGGTTTATCTGGTTATTCCAGAACCCAAGCACGGTTTCCAGCAGGGCAAGGATGTTATCGCCAAGCTTAAAAACTTCCATAATCTTTTCCCCCTTTAGAATCCGAGGAAGGTCATCACTGCGGAAATGCCTGCCATGATAAGCCCTGCCACGATCCCCTTAAGGGCGGAATTCATGGAAGAGGAATCCTGCTGCTGGTACGCCTGTGCAAACTCCATCATGTTCTTTGCAAGGATGATCACGCCCACTGCGCCGATAATGGCAAGCACCAGCGTCTTTAAGTTGTTGATAGGGTTAAGGACTTCCGATACCCCGGAGGCATGGACGGGCAGGGCATACATGGATGCGCCGGCAGCGATCCCTGCCACAGCGGGCACAATCTTCCTTTTTAACCTGCTTTTCCTGCTGAATGTAGTCACTGTCATAGTTTTTCTTTTCATAATGGTTGAATCCTTTCTTTTCATAATAATAAAATCTGTTTGATGGCTGCTATGTTTCCATGTTCATCATGGGCTGGCTGAGTTTGATATACAGCCTGCATTCAGGCTGTTTCCTGCTTTTGTTTCCACTGTTTCTTTGGGCTGGTTTTCCTTTTATTTTTCTCCTGTAACCCCGGCTTTCCGGCTGGCGTACTCCCAAGCCTTACCAGTTCTTCCGCATTTATGGTGGTGATGATGACATTCCCGCCTTCCCCCGCTTCCTTTTTCAGCCGGTCTGCGGTTTCTTTGTCTATGATATCCAGCTTCTTCTTATCCTGTGGGTTATGGACGTACCACTTTCCTTTCCCGTCGCCGCTTCTTTGGAACATGGGATGCTTAAAGGTATTAAACTTAAAATCCATCACAGGATCACAGCCCCGGATCAGGACAATGCATTTCTTATTGTCCAGCTTCCTTACCTCGTCAGGCGTCATAAGCTCACGCCCAAGGACGTCATAATTCCTGCTGGAACTGCCCCGCTTTCCCAAGGTCTCCCCGCTGCTCCTTTTATCTATGGTGCCCTTCCCCAACAATTCACTGATATACTTATGGCTGGACTGCTCGTTTCCCCCAAGGTACACAAGGGTGTCCGCATTGCCGGGGATGGTCTCCCAACCATCCTTAAATAATTCCTTTATCTGTGCGATATTCTGCACCACGACCACATTTGAGATCTCCCTGCTCCGCATGGTGCTTAAAAAATTCAAATAGGAATCCGGCAGGGGCGTGTTGTAAAACTCGTCAAGGTACATGGTCACATGGATTGGGAGCCTGCCCCCGTATTTTGCGTCCGCCTGAAAATAAAGCTCCTGCATCAGCTGCTCATAGAGCATCCCGATAAGGAAAGCATAGGATTTGTCCGAATCCGGCGTGACGATAAACAGGGCGGTCTTGGTCTTTTTATCCCCGTTCCTGCCTGTGCCCAGCTCCCCGAAATGCAGTTCGTCCGTTTCAAGGAGCTCCTTTATGGCTTTTGTTCTCAAGAAAGGCGAGCCTTGCGTTTACGCTGATGATGATGCTCTTTATGGTATTGTCCGCCCCGTCCATGACCTTCCTGTACTGGCGCACCGCCGGGTGCTCCTCCCCTAAAGGGCTGCTCCGTGCAAGCAGCTCAAAGCGGCAGTCAAGCCTGCTCGGCTCTCCCTTTTCCCTTTTTGCTTCCGATAGAAGCTCCAGCACGGAAACAATATTTTTCCTGCCCGGCGGCATTTCCATCCACACATAGTAAAACAGCGCCTGAAGGAAAAGGTTCTCCGCCTTCTCCCAGAAGGGATCATTGCTGCTGCTCTTCTTTGGCGTGGTATTTTTCATTAAATTTGTGATCAGCTTGATCACATCCGTCTCTGTCCTTAAATAGGAAAAGGGATTGTATTTATTGCTCTCCCCCGGATTTACCAGATTGAAAACCTTTATCTGATACCCGTTTGCTTTTAAATATTCCCCTGCGCTCCCAAGCAGCTCCCCTTTGGGATCGGTGGCGGCAAAGCTCCCCTGCATCTCCATAAGGTTGCATTTGATCAGGAACATGCTCTTGCCCGCGCCGGAGCCGCCGATGCAGAAGACGTTGTTGTTCCGCATGGTCTTTCTGGTGTTCATGGAAAAGCGTAAATTTTGTGACAGGATGCGGTGGTAACCATCCTTATCCCCTAACTGCTTTGTCAGTTCCGCTGCCTCCGCCCACCTTGCAGAACCATGCTCCTTCCCGAAACGGTAATTCTTCCGGTTTGTTTTCTGCACCATAAGATATAAAAGCGCTGTCAGGAACACTGCTGCTGTGGTATAGGGAGTATAGACTGTCATCTTTAAGCCAAACGGATGCGCCATCTGCTCCTTAAGTGCCGGAACAAACGTATACAGCGTCATGCCCGGAGAAACCACACTGCCAAGGAAAACCCCCAGATAAAAGCATCCGGCTATGGCAGTTCCATAAAAAAGACAGGCAAACACCTTTAATTTCTTCAAATGCTCACCTGCCCTTCACCGGCTGTTTTAATTCTTTTATCTCTTTTTGGGGATTCATAGCTTTATCTGCTGTATGCCTTACCGCTTTTTCTGCCATATCCTTTGCCGCTTTCCCAGCTTCCGGCGGGCTGGTCTTCTCTGCCTTTTCAGCCTCTTTGGTGCTTTCCCGGCTTCCCTGTTCCATCTGCCTTTCATCCGCCTTATGCTCCATAGCAGTGCGGATGTTTTTATTGACGGAATCAAAGTAATTGCGGTAAATGTCATTCCCTTTCATGGCAGACATTACGCTCCCAAGCTCCTTATCCGCATACACCTTCATTTCCTCTTTCTTCTTAAGGAACGCCAGCGCTGTCCTGCTCCCGTCCGGAAAATAGAAATCCTCCACAGGGATGCGGATAAATTTGCCGGACTGCCTTGGGAGCCTCACTACCGCATGGTCTGTCTCCTTATGGACAATCAGCTTGGCTGTGATGGTGATGGGATCATATTCCCCGGACTGGTAATGGTTCAAAATATTCAGCCGCTGGTCTAAGGGGATCGCTTCAATATCCTTCATCTTAAGATAGCCAGTCTCCATCCATTCAGGCTTTGCCTCCCTCCCCATGCTGTTTATGGAATACCCTTTATTTCCCATATCTTTCTGCATCCCTCCCGCTTCCTTTCCTGAAATTTCTCTTTCCGCCGCCCTGCCTTTTGGCATTTCCCCATAAAATTTGTCAATCTCCCTGTCGGGAGTGTTCTGTATGTATTCCTCCAAGCCCATGACCTGCCCGGCTTTCAGCTTTTCGATCAGGGCATTCATCCGGGGCAGGGTTTCTGCATGGAAGACCATCTCCCGCATCCCGTCTTTGTTAAAATCCGGGAGCAGGGAATAGAGGATGCCATATTTTTTCGCCATAGCCTCCACTTTCTTTAACTGCCTCTGTGGGAACCGGAATACCTGCATATCGCCGCCGCGCTTTAACAGGTTTTTCATGGAAACTTTCCCTTCCATCTTCTCTTTTGCCAGAACCGCCATAAGAAGCTTTGTAAGCTGCTTCAATGGTTTTATTCCCACACCGGCGACACGGAGGAATAGTTCCGTGCCCTCAAAAAGGATTCGGATGACCTGAACCGCATCCGTGATCTCACTGTTCATCTGCCATCCCCTTTCTCCTGCCCCTTCGCCTGCTGCATCTCTTTCTGATACTGGAACTGGCGCTCTTTATCTGCCGCAAGCTCCTTTTCAAGGCTCTGCATTGCCGCCTCCATGATTTTCCCGGCTTCCTTTGCCTCCGCCGCCTGCCTGCATAATTTACCAAGGGCAGTATTCCTCTGCCCTGCCTTTTCCGTGCTGCTATCCAAAAGGAGTACGCTGTTAATCTCTATGGACTGTGCCAGAGCGCCGCTCTTTTTCTTAAACTCCTCTGATGCAGATAAAAATTCCTGCAGCTTATGCGTCATACACTCTGCCCCCTTTCGTTTAATATCTTCATGGTCATGCGCATCTCCCTGATCTTTTCCGCATCCATAGCCCTGTCCGCAAGGAGGATCAGCTGCCCTTCGGTAAGACCGTCCTCAATGCCAAGGCGTATCTCCGCAATCTGCCCGGCATCCAGCTCCCCGGCTAACTTTGCCAGCAGGTCCGGCTTTTTACGGATAAAAGGAAAGCTGGGGGAAGCGGAAAACCCTTTCTGTTTTCTGGTCTGTGTACCTTTTCCCCTGACTTCCTGCCTCCGGCTGTTTTTTACTGCCTGACGGTTTCCCATCTCCGGGCTGTTCCCTGTCCGCTGCCTCTCCTGTGCATCCCGGTCCTCCCATGCCGCCAGCTTCTCCTTTATCCCTTCCGCATAGGAACGCTGTACCAGCAGCTCTTCATGGAGATTTTTATTTTCAGTTTCCAGCTCCCTTATCCTCCTGCCGGTTTCCTCCCGCTCTTCCAGAAGACGCTCCGCATCCTGCCTTGCCTGCCGGAACTGCTCTTCCAGTTCCAGATAGCAGGGATCGGCATCTGCCTCCGTATCTGCTTCCCCATCTTTTCCCTGTGCCGAAAAAAGATCCGGGTTTCCCTCCATGACCTTCCTTAAATCCTCAAGGAAGCTGTTCTGCCTTGAGAAATCTTCTTTCAGCTCCCTCACCGCTTCCGAGATAAATTCCATCTTTTCCCCGATTTTTTCCGGTATGGCTTCCCTTCCCCGCATAAGGGGAAGTATCTTCTCCCGCAGTTCTATGGGAAGCATCCCCTCTTCCCATATCTCTTTTAATTCATGCAGGGGCACGCCTGACTTTAGGGCTTCCAGAAGGATGCAGCCATTTTCCGGCTGGCTGACAGCAGACAAAAATGCCGCCGCTTCCACGCCATAGTCCTCTTTCATGGCAGTGAACATATTTTCCATGACCTCAGCAGGGATTCCCGTGTCATCAAACAGCCGGAGGTAGCTGACATCAATGCCATAGTCAAGGGCTGCCATCACCACCTTAAGCTGCTCCCCGCGGTAGTCCTTAAATTTGAAATAGGAATGCACTTCCTGCCTTGTCATATCTTTTAAATCTTTCGCCATCTGTACTCCTTTCCACTAATTATTTCGCCTGTTCCGGCTGTTCCTGTTTTTTATGATGGGCTGGCTGTTTTTTCATATGACCTTCTTCTGTATGGGCTGGTATTTCCGTCCTGTTCCTTCCTGCTTTTTCTGCATCACCCCCTTTCCTCGTAGGAACATTTTTATTTTGCAGACAATCATTTCTGTCAATTACTACGGTATCTGCTTCCCTTAAAATCTCCTGTGCTTTGTGCGGCGCTCCTGCTTCCGGCACTGCAATCTCCACCGCCCGTACCCTGCTTTTCCCTGAAAGGATTCCATCAATCAGGTTTTCTTCCTTTCTAAGCCCGCGTTTTACCTCCGCCACTGCCGCAAGCTCCCTCTGGTACATTTCCTTCATTTCCAAAACCTGCCCCAATGTATAGCCCTTCCTAATAACCGCTTCTGCCGCTTCCTTCCATTTTTCATAATAAGGGGCATAAAAAAGGCTTCCCTCTCTGTAATAGGAAGCACGGGTTTCATTCTCTTCAATTATTTTAAGCAGGGCAAGGACGCTCCTGTGCGGGTATCTCCTTTTGTATATCTGGTGCCTTGCATCATCCAGACTGTCCATGCGGATGGCAAGGTCTTGTTTCCGGTTTTCCAGTTCTTCTACGGAGCGGATGTTATGCCTGCAAAGATACAGGTACTCCGACTGCAATTTCTCAAACTCTGCCGCCTCCGTTTTGTATTTCCACATCTGGCTGTAGGGCTTTTTCTTAAGCTGCCCGGTACGGTACATCTTCGCAAAAAATGCTTTCTGGTATGGGGATAACGGAGTATATTTCCTATAGTTTTTCCTGCATCTGATGATTCTTGGCGTACCGTTTTCCCTTGGAATCAGTCCATGCCAGATGCCTTTATCCAGCCGGGTTTCAACAGTTTTTTGGGTATAGTACGCCGAAATATCAGCAAGCCGGATAAACCGCTTCTCCCCCATTGGCTTTAGATAAGTTTCCCCATCCTTCTGCCTTACCCCGTAAGCGTCAAATCCAACGCCTTGGATAGTCAGCTCTTTTATGCCATACTCTAA
>CAMWCA010000023.1 GCA_947172705.1 uncultured Lachnospiraceae bacterium
TTCCTTGGGGAGAATTAAAGGTAGACGTTGTTCTTGAGTGTACAGGTTTCTATACATCCAAGGAAAAAGCAAGCGCACACATTGCAGCCGGCGCTCGTAAGGTTGTTATTTCCGCACCTGCTGGAAATGATCTTCCTACCATCGTTTACAATGTAAACCACACCACATTGAAGGCTGACGATACTGTTATTTCCGCAGCTTCCTGTACAACAAACTGCTTAGCTCCTATGGCTAAGGCTCTGAATGACCTTGCTCCTATCATGAGCGGTATCATGACAACTGTACACGCTTACACAGGCGATCAGATGATCCTTGACGGACCTCAGAGAAAGGGCGACAAGAGAAGAAGCCGTGCAGGCGCTCAGAACATCGTTCCCAACTCAACAGGCGCAGCTAAGGCAATCGGTCTTGTTATTCCTGAACTGAACGGCAAGCTGATCGGTTCCGCACAGCGTGTTCCTACTCCTACAGGTTCCACAACCATCCTGATCGCAGTAGTAAAAGGACAGGTTACCAAAGAGCAGATCAATGACGCTATGAAAGCTGCTGCTACAGAATCCTTCGGATACAATACAGACGAGATCGTATCTTCCGACGTGATCGGCAGCACCTTCGGTTCCATCTTCGATGCTACACAGACCATGGTAGCTCCTATGGAAGACGGCAATACACAGGTACAGGTTGTATCCTGGTATGACAACGAGAATTCTTACACAAGCCAGATGGTAAGAACAATCAAATACTTCTCAGAGTTAGCATAATCGACTCATCTACAGTAAAGTCGGGGAAGACCTTAAGGGTCCGGTCTTATGGACCGGACCCTTGTTTGATGGAAATTTCTGTCAGATATGAAATGAAAATAAACCAATTAAACGGAGGAAATGATCATGGGATTAAACAAAAAATCAGTTGATGATATCAACGTGGCAGGCAAGCGCGTGCTGGTAAGATGTGATTTTAACGTACCTCTCAAGAACGGCGAGATCACAGACGAGACACGTATCGTTGCAGCCCTTCCTACTATTAAGAAACTGCTTGCCGACGGCGGCAAGGTAATTCTCTGCTCTCACCTGGGCAAAGTGAAAAACGGTCCTAACGAAGGCGAATCTTTAGCGCCTGTGGCAAAGAGACTTTCCGAGAAGCTTGGCAAGGAAGTGAATTTTGTTGCCGACTACAATGTAACCGGAGAGACAGCAACCGCAGCGGTTGCCGCTATGAAGGAAGGGGATGTGGTACTTCTTCAGAATACCCGTTTCCGCGGCAAAGAGGAAACCAAGAACGGCGAAGAGTTCAGCAAAGAACTTGCAGACCTTGCAGACGTTTACGTATGCGACGCTTTCGGTTCCTCACATAGAGCCCATGCATCTGTTGCAGGGGTGACAGAGTTTATCCGTGCAAAAGGCGGAGAGTGCGCAGTTGGTTATCTGATGCAGAAGGAGATCGACTTCCTTGGCAATGCAGTGGAAAATCCTGTAAGACCTTTTGTTGCGATCCTGGGAGGCGCTAAGGTTGCAGATAAGCTGAACGTAATCAATAACCTTCTTGAGAAATGTGATACCCTGATCATCGGCGGCGGTATGGCATTTACCTTCTTAAAAGCACAGGGCTATGAGATCGGAAAGTCCTTAGTGGATGATGAGAAGCTGGATTACTGTAAGGAAATGATGGAGAAAGCTGAGAAGCTTGGCAAGAAGCTGTTGCTGCCTATCGACACCACAGTGGCAGCCGCTTTCCCTGACCCCATTGACGGTCCTATCGATGTGGAAGTGGTAGACGCTGACAAGATTCCTGCCGACATGGAAGGGCTTGATATTGGAACCAAGACGGCAGAACTTTATGCGGATGCTGTGAAATCCGCTAAGACCGTTGTTTGGAACGGACCTATGGGCGTGTTTGAGAACCCTACTCTTGCAAAAGGAACCATTGCAGTGGCAAAATCCCTTGCAGAGACAGACGCAACCACCATTATCGGCGGCGGCGATTCCGCAGCAGCTGTAAACCAGCTGGGATTTGCAGATAAGATGAGCCATATTTCCACAGGCGGCGGCGCTTCTCTTGAATTCCTGGAGGGCAAGGAACTGCCGGGCGTGGTAGCAGCGGACGACAAGAAGTAAAAAGAAGTAAAGAAATTCTAAACTGATGAAGGACATCAGTTAAGAATTTCTAAGTTACTTCTTCAGAAGAATGGCTCGGGGAGCCATTCTTCAAAAACATGAAAAGCGTAAAATAAATAAGGAGAAATCGATATGGCAAGAAGGAAAATTGTGGCTGGGAACTGGAAGATGAATATGACGCCCAGTCAGGCGGTGGCTTTGTGTGATGAATTAAAGGATCTGGTAAAATCAGAGGATGTGGACGTAGTTTACTGCGTGCCTGCAATTGATATCGTTCCTGTTGTGGAGGCTGTAAAGGGAACTAACGTTGAGGTTGGCGCAGAGAATATGTATTTTGAGGAAAAGGGCGCTTACACCGGAGAGATCTCTGCTGCAATGCTGGTAGACGCAGGGGTTAAGTATGTGATCATCGGGCACTCTGAGAGAAGGGATTATTTCAAGGAGGACGATGCTCTGTTAAATAAGAAGGTGAAAAAGGCGCTGGAGGCAGGGCTTACACCGATTCTTTGCTGTGGAGAGACACTGGAGCAGAGAGAGATGGGCATTACCCTTGACTGGATTCGTATGCAGATCAAGTCTGATCTGGTAGACGTTACGGCGGATCAGGTGGCTTCCATGGTGATCGCTTACGAGCCTATCTGGGCAATCGGAACCGGAAAGACAGCTACCACCGAACAGGCGCAGGAGGTGTGCAAGGCAATCCGTGACTGCATTGCAGAGGTTTATGATGCAGCTACCGCTGATGCAGTGCGCATTCAGTACGGCGGTTCTGTAAACGCAGGAAACGCAGCAGAGCTTTTTGCACAGCCCGATATCGATGGCGGTCTGGTAGGCGGTGCTTCTCTGAAGGCTGATTTTGGAAAGATCGTAAATTATAAATAACTGTATTTCAAAAGGATATTTGAAGATACAAGAGAATGAATCATACACATTTGATGAAATCAGCAGGGGTGTTATGCCGCTGCTGATTTCCATGCTGTACAGCGAGTGGAAGGAGAGTCTTCATGGGAAACATTTTGTACCTGGTAATCCCCTGCTATAACGAGGAGGAGGCGCTGCCTGCAACGTCGGCGCGGCTTCGGGAGAAAATGCATAGTTTGATCAGCGAAACAAAAATTGATGAAAGAAGCCGGGTCATTTTCGTAAACGACGGGTCGAAGGACAAAACCTGGGACTTGATTGAGGAACTCCATCAGGAGGATAAGCTGTTTGGCGGCATCAATTTAAGCAGGAACAGAGGGCATCAGAACGCTCTCCTTGCAGGGCTTTTGACGGTACGGAAATATGCGGATATGGTGATTTCCATGGACGCAGACCTCCAGGACGATATAGATGCCGTAGATGAGATGATCGACAAATATAAAAAGGGGATCGATATTGTATACGGTGTGAGAAGCAGCCGGGATAAGGATACCTTTTTTAAAAAGGCAACCGCCGAGGGCTACTACAAGATGATGAATCATCTGGGCGGGGATATGGTATTTAATCATGCGGATTATCGTCTTATGAGTAAGCGGGCAATTGATGGGCTGGCACAGTACGGAGAAGTAAACCTTTTCTTAAGGGGAATTGTTCCCATGATCGGTTACCCCACGGATGTGGTGTACTATGAACGGGGAAAGAGGGTTGCCGGGGAAAGTAAATATCCCTTTGGCAGAATGTTGTCCCTTGCGGTAGAGGGAATTACCTCTTTAAGCACCAAGCCTATTAGAATGATAACTTTCTTGGGTTTCTTTATTTTTCTGGTGAGCATCGGTATGCTCATATACAGTTTTGTGCGGCATTTTATGGGGGCTACCATTGTGGGCTGGACCACCCTTATGGTTTCGGTGTGGGCCATCGGCGGATTGATTCTGCTGTCCCTTGGGGTAGTGGGAGAATATATTGGGAAAATTTATCTCGAGACAAAAGCAAGACCGAGATTTATTATAGAGCAGTTTATAAATGAAGAAAATTAAAAAAGGATGGAGAAAAAATTGGAAAATCAACAACAGGAAATGGAAACAAAATTAAAATACAGCGAATCCGGTATTCACCCGGATATTTTGAAGGCAGTGAAAGAGATGGGCTTTGAAACCATGACGCCCATTCAGGAACAGGCGATTCCCATTCTGCTGGAGGGAAAAGATGTGATCGGGCAGGCGCAGACGGGAACAGGGAAGACGGCGGCATTTGCAATTCCCATGATCCAGAATGTAGACCCCCAGTTGAAGAAGCCTCAGGGAATTATTCTTTGCCCAACCAGAGAGCTTGCCATGCAGGCGGCGGAGGAGATTCGGAAGCTTACCAAGTACATGTATGGAATTAAAGTGTTGCCGGTTTATGGCGGACAGGATATCGGCAAGCAGATCAGGGCGCTTAGCCAGGGGGTACAGATCATTGTAGGTACGCCGGGGCGGGTGATGGATCATTTAAGGCGCCATACCATTAAAACGAAAAATATCAGAATGATCGTTCTGGATGAGGCGGACGAGATGTTGAATATGGGATTCCGGGAGGATATAGAGACAGTTCTTGCAGATATGCCCCAGGAGCATCAGATGGCGCTGTTTTCGGCAACCATGCCTCAGGCGATCCTGGATATCACCGGAACCTATCAGAAAAATGCAGTTTATATTAAGATGACCCCCAGAGAGATCACCGTGTCGGCGATCAAGCAGGCATATTACAGGGTGGCAAAAAGAGATAAAACAGAGGCGCTGTGCAGACTTCTTGATTATTATCAGCCGGAAAGAAGTCTGATCTTTTGCAATACCAAGCGAATGGTGGACGAGATCACCGGCATATTAAAGGAAAGGGGCTATGAGGCGGAAGGGCTTCATGGAGATCTTTCCCAGGGACAGAGGGACACGGTTATGAATCTCTTCCGAAGCGGCAGGTGCGCTATCCTTGCGGCAACGGACGTGGCGGCAAGAGGCATTGACGTAAGCGGTGTGGACGCGGTGTTCAATTATGATGTGCCCGAGGATATTGAATATTACGTGCACAGGATCGGAAGAACCGGAAGAGCCGGCAGGAAAGGAAAAGCCTTTACCCTGGTTTCCGGCAGGGAGGTCTTTAAAATCAGGGACATAGAGAGAGTCTGCCACACCACCATTCGGGAGAGGAAGATTCCAGCAGCTTCTGATATTGCCAGGGTGAAGTCCGGAAAGCTGTTTGCGGAGGCGATGCAGGTGATGGAGGAAAAGGATCTTTCCAATATCAGAAAGTCCATTCAGTATGCCGCAGAGGAGAACGGATTTTCCGTTTTGGATCTTGCCGCAGCATTTATGCAGATGAAGATGGGGGATGATCCTAAGGAAATCCAGGAAGAAAAGCCCTATTTTGAGAGAAGCAGAAAAAGCGGAGGAAAAGGCGAAAGAAGAGAAAAAACCGAGAGAGGCGGCAAAGGGAAGAAACCATTTCTGCCTAAGAGAACGGATTCCAAAAAGAGCAATAAAAGACGTTAAAGGGAATGGATCATATGACAGAAAAGGAAAGAAAAAGAAGGAAATTGTCCAAAGCGGCAAGAGAGCGCAGAAGAAGGCGCAGGAAAAGGATCGTGATGGCGGAGCGCATTGCGGCTGCGGTTTTACTCATCGGCGTTCTTGGCGGCGGGGTGGCGCTCTGGAATTTTATGCCGGATATTCGGATCGCAAAGCGGCTGCAGGCGGCAGGAGAATATGTGGAGACAAAGGCTTATGAGGACGCCATTGCATCCTGTGAGGAGGCGCTTGAGATCGATTCTCAGTCGGTTAAGGCATACAGGGCAATGGCAGGGGTTTATTTGACCCAGGAGGATCGGGAAGCAGCGGAACAGGTTTTATACCGGGGGTGGGAGAGCACCCAGGATGAGGGGCTTTTGCAGGAATACTGCGTACATCTCTTAAATGATGCCGTGGCGGATGTAAACGACCAAAGCTGTACCATGGAAACCATGGAAAAATGTGTGACGGCAATTGAAACAGATCCGGCAAATGCCGACGGCTATAAACTTCTTGGCGCCTGCTATGGTCACCTGTTTTCAGATGACGCCTCTCCGGTGTTTTGTGCAGAAGAAGACGCCTGCAGCTTTGACCGGTATCTGGCGCTTATGGGAAGGCTGCTGGCTCTTTATGAGGCATCTCCCTCAGAAGAATTGAAAACGGTAATTGTCCGGTATGGAGTGCCTGCAAATTCCTTGGTAGAGCTGGAGGTCAGGCATTTGGAGGATTACCGGGGGCTGCTTGCACGGATCGCTCCTCTTGATGAGGAAAAGAAAACGGCTGATCTGGCTTCCTGCCTTGAAAAAGCGGCATGGGCGCAGGAATTGTTTGGGGAAGCCTTTACCATTTTTGAGTCCGGCGATTTTATGCCCATTAAGGAATTTATGCAGTCGGAGGCGTACATTTCGGTCAGGGATCAGTTTATTGACGGGACTATGGAATATTGGGATGGTAAAACCTATATACCTGTGAGCAGAGAAAAAATGAAGCTGACACAGGAAAATGGACAATGGAAATTTTCTTTCTGTGACTTTGAGGAGGTGCCCCAGACAGCCGGTGTGATCAATGTGTGGGGAGCAAAGCAGGAGGATGACGGCGTCCAGCGGCTTTGTATCTCTTATGAGCCGGCAGCTGAAGGCGGAGCATACTATCCTCACACTACCTATGAATTTGTATATCTTTATAGTAATGTAAAGATCGGAGGCGCATATGTGCCTCAGATGAATTACCGGTTTGAAACCCGGCTGGCAACGCCGGAGGGAACCTCGTCTCAGCTGATTGGAGACTGGGGCGGTGAGCATCAGTGGAATATGGAGTATTAGAAAATGATTTCATTATTAGCAAAGCTGTTGATCAAAGATTATAAAAATACGTCAAATGCAAAGGTGCGCCAGTCCTATGGCATGCTTTGCGGAGGAGTGGGGATTCTGCTCAACAGCTTTTTGTTTTTGGTTAAGTTTATTGCGGGGCAGCTTTCCAACTCCATTGCCATTACGGCGGATGCTTTTAACAATCTTTCGGATGCAGGCTCTTCCGTGATCACCCTGGTGGGATTTAAAATGGCGGGGCAGAAGCCGGACAGCCAGCATCCCTTCGGTCATGGCAGGATCGAATACATATCAGGTCTTTTGGTATCGATTATTATTTTATTTATGGGAGGAGAGCTTTTGCAGTCTTCGATAGATAAGATCCTTCATCCCGAAGAGATTGAGGCAAACCCTCTTGTGCTGCTGATTCTTGTGATTTCAGTCTGCGTAAAGCTGTATATGTTTTTATACAACCGCAGTGTCAGCAAAAAAATAGACAGTGCGGCGATGCTTGCCACGGCAAAGGACAGCATCAGCGACAGCATATCCACCCTTGTGGTACTGGCAACCACCCTTCTTGCTTATTTTAAAGGCATACATATCGATGGATGGTGCGGTATTTTAGTGGCGCTTTTTGTGTTGTGGACAGGAATAGGAGCTATGAAGGATACGGTAGGCCCTCTTCTGGGACAGCCGCCGGAACCGGAGTTTGTAAAGCGCATAGAGGATATTATCATGGAGTACCGGGAGCAGGGAGTGCTGGGAATCCATGATCTGGTGGTACACAATTACGGGCCTGGGAGGGTAATGCTTTCTGTCCATGTGGAGGTTCCTTCCACAGGGGACATTCTGGTTTTGCATGATATGATCGATCTGATCGAGCACCGCCTTGCAGGAGAACTGGGTTGCAGCGCTGTGATCCATATGGATCCTGTCTGTGTGGATGATGAACAGACAAACAGAGTAAAAAAACAGGTGGCGGGCATTGTTGCGGGCATGGAAGGAGAAATCAAATTTCATGACTTTCGCATTGTACCCGGACCTACCCATACGAATCTGATTTTTGATGTGGTGATCCCCTTTGACTATGTTATGACGGACGAAGAGACGGTGGCATATATTAAGGGGCAGATCGAGAAGCTGGATAAAAATTATTTTGCGGTGATAGAGGTAGATAAAGCGTACGCTTAAAGCACCTGTCTGAAACGTGTGGCGAAAGGGAAGGGAGTCTTTTGGGGCGGGAGAAGATAATGCAGGGATTGAAAAAGCATGGTATTTATTTGGCATTCAGTATATGTGAGCTGCTTTGGCTGCTTTTCTTCGGTGTTCAGGTTTTGAACAAGGACAGCTTTTCCCATGCCTTCCACAATTATGTTGAAGAAACAGCTGAGGCCGGAGAGCGGATCTGCACAGAAAAAATAGCAGTGCCTGAGGGCATATACCAGGTAACGGTGCAATATGAAAAAGGCAGGGGCAATGGAGTGTGCTATGCCCGGGCAGGCGAGGCGGGGGTACGCAGTCTTTATTCTGACCATGTAAGGCTTTCGGGAGTGCAGCAGGAGAAAATTTTTGATATTTATGTGAACGATCCGGCGGAGGATCTGCAGATCGTAATAGAGCCGGAAGAGGGGGACGGGTTTGGAATAAAGCAGGTGCAGATCGCCACGGCGGCAAATGCAAAGTCTTACCGGATCTTTTCCATGGTGGTGAAGCTGCTTCTAATGAATGTGCTGGCGGCAGTTTTATGCCGGAGGGATCAAAAGTGGAAGTGGGGCGGACCGGCAATGGCAATTTTGGCGATCGGCGCAGTTGCATCGGCGGGGCTGTTGGAAGAATATATTTTGTATGGGCATGATCTGATCTTTCACCTGATGCGGATAGAAGGATTGAAGGAGGGGCTGCTTGCCGGAGGGTATCCGGTAAGGATACAGCCCAACTGGTTTAACGGCTGGGGGTATCCGGTGTCCGTGATGTACGGAGACCAGCTGTTGTATTTCCCGGCATTGCTGCGGCTTGTGGGGGTTCCCCTGCAGGATGCTTATAAATGTTATATTGCCGCCGTAAATGTGGGAACCGCAGCAGTGTCCTATTATGCTTTTTTCAAGATAGCAGGGAACCGCCGGACAGCATTGTTTGGCAGCTGTCTGTATACCCTGGCGCCTTACCGGCTGAGCTGTATTTACGTCCGCGCCGCAGTGGGAGAATACTCCGCCATGTTGTTTCTGCCTCTTGCAGCGTTATGCTTTTGGTATGCTTTTGAGACCGAAGAAAAGGAAAAGCAGTCTTTCTGCCGTTTTCTGGCGCCGGTGATCGGTTTTACCGGATTGATCCAGACCCATGTGCTGTCCTGTTTTCTGGCGGCATTTGCCATTTTGCTTTTTTGCATCATGCATTGGAAGAAGCTGTTGAAAAAAACGGCGCTTCTTTATCTGGCGAAGGTGGCGGGGCTTACCCTTCTTGTGAATCTGTGGTTTTTGGTTCCTTTTCTGCAATACATGGGTGAAGATCTTGCCGTGACCGCAAGTCATGAAATGACGCCTGCCTTTCAAAGATGGGGAGCGGGGCTTGCAGAGCTTTTTGCAGTCTATTGGAACGGAACGCTAAGCGCTTCCTGGGGAGAGATCGCCTCTGTCTCACAGAAGTTTCCAAAGCCTGTGGGGACGGCAAGTCTTTTGATGCTGGGGCTGGGAATGGCATTGTATGATAAGGAAGCCTTGAAGGGCTTGAAAGGAAAGCTGTTTTCCTGCGGTTTTTTCTTTGTTCTGTTTATTTTTATGGCGTCTACGGTGTTTCCCTATTATAAGATCAGCCGGCTGCTGCCTGCGCTGGGGAGTCTGTTTATGCATATTCAGTTTTCCTACCGCTTTTTGTCCCTGGTAAGTCTTTTTGGCGCTCTTCTTGCAGTCTTTGCGATCATGGGGGTAGAAAAGCTGCATGGGAAAAAGGGGGCTGTGGGAGTGATGGCATTTGTGGGGATTCTGGCGGTTCTTCAGGGCGCGCAGCTGATCTACAGCGCCATGTACCGGGGAGATGTATTTCTCGCCTATGATGTGGAGGCATTGGAAAGCAATGGCGGTTTCGCGGAGGAATATCTCTATGAAGGCTCTTACGGCTGGGTAACAGAGGAGGCTCAGGCGCCTTTTGGAGAGGGAATCGTTATAGAATCTTACCAAAAGCAGTACAACCGCGTTACGGCGGTATGCAAAAGCCAGGGGGAGGGCGCATACCTGTCCTTACCTTTATTTTATTACATAGGCTATGAGGCGCATGATGTGGCAACAGGGGATAAAATGAAGCTGACAGGCGGCGCGGATAACAACCGGATCAGGGTATGGCTTCCGGCAGATTATGAGGGAACCCTTCAGGTAACCTTTGAGGAACCGGTAAGCTGGAGGATGGCGGGAGCGGTTTCCGTTTTTGCAATCCTATATCTGATTTTTAAAGGATTAAAATGTTGCAGTGTCCATTTAAAACGTGTATAATTCGTAAGTGGTAAGAAAGTTGTATGAAATTTAAAAGGAGAATTGGCATGAAAAAACCTACAGTATTAATGATTTTGGACGGATATGGTTTAAACGAACGTCAGGACGGCAATGCCGTAGCGGAAGCAAAAACCCCTGTGATGGACAAACTTATGAAGGAATGTCCCTTTGTAAAGGGAAATGCCAGTGGAATGGCTGTAGGGCTGCCCGATGGTCAGATGGGCAACTCCGAAGTGGGACATTTAAATATGGGCGCCGGGCGCATTGTATATCAGGAACTGACAAGAATTACAAAGGAAATTCAGGATGGTACGTTTTTTGAAAACCCCGCACTTTTAAAGGCGGTGGAAAACTGTAAAAAGAACGATTCCGCCCTTCACATGTTCGGGCTTCTTTCCGACGGGGGCGTTCACAGCCACAATACCCATTTGTATGGCTTATTGGAGCTTGCAAAGAGAAATGGCCTTACGAAGGTTTATGTACACTGCTTCCTGGACGGACGGGATACCCCTCCGGCAAGCGGCAAGGGGTATGCCGAAGAACTGGAGAAGGAAATGCAGAAGATCGGCACAGGGGAGATCGCATCCGTTACAGGACGTTACTATGCAATGGACAGAGATAATAACTATGACAGGGTAAAGCTTGCCTATGACGCCCTGACAAAGGGCGAGGGGCTTACGGCGGTCAGCGGTCCTGAGGGAATACAGGCATCCTACGACAGAGAGGAAACCGATGAATTCGTGAAACCTACGGTTGTGGTAAAGGACGGTAAACCTGTTGCAACCATCAAGGACGGCGATTCCGTGATTTTCTTTAATTTCAGGCCTGACCGTGCAAGAGAGATCACCAGAAGCTTCTGCGATGATGATTTTAAAGGCTTTGACAGAGGAGAAAGACTGAAGCTTACTTATGTATGCTTTTCAGATTATGATCCTACGATTCCAAATAAGGAGGTTGCTTTCCATAAGATCTCCGTTACCAATACCTTTGGAGAGTGGCTGGCGGCAAACCATATGAAACAGGCAAGAATCGCCGAGACAGAAAAGTATGCCCACGTAACCTTTTTCTTTAACGGCGGCGTGGAGGAACCCAATGAGGGAGAAGACAGGATTTTGGTGAATTCCCCCAAGGATGTTGCAACCTACGATTTAAAGCCTCAGATGAGCGCCTACGAGGTGTGCGATAAGC
Organism: uncultured Lachnospiraceae bacterium; assembly: GCA_947172705.1. Lineage (GTDB taxonomy): Bacteria > Bacillota > Clostridia > Lachnospirales > Lachnospiraceae > Suilimivivens. The sequence continues at coordinate 11,556 of CAMWCA010000023.1, forward strand.
TGGTAGAGGCAATCAGATCAGGCAGGTATGACGTGATCATCATTAATTTTGCAAACCCTGATATGGTTGGCCATACCGGTGTGGAAGCTGCCGCTATCAAAGCGGTGGAGGCAGTGGACGAATGTGTGGGAAAAGCAGTGGAGGCAATCAAAGAAGTGGACGGACAGATGTTTATCTGTGCAGATCATGGCAATGCAGAGCAGCTTGTGGATTATGAAACAGGCGCTCCCTTTACAGCCCATACCACCAATCCGGTTCCCTTTATTATTGTCAATGCTGACCCGGCTTACACCTTAAGAGAAGGCGGATGCCTGGCGGATATCGTTCCAACCATGATTGAAATGATGGGAATGGAGCAGCCTGAGGAAATGACAGGAAAGTCTCTGCTGCTTCGCAAATAGCCTGTTATTATAAAAATAATGTCAGCCTCAGATGCTGCCTGTAAGGGGATCTGAGGCTGTTTCTATTTCCGGGGAACCGCTATCCGGGGGCAATTGGGAAAGCTTAAGATTTTGTGAATGTTATCTTCCGTTCTTGACATCCGGAAATGCATGGCATATAATAAGTGTATTAATAATGTTAGTACACTAAACACGGTGTGCGGCAGAAGGAGAGATGAGGATGATACTCATAGACTACAGGGATACCAGACCGATCTATGAACAGGTAGTGGATAAATTTAAGATGTTGATTTTGCGCGGTGTGCTGCACCCCAATGATAAGATTCCCTCTGTGCGGAACCTTGCCGTTGATCTGTCCATCAATCCCAACACCATTCAGCGTGCCTATGCGGAGCTGGAGCGGCAGGGCTATATTTTTACAGTGAAGGGAAGGGGAAATTTTGTGGCGGACAATAAGCAGCTGCTGGATCAATACAAAGACCAGTTGTTTGCCAGTCTTCGGGAGCTCTGCGAGGCTGCTTTTGCAGTGGGAATGACAGAAGAAGAGATCATACAGAATATAAAAGGGGGAAAAGCCCATGATTGAAATCAGAAATGTTACCAAGTCATACGATCAAATAAAGGCGGTGGAAAACGTCAGCGTAACCATAAAGGAAAACACCGTATTTGGGCTGATCGGAACCAATGGGGCGGGTAAGAGCACCGTTCTTCGGATGACGGCAGGGGTTTTGGAGCCGGATCAGGGAGAAATTGCAATTGACGGCCTTCCGGTTTTTGATCATATGGAAGCCAAAAAGAACATTTACTTTATCGCCGACGAACCTTATTTTTTTGCCAATAGCAGAGCCATAGATATGCAGAAATATTTGTGCAGCGTATATCCGGAGTTTGCAGTGGAGGATTTTTATAATTATCTGGTGAATTTCGGGCTGGATAAAAAGAGAAAGATCAATACCTATTCCAAGGGAATGAAGAAGCAGCTGGCGCTGATCTGCGGCGTCTGTAGCGGGGCAAAATATCTGCTCTGCGACGAGACCTTTGACGGGCTGGACCCGGTGATGCGGCAGGGAATCAAGAGCATTTTTGCCAGTGAAATGGAGCGGCGGGGCATGACGCCGGTGATCGCCTCCCACAATTTAAGGGAGCTCGAGGATATCTGCGATCATGTAGGGCTTTTACATAAGGGCGGCGTGCTGTTGTCCAAGGATCTGGAGGATATGAAGTGCAATATTCAGAAGGTGCAGTGCGTATTCAAGACCATTGAGGATGAGGCGAAGGTGATCGCGGCTCTGGATATTATGAAAAATGAAAAGAGAGGCTCCTTAAACGTGCTTACGGTAAGGGGAAATAAGGCGGAGATCCTTGCCATCTTTGCCACTGCAAACACCATCTTCTTTGAGGCGCTGCCTCTTTCTCTTGAAGAGATCTTTATCAGTGAAACGGAGGTAGTAGGCTATGATGTCAAAAAACTCATTCTTGGTTAGTTTAAAGGAAAACAGCAAAAGACGTTTGTGGGTATGGGTGCTTTCCGCCCTGCTTTATGTGCTTGCCCTTCCGGTTTTCACGGCGCTTACCATCAACAGCATTACAAGAAAAATGACGGAGATGAGAGAGTACTATGAGGCGGCGGTAGTGATGCAGGTGCTTCATGAAAGACTTCTTAACGCTATGCGGGGATGCTTTGCTCCTTCCATTATCCTTCTGCTTATGACGGCGAGTATTGCGCTGGTCAGTGCAATACAGGGGTTTTCCTTCCTGTATAGCAGAAAGAAAATGGATTTTTATATGGGAATGCCGGTTAAAAGAAAGAAAAGATTTTTTGTGGTCTGGTTAAACGGCATTCTGCTTTATGTTCTTCCTTATTTACTGGGACTTGGAATCAGTTTACAGATCGCCGCTTTAAACGGCGCGGTAGATGGAACGGTGCTTCGCAGCGCGGCAGTGGGATTTGTGGCGAATTTGTGCGCTTATCTGGGGATCTACCACATGGTAATTGCGGCTGTGATGCTTACCGGAAATGTAATCATTACCTTTTTTGGGGTATTGGTATTTTGTGTATATGAATTTGTCCTGAGAATTCTGATCAGCGGCTACCAGCAGGTATTTTTCCGGTATTATTCCAGTTATGGCATTGAAAGCATTCCCATGCTTTCACCCTTTACGATGTATATGAAGCTTGGAGAGAATTTTAGTTATACCAATGCTTTATCTGTAAAATATGTGCTCTGCCTTTTGGGATTTGCGCTGGTTATGGGGCTGCTTTCCTATGTCTGCTATTTGAAACGTCCTGCAGAAGCTGCGGGAAAAGCAATGACCTTCCCTGTTACCAAACCTGTTATTAAGGTACTTTTAACGGTACCTGCTGCGCTTTTGGCAGGGGGCGTGACCTTCGATGCGGTGGACTTTGATCCCCAGAGTTCCATGCAGGGCATTGGATGGGTGATCTTTTTTATGACTCTTGCAGTGGCACTTGGCAGCGGGTTGATACAGGTGATCTATGAGTTTGATATCAGAGGAGCGATTCATAAAAAATATCATATTCTTATCAGCGGTGGGATTACGGCTATGATCTTCCTGATTTATCAGTTTGATCTTTTTGGATATGATTCCTATATTCCGGAACAGGATCAAATCGAAAGCGTTGCTTTTGTTCCGGACGATTATGAGTTGAGTTACGGTACCCATTTTGATGAGGCTACCGGAAGATATTTATCCAAGGAGGAATATGCCGATCGGTATATGGAGCTTGATAAAATAGAGGAGATTCGGGAACTTGCCGCCAGATCCATGAAAGAATACGGCAAAATGAAAGCTGCCATCCAGAAAATCAACGTTCTTGAAGAGGATCAGGAAGAACAGTGGTGGTCCTATACCACCCTGATCTACCGTCTGAAAAACGGACGCAAGGTAAGCAGAGCGCTGTGGGTGAACGTGGAGGATGAGAGAACCCAGGAGCTTTTGGACAGTATCATCGGTTCCGGAGAATTTAAAGAGGGCTTCTGGATGTGCGCTTCGGACAGAATAAATAGGCTGCTTGAGGATAGCAGGTATGAGGTCAAGCCAGTTTATGGAAACCAGATCTACAGTGAAGGACTGACCCGGGAAGAGACCAAAGAATTTCTCGGGATCTACCAAAAGGAGTTGGAGAAAGCAAGCTTTACCGATATCAGAAGCTGCGTACCTACAGGCATGTTGACGATCAGCTTTTCAGAGGCGATCAAGGGAAGCGATTATTTGAATGCTTATGGGAAAATTGCAAAGTCTACCAGAAGCTGGGATATCTGTCAGAACATCTATCCCTTCTGTGAGGAAAGCATCGCGTATTTGAAGGAGTGCGGCTGCTATATGGAAGGACAGCTGAAGCTGGAGGATGTGGCGGAAATTCAGGTGGTGAACCGGAATACGGAGATTGCAAAGGAGCTTCAAAAACAGCTGGAAGAGAGCGGGGGAGGAGAAATTCTGGAAGATCAGTCGCCGGAGCATCTCCTTGCACTGGGAGCGGAAAATGCCACCTATGATTACGATGCAGGGGTGGATGCCCGGGTGTATGCAAATTATACACAGAAGGAAGAACTGGAGGAAATTGCAGCGCATATTTATCCGGACACTATGCCCGTGAGCTATTGGGATCATGGGAAAAGGACAGAGGCTGACTATGAAGTGATCGTGCATTTTAAAGCGGAGAGCCGGCTGACCAGAACCTATGGAGCTACCGCCTGGTATGGTTTCCTGGAGGGCGAGGTACCGGACTTTGTGAGGGAAGATACCCTTTACCGGGAGTAAAAGCATAAAAAAATCAAAGCTGACATTTTGAAGGTATTTTTCAGAATGTCGGCTTTCTTGTTGCCAATAAAAAGGACCTTTGTTAAAATGCTATTAGACGAAAACCGGATATGAGTGGAGTAAAGTTGAAAAACCCCTCAACGCAAAACGCTTCGGGATGGAGGAAAAATGGAAGAACGTGTGATAGATCGATTATTATCGGCGAAAATCAGAATCGGAAGGATCGGTTTTAAAGCAGTTGACCTTCTTTTTATTTTGAGTCTGTTTGTCTTTGCCTTTATGGTAAGATGGAAACTGATGCCTATTGAGTCGGCAGATTATTGGGGGTTTCTGGAGGATTGGATGAGACAGATCCGGGAGGCGGGGGGATTTCCCTCTCTGGGAAGACAGATCTCCAATTACACTTCGCCCTATATGTATCTTATGTGTCTGGTATCTTACATAACCAGGGAGGATCTTTATGGGCTGAAGCTGTTATCCGTTTTATTCGATTATCTTGCCGCCATAGGTGTTTTTCTGATCATCTATCAGCTTACGGAAAGTACCGGGAAATCCATTCTGGGAATGGCGGCGCTGCTTTTGTCCCCTGCGGTAATCCTGGACAGCGCATACTGGTGTCAATGCGATATCATTTATACCACTTTCATTTTATTTGCCCTGTACTGCTTTTTCAAAGGCAACAGCAGGGGATGTATGATCTTTGTGGGAATTGCCTTTTCCTTTAAGCTCCAGACCCTTTTCATTCTTCCGTTTCTGGTGATCATGTGGCTGAAGGGGAAAACCATAAAATTGAGAGACTTTGTTTGGATACCTGTGATCTATGTGGTCAGCGCGCTGCCGGCATGGGGGGCAGGGCGGAATTTTAAGGATCTGATGCTGATCTACTTTGACCAGACCAATACCTACCCCTGGGGTACGTTGGAATATCCCAATATTTACGCCCTTTTGGGAGAGGCGATGCCGGATATGCGCCATGCGGGAGAAGTAGGAGGGGCGGGAACCTTTATGGCGGTGATTTTGCTGGGCTGTGTGGCTTACTATCTTTATACCAGAAGGTTCAGGCTTACCGGAGAACTGATGGTGACTGCCGCTTTGTTTACGGTGGCGGTAACGGTGTATTCTCTTCCTCACATGCATGACAGATACGGATTTCTCATCGATCTGCTGGCGATTCCCTATGGGGTGCTGCGTCCGAAGAAGCTGCCCGTTACCTGCGGCTTTATGCTGATCTCGGTGTTGACCTTTATGCCCTATCTGATTGCGGTGCATGTGGTGCCGCTGCAATATCTTGCCATCGCAATGTTCTGCCTGCTGGTTTATGTGGGGCTGGATCTGTACCGCCAGGTTCGGGAAAATGCCATAAGCGCCCGTGAGACTTTGGACGCCCATGCGTAAGGAGAAAATAAGACTGTGAAAAAGAAAAAAGGCGTTGGCGCAGTGAAATTCGCTGCGCTTCTTGCAGGCATTTTTGCCATAGAGCTTTTGGTATTTAATTTCAGACATTGGGAATCCGCCGGAACCAGAGAGATCAGCGGCTATACCATCCTTATGGATGGCTATCGGGATCAGGGAAACGGTGTTTATACCTTTTCAGGTGAAAATCCGGAGATCGAAATTACCGATTTTGAAGGCAAATTGGAGAGCGCATGGATTCATATGAAAGTGATCGGGCAGCAGGAGAATGAAAGCAAGCCCATCAGATTAAGACAGTTTGCAACGGACGAATCTCATAAATTCTTTTACAGCCTGCCCGAAAGGGAGCTGTGGGCGCAGGAAGAAAAAAGCGCCTATATGAACTATCATCTGTACGGAAAATGCACGGGCTTGAAGCTGGTTCCCGACCTGGAATCAGGACAGACCGTGGAATTTCAAATCATATTAAATCCCAGGATACCTGTGTTCTTTTCCTGGGAAAGAGTGGGCTTTATGCTTTTGCTGTGGGCAGCGGTATGGCTGCTGCGCCCGGCGTCAAAATGGAACGAAATTCCCTGGTTGTCTCTGAACCCTCATAAGAGGGCAGCTCTTACAGGGAGCTTTTTTCTGCTTCATGGGCTCTTGTTTTGGGGGCTGGTTCATGTGAATCCGTATTTTCAGACGGAGCGGGGAGAAAATCAGCAGCAGTATCAGGCATTGACGGAAGCGTTGGAGGAAGGAAGCTTTTCCCTTTTGGAAGCGCCTCCCCATACCCTTGCAGAGATGGAAAATCCCTACGATTTCGATGCCCGGGGACAGAGCCTTGGGGAAAAGGGCGAGTGGTATAAATGGGATCATGCTTACTTTCAGGGAAAGTATTATGTGTATTTCGGGGTGGTTCCGGCAGCTCTGTTTTATCTGCCCTATCATCTTCTCACAGGGGAGCATTTGCATAATAATATAGTGATTTTCATACTTTCCCTGTTGCTTTTAACGGGGGTTTTGGGGACGGTACATGAACTGATCCGAAAATGGTTTCCCCGCATTTCTTTGAATGTGTGGTTTTTGACCACAGAATTGCTGGTTATGGGAAGCGGCATTCTTTATATGACAAAAAGACCCGATCTTTACACGGTGCCCATTCTTGCGGGGCTTGCCTTCGGTATGCTTGGCATGTGGTGTTTTCTTCTGGCAAAAGAAGGAGAAAAAATACGGTACGGGTATCTTGGGGCAGGCTCATTTTTTACCGCACTGATCGCCGGATGCAGACCCCAGCTGTTTGTGTTTGTATTCCTTGCCTGGATTCTAGCGGGGAATATGTTTATGCCTGTAGGAAAGGACAGAAAGGCGCTTGTGGCATGCCTGACGCCCATGGTTGTTGTGGGAGGGCTGCTGATGTATTACAATGCCAGTCGTTTTGGCTCGGTGTTCGATTTTGGGGCAAACTATAATCTTACTTTTAACGACATGCGCAGAAGAGGGTGGCAGTGGGAGAGAATTCCCCTGGGCATACTTGCCTATCTGCTACAGCCCATAAAGATCATAACGCGTTTTCCCTTTACGGAAGCGGTCTATTTTGACAGCCAGTATATGGGCGTGACCATTCAGGAAGCCACCTATGGAGGGCTGTTCATGACCCATCCCTTTGCATGGATGAGCCTGCTCCCCGTTCTGTTCCACAGTCAATTGAAAAGCGGCGGAAAAACGCCCTGGCGGCTCTCCGTGGCAAGTCTCTTTATGGCAGCAGCCGTGATCCTTGCAGATACCAATATGTCAGGGATCTTGCAGAGATATTTTGGGGATTTTTCTCTTCTGGTTATGCTTTCGGCGCTCCTCGCCGTCTTTTTGCTGTTAAGTCATGACAGGCTAAGGGCGGGGGTATTAAGAAGGGCGGTAGTCTGGTGTCTGATGGCGTGCCTGCTTTTGGAGGTCTGCTACCAGGGAATGGTATTTTTTCTGGATACCGGGGAAGCGCTCAGAGAGCTGAGACCGGATCTGTTTTCTCATTTTCAATATGTGGTTTCCTTCTGGCTGTAGCGGATGGAAATTTTTTAAATATGCTTTGATTGCAGTCGGGAATCTGAAATTCTCGATGTGTGTCAGCGCATCAAGCTGCGTTGACATGGGGGAGAGTATGGAATTTACAAAGGAATTCTGGAAAAGAATAAATTGGAGGAAGGTGTGGCTTTTTCTCGGCTTCTTGGGATTAATAGCAGTGAGAGTGTTCCGTTTTCCGGAGATCCCCGGGGGAGTGAATCAGGATGGGGCAATGAGCGCAGTGGATGCCGCCGCCCTGGTGAAATACGGAACGGACCGCTTTGGAACTTGGCTTCCGGCACATTTTCGGGCGTGGGGCTATGGACAGATGAGCGTTCTCCTTGCCTATTTGACGACCCCATTTATCAGGATCTTTGGTCTGACAAAGCTTGCCATGCGCCTGCCTATTCTGCTGGCAAGCCTTGCCGGAGCAGGCGGCGTGTATGGGATCGTAAAAAGGATCTTCGGCGAAAAGGAAGGAATGGCGGTTCTCCTATTCCTTGCCGTGAATCCCTGGCATTTTATGCAGAGCAGATGGGCGCTGGACTGTAATCTGTTTCCCCACATGTTTGTGCTGGGGGTATGTTTTTTGGTCGGTTCCCTTCAGAAAAAGAAAAATCTGTACCTTTCCATGCTCTTCTTTGCCCTTTGCATGTATTGCTATGGGGTTTCTTTTTACATGGTTCCCTTTTTTCTCCTCACAGTATGCGCGCTGCTTCTTGTGCAAAAAAAAGTATCCTGGAAGGAAGCGTTTTTCTGTCTGCTGATTTATCTGGGAATTGCCTGGCCCATTTACGGCACCATGCTGATCAACTTTATGAAATGGGAAACGGTGAAGCTCCCCTTTGTGACCATGGAATACTTTGAAGGAAGCATCCGCTCGGGAGATATTCTGTTTTTTTCGGAGCACCCAGGCAGCCAGCTTATATCCAATTTCCGATCCCTGGTCAATGTAGTTTTCCTGCAAAAAGACGATCTCCTCTGGAATTCCATCAAAGGTTTCGGCACGTTATACCGCTGCTCTACGCCCTTCGTTTTTCTGGGCGCTTTATGGGTGATAAACAGCGCTTTCCGGGAAAAAGAGACCACACGCAAAATCGGCTGCCAGCTTCTGCTGTGCTACTGGATCTTTGCTTTTCTCACAGGGCTTCTAATCAATTCCGTCAACGTAAACCGGATCAATATCATTTTCTACATTCATATTATATTTGCCGCAGTGGGAATTTACTGGGTAGTGAGAAAATGGAAACCCACATTATATCTGATCTTGCTGACATACGCCATACAAAGCGCAATGTTCTTTCACAGCTATTTTACAGACTGGGCGGAGAGCATAGACCATGCCTTTTACGGGGACTTTGTGGAAGCCTTAGACTACGCCAAAGAACAGAACTGCGACTATTACTACATCACTCCGGACACCCAATACCAAGGCTCCTGGAACGTATCAGAGATCCTCACCCTGTTTGTATTTGACATCGATGCCCGGTACTTCCAGGGAGCAACAGACAACTGGGAAAATAAACAAATCCCCTACTGGGACAGATTCCGCTACGTTAATCCCCCGGAAGCTTCCGAATTGTCCGGCTGGAATGTTGCCTGCATCATCCCAACCAGCGAAGCCTATCACTTTTCTGCTGATACTTTTCAGATCACTTCCTTTGGTGATTATACAGTAGTAATTTCTAAAGCTTTAGAGTAAGAAAAGCGTGGATGCAGGAAATGTCGCGGACGATGAACCTGGCGTACCGGATATCGGTTCAGAAGATAATATTATAAAAAAACAGGTATAAAAAAACAGAAAAATACAGCAGATTGACTTTTCCCATCTGGCAATGTATACTAAAAACAGGAACAAAAGATAATATAGTCGGGACGGCGACTTTAAATCCGTTCCCAGCGGTCGGGATGAAGACCTAAAACTCATTCCCATTGCAGAGAAAACTGTTAAAAATCGGAGAAAAGGATGGCTGCGGTCATCCTTTTTCCATACAGTCAAAGACCCCACAGCAAGCTGCGGTCTTTGACCCTCGCGGCAGTCGCCAAATGGACATGCAGGCATGTCCGCTTGGTTCGTTGCCCGCGGGAATAAGCTGGCATATGGAGCGCGGCAGTGTCTGTTACGAAGGAGCAATGATGGCAGGGGAAAGATTTAAGGAACGCATTCGGCAGGAAGCCATAAAGGAAGCAAAAAGGTACAAAGAGATTTATGTAGATTATGAATATCTTATCTGTTCAGAGGCATTTGTAAAAAGGAAATATTACATAATAAATGCGGAGAAAGATAATTTCCAGCATTTAACTGGGGTGCATTCAAAAATAAACGCACAGGAATTTTTTGACAAATGCGTTGACGGTTCCTTATCGGAGCAGGATTTTGATTTTGTCAAGAAAGGGCAGGATGAAAAGTCAGTAAAAGGTACTGTCAGAAGGAAGATAAGGGCGCTTCCGGAAATGATGGATTTGTTCAGGGAGGGGCTGCAGGCGGAAGAAGGATTTAAAAAGAATAAAATAGTATGCTCTTTTGCAGCGGCAGACAGTAACTGCACTCTGGGATTTACGGATTCGGCGAAGGCAAGACCGAAATCCCTGATATGGGGAAATGAATTAAAAAATCCGAAACTGGTTGAACTGGTCTTGAAGAGGAAATCCGGAGCAGGACTTTTTGACCAGGTTGTCATAGGAAGCCGTGAAGTCTTAAATAAATATAGGGGACAGATTGAAGGGATTGTGGATAAAGCTCTTTTGCGGTAATTTTATATGGACAATTTTATTTTAAGGCAATGGCTTAACAGCAGCAGGAAAATGGAGGCTGAAAGCGGCAAAACCTTGAAAAAAGATAAAAAAGTTGTTGCAGACACTTGACAGGAGAGGGGCTCGGTCTTGCCATTGTAAAGCATGGCGCTATATACCATCATGCAAAAATCAGTCTGGAAAGCACTGTGGATGTGGGAACTACGATAACCTTGGCGTTTGGAAAAATGAAAGAATTTTAGCAAACGCCTCAAAGTATTAAAATCCAATCTTTTAACCATCGAAGAGAAAACCCATATTCTCTGGAAACAGGAAGCCCTGAGATCAGGGGGAAGAATATGAAAAAGCAGCAAATTGCAATGGCGAGGTAAGCTGTCACCGCCTTCTTCCCCCATCTAAAGTGCTCTGTGATGTGAAGGATGGTGTACCCCATCATCAGGATCACAAAGAGGATTGCCGGGAAGTAGTGGTAGATGAAGGTAATCCTGCTCACGGACATCCATGGAACATACTGCGCCAGATAAGCAATACAGAGAAATCCCGCTTTTTTATCCCGCTTTATAATCCAGCGGAAGAACACATAAAGCTGGCAGGGAATGCCCACCCACCAGATCGCAGGATTGCCCATGGTGCTCACAGCGCTTACCTTTACGGCATCTACGGCATCGTTAGCGTCCAGAAGGGGCATCCAGATAACAGGCCACTCGTAGAAAGGCGTGCTGTAATAGTGCTCCGCCACCAGATTGGCATGATAATCGAACATATACTTTGTGCCCTGGATGGTTTTGTCGATCAGCCCCTTATAAGGGCTGTAGCCCACCACCGGTATGAAACAGAGGGTATACACAAGAAGAGGAATCACAATGAAAAACAGGCAGCAGAAAAGAAACAGCTTCAGCGTCTGTTTTTTTGGAAAATGGGTGAGGGTGTACCAGATAAAGAGCACTCCAAGTCCCGCTCCCGCATACACGCCGGTCCATTTGGTGGAGATTCCAAGCGCCATGCTGACGCCGCACAGGGCAAGGGGAATGTAAACGCTTTTGGGCGGAAAGGAATCCCGGAGGGACTGGATTCCACTGCGGTAAGCGCAATCTTTCAGAAAATATTCATATAACCAATAATACATCAGCAGAATAAAGAAAGCGGCAAAAATATCAATGGTGGCGATTCGGGACAAGGTATAATGCATACAGTCAAAGGCAAGCAGCCCGGTCGTCGCAGCCGCCGCAAAGGAATTCCGAAACAGCTTTTTGGCAAAAAGATACATCAGAGGCAGGAGCAAAATACCGAAAAAAGCGGACATAAAGCGCCAGCCAAAGGGATTCATGCCAAAGAAAAGAACCCCCAGAGAGATCAGGATCTTGCCAAAATGGGGATGGGTGGTTTCATAGGTGGTAAGCCCGTGAAGAAATTCGTAGGCAGTGCGTCCGTGATACACCTCATCGAACATGGTTCCGGTCATATAGGTTCTGACTTCGGGAAACAACTCCTGCTCATCGAAAAGGGCGGGGTATTCACCGGCATTCATCGGGGTAAGGATCTCCCCCTGGGCATCGGTAAAAACCATTTCATTGAGCACGGCGGTATCGTCTGTGGCGACGATGCCCAGATACCGCAGGCGGTAATTCAAATCGATTTTATTCCAGGCAAACACAGATTCCACAATAGCGTCTCCGTTAAAGACCTCCCACGCGCCGGTCACTTCATTAAATGCGGAAATGGAAAAATGTCTGGTGTTGAGATTTCCCAGAAAGACAGAGAGGGAAGCTATGTCAGTGTATTCCCCGAAATCCAGCACGATATCCCGGTTTGTGCTGTCTGTCACGTAAGAGGAGGAAGGGGCGTAGGGATTGCCCAGCCTGAAAAACACAAGCATTGTAAATACAAGGGTGAGAATGCTTATGTAAATATAATCTGTTTTGGTAAGAACCTCGGAAGTGGAAAGTTTTTTCTTGATAGCTGTAAATATGCGATTCATGTTGAACCCCCAAAGATTTTTGCTGTTTTCCCTTTAAATGAAAAGAGGAAGGACTGCAAATAGTATATCAAGTTATAAAAACGGTTACAATAGTTATAAAATTTTTGTTGCAGGAGGCTTTACATGAAAACATATATGCAGATTACCAACATTCACGGAAGAGAAATTCTGGATTCCAGGGGAAATCCTACTGTGGAGGCGGAGATTACCCTTACGGACACCATGACGGGAAAACGATATGGCGGGAGAGCTTCGGTTCCTTCCGGAGCCAGCACAGGTCGGTTTGAGGCGGTGGAACTGCGGGATGCGGAAACCCGGTATTTTGGGCTTGGGGTGAAAAAGGCAGTGAGCAATATCAATACCAAGATCAAGGAGGCGATTGCGGGAAGAAACGGTTTAAATCAGGTAGAAATCGACCGTATTCTCATGGAAACTGACGGAACGGACAATAAGGGAAATTTAGGCGCAAACGCCACTTTGGCGGTGTCCATGGCGGTGGCAAGGGCGGCGGCAAAATCTCTGAACATCCCTTTATATCAGTATTTGGGAGGCGCTTATACCAGACTGATGCCGGTTCCCATGATGAATATTTTAAACGGAGGCAGACATGCCGCCAACACCGTTGATTTTCAGGAATTTATGATCATGCCGGTGCAGGCGGAAAGCTTTGCCGACGGGCTTCGCATCTGTGCGGAGATCTATCATTTCCTGAAAAAGATATTGGAGGAAAAAGGGCTTGCCACCAGTGTGGGAGATGAAGGAGGCTTTGCACCCAATCTGCCAGACGCGGAAGCGGTGCTTGATCTAATTGTCGCCGCAATTGAAAAAAGTAATTATTTTCCAGGGCAGGACATTAAAATTGCCCTTGACGTGGCATCCAGTGAATTATACAATGAAAAAACAGGCATGTATCACTTCCCCGGAGAGAGCGCTCTCAAGGGAGGCGATGTAGTGCGTGATACGTCTGAAATGATTGCCTATTATGAAGATCTGATTTCCAAATACCCCATACTGTCTATTGAAGACGGTCTGGCGGAGGATGATTGGGACGGCTGGAAGCAGCTCACAGAGAGACTGGGGGATAAGATCCAGCTGGTGGGAGACGATCTGTTCGTGACCAACACCAAGAGACTGGATGCGGGAATCAAGCTTCATGTAGCAAATGCAATTCTTGTAAAAGTCAACCAGATCGGTACGGTTTCAGAAGCCATGGAAGCAATTGAAATGGCACAAAAAAACGGATATAAGGCTGTCATATCCCACCGCTCAGGGGAGACGGAGGATACCTTTATTGCGGATCTTGCAGTTGCGGTGAATGCCGGACAGATCAAGACCGGCGCCCCCTGCAGAAGCGACCGCGTGGCGAAATACAATCAGCTTCTGCGCATTGAGGAGGAGCTGGGAACGGTTGCGGCATATAAAGAGCCTTTTAATAAGATCTGACAGAGCCTGACCTGAGGTTTGTCTTGTACTTAGGATGAATGATCAAAATACGGGAGAAGAGAGGAAAGAAAACCAATGATGAAAAAAGGCGGAATTCTGCTTAGAAAATGCTGCGCTGCAATTCTTACCATTGCCATGGTGGGGCTGGTTCCCGCAGGCAGTGCTTATGCGGTGAATGCAAACGGCGCGATTGCCAGAGGAATCGATGTGTCCATGCATAACGGGACGGTCAACTGGGGACAGGTGGCTAACGCAGGCATTCAGTTTACTTTTATTAAAGTGGGGAGCACCAAAAGCGGAGTGGACCCTCAGTTTGCGGCAAATATTACCGGAGCACAGGCGGCAGGGCTGAAAACGGGAATTTATCTCTATTCTTATGCCACAACGCCGGAGCAGGCGGCTGAGGAGGCGAGGCTGGTTCTTGAGTGGATCGACCCATACACGGTAAACTATCCCATCGTATACGACATTGAGGATAAATGCCACAAGAATCTTAGCGACCAGCAGATGATCGACATCATCAATGCGTTCTGTATTGCCATAGACGAGGCGGGCTATTATCCCATGGTCTATTCTTACAAGAATATGTTCCTTGGGAAACTGAGCATTGCCGGATGGGATAAGTGGGTGGCGCAGTACGCGGACAGCTGCGATTACAATAATAACGTGTGCTTCTGGCAGTACTCCAGCCACGGCAGTGTAGGCGGCGTAAACGGCAGAGTTGATGTGAACTATCAGTATAAGGATTACAGCAGTCTGATCATCCCGGAAGGGTTTGTGGAGCATAACGGCAGAGTCCGTTTTTACCGCAACTGGCGGATGCAGAAGGGCTGGAATGAATACAACGGTACAAAATACTATCTGGACGGAGCAGGAAATCTGGTGCGGGGATGGTTTACCGATGCAACCGGAAACTACTATTTGACACCCGGGGACGGCAGCATTGCCAGAGGTCAGTATCAGGTGGACGGAGCCGACCTGTACTTTACGGCGGACGGCGTCCAGACCACAGGCTGGGTGAACGTGGGCGAGGCAAGATATTTTTATGATCCGGCAAATAAGGGAATCATGAAACGGGAATGGTACAGCGACGCTCAGGGAATGCGCTACTATTTTGATCCCGGCGACGGGCACATGACCACAGGCTGGTTTACGGCGGCGGATCAGACCTACTATGCGGATGGGGAAGGTCACGTTGTGACCGGCATCTGCGAGGTAGACGGGCAGCCTTACTACTTCGATGCCTCCGGCGCTCTTGTAAGGGGACAGGCGTTAGAGTTGAACGGCGTTGCATACCAGACCACGCCGGAAGGCATTCTGACAGAGGTGCCGGCAGAACTGGCAGTGAGTGAGGAGACAGTGCCTGCGCAATAAGAAGGCGAACAATCCTGCATAAAATACTTGAAATATGCCGGCGTATGTGTTATGCTTACATTTGCTTGGCATTAGGAGGTGTGGAAATGGAAGCATTGAGAATTGTAATTCAGGTAATTTTCATTATATTATGTATCGCATTGACGGTACTGGTATTGATGCAGGAAGGTAAATCAGCGGGTCTGGGAGCCATAAGCGGCGCGGCTGAGACATACTGGGGAAAGAACAAGGGACGTTCCATGGAGGGAAAGCTTGTGAAGATCACCAAGTATCTTGCCGTTGGATTTATGGCGCTGACCATTATATTAAATCTTAACGTATTTTAGAACCAACGTCCGCAGGTTTGACGGACAGGATGATAGGATTTAAGGCATTCTTGCAAAAGGATGCCTTTTTATGTAGGAGAATCGTGAAAACAAAGAGAGAATCAGGTATACAGGAAAAATTGAATCATGATGCAGAGCGTATCGTGGGAACTTTTATCAGCAATGCAAGGGGCTTTGGCTTTGTGGAAGTGGAAGGATGGGAACAGGATCTTTTCATTCCCGAAAGCGAGGTCAACGGCGCTTTTCACAGGGACAGGGTGCAGGTGGAGCTTTTGCGGGAGCAGAAGGGAAAACGGCAGGAAGCAAGAGTTGTGGCGGTTTTAGCCCATGAGATCACCAGGGTGGTGGGAACTTTTGACAAGACCGGAAAATTTGGTTTTGTGATTCCCGACAATGAAAAGCTCTCCTCCGATATTTTTGTGCCCATAGAACGCTCAAAGGGAGCCGTCACAGGGCATAAGGTGGTGGCGGAGCTTACAAGCTATGGAGATGAGCGGCATAAACCGGAGGGAAAGATCATAGAGATTCTTGGGCATATAAACGACCCCGGCGTGGATATCCTTTCTATTGTAAAAGGCTTTGACCTTCCCATGGAATTCCCAGAAAAGGTGTTAAATCAGGCGAGCCGGGCGGCAAAGGATGTGAGCGCCCAGGATATGGCGGGGCGCAAGGATCTCCGCGCTCTTACCATGGTGACCATCGACGGGGAGGATGCAAAGGATCTGGACGATGCAGTGAGTCTTTCCAAAGAAGGAAACCGCTATTTTTTGGGAGTCCACATTGCAGATGTGACCAATTACGTACAGGAAAACTCAGCCCTGGACTGGGAGGCGTTAAAGCGGGGCACCAGTGTTTATCTGGTAGACAGGGTGATCCCCATGTTGCCCCACGCTCTTTCCAATGGAATCTGTTCTCTGAATATGGGAGAAGACCGGCTTGCCTTAAGCTGTCTTATGACCTTAAATGAAAAAGGGGAAATGATCGATTACGAGATTGCAGAGACGGTGATCCGTGTGGATCAGAGAATGTCCTATACGGATGTGAATCAAATTCTGGAAGGGGACGAAGAGACGAGAAGCCGGTTTACTTCCCTGGTTCCCATGTTTTTACTGATGAAAGAGCTTGCGGATCTTGTGAGAGAAAAGAGAAAAAAACGGGGTTCCATTGATTTTGACTTTCCGGAAAGTAAGATCCTGCTGGATCAAAGAGGCGTGCCTGTTTCCATTAAGCCTTATGAGAGAAACGCCGCAACCAAAATCATAGAGGATTTTATGCTCCTTGCCAATGAGACGGTGGCACAGCATTTTTACTGGATGGAGCTTCCTTTTGTTTACAGAACCCATGATTTTCCTGATCCGGAGAAGATCTTAAAGCTTGGAACACTGATTAACAATTTTGGATATCATATTAAAGTGAAAAGCGGGGACAATGAGATCCATCCTAAGGAGATCCAAAAGCTGTTGGGGAAAATCGAAGGCACTCAGGAGGAGGCGCTGATCAGCCGGCTGGCGCTCAGGAGCATGAAACGCGCTCAGTATACCGTGGATTGTACGGGGCATTTCGGGCTTGCCTGCCAGTTTTATTGTCATTTTACGTCCCCTATCAGAAGATATCCCGATCTCCAGATCCACAGGATTATAAAGGAACAGCTGCGGGGAAGAATGACAGAGAACCGGATAGAGCATTACCGTGGGATTCTTCCTGAGGTGGCAAAGCATTCTTCGGAAACAGAGCGCAGGGCGGACGAGGCGGAGCGGGAAACCGAGAAGCTGAAAAAGGTACAGTATATGGAACAGAGGATAGGGGAGATTTACGAGGGCGTGATTTCGGGAATCACCTCCTGGGGAATTTATGTGGAGCTTCCCAATACGGTGGAGGGAATGATCCATGTTTCCCGGCTTGCAGGCGATTACTATTATTACAGCGAAGAAACCTATGAAATGATTGGAAGGGACACAGGCAGAAGCTATAAGCTGGGGCAAAAACTGGAGATCATGGTGGACGGTGTGGACTATTTCCAGAAAAGCGTTGAGTTTGTGCTTGCACCGGAGACGGAGGAGTAAAGGAAGGGGAGCAGGTATGGGAAAAGAAGAATTGAAGCTGGTGGCAAACAATAAAAAAGCATACCATGACTATTTTATAGAGGAAAAATATGAGGCGGGTCTGGTGCTCCATGGAACGGAGGTGAAGTCCCTGCGCATGGGCAAATGCAGTATCAAGGAGGCGTTTATCCGGATTGAAGGGGGCGAAATATTTATTTACGGCATGCACATAAGCCCATACGAAAAGGGGAATATTTTTAATAAAGATCCGTTAAGAGTGCGCAAGCTCCTGCTGCATAAGCAGCAGATCCGAAAGCTCATCGGAAACAGCGCGGAAAAAGGCTATACCATTGTGCCTCTGCAGGTCTATTTTAAGGACGGCAGGGCAAAGATCGAGATCGGGCTGGCAAAAGGAAAGAAGCTTTACGATAAACGGCAGGACATAGCCAAAAAGGATCAGCGCAGAGAGGCGGAAAAGGAATTGAAGATGAAATTGAGGGCATAAATTATCCTTTGCAGGATGTTGCATTTTTAGCGGCATTTTAATATAATATAATTATCCAGGGATAGTAAAGGTTTCGACAGGGGTCTTGCAGCTGGAGAAGCTATCCGCAGGCGATGCGTTAAATCGCAAATCTAAATATAAACGCTGAAGATAATTTAGCATACGCTGCCTAAGGGCAGCTGTCTGACCTGAGGCACCTACACTTCAGGAGCCAGGCATCGACTATGTAGGAAACGACACAGACTAAGCTTTGCCTCTGTGGGCGTAATATGAAGCTACTGAACAAGCCGGGGTGTCGGTTTCCTGGCTTGGGAGGGAATGAGGGTTTCCCGAAATAATCGACTATGATAGTAGAAGGACAGGGAATGGGTCTTTGGACGCGGGTTCGACTCCCGCCTATTCCATTTTTGTAAAAGATATCACACGATCCAAGGTGTAAAGCCTATTGAATGATTAAGGTTTTACGCCTGTTCTATTTTATGGAAAAGTTCAATGAAACAGAAAGGATGATACCCTTGGCTGACAAAACAGATTTTTATGTAGGCGGATATCGCTTTGCATCTTTAGGGGACGCCGGGCAGGCGAAGCAGGAGCAAAAGAAAGCGGCATATTTTGAGGATAAACTGACCGGCCGAAGCGCCCAGGATATGCTGGCGGTATATGATAAAATTTTGGATGAAAAGGTGTTCCAAACTCCGGCTGGATGGGAATACCTGAAAAAATTGCAGGAGGAGCTGAGACGTGCAGGCATACAGGAGGGAGCAATCAGACCGATCCCCATGTACGTTATGTTTACCCATGACAATGATGATGAAACGCCTGTAAGAGTCAGAATTAAACCGGCGAAAAAGAAAGATACCGGAAGGGCATTGTTTAGAACCTCCGTTTTTATCAACCTGTTTCTGGCGGTTTTGGTGATCGCTATGTTTGTGATTTCTTTAAGCAGCAGCAATCCAAATATTTTAAATTATAAAAATGTTCTGGAAAATCAATACGCTTCCTGGGAGCAGGAACTTACGAAAAGGGAAAAAAGCCTGAGGCAGAAGGAAGCGCTGCTGGAAGAAGGAGGAGAAGCCCAGGAGGATCAAATGCAGGGCTTGGATGATTAAAGTGATTTTCCAGCGCTATTTTCACAAATTCAACATAATTTTGCAATATACTGATGATAAATATAAAATATATGAAATCAAGAGGGCACTTTTATGGATAGGATGAAAATACTTGTGGTGGATGATGAAGCCAGAATGAGAAAACTGGTAAAGGATTTTCTGACCAAAAGCGGCTATGAGGTGATAGAGGCTGAGGATGGAAGCCAGGCATTGGATCTTTTTTATGATCAGAAGGATATTGCGCTGATCATATTGGATGTGATGATGCCGAAAGTGGACGGCTGGGAGGTTTGTCGTGAGATCAGACAATATTCCAGAGTTCCCATTATCATGCTTACGGCAAAGTCTGACGAGCGGGATGAGCTTCAGGGCTTTGGGCTGGGAGTTGACGAATATATTTCCAAGCCTTTCAGTCCGAAGATCCTGGTGGCAAGGGTAGAAGCGATCCTCAGAAGGGCGGGACAGCTTGACAGAGAGAATCTCCTGGAGGCAGGGGGAATCGTCATCGATAAGGCGGCGCACAGTGTAACCATTGACGGGAAACCGGTGGAACTGAGCTACAAGGAATTTGAACTTCTTGCCTATTTTCTGGAAAACAAAGGGATTGCGTTGTCCCGGGAGAAGATCTTAAATAACGTATGGAATTATGATTATTTTGGAGATGCCAGAACCATTGACACCCATGTGAAAAAGCTGCGGAGTAAAATGGGAAAGAAGGGGGATCTGATCAGGACGATCTGGGGAATGGGCTACAAGTTTGAAACGGAGAATGAAAACCCATGAAATATTCTATTCGAAGACAATTTGCGCTGGTATTTTGTCTGCTCATGGCAGGAACCATCCTGCTGTGCTGGTTTATCAACAATACTTTTCTGGAAAGATATTATCTGAACAATAAGCAAAAGGTTATGATGAACGTTTATTTTGTGGTGAATCAGGCATCCAATGAGGGGATTATCCGGTCGGATGATTTTGATATTGAATTCCAGAAAATATGCAGCAGGAATAACATCAGTATTATTCTTTTGGACGCGGAAACAAGAACGATCAAAACCTCCATGAATGATTATGAGATCTTAAGCAGGCAGCTGTTGGATTATCTGTTTCAAAAGGATTCCTACACGAACGGCAAGCTGTTGGTGGAGGAGGACAATTATGAGATGAGGATCAAGCTGGATGAAAGAACCCAGCTTGAATATGTAGATATGTGGGGGGTGCTGGATGGAGGGAATCTTTTTCTGTTCAGAAGTCCCCTGGAAGGCATCAGGGAAAGCGTGGCGCTTGCCAACCGTTTCCTTGCCTATGTGGGAACCGGCGCGGCTATATTGAGCGCGCTGATCATCCTTGTAGTATCCCGTAAGATTACAGAGCCGATCATGGAGCTTACAGGAATTTCAGAACGCATGTGCCATTTGGATTTTGACGCCAAATACACAGGGAACAGTAAAACGGAGATTGCTCTCCTGGGACAGAACATCAACGAACTTTCGGAGACCCTGGAGACTACCATATCGGAGCTGAAGAGCGCAAATAATGAACTGCTAAGGGACATTGAAAAGAAAAACAGGACCGATGAAATGCGCAAAGAGTTCCTCTCAAATGTGTCCCATGAATTAAAAACCCCCATTGCCCTGATCCAGGGCTATGCAGAAGGATTAAAAGAGGGAATCAACGATGACGAGGAGAGCAGAAATTTTTATTGTGAGGTTATTATGGATGAGGCATCCAAAATGAACCATATGGTCAAGAAGCTGCTGACCCTCAATCAACTGGAATTTGGAAATAATACCGTTACAATGGAGCGCTTTGATATTACGGCTTTGATCACAAATTACCTTCAAACCGCAGAAATATTGTGCAGACAGAAGGAAATTACCCTGCAGATGGAGTCTTATCCGCCGATCCATGTCTGGGCGGATGAATTTATGGTGGAGGAAGTTTTCAATAATTATTTTACAAATGCAGTAAATCATGTTGCAGAAAGCAGAGTGATTGATGTAAAATTATCTTTGAATGAAAATGTGGTACGGACGACGGTTTTTAATACGGGTTTGCCCATACCGGAAGAAAGTCTTCCTTTAATATGGGAGAAATTTTATAAAGTAGATAAGGCGAGGACCAGAGAATATGGCGGCAGTGGAGTAGGGCTTTCCATTGTCAAGGCAATGATGGAGTCCATGAATCAGAAATATGGCGTTATCAATTATGACAACGGAGTTGCTTTTTGGTTTGAGCTTGAGGTATGCTAGGATTTTTGGAGGAGGCAGATATGAGCAAAAAATGGATAGGCTGTGTGACTGTGGTTTTGTCAGCAGTTATGATGGCAGGCTGTGGAAATAAGATACCGGAATTGACCGATGCCCAGCAGGCTTTGGTGGTGGAGTATGCTACAGGGGTGCTGCTGAAATATGACGGAAATCATGAAAGCAAGTTGGTAGATCTGGCACTGGTGGAGCAGGAAGCGGAGGAACCAGTGGAGGAGGAGACTGCCAAGGTATCGGAAAACGAAGAGGCGGAGCCGGAAACGGAGGAAGCCGGAGGAGGTCTGGAGGGCGACATGAGCGATGTGACAGTGATAGATCAGACCCAGGCGGCTACCATAGAATCCTTCCTGCACCTGGATTCGGTAAAGATTACCTATACCGGATTTGAAACAGAAGTCTTTTATCCCAACCAGGGAGAAGATCTTTTCTTTGTGATGAATGCTTCAGAGGGAACCCAGCTGCTGGTATTGAAGTTCTTGGCGGAGAACCTCGGAGGGGCGGAAACAACGCTTGATACGGTGCAAAGCGGCGTGAGGTTTAAAATCGTAGTGGATGGGCAGGAGAAAAATGCTTTGACGACCATGCTGCTGAATGATTTGGCATATTATCAGGGAACCCTTGCACCGGGAGAAAGCACAGAGCTTGTTTTGATCTGCGAAGTGCCCAATGAGCAGGCGGGAATGATATCATCTCTTGAGCTGGTGATGAAAAATGCAGAGGATGCCGTTACGATTTCACTAAATAATTGACAAATTTATTCGGCAAGAGGTATAATAAAACCATTCTATGAGAACGAAAACAAAATGCTTGGCAGAACGGGCATAATTTTAAATGGAGGAAAAAGTATGAAAGCAAATACCATCAAAAAAAGGCTGACAGGCGTTTTGGTTGCCGCTTTGGTAATGGCACCTGTTATAAGTGTTGCTGCAGCAAATAGCAGCGAGACCCCCAGCGGCAGTACCGTTGTAGAGGAAGTAGTGGCAGAAGCAGGCGGTGAGACGGCAGCCGTTCCTGAAAGAAGTACAGTTGCCGGCGTAGTAACCACAACAAAGGGAGCATACCTTGCAACCAGCGTAGACGGAGCCGCAGTTACAACCAGTACAGAGGAGATTGCATCAGGCTATGGATTGTCAGCCGGTGAAACACCCTATGTAAAATTGACCAATGCAGATCCCAAGAAGAGTCATCTTGCCAAGGCGGCAATTGATTTGGCAGCTGCTTCCCAGGAAGCGGAAGTAGGACCCATGCTTAACCTTGAACTTGGGAAAATGTCAGGCGGAAAATACAGTCTTTTGTCCAGTGATGGAGCGGATGTTCGTATCACATTTGGCATTCCTAAGGACTTTGCCCAGGCGGATAAGACGTTTGCCGTAGTATGTGTACGTGCAGGCGGCGTTGTTTCCATCCTCAATGATGTTGATGACAATCCTGATACTGTTACCTTTGATACAAAGGGCGGTGCAGGAACCTATGCAATTATCAAATTTTAATGGTGCAGCGATAGGAAATGAAATAAAGATTGACAGGTAAAAAGCCTACAGGTAAAAGCCTGTATTTATGGGAAGCAGCTTTAATAGGCTGCTTCTCTTGTGATAAAGGGAAATATTGCCATGGGGATGCGAAAAATATGCGCAAGGTGAAGCAGGAACATATTTACTTCGTTTTTATTATATTGATCATTTTCTGTGTTTTTCAGTATGGAATCAGAAAAACATGTGGATTTTCAGTTTACCCTGATGAGTTTGGCTATTGGGCAAGCGCAGCCAGGGCAGTCGGATATGACTGGACGGAGGTGGCATCTTTAGGGTCTTACTATTCTTTTGGATATAGTTTGCTATTGGCGCCCTTGCTGAAGGTGTTTCATGGAGGAATTGCCGCTTACAGGGCGGCAATTGTCGTGAATATGATCCTTATGTGCATGGGGGCGTTGACGATTTATAAGCTCAGTTTCGGGCTGTTCCCTGAGCTTGACAGGACAAAAAGGATATTTGTCAGCGGAATAGCCGCTTTGTATCCTGCGTGGATTGTTTACATGCAGATGACGCTGGCGGAAGCTTTATTGATGTTTCTGTTTACCGCAGCAGTCTGTCTTTTCATCAGCCTGATTCAGAATCCCCGATGGATAACGGCAGCGTTATTAATGATCCTGTTGGTTTATTCCTATACCGTTCATATGCGTACGGTGGGTGTGGTGATTGCATGTGCGGCGGTGCTTTTTCTGTGGGGAATAACGAATCCGGCAATGCGGAAGCAGGTTCTGATTATGTTTGGGGCGGCACTGGTTGCTGTGCTTTTTGTGGTATTTATAAAAAGAAATGTTATTTTATCAGTATTTTCTGAAGCGGATGCAGAAACATTGGCGGCAAATGATTATACAAGCCAGCTGGTTAAAATCAAGGACATATTGACCCTTTCCGGCATGAAACACTTTATAAAAGAAGTAACAGGCAAAATTTTTTATCTGGGAATGGCAACCTATGGCATTTTTTATTGGGCGATGGGATGGTGCATAAAAGAAGGGGCGGAGCTTTTAAAAAAATTGTCCAAAGGGCAGACAGGCAGATGTACCGTTTCAAACTGGACAGCGGTGTTTCTTCTGCTGGCGGTGATCGGAGAAGTTCTTATATGCAGTATTTTTATGCATAATTCCACGCTGATAGATTGCCTGGTATACGGAAGATATAATGAATTTATCGTTCCGGTATTGCTGCTGGTGGGAATAGTGGTAATGCTAAGAAGCAAGTGGCTTCTGGTGGTCAGCCCGATTGCAGGCGCTCTGTCGGGAATGATGCTGCTTCCCATATTTTCAGCCATAGAAGAGGGAAATATGGCAAGAATACGGGGGTATTTTATTACCGGCATCAGCAGTCCGCTAAAAGAAGAAAATGCCGACCCTTATGTTTTCTTTTTAAAAGCGTGGATTGTTGGATTTGTATGCATGGTTTTGATTGCAGGAATTCTCCTTGCAGTAAAAAAATATGACAATCTGTCCTGGCTTTTGGGAATCATAATAGTACTGGAGGTAGGACTGGGAGTCCAGGCAAGTGAGAAGTATGTGTATCATGCTAATCGATTTGGATTTCAGGACAGGATCATTGCAGAAAAAATTTTGGAAAGTGATGATAAGAGCGTTCAGGTTACATATCTGGAGGAAGGGGTTACTCCCTATATTGATTTTCAGCAGATGCAGCTTCGGGAGATATCCATCCATGTGATTCGTGAAGAAGATCTGGAGGAGCCGGGCAAGTGGGGGGATTTCCTCATTGTCAGTTCCCAGACAAAGCATCAGGAGGAATTGGAAGAAAGGTATGAGCATCATGTGGCTGCCAATCTCCATACGTTGTTTTATGGATTACGTCAACAGGAAGGTTCTGCAGATTTTGAGATTCTGGAATTGAATCAGGTTATGACCATGCAGGAGGGCGGCGACGCAAGGGAGCTTCCTGATCAGAATGCATCGGTTGTATTTCGTTATGATGCGGGAGCGTCCGTATGGGTGACAGGGGAGACCCGGGATGGCTGGTACAGGACATCCTATAAGGGAAAGGAAGGATATCTTCTCAAAGAAAATATAACAGGTCTGCAGATAGAAACGGAAGATAAGGGAATGGTTGATCTTGCCCAGTCCGGTTTGGATGAAGAACTGGCAAAGGCGGAGGTAGAGGGAAAAATCCTTGTGGAAGAGGTGGAACGACAGCGGGGAGAACAAAGGCGTTCCCGCATTTGGACGATCCTCATTGTTCTATTGATGATGGGAATCTTTGCAACGGGACTTTTTTCCATTGTCCAAAAGGATAAAAAGAGCAAAAAGGAAATCCCCCAGGAGAAGAACAGCGAACCCCAACCTGCTCCAATAGAACCTGCCATTCAATTTGATATTGACCAAGATGTGGATGAGTTCGATATTGTAGATTTGGGTGAAAATGATGAGTTTGATTTGATGGATTAATTTGCGGAGAACAAAATGAGGAAAAGGTTATGAAGCTGATAATTCAAATCCCGTGCTATAACGAAGCGAATATTCTGGAGGCAGCGTTGAATGATCTGCCTGCAAAATTGAATGGAATCGATGTAATTGAATATTTGATCGTCAACGATGGCAGCAAAGACGCAACGGTGGAGGTAGCGGAAAAGTGGGGAGTCCATCATATTGTTAATTTTAATCAACACAAAGGTCTGGCAAGGGGATTTATGGCAGGGCTTGATGGCTGTCTTAGAAATGGGGCGGATATTATAGTAAATACAGATGCGGATAATCAATATTGTGCAGAAGACATCCAGCGGTTGATTCAGCCGATCCTTGACGGAGAAGCGGACATGGTAATTGGGGCAAGACCAATTGATGAAACGGAGCATTTTTCTTTTTTAAAGAAGAAGCTGCAGCGTTTTGGCAGCTGGGCGGTACGAAAGGCATCTAACACGGATGTGCTGGACGCTCCCAGCGGTTTCAGGGCGATGTCCCGGGAGGCGGCAATGCACATTAATGTTGTGAACGACTATACATACACCCTGGAAACCATTGTACAGGCGGGAAGAGATAAGATTGCGGTTACCAGTGTGCCTGTGCATACCAATCCCGAGATTAGGCCGTCACGGTTATTTGGCGGGATCTGGTCTTATGTCAAGAGATCAATGGTAATTATTTTAAGGGCGTATATGATGTATCAGCCGTTGAAGTGCTTTACTTATTTATCCATTGTACCGCTATTGTGCGGCATTGGCATTGGCGTACGCTTTTTATACTTGTTTTCAATTGGACAGGGGAATGGACATGTGCAGTCCCTGATACTGGCATGCACGTTGATTATAGTTGGTTTTTTGACTTTTATGATTGGTCTGGTGTCTGACCTGATGGCATCCAACAGAAGGATATTGTCTGATGCGCAATACCACGTCCGGCGGATGGAATATGATCTGTTTATGCAGCGGCAGACAGAAAAAATGACAGCTGACTGGCAGCCCCATATTGTACAGGATCAGAAAGATGAAACGAAGGAAAAGAAGCAAAAGATTTACAATATGTGCTAAGAAATAAACGGTCCATGAGGCACAACATGAGAAAAAAGAAAATTATTTTAATCGGTCCGGTGTACCCTTATAAAGGCGGAATATCCCATTACACAGGTTTAATGTATCGGGAGCTGGCAAAAAAATATGATGTGGAAATGCTTTCCTATGCAGTGCAGTATCCCGGGTTTTTGTTTCACAGGGAACAGAAGGATTATGCCAATGACAGCTTTAAAGTCGAAAATGCGAATTACATGCTGCACACAGCCAATCCCTTTTCCATCCTGAAAACGGCCGGTTACATAAAAAAACAAAAAGCGGATATGGTATTGATACAATGGTGGCATCCATATTTTGCCCCATGCTACTGGCTGCTGGAACAATTCATGGGCAGACAGAATACAGTCTTTGTATGTCACAATATTTTTCCTCATGAGAGATTCCCGTTGGACAAATTCCTCACAAAGACGGTACTGAAGCACGGGAAGCATTTTATTGTACATGCCAAAGAAGAAGGCGGAGCGTTAGAAAAGCTTGTCAGGCAGCCGGATTATGCGGTGACGCCCCATCCTACTTACAATGCCTTTCGTTTTGAACATATGAGCAAGGGACAGGCAAGGGAGCGGCTGGGCATAGCAGACGGGACCAAGATGCTGCTCTTTTTCGGTTATGTGCGGGAGTATAAAGGGCTTCGGTATCTGCTTAAGGCGATGCCTTTGATTTTGCAGGAAGAGGAAAATATACAGCTCTGGATCGTAGGGGAATTTGGAAATGATAAAGAAGATTATTTCAGGATGATAGAAGAACTGGGGATTGGGAAATGGGTAAAGACGGTGGATTCGTATACGCCGGACCGCCAGGTGGAAAAGTATTTTGCGGCGTCGGATCTGGTGGTTTTACCCTATATCTCCGCCACCCAAAGCGGAATTGTACAGATTGCTTACGGCTTTGAAAAGCCGGTTATTGTAACGAGGGTGGGAGGTCTGCCGGAAGCGGTTATAAATGAAAAAACCGGTTATGTGATAGAACCGGAGAATGCGGAGGCGCTTGCCCGGGCGGTTACAGACTTTTATCACAGGAATCAGGAAGCCGTATTTACGGATCAAATAAAAAAAGAAGCGTATAGATTTTCCTGGGAGCGTATGGGGGAAGTGGTTGGTGGATTCATGGGGGAAGACAGATAGACCGTTGATAACCATTGTTGTGCCGGTTTATCAGACATATGAATTTTTAAGGGAATGTGTAGCGTCTGTGCTGCAGCAGACCTATGAAAATCTGGAAATCATCTTAGTTGACGATGGCAGCACGGACGGGGCGGGCATATTGTGCGATGAATATGCGGAAAAAGACGGCAGGGTCCATGTGATACATCAGAAAAATAAAGGGCTTATGGCAGCAAGGAATGCGGGGCTTGCTCAGGGAAGGGGAACGTATTTTGCCTTTGTGGATTCGGATGATGTGGTATCCCCTGCTTATATAGAAAAGTTATATGCTCTTATTTTGAAATATGATGCCGATATTGCCGCGTGCGCATTTGTAAAAAGAAGAACGAAGCTCGCTGCAGAGAATAGCGGGAATTTCAAGGAAGTTTGTATGTCATCCCGGCAAATGCTAAGACAGTGGCATGGTAAGTATAAAAAGTATGAAACGGTTATGTGGAATAAGCTTTATCATCAAAAGGTTTTAAAGGAAAACGGGCTTATGGCGCATTTCCGGGAATGCAGGAGATATGAAGATGTGCTGGTCAGCCATTTGCTCGTTGAAAATGCAGAAAAAATTGCCCTGACGGCATGCCCTCTTTATTTTTACCGATCCAGAGAAAGAAGCCTTACAACGGAGAAAGTCAGCAGGGAAAAGGTAGAGCAGAATCTGTGGGCGCAGCGAAAGCGTATGGAGTTTTTTGTGAAAAACAGATATTGGAGAAGCTGCTGTAAGCTTTGGAAGGGTTATCTGCTGCATAGGCTGATGTTTGCATATCAGCTTTTGAAGCTTTAGCCAGGGGGGTAAAGCGAGTGAGGATATTACATTATTTACATGGATTGCCGCCTGTGAGGAACGGCGGGCTGGTAAAGTATGCGTTGGATTTGGCGGAAGGGCAGCGGAAAGCAGGAAATGAGGTACACCTGCTGGTGCCGGGAAGCTTTGAATCCCCATGGTCAAATAGAAAAACACGGGTAGCGGCTGGAAGCTGGAAAAACATCCGGTGTCATTTTATCATAAATCCCCTGCTGGTAACAGAAGGTATGAGGATAGAGAGAATGGATCGTCTGATGGAGCAAGGGGATACAGCTGTTTATATTACATTTCTAAAAAAGCTGTGTCCGGATGTGATCCATGTACACAGCCTTATGGGGATTCATCTTGCTTTTTTCCATGCGGCGGAAAGCCTGTCTGTTCCGGTGATTTTTACAACCCATGATTACTATGGGCTGTGCCCTAAGGTCAATTTATTGAGAAATGGGAAAATATGTGACCGAAAGGACTGGAAACTGTGCGCTCAGTGTATGGGGGCGCCTGTTTCAGAAAAAAAACAGGAAAGAAAACATTCCCCTTGCTACAGGAGGATGAAGAAAAGCAGGTTTTACCAATGGCTGGAATATGCGCCGGGTTTACTGCCCTATAAAAGCTGGATCAGGGGTCAGGTCAAAAGAAGAAAGGTCAAAAGCGGCGGAATTGAAAAAGAGGAGACAGTTGACAGGGATGTGCTGGAAAGCCATGATGCGTTGCGCGTTTACTATCTTGAAATATTCAGGAAGATAACCTGTTTTCATTTTAACAGCCGGCAGGCTTATGAAGTATATCATTCTTTTTTAGGGGAAATAAAGGGAGAAGTGCTTCCGATCACAAATAAAAGTGTTGCAGATCACAGAAGGATTCGCACTTACACGGGAAAACTGAAAATCGGCTATTTGTCCCAGGGAAAAGAATTTAAAGGATATCCGAAACTGCTGGAAGCTTTGGATGCCATGTACCAAACGGGGCGGACAGAATTTGAATGTCATATATATTTCAATCCCCAGGAGAGAAATCATCCGTATCTGCGTCAGCATGCGCCATATCGGGAGAAGGAACTGAAAGGCGTTTTTGACAACATGGACATACTGGTGGCGCCCGGTATTTGGAAGGAAACCTTTGGAATGGTAGTGCTGGAAGCCCTTAGCTATGGAGTTCCTGTCATTCTTTCTTCTCATGTAGGGGCAAAAGAACTGCTGGAAGGAAATCCCGGGATGGGAGTGGTTTTGAATGTGGGAAAGCTTAAGGAGCAATTACAGGAGATGCTCGAAAAGTTATACGATGACAGAGAAATTTTAGCCCGGATGAATGAGCGGATCTGCAGATGGAAATGGGATTGGAATTATGATACGCACGTTAGGGCTGTGATGCATATGTATGAAAAAGCTGTAAGCAGAGACGGAATGGATTATCTATGAAATTGATGAAAGAGTTGTGGAACTATCGTGAGATGATTATAAGCCTGGTTAAGAGAGATTTGAAAAGCAGGTATAAAGGGTCTGTGCTGGGGTTTTTGTGGATGCTTTTAAATCCCCTGTTGCAGTTGTGCGTTTATACT
Source organism: uncultured Lachnospiraceae bacterium (assembly GCA_947172705.1). Lineage (GTDB taxonomy): Bacteria > Bacillota > Clostridia > Lachnospirales > Lachnospiraceae > Suilimivivens. The sequence goes on from CAMWCA010000023.1 coordinate 41,563, forward strand.
GCGGTTTTTTCAGTGATCATGAGAACGGGCATTGAAAAATATTACTTATTCCTTTTTGTGGCGCTTGTTCCCTGGATTTTTTTCAGCACATGCTTATCCGGGGGTACCACCATTATTTTTGCACAAAAGGATATGGTAAAAAAAATATATTTTCCCAGACAGGTGCTGCCGATTGTATTTACCACTAGCCAGTTTATTAATATGCTGCTCAGCTTTATCATTATTTTTATTGTGGTTTTTTTCAGCGGAATAGGGCTTCATGCCAGAGCGCTTGTTTACCTGCCGCTGGTTATGGCAATGGAATATATCCTGGCTTTGGGAATTACATTTCTGGCATCTGCCCTGACCGTTTATTTCCGGGATTTGGAGCATATTTTAGGAATTGTGTCTATGGCGTGGATGTATTTGACGCCTGTTTTGTATGATATAAGCTCTGTGCCGGAAAAATATCTGCCGGTATTTCAGTTGAATCCCATGACGCCGATTATCATTGCCTATAGAGATATTTTATATTACGGCAGGACGCCGCAATTGGGCACGTTACAGAGCGCGCTGCTCCTTGGTGTTTTAGTTATGGCTGTGGGAGGGCTTACATTCAAAATATTGCAGCGGCATTTCGTGGAGGAGCTGTAGATGAAAGACGGTAATGCAATAGAGGTAAAAAACATAACCAAAAAATTTAAAATATATTATGACAAGGGCAGAATGCTAAAGGAGAAGGTTCTTTTTTGGAAACGAAATAAGTATGACGTACACTGGGTTTTAAACGGCATTTCCTTTGAGGTGAAAAAAGGGGAAGCGGTGGGAATCGTAGGGCATAACGGCTGCGGGAAAAGTACGACTCTGAAGCTTCTCACGGGAATTATGTATCCGGATGGAGGGACGGTGGAATTACGGGGAAGAGTTTCCAGCCTTCTGGAACTGGGAGCAGGCTTTCATCCGGATCTGAGCGGACGGGAAAATATCTACATTAATGCTTCCATTTTTGGGCTTTCCAGGAAGGAAATTGATAAAAGAATTGATAAAATAATTGATTTTTCCGAATTGAGAGATTTCATGGACGATCCGGTGAGAACCTATTCCTCCGGGATGTATATGCGGCTTGCCTTTTCCGTTGCCATCAACGTGGATGCGGACATATTGCTGATTGACGAGATCCTGGCTGTGGGGGATGTGAATTTTCAGAGCAAATGCTTTCAAAAGCTGAAGGACATTAAGAAGAACGGAACCACCATTGTGATCGTTTCCCATGCTATGGAACAGATTGAAAAAATTTGCGACAGAAGCATCTGGATTCATGAGGGGAAAATCCGTGCAGAGGGGCAGCCCGGAGAAGTGCACAGGGAATATCTGGCTTATATGGAAAATATGCGCAGGGAAAACAGAAGCCCGTTAGAAGGCACCGAAAAACAGGAGGAAAAACGGGAGAAAGAGCGTGATGCACATCATAGGGGGACGGGGGAGGCGCGTATCCTGTCTGTGGAAACCTTAAACCGCTCAGGGGAAAAAACCAAGGTGTTTTCTACCGATGAATCTGTTATTTTCAGGGTTTATTATGAAGTATATGAGGAGATCAAACAGGTCTTTTTTGGCTTAAGTATTTTCAGAAACGATGGGGTCAGATGTTATGGAAGCAATTCAAAAGCCGACGGCATGCCTGCAGTCACCCTGAAAAACAACGGCTTTTTCGAGGTGGAATTTACGGAAAACCAACTGCTCCAGGGAAAGTATTATTTAGATGTGTGTATTGCAACAGGGACGGAGGAGATGGTGGACTATTACGATACTGTGGATGGTTTTGAAGTATACAGCCCCTACGGGGACGTGGGCGCAGTGCGTATGAAACATAAATGGGAGCTGCATGTGGGAGAAGGGATATGAGGTATTTTAGAAAAATAGACAGATCTGCCGGTATTCTGATAGCGGGATGTGTTATTGCAGGCATTCTTTTATGTCTTCTTCTGTACAACACACAAAAGTCTGCGGGGGGAGCAGCAAGCGGAGAAAGCGGTTATGATTTTTTTGCAGAGCTGCACTACGATGATTTTTCCTATGAGTATGGCTATGTTGTAAATGGAACGGATTTTCAGGCGGAGACGGACAGACCATGGATAGGGCTGATCAACGAAAATGGGATATTGGCTGCCTCGGCGAAGATTCAATTTGAAGAACCTTTGCGCCGGGATACTGTGGTGCAGGTGTATTTTTCAACAGGAGAATTAACGGAAGAATTGTCCAGAACAAGGATGGCAAAAAAAGGAACCCGGGAAATGATCATAAATTTTCCCCGGGACAAGTACAGGGAATTACGCTTTGATATACGGGGAAGCTTTAAGCTTTCCTCCATACAATTAAGCAATCAGGTTATTCCTCCGGCGGAAGACAAACGTACATATGGCAACGGTATTTTAATCTTTCTTCTGTTGCTGGATGGGGTTTATCTGCTTTGGAAATATGCTATGCCTGAAATGAGGGGGAGAATCTTCCTGCCGGATCAGGTGACATGCTTTGCTTTTATTTGCATTTTGTGGGGGACTGCATTTGCTTTTTTAATCATTCCGTGGCAGATGCCGGATGAGTATGGTCATTTACAGATGATTGGAAAAGGAATCAGGAACGATGCCCTGGCGCAAACCTTATATGACGAGATGCCGCTGGATCGTGAAAGAATTATGTTTCATCCGGAGGAAAAGATAGAGGGACATGTGATAAAAGAGCAGATGAAAAAAGCGCCTTCTTATATCACGAAAGAATTAATGCCAAAGGGAATGGATAAAGAACTGCTTCGGCATCTTCCGGCTGCGGCAGGCGTTATGCTGGGGGTAATGCTTCGGCTGCCGGTATATTGGTCACTCATGCTGGGAAAATTTTTTTCTCTGTTGTCCTATGTGGGCATCTGCAGCCTTGCATTGAAAATAACGCCTAAGGGCAAGGCACTGCTTAAAGCGGTTATGCTGCTACCTATGTGTATCCAGCAGGCGGCATCCCTGAGCTATGACGCAGTTTTGCTGCCGATCTGTTTCTTGTTTATTGCGTACATACTTTATTTAAAATTGGAAGCGCCTGTTATCTGCGGAAGAAATCTTTTGATAATAGCAGGCATGGTGGGTTATATTGCTATCACAAAAATACCCTATGTTTTACTGGCAGGAATTATTTTCTTACTGCCGCTGGAAAAAACAGAGATCCATATGGGCAGATATAAAATAACAGGGGACAGGTTGAAGCGGTGGAGAGGAGTGATTTTAGCGGGAGTTCTTGCCGCATTGCTCTCAGGGCTATGGCTGTTTAGAGAAAATCAATGGTTGAAGATCGTTTATGCCAGTATTTGCCAGTGGGCGCAGACTCTATATTTGTTTGGAATGACCTGGAAAAACTTTGCCGGAGATCTGCTGGTATCATTGGTTGGCAATTTTGGATATAAGGATACGCCTGCGGCATTGTGGTTTGTAGGCGGGGAAATAGCTTTTATCATCATAACGGGCGCAGCATATATCAAAAGCGAAGCTCGGGAAACAACGGGATTGAAAGCAACAGAAGCTTATCGCTGGCGGGGATATGACAGAGCGGTCATTTATTTGACCTGTGGAGCATGCATCTATGCCATCACATTATCAATGGTACGGCATACGGCGTGTGTCCTTTTTTTCGGAACAGAAGATATGGCAGTTTCAATAGACTGGCAGGAAGCATTGTATCAAATACCCTTTATAGGAGGCTTGCAGGGGAGATATTATATTCCGGTGCTGCTTTTGGCATTACTGCCTGTGAATCCAATATTTGAAGTGAAGAAAAAGACGTATAGAGTGTTTGCTTCCCTGCTTTTTGCATTTGCTGTCTTATACACTTGTTCTATTATATACGGTCGGTTTTGGTATTAGATTATAAACCCAGGAGAAAAGAATATGAGAAACGTGACGATTGTAATTCCGGTATATACGGATTGGGAGACCTTGAAAAAATGTCTGGATTCTCTGAAAAAATATGTGGCGGACAGACATAGGATTATCATTATTAATGATATGAGTTCAGAGTGGAAGCAAATGGAAAGGCAGATCCAGGAAAGCATGGAAGGCTGCAAAAATATGAAGTACTATAAAAATCCTTCCAATATGGGGTTTGTTAAAACCTGTAACAGAGCAGTAGAGGAGTTGGATCAAACGGATAATGATATTTTACTGCTCAATTCTGATACGGAAGTAACGGAAGGCTTTCTGGAAGAAATGCTTGAGGTGTTATACTTATATGAAAAGCATGGAGTGGTATGCCCAAGAAGCAACAATGCAACGATTCTCACAATGCCTGTAAAAAATAATTTAGATCGTCTGCTGGAAGAAGAGGTAAGTTATTCTGTGTTTCAGCAAATGCGTGATAAACTGCCGCGTTTCAGCATCATACCAACGGGAGTGGGGTTTGCATTTCTGGTGAAGAGAGAGCTGATCAGAAAATTTGGTTTGTTTGATGAAGCATACGGACCTGGCTATAATGAAGAAAATGATTTTTGCATGCGCGTGAATCAGTATGGATATAATGTGGCAATGGCGAATCGTGCCTATGTATATCATTTTGAATCTAAATCATTCGGGGCTGCAAAGGAGGAATTGGATGTAAAAAATGGGCGCAGGTTGATGGAACGCTATCCATATTATCAGGAACTGGTACAAAAATATTTTCATCACAATATCGATCCCTTAGAATATTATGCAGATCTGATATCAGAGGGGGTGTATGAAAAAAAACGGATTTTGTTCGATCTGTATGAAATTCCGGCGGCGTATAACGGAACAGCCCAATATGGGCTTGCCATATATAAAAAATTTTATCAGCTGTATCATGAAAAATATGATATTCATGTGTTGATTAACGATATGGCGGACCGCCTGTTTGGCTTGTCAAAAGCATTCCCTAATGTATGGTATCCTTACAATATTTCAGGCACCTACCATCTGGCATTTTCGCCCTCCCAGATCATTCACATTGAGAATTTGATCATTATCAACAGAGTGAGCTTAAAGTATGTGTTTTGCATGCAGGATATTATCAGCATAAGAAGCAATTATCTTTTGGTCAATCACTACGAAAGACTGGATGTATTTCGGAAAGCGATTCAATATTGCGATGCCATGACTTCGATCAGTCAGTTTTCCTTAAATGACACCATGGGATATTACCATGATGAATTTGAGCAGAGAAAAATTTTGACGAAGGTGATATATCATGGAATATGGGAAGATGGCGGAACCCCGGATAAACAGACGCTTCCTTTCCATGAATATTACATGGTGTTTGGAAACTTCTACCGTCATAAGTTCTTAAAAGAAACGCTGCCCTATCTCCTGGAAATGGAGCATAATTTTATTGTTTTGGGAAGCGATGAAACAGGGAAGATCGGTAAGAATGTTTATGGCTATAAAAGCGGGAATTTATCAGATGAGTTTATTGCTTTTCTGGTAAGCAGCGCCAGGGCAATTATATTTCCAAGTATTTATGAGGGCTTTGGTCTGCCTATATTGGATGGCATGAAATATAACAAGAAGGTAATTGCTACAAACAGTGAACTGAACAGAGAGCTGAAAAAGGAATTTGAAAATTTTGCGGAAAACATTTATCTTTTTGATGAATTAAAGGAGCTTAAAAAGCTCGTAAAAATAGTGGACAGGGAACCTGACCCGGTGTACCGGGATGGGCGAAAGGAGATCCGTACATGGGGAATGGCGGCACAGGAATTAGAAACATTTTTAGAAAAGGTTCTGCTGCAGAAGACAGACGGGGAGCTGCTGAAAAGGCGGTGGGAGGATATGCGTTATATTGAAGATGTACATAGGATGTATAGCGCAGGGAATGGAGAATCCGTAAAACAAAGTGGGTATGCCAGATTAAAAACTTATTTGCGGCTGCATCACCCGTCCGTATATATTTTTCTGCGAAAGCTGAAAAGAAATGTAACAGGCAAAGAATCCCATGACGTAAAATAATTCCGGAAGAAAGATGGACAGACATATGGAGAGAAGTGATATCGGAGAACCGGTGCTGACAGCAGTAATGCCTGTATATAATGGAGAAAAGCATTTAAAAGAAGCCCTGGAAAGCATAGGAAAAATACAATACAAAGGATTGGAAGTAATCCTGATCGATGATAGTTCATCTGATAACAGCGGTTCCATCTGCCGGGAATATGCGAAGCAGGACAGGAGAGTCAGGTATATCAGACAGGAAAATCAGGGGGTGGCAGCAAGCCGTAACCGGGGGCTTGCCATAGCGCGGGGAAAATATGTATGCTTCTGGGATCAGGATGATATTGTGATTGGGAAAGGGCTTTTTGCACTTTTAAAAAAAATGCAGAGGGAATCCGCTCAAATGGGAATGTGCAGCACCAGGCGTTTGATCGGAAACAAAGCGGGCGATTATGAAAAAATCCAGGAAGGTGTTTTTCATGGTGGAGAAGTACAGAAGGGGTTGCTATACCCGTTGCTGTTCAGAGGATATCGGTACGATTTTTTGAAATCCGAAAATTATTTTTACGGATCTATATGGAAATGCATTTTCAGGAAGGATTTTATTTCTCAGAACAGGATACGGTTTCAAAGCTTTCTTCATTATGAAGACGACTGGCTGTTTCTGACAAAAGCATTGTGCCGGGCGCAAAAGGCAGTAACGATATCTGAGGCGGGATATTGCTGGAGAGTTCATGACGCTTCAGAGTCACACAAGAAAGTCTATATGGAAAATCTGCCTCAAAGATACAAGAGCTTTGACAAACATGTTTTAACTTATTTACAGCAGGAAATCGGAGATACCGAAATTATAAATGAATTTAGGAAGGTAAATTTATGCGAGCATTATGTGGAACTTTATCGCAACGCCGGAAATGCCAGAGGGGCAGCAGAATGTAAAGAATGCCGTAAAAGCATGGAGCAATATTTACGAGAAACAGATTACAAAAGGCAGCTTCCGGGGAAAAAACAATTGAAGACCTCTGCGTACCGCAGGCAGGCGATTTTAAAGTCTCTGCAATATGGCGGGATCAATGTGACCTTTTTTACAAGCAGGATATGTGACTGGCTGGAGGCTTGGGTGAACCATATGCAATGGCTTGCCTGTTGGGAAAGAAAGTGTAAATTGAAATAGGATATGATTCTACGCAACAGTTTAGTCCAGCCATAAACAGCAATGCCGTATTGGCATCCCGGTTCTGCATCCCGAAGGACTACATTCTCTCCGGGTTCGCCTGGGAATTGGATTTCATTAACAGAATGGGGAAAATTCTACATTTTTTTCGGATTTTTGTGTTGACATTATGAAAAAGGAGTGTTATAGTATAATTCGCTGCGGACGATAAAGCAGTCCAAACAGCAAGAAGAACCTTGACAAATGAACAGCAATGCAGCCCTGAAAATTCAAGAGAATTATTCAG
>CAMWCA010000024.1 GCA_947172705.1 uncultured Lachnospiraceae bacterium
CCTCATGTGTGGAATTACGAGCAGACAGTGGCCTTTTTGTTTCCGGAACTGGAAAAAACCATGCGGAATGTGGAGTTTTTGCAGGAGACAGATGAAGAAGGATGTATGTCCACCAGAATGTTTTCCGTGTTTGATCAGGAGAGGTATAAAATGGTGCCGGCATGTGACGGAGAGCTCGGAAGCATTGTACGAATTTACCGGGATTTTAAAAATCTGGGGGATATGGAGTTTTTAAGGAAAATCTGGCCAAAAGCATCTGCCGCAATGGATTATTCCATGCGACAGTGGGATTTGGATCATGACGGCGTACTGGACGGACAGCAGAATACTACCTACGATATAGAATTTTACGGACCCAATCCCATGACAGACAGTATTTTTCTTGCAGCTCTTAAGTGCTGCGTGGAGATGGCGGATATTTTAGGGGATATTTCCCGTAAAGATAAGTATGAAGAAGTATTCCAAAAGGGAAAACTGCGGGCGGATGAATTAATGTTTAACGGCGAATATTACATTCAGGTGCAGGAGGAAATTGATAAATATAAATATCAATTTGGCAAAGGGTGCCTTTCCGATCAGCTTTTGGGGCAGTTCCTTGCTCATATGGCAGGAATTGGCGATATCCTGCCAAAAGAACATATCAAATCCGCAATGCAAGCAGTTTTTAAATATAATTATATGACAGATTTTTACCATACGGACTCGGTGCACAGAGCTTATGCCTTAAATGAAGAGCGCGGACTGGTGATTGCCACATGGCCAAAGGGCGGACGCCCCAAATTTCCCTTATCCTATGCGGGAGAAGTGTGGACGGGAATAGAATATGAAACTGCGGTAAATTTAATTTATGCAGGCTGTCTCGAAGAAGGGCTTACCATAGTAAAGTCGGTGCGTGACCGCTACGACGGATATAAAAGAAATCCTTTCAGCGAAGTGGAGTCAGGGCATCACTACAGCAGGGCAATGGCAAGCTGGGGGCTGCTGAATGCATTGTTAGGGCAAGAAAGCGACATGTACAGGAACACTTTAAGCTTTCATCCGGTGATGGATGAAGAACTGTCCAGCTTCTTTATCTGCGGAAAAGCATGGGGCGTGTACAGTCAAAAGAAGGTAAACGGGAAACTGGAAAAAACAATTGATGTACTCTATGGAACACTGGACGGCATTACCACGACATTATCGTAGAAGATGAGGAATCGTAAGATTCAGAATGGAGGAAGGTTGAATGAGAAAAACAGGATTAATGAAAAAGGCAATCAGCATATTAAGCATAGCAGCGCTGCTTTTAGCGTCAGGCTGTGGTGCAAAGCAGACAGAGCCGGAAGGCAGTCAGTCACAGGATAGTGTAGACGGGGCAGTCCAGGAGGAGCAAAGCGCCTCAGAAAATGAAAAAAACGCGGGGCAGGAAGCAGGTACTCAGGAGGTCACCATTCATTTTTCAGAGCATGTTGCCAATATTGAAGCACAGGAGCCTCATATGATGAAGATTATTCAGGCTTTTGAAGAGACTTATCCCAATATTCACATTGAAATTACGGGAAAAGAAGTTTCCGAACATAATACCCAGATGACGCTGCTTGCAGGAGAAAATAATCTGCCGGATATTTTCTGGCTGGAACAGACGCCGGCAAAGGAATTTGCCCAAAACGGATATCTTTATGACCTGACGGACGCATTAAACGACTATGGCATTAATAACAGCCTGCTTCCCGGGCTGGTAAACTCCTGTACGGTAGATGGCAGGGATTACGGGGTTCCAAGTGAAGTTATGATGGTAGGTTTTTTCTATAATAAAGAACTGTTCGAGCAGGCAGGAATCGAAAAAGCGCCTGTTACCTACGAAGAGTTTACAGATGCGGTTAATAAGCTGAAAAGCAGTGGAATTGTTCCTTTGACTGTAGGCGCGCAGGATAATTACAGTATCTGGGCTTTTGAGACTATGCTTGCAAGATACGGATTCTTTGAGAAGCTGGAAGACTTAAATGCAGGAAATGTAGAATGGACAAATGACGATTTCATTCATTATTTTGAAAAAGTAGAAGAAATGCGGGATAACGGCACCTTCACGGAAGACATTGCTAACATTGGCTACTTTGAGGCAAAGGAACGTTTCCTTGGCGGAAATGCGGCAATGTTTAACACAGGCGCATGGGATATCGGGGATTTTGAAAATAGTGATATGGCACAGAACATTGGATTTTTCTGGGGACCGACCTTTTCAGACAGTGAATATCCTCAGCAGATCGGCATTAAGGCATCCGGCGGTGTGTATGTAGTATCTGCAAAAGCCGCTGAAGATCCTGCACTTTTAGACGCGGTTATGAAGTTCTGGCAGTTTTATTATGGAGAAGAGGGAACCAGAATTATTGCGGAAGATACCTCTGCATTGCCCTGCTCCCAATATAATGGTACCATAGATACACAGGCACATCCGGTTTTAGCAGCTATGATTACAGCATTAAATGACGACTGGGATGCGGTAACAGAACCTTTTAATTCTATGTCAACTACAGTAGCTTATGGATACTTTGATGCAACCTTTGGAGTAATGACAGGTGTTTATACGCCACAGGAAGCAGCTCAGTATGTGGAAGATCTTCATATGGCGGAGAGATAAATTATGTATTGGTTAAGTACAAAGAGAGCGAAGGCATTTATGCTGCTCCCGACCCTGCTTATATACAGTATTTTTATCATTATTCCGGTATTTATTGCGGTGTATTACAGCTTTACGGAATATACTGGTCTTGGAAAAGCAAAATTTACAGGAATCAGCAATTACATCAGAATGTTTGGAGATAAGCTATTTCTAATTGCCCTCCGCAATACATTGCTTGTGCTGGTTTTGGGGACGGTTTTCCTCCTTGTAGGTTCTTTTCTGGTGGCGCATATCATGAATGTGAATTTTACAGGAAATGCATTTTTCAAAATGATCATCTTTGCGCCCTATGTGATTGCACCTATTATTATCGGAATTATCTGGGGATATATTCTTAACCCCAATTACGGAATGCTGAACAGCTTTTTAAGAAGCGTTGGTTTAGATGGGCTTGCAATTGAATGGATCGGCGGAACCAAGTGGTCGCCGCTGTCTTTGGCACTGGTGTTTACCTGGCAGATGCTGGGCTTCCATGCCACCATATTTCTCTCCGGAATCAAAGCGATTCCGGGGGAAATGTATGAGGCATGCGCCATAGATGGTGCAAATGGTTTCCAGAAAGTGCTTTTTGTTACCATTCCCATGCTGAAGGAGACCATTATCATCAATACGGTTTTAATCATTACCGGTGTATTTAAAATATATGAGCTTGTATACCAGATGACGGGAGGCGGACCGGCGCATCAGTCGGAGCTTTTGACTTCTTATATGTACTTTACCGTCTTTACGTCCAGAAGGTATGGATATGGCATGTCCATTGCAGTTGTTATTTTGACGCTTTCCATTATTGGCTCATTTGCCTATATCAGGATCGTGGCAAGAAAAAAGCAGGAAGGAGGCGCATAGAAATGGAAACAGCCGTGAGAAAGAAATTTTCCATTAAAAAAGTGTTATTTTACCTGCTGATTGCAGCCATTCTTGTGATTTCCATGCTTCCCATTCTTTGGGCGGTGCTGCTTTCCTTTAAGACAAACAATGAGATTGTAAATGCGCCTTTGGCGCTGCCTGATCTCTGGAGCTTTGGGAATTACCAGCGGGCAGTTGACACCATTGATTTTGGAAGGATGTATTTTAATACGATTTTCATTGTGGTCATAGCAACGTTTTTCAGTGTGGCAATCACTTTTATGAGTTCCTTTGCCATTGCCCGGATGACTTTTAAAAGGAAAAACACAGCGGACTATCTGTACTTTTATCTGCTGATGGGAATTGCCATTCCGGTGTATGTGCTGCTTTTTCCCATTTACCGGATCGACTCGCTGCTTGGCATTTTAGGCACCAGGCTGGGGCTTATCCTGCCCTATATTGCAGTAAATATTTCATTTAATACGTTGCTTTTCGTAGGCTTTTTAAGAGGAATTCCAGAGGAGCTTGAAGAGGCGGCAGTGATTGACGGATGCAGGCTTGTGGGGCTGTGCACCAGGGTGGTGATTCCGGTGATGAAGCCGACCTTTGTAACGATTGTAATTTTTAATGCGGTTTATATTTATAATGAATTTCCCTTTGCATCCACCTTTATCCAAAACGACAGGTTAAATACCGTGTCGCTTATGACTTCCATGTTTAAAGGGCAGTATTCTATGGACTACAGCGGTATTATTGCTGCCAGCCTGATGATTATGCTGCCGGAATTGGTTTTCTATGTGTTTTTACAAAAGTATATTATTGGAGGAATGACGGCGGGAGCAGTGAAAGGTTAGCTACATTTTGGTGGGTAAAAGAATGTGCAAAAGCAAGAAAACTGTATCAAAAGAGTAAGCGGGAGAAGCACCAACAGATGAACTGATCATCTGAAAGTGCTTCTTTATTTTATGCTCAAAACAGTTTTATTATTGTGCAGTATCTTCACGCATGGTAAGATGATTTCATAAAACAATGAATAATCTGTTTTGGAGAGAACTTAATGAATAACCAATTTATACAAGGAGTAATGTTTGACTGGAATAAAATAAATAAGGATAGCTACTTGAAGGAAATAGAAGCATTTAAAGGTATTGAAAGACTTGATTTTAATAGCCCGATAACCTTTTTTGTCGGAGAAAACGGGAGCGGTAAATCAACATTACTGGAGGCGCTTGCAGTGGCTCATGGGTTTAATCCGGAGGGAGGAACAAAGAATTATATTTTTTCCACACATGATACCCACTCAGAATTATGTGATGCAATAAGGATTTCAAAGGGATACAGAAGGGAAAAATGGGGGTATTTTCTCAGAGCTGAAAGCTTTTATAATGTTGCAACCCAGGAGGAGGAATATGCAGATATCGCACATCCCTCGGCTAAATACCATGAAAAATCACATGGAGAGAGTTTTCTGGCATTAGCGCAGAATAATCTGCGGGCAAATGGTTTATATCTTTTTGATGAACCGGAAGCAGCATTATCACCGCAAAGACAGCTTACATTATTAGTGGAAATATATAGGTGTGCAAATGAAGGGGCACAGTTTTTTATAGCCACACATTCGCCCATTTTGCTGGGAATACCAAATGCAGATATATACTGTTTTGATAATGGAAGTATGCATTTATGTGAATATGAGGAAACAGAAAGCTATCAAGTTACGGAAATGTTTATAAATAACAGGCATACGTTGCTGGACAGGCTTTTAATAGAGACGTGACCGTTTATAGAGAGTAACAATAAGCTTTAAACTCCGGTATACTATATGTATCAATATTTCCAGTTAAAACATGATTAAAGTTTTGTTTGCTATAGGGATATTATATATATAACAATTAGAACATTGATCGGGGACAGAACGCGGATAAATATGTAAGGGAGTTGAGGGATAATGACAGGTTTTAAAAGAGTATTAAATGCGATATGTTCTTTACAAATGATAAATAGCTTCGACAAGAAAAGGAACTTCCGTGTATGACGATAGAGGATATATAATTATTGCAAAAGTTTATGGTAAAATGGTAAGGGGAGGAGCACCATATCATAAAACAAGGGTAGTGGGGGAGGCAAATGAAAATGTTTTTATATCATTATTATGATGCATCCATGAAACCGTTTCAAAATTTATCAGATATTCCTATTGATGAAGCAAAAAAGATCTTAATGGATATTGCAATAAAAAAGCCAAATACTCAGTGTGCAAAAAGGGCAGACGAATACATGGAATTAAGACATTATTATGAAAATATCTTAAGACATGAATTTATTAAAAAGGGTGGAAATGTCGATAGAGAAGTACCGCATTATATGGTAGTTGGGCAAAGCCTGTGGTTGGCTTCCTGGTTTGAAAATAGTGCTTTTATTAAAATCAATATAGAAGAATTTGATAAAAGCACTATTTCTTTTACATATGGAGATTCACATCCGACTTTCAGTAAAAAAGTTAATGATGGAAAGGAATACCGAAAAAAACTTTATACTTATGATGAAATATTAGGAATAATAGCAAAATACGGCTATCCACAGGATTGGAATAATAATGGAATGTATGGACCTGAAAGATATATTGAGGCTCATATTTGGAGTGATGATGTGATAGGAAAATATATACATTGACGTTTTTATGAATTGCGGAGGACAGGAAAATGGTATTTAAAGAGAAGAAAGTAAATTTGAAAGATGGTCGCATCTGCACGCTTCGATCTGTTGAGGCAAAAGATGCAGAAGATATGATAGAATATCTTCGAATGGTATCTTCGGAGACTCCATTCCTTCTCAGAAATGGGGATGAGGTTACCTATACCGTTGAAGCAGAGGAACAACTTCTGAAAAATAAAAGAAATGCGCCTCGTGAGATAATGATGGTGGCGGAGGTGGAAGGTATGATTGCAGGAAATTGCGGGATAGTATCTATTGGCAGTTTGCGGCGTGTTTATCATAGATGCGGCTTTGCGATAGCGCTTAAGAAAGATTATTGGAGCCTTGGTATTGGTTCTGCAATGATGGAGTATGCTTTTTATCTTGCAAAAGAAATGGGATATGAACAGGCTGAACTGGAAGTGGTTGAAGGGAATACCAGGGCAAAAAATTTATATGAGCGATTTGGATTCAGGGAAACAGGGAAAAATTTCCGTGCGCTTAAATATGATGATGGCAGTTATAGAGACGAGTACAAAATGGTAAAGATTTTGACTTTCATGGACAACTACAGACCTAAATAAAGAAAGATCAGGAGTTGGTGAGGAGAATGCTATGGAGGTATCATCAATATGATCGATTTAAAAGATAAGAAAAACTGTCCTACTATTGAGATGATAAGCGAATATGTTGGAAATCCTGTTTTTATGCAATTTTGTTTAGAAATTAAAAACACATATAAATGCATTGAAAAAATAGAATACAGTTCATGTAGTTGGGAAAAGGGCTGGAATATAAAATTTAAAAAGGCTGGAAAGACATTATGTACTGTTTATCCCCATGAATTTTTTTTTTACGATTATGATTGTTATAGGTACAAAAGAAAAAGCGCTTGTTGAGGCAATATTGCCGGAATGCACGATGGAATTATCTGATATATATAATCAAACAAAGGAAGGAAACGGACAGAGATGGTTAATGATTGACTTAGAGGATCAAGGAAGCTTGTATAACGATGTTTTGCGTTTAATTCAAATTCGTAGAAATTGGAATAAAGTAGTATAAAAACTAAAAAAAAATATGTAAATGACGATATAGTATAAAAGATTATCAGGATACCAGAATAAGAAAGGATGGGGGTTATGGTACAAGTAGGAGCTTATCAGCAGACGGCAGGGTATTACAATAATACGACAGATAAAAAGGGAAAGCAGCAAACAAGCCGCCTGGCAGAGCCTGAAAAGACGAAGGCAGCCGGATATGCGGATAAAGTGAAGGAACAGACACTTTCCCAAAAGGCGCAGGAGGTTTTAAAACGGCTCAGGGAAAAATATGGCGATATGGATTTTATGGTGGCGGATTTTAAAAATGCGGAGGAGGCAAGATCCGCTCTTTCTAAAGGAACAAAAGAATTTTCAGTTCTCTTTTCCAGTGAAGAACTTGAGAAGATGGCTTCTGATGAAAAGTATCTGAATGAGAAAATGAGAGGGATAGAAGGCGCTGTCCATATGTCCGATGAGATCAACCGGAAGTATGGATTTGAGCGGGCTTTTGGCAAGGAGGGTACAGCAGACACTGAGATAACCCGGATTGGCATTGCTTTCAATGATGATGGTACAACAAGTTTCTTTGCAGAACTGGAAAAATCAAGTGCGAAACAGAGAGAGCGCATTGAGGAAGCCAGAGAGGAAAAGCGTGCAGAGGAGAAGAATGCCGGGAAAGAGCTTCAAAGTTATGTAAAGAGCGGCGCAGATACCAAACGGACAGTTGTTCAGGCAGGCAGTATGGAAGAATTGCTTGAGAAAATAAGCGCCGTGAATTGGGATAAGATCAGGGCAGGGCAAATATCAGAAAACGGCAGCAGATTTGATTATAGCGTATAGCATTTAGCAAGCGGTTTCTTAACAGGAGCCGCTTGCTAAATTTTATGAACTTTTATTCATATTGTGTTATAATGAGTTCACTTGTTATAAACCCGATGTTTGCAAGGGGGAGCGGAGAACTTTATGAAAAAAGATCGTATAGAAAGATGTTCATGGGCAACTACAGACTTATACAAGGAGTATCATGACAAGGAGTGGGGGAACCCTGTCCATGATGATGATATATTATTTGAAATGCTGATACTGGAAGGGATGCAGGCAGGATTGTCGTGGCTGACAGTATTAAACAAAAGAGAATCATTCAGAGAGGCATTTGACAAGTTTGATTGCAGAAAAATAGCAGGATATGACGAAGCGAAAATTGAGGAATTGATGCAGAATGAAAAAATCATTCGTAACAGATTAAAGATCAGGTCGGCGATAGTCAATGCGCAGCAGTTTATGAAAGTACAGGAAGAATACGGCAGTTTTGATTCTTTTATATGGTCTTATGTTGATTATAAACCCATTCACAATCATTTTAACAGTGTAGATGAATTACCTGCAAGGACATTGCTTTCCGACCGAATTAGCAAGGATTTGAAAAAGCGTGGATTTAAGTTTGTCGGCAGCACAATTATATATGCCTATATGCAGGCGATTGGGATCGTGAATGACCACGTAAAGGGATGCTATTTATATGTGGAAGAATAATTGATCAAAAATATTCATTTGCAGGGAAACTGCCTGTAAAAAATTGATGGAGGAAAAGTATTATGAGGAGAAACTTAAATGGGGCAATTCAGTTGAATGATAAGCAAAAGAAGGAGCTTGCCAGCGAGATAAAAGCATTTTATCTGGATGTTCGCGGAGAGGAGATCGGGATTATTGAGGAACAGCAGTTGCTTGATTTATTTTGCGAGCATTTGGCGCCAATGGTTTATAATAAGGCGCTGGATGACGCCATGCGCTGGTTAAAAGGGCAGGCGGAAAATATTGAAGTCGATTATTACACATTGTACAGAAATACGCAATAAACTATTTTGACTTATTGGCGGAGTATTTTATCGGGAATTTACCAAATTCAATGGATTTACCGGGCAAACAACCCTTGAATACGAGGGGTATCCCAGATGCTGGAGATAACATTATAATCGAATATAAAAATCGGGATTGATGGAGGACGAAATTATATGGGTGACGAGTTTACATTTAGTAAGGGATCTTTTTTTCATGGAACAAAAGCAGAACTGAACATTGGTGATTTTTTGATTATAGGACAAAAAAAGAATTATAATGATAATAGAAAATCAGAATATGTTTATTTTGCCGGCACATTGGACGCTGCGATTTGGGGTGCGGAGTTGGCAGAGGGAACGGGGCAGGAAAAAATATATGTGGTTGAACCAACAGGAGAGTTTGAAGATGACCCCAATCTTACAGATAAAAAATTCCCGGGAAATCCTACGAAATCTTATAGGACAAAGTATCCGCTGAAAATCGTGGCAGAAGTGACAAAGTGGGAAGGGCATTCGCCTGAACTTTTAAATGGTATGCTTGAAAATCTAAGAAAATTATCTGAAAAAGGGATAAAAGCAATTGACTAGCTTTTAGATGATAACATGGACGTCTGAAGAAAAAAAGATTTATAGAGGAAGGTATCAAAGTGGAGACAAACCAATATTTAATTGATTATTATAGTAACTATGACGAGGACAGCCGTCTTACAAAGAAATGTGGAACCGTTGAATTTCTTACTACCATGCGATATATAGAGAAATATTTGAAGCCCGGCGATCGTGTGCTTGAGATCGGCGCAGGGACAGGAAGATATTCTCATGCGCTGGCACGGCAGGGGTATTCGGTGGATGCAATAGAACTGGTAGAGCATAATATAGAGGTTTTCCGAAAAAATACTTTGGAGGGTGAACATATTTCCATTGCCCAGGGAAATGCATTGGATTTGTCTGATCTTGCGGAAAATCAGTATGATATAACGCTGTTGCTGGGACCGCTGTATCATCTTTATACGGAAGAGGATAAACAGCAGGCAATCCGTGAGGCGATTCGTGTGACCAAACCTGGTGGTATAATTTTTGCCGCATACGTTATTTCTGACGGCTGTCTGCTTAATGAGGGATTCAATCGAAGCAATATCAATGTAGCGGAATACATAAGAGATGGACTGATTGACCCGGAAACATTTGCCGCCAAATCTCAGCCCAAGGATTTATTTGAACTTGTCCGTAAAGAGGATATAGATCATTTAATGTCAGTTTTCCCGGTAACCAGGCTTCATTATGTTGCCACTGACGGCTGCGCGCGATTTATGTGTGAAGCAATCGACGCTATGGATAATGAAACCTTTCAACTGTATCTGAAATATCATTTTACGACCTGTGAGCGTGAAGATCTTTTGGGTGTCACAAACCATGCGGTTGATATTTTTCTAAAATGATCATAAATAAAATGGGGAATGTGCTGATAGAAGACATGAAAGACGGGAATTTATATGTTGTAATCAATAACGATGCTATATGTGCTGTTTTTGCCCTTGTAATAGGGGAAGAGTCTGTCTATTCGCAAATAGAACATCACGTTGGCTATATTGTGCCGGAGCGTTACAAATAAGCCCTGATGGCAGACGCAAATTTGAGATTTACGTTACAATGTTGCGTAAACGCTCCGGAATGGAGATTAGGATGTTTATCAGAGAATACCAATCATCAGACTGCAAGGAATTGGCAGAACTTTTTTATAATACGGTCCACAAAGTAAATTCGAAAGATTACACAAAAGAGCAATTAGACGTGTGGGCAACTGGAACAGTTGATTTAAAAAAGTGGGATATGTCATTTCAAGAACATTGTTGCATAGTTGCAATTCATAATGAAATTATTATAGGTTTTGGCGACATAGATAAAACCGGTTATCTTGACCACCTGTTTGTTCATGAAGACTATCAAAGAAAAGGGGTAGCTTCCGCTATTTGTGATAAATTAGAGCAAGCTGTTCAGGGAAATATTGTTACCCATGCTTCTATAACGGCGAAACCATTTTTTGAAAAAAGAGGTTATAAAGTTGTAAAAGAACAACAGGTAAAGCGACAGGAAGTTTTTCTTACAAATTTTGTTATGATAAAGGAACAACAATTAGGAGGATCGTAGAATGGAAGATGACAATGTGAAATTAAAATTTTGTGCAGTGATGCTTCAAAATGAAAATATGGATGCTGCCTATGTAGAAGTTCCTTATGATATTAAAGAACTTTTCGGCAAAGGCCGTCTGCTTGTAAATGCTACGTTTGATGGTGTTCCCTACCGGGGACAGGTTGTAAAAATGGGCGGTCCTGGTTATATTATTGGAGTTACCAAACAGATACGCAAGCAGATTGGTAAGAACTTTGGAGATATTGTTGAAGTGGTTCTTCAAGAAAGAAGAATGGATAAAATGGATCAAATATGGAATGAGATGTACCAGGCTGCAAAAGCGGTTCAAAATAGCAGGAAAATATCCGATTACGTAGAGGCAGGCGGCGTTGCCGCTGCCATATTATCATCATCAGGGAAAATATATACAGGAGTTTGCATAGACACCTGTTCCACATTGGGAATTTGTGCCGAGAGAAATGCCATATTCCATATGATAACCAACGGTGAACAGGAAATTAAAAAGGTTCTTGCCATTATGCCTGATGGAAAAACAGGCGCGCCATGTGGGGCTTGCAGAGAACTGATGGTTCAACTCATGCCTGATCACTATCGGGAGATTGAAATACTGCTTGACTATGAAGCGGGAAAAGTGGTCACGCTTGGTGAACTGACTCCTGAATGGTGGATCGGCTGAATCAAAATCTGAAACCAATGTAAAGAAGGAAAGGCGTATGTCAAAGATATCTGAAAAAATCCTGTTATATTGGAGATATTTTATTTCTCTGGGCATTTTTATATTACTCTATATCATTGGAATTTTATTGCCGCTGGAGCTTACGCCGCATTATTATAATTACATGTCCAGAGTTTGGAATTGGACAGAGCTTTTGATTCTATTGCTGGCAGTTTATTATATTATCAAAGCCAGAATCTTTCAATGGAAACATGCTGCTATGGCGCTGATTCTCGGCACAGTATGTCTGGTTTCATTATTTAGAGATCCCAGAACCGCAGATATGATTGTAACCAGCGTTTGTACGGCGGTTACTTTTTACGCCGCCTGCAGATTATACGAGCTGGCAGATGCTGAAAATCCTGGAACGCTGTTGGAAGTTTTGAAAGAGGAGAAAGTCGGCAAGGTTAAAGGCGGCATTTATCATAAGGTGCAGATTGAACTGACATATAACTCTAACCATATCGAGGGCACCATGATCAGACCCGCTATATTTACGAAACGAATACCATCGGTATGGAAAACGGCGCAGGATAAGTTCAAGAAATATTTGGATTATTTTCGAGTTCACTATGAAGAATAGTTAAACAGAACACCAAACATACAAGTTGGAATTTGAAACCGATGTAAGTAGAGAGGAGCGAATCATGGGTGATATATTGGAATTTGCAGGTAGAGAAGAATTTAGGAAATGGCTCCAGGAGCATTGCCTGTCAGAGGAAGGAGTTTGGCTTTTATTTGGTAAAACAGGGGGACCGAAAACCATAAAAGCAGGAGAAGCCCTTGAAGAAGCTCTTTGCTTTGGCTGGATCGACGGGCAGATGCAGAGCATTGACGAGAAAACTTATAAGAAATATTTTTCCATGCGCAGGGAAAAGAGCAAGTGGTCGGAGAAAAATAAAAAATTGACCCAAAGCCTTGAGGAACGGGGGCTTATGACCGATTTTGGCAGGAAAAAAATCGAGGAAGCAAAGAAAAACGGTCAGTGGGATGCGGTAAATTCGATGACGGTTACGGAGGAGCAGATTGCCCATCTCTCTGCACTGCTGGAAGATTATGAACCTGCCTGTACAAATTTCCAGGCAATGTCCCTGTCTGTGAAGAAAACCTACACGCGGGCGTATTTTGACGCAAAGACAGATGCAGGGCGGGAAAAGAGAATTGCGTGGATGGTGGATCGGCTCAATCGAAATCTGAAACCAATGTAAGGAAGATATTGTTACACATTTATGGAAACACTATTTTTAATGGAACACAGATGCGTTGTCTTTATTTGTTTCATAGTTACTTGACATGTTTCATTTGCAAAGGTACAATCAAAGTTAAAGACGAAACAACTGGAGGATTTAAAGGAGGTTTTCTGGATATGCTATTTTTTCTTAAATCGGTATTCGGTTCGGATATTACAGAGGCAGAATACCGTTATGCGGAGGATACGCCTTATTACATCCGGGATAGGTATACGCCGCAACTGTTGATTTGGGGGCAAAACCAATGTATCATTTTGACTCCAAAGGATACTTCCTGGCGGCTGCCCGCATTAAAGAAACAGCTAAAGAAGTTTCAGGAACTTTGTTCAATTCCTTGTGCACTCGGTCTAAAAAATATGACTGCGTTGCAGAGGCGGAACTTGATAGAAAATCACATTCCTTTCGTTTCCATGTCTCAGCAGGTATATTTTCCGTTTTGGGGATGTTCCTTTCGTGAACAGTTTAAGGCGGAAACGACCGTTGCTGATAGAATGGCTCCAGGAACACAGCTCGTCTTTTTGTATTTATACTATGGTCGGAGTACAGAACCTGTAAACCTGACACAGATTGCAAAGGATCTTTCCCTTTCAAAAGCGACCTGTACGAGAGCTATCAATGATCTTACGGTCTCTGGTTTGATCACGCAAAATGTGGAAGGCACACATAAATGGATCACTCCGGCATACGGGAAAACGGAATTTTTGAAAAAGGGATATGAACGTCTGAAATCACCTGTGGAGCGGATTCTTTATGTGAAAACACCGGTTCGGATTGAAAAACAGGTCATAAGTGGAATACGGGCGCTGGCACAGCAATCTATAATCGGTGTAAATGAACAGGATGGCGCCATTGCTGTTTCTAAAAAAACTGCTGCGAAAATTCCTGCAGATGCTATTTGTACCGAACAGTATTTTGGGGATTTTGGCGGATTTGTCTTTGAGGTATGGTCCTATGATCCTGCTATATTGGCGAAAAATGCCTGTGTAGATGATATTTCTTTACTGCTGAGCATGGATAACGATCCTAACGAGCGGATTCAGATGTGCCTGGATGAAATTCGTGAAAAACATGAATTGCCTGTCAAAGAGGAAGAATAAGAGGAAAATCAAATGGTAAATGGTATCAGTATATTTCGGGAACATTTCAGTAATTTTAAGGATCAGTATACGGTGATCGGTGGCTTTGCCTGTGACCTTCTGATGAATGATGCAGGTCTTGATTTCAGGCAGACCGTTGACATCGACATGGTACTGACGGTTGAAGCTCTGACTACGGATTTTGCAAAAGCCTTCTGGTTATTTATTGAGACCGGTGGTTATCAGACCAGACAGCGTAGCAACGGCAAGCCAGAGTTCTATCGTTTCATAGATCCGACAAATCAAGCTTATCCCAAAATGATCGAGTTGTTTTCACGACCGCAGAGTAATGTGATTTTGCAACCAGACACGCATCTTATGCCGCTACATATTGATGATGAAGTTTCCAGCTTATCTGCAATTCTTCTCAATGACGATTACTACCGATTCCTTTTAGATGGAAGAACTGTTACCGATGGTATTTCCATATTGGATGCAGAGCATATTATTCCTCTGAAAATGAAAGCATGGCTGGATCTGAAAAGTAAAAAGACTGAAGGTATCCATGTAAACTCAAGGGATATTAAAAAGCACCGACTGGATGTATTCCGCTTGTTCCAATTGGTGCGGGAGGGGCAGAAAATAATTGTTCCGAAGTCTGTCGGTGAGGACATTACACAGTTTATAGCCCAAATGCGTGAGACAGAGATCCGCTTAACTGATATAGGTATCAACCGCCCGAAGGATTCTATCTTGGATATTTACAGTAAAATGTATGTTACAGAATTTAACTATCGTGGATAAGCCCAAGAAATATTTGGATTATTTTGAGTGCCTTATGAAGAATGACAAAGTGTAAAGCAATTCCACGAAACGTAGAATCCCAATTTATTTGCGCTTCTCTACGATTTGTGGGTGTGAAGTTTAGCTCCGCCGTGTGATAATCCGCTTAGAAAGGAGGCAGACATGGATCAGATTGCAATAGGAAAATTTATAGCATCGGAAAGAAAAAGAAAGGGTTACACCCAAAAGCAATTGTCTGACATTTTAAGTATAAGCGATAAAACGATTTCCAAGTGGGAATGCGGCAACGGATTTCCGGAGGTATCTATGTTATTACCATTGTGTAATGAACTTGATATCACGGTAAACGAGCTTTTGGCTGGAGAAAGAGTATCGGAAGAGGATTATCGAAAGAAAGCGGAGGAGAACATGGTGAATATGATCAGAGAAAGAGAAGAGAACAGAAAAAAGGCGATTCATACCGTTATTACAGGTATTATTTCAACGGTTGCATTTTTAACGATTATTATGGTGGTTTGCATTTATACGGAAGTGATCGCCCTTCCGGTCAAAATACTTTTAGTGGCGATAGCGTGCAGTATCTTTGCCCCAGGTTTGATTATTGCCATGGAAGGGGAGAGAACGGTGGGGTATTACAAATGCAGGGCATGCGGAGAGCTTTTTGTGCCTACCTTCGGCGCGTATACGGTGGGGATGCACTGGCTTACAAGCAGGCATTTAAAATGTCCGAAGTGTGGGAAGAGGACATATTGCAGAAAAGTGCTGTCGAAAGAATAGTGTATTGATATTCAATGAGAAGGGGGAAAAGCCGTTTAAATTGCTTTTCCCTCTTTTGTGCTGTTTATGATATATATCGCATAAGACAAGGACACCAGACACAGGAATAAACTGCCCGCTATACCGTGCCACAAAGGCGCCCCTTCTGTATTTGCAAATGCGCTGAGGCTGTTTATAATGCTGTGGGTAATGATGCAGGGGAAAAGATTTTGGGTCTTGTAAAAAATAATTGTGAAAAGGAAACCAATGGCAACTGCATAGCAGATCTGCAGCAATGTTTCCGGAATATCCCTTCCGTTAAGTAAATTTACAATATGCCCCAATCCAAAGGTAACGCTGGAAATAATGATAGCCTGTTTTACATTAGTCCTGCACAGCGCTTTAAACAGGAATCCTCTGAAAATAATTTCCTCCAAAAATCCTACACATAACATACTTATAACATATAGAACGGACTCAAAGACAGACAAATTCAGCCGAAATCCCCACCAGAGATTGGTTGACGCCAATAATACAAGGGGAATAAAATACAGGTATTTTTTCGCGTTTACTTCCAATGGGCAGAGACCATATTTCCTTTTAAGATCATTTTTGTGAATCCAGATATACAGGATAAGGGTTAATGCAGCGCAAACGGGGGCGGTTACAATTTTTGCAGTGCCCAGAGTTCCCGAAACGTTGTCACAAACACTCAATAACACTACATATATGCCGATCCATATCAGTGCAAAATGTAATTCGTTTTTATCATACAGTTTCTTCATTTTTTCCTCCCGGCTTCCCTGATTTCTTTGTGGCATAAACAGCGCCGTGAAATACCTTTATCAGGGATATTTCTATAAATTTTTCATCATATACCATTTCATTATTTGCAAACATGCTGGCGTAGCCATGGATAAAAATAAACAAGGTGGTAAAAACTTCTCTTGCTTCATCCGGCGTCAGATCCGTCTCCTGTTGTAAAACCTGTATGATAGGAATTAATTCTTCTGATTGGATTAAGTCGACCAGGCTGGCTCCGGTAAATTCATTGGACTGAAAGAGAAGATGGAATAAATTTCTTTCTTTTACTGCAAAACGAATATAATTCATTCCCATACTGAGCATTGGATTCTCATCATTATGTTTCAGATTCATCAGCCAATCAGTATGATACGCGTCTGCCTGCTGATAAACGGCGGCTTTTATTTCCTCAACCGTCGCAAAGTGATATAGAACAGGCTGTGTGGAGCACTTTAACCTTTCAGAAATATGGCGGGCGGTTATCTTGTCTGCACCTTTTGTCCGTGCAATCTGAAAAGCTTCCTCAATAATCATTTCTCTTGAAATTTTTGCTTTAGGCGGCATAATTTCCTCCAAATTATAATTGATGTTATATAACATATATTATATAATAGAATTTGTCAAGTCATATACGTTATTTCTTTAGATTATAAAAAACAGCGGTAAATCTGCGATAGATTTACTGCTGTCAGCGCCATGATATTTCACGTCCATTATTTATGATAACTGGAATTTGCACGGTATTGTTATTGTGTTTCTGTTAATTTTTGTATTGCCTCTTCTTTGGTTGCCACAAAGAAGAAGTCGATGCCATTATTTGATTCATAAATAAAATCTTTTAATGGTTTGCTGGTGTATTGTGAGTAATCTCCGTAAATGGCAAGTTTGACATGATAATTGATAAATTTTTGAAGGATTTCACCTGCCATGCCACTGCTAAGAATAAAAAATTCCTCACATACTGCCGATTTATGAATTGCGATTTTAGTGGTACCTGTTTCATATTTAACAGTCATAGCCAGGTCCAAAGCAGATTGCGTATCGACAATTAGCTTTTCATCACTGGAAATAACTGCAATATCTGTTCCGTTGCTTTTCAAGTGTTCAATATTCATCATATGCTCCTAAACCTCATTTGCAGTACAAATTCCAGTTGAAATTGTATTTTATATGCAAAAAAATAAATTGTCAAGTAGCACATAGTTCGCACAGCACTTTTATAATGTGTTATACTTTGTTGGTGAGGGTGGTCATCACAAAGATTATGAGCAGCCAATGGGACTATTTTTGGTCAAAATCATTTAGTAATTTAAAATGATAGGGGTGATAAAGTGAAAGTTGGGGCATATCAATTTGCAGTAACCAATGACATAAAGCATAATTTGAAAATTGTAAAAAAAGCCATCATAGAGTCCGCGCGTACGGGTATCAAATTTTTGGCATTCCCGGAATGTGCATTGACCGGATATCCGCCTCGTGATATTGAAAATTCTGCAGCAGTAGATTTTGATGAATTAGCTTTTGTATACGAACAATTACAAAAGCTGGCGGATGAAAATGAGATATCTATTATGGTTGGAACTATTGTACGGGAAGATGAAAAGTATTATAACAGCGCGATTTTTTTTGCGCCATATAAAGAAAAGCGGTATTATCACAAAAAAGCTTTATGGGGGTGGGATAAGGATAATTTCAGTGCAGGAAACAGGAATGGAATATTTGAGATAGACGGTTGGAAGATCGGAGTCAGGATCTGTTTTGAAGTTAGGTTCCCTGAAATTTTCAGAGAATTGTACAGGGAGCATACCGATTTGAATGTTATTATGTTTTATGATGTTGCTGATTATAATGATATGGAAAGATATGAATTGATCAAATCACACATCAGAACACGGGCAGTTGAAAATGTTACATATACTTTATCGGTAGATGCCATTTGCCCATATCAGACGGCTCCCACAGCGTTATATGATAGATCGGGCTGTCCACTGGTAGAATTGAAAAGAAATGAAGAAGGCTTGCTGGTGTATGATCTGGAGAATTCAGAGCCGGATTTTGGAGAGAGAGGTCGGAGAGAAATATCAGATTGGTTGATGGAAAGTAGTTGTAGTCTAAAATAAAATACAAATAGAATTGAATTGGAGGAACGAAGTATGGAAAACACATTTATTACACCTGAAGGTCATAGTGGCTTTTTAGCTAAAAAGTTGTTTGGTGAAATGGGGAAAATTCAATGGGGAGCTATTGCATATATTGAGAAAAATGGCGGAGGTCCTCAAAACAACCATACACACAGCGATAATCATATTTTTATTGTTATAGACGGCGAAGTAAAAATTATTATGGGCGATAAGGAAGTTAATATAGGGAAAGAGCAATCTGTATTTGTAGATGGTATGATACCGCATTCTATTTGGAATAACGGTGATAAAACTGCCGTTGTCATCAAAATTTCAACAGAGAGATAATCATAACAAGAAACGCATGCAAAATATATGAGGAAAAACATTATGAGCAAATATAATTCTTTATGGGAATACGTACAGAAAAACGGAAGCAAATCCTTTAAGCTGACATTTGAAGAAATACAAAACATTGCAGGAATACCAATAGATCATTCTTTTCTGAAATATAAAAAAGAACTTAACGAATACGGTTATCAAGTTGGAAAAATATCTATGAAAGAGCAGACCGTTATTTTTAATAAACTGGATTGACAACTGAGAAACAGAGGATTGCAGGGGAAGATCCCTTATAAGATATTTGCGGAGGTATATAGAGTGATCGAAATTAGATACGTACAAATGGACGATGCTGAATTTTGGCATAGTCTTGATCAACACTTGCCTGAAAGCGAGTTCTCAAATAAAGTCAGGGATAAAAGGGGATATGTCTTATTAGAAAACGGTAAACCAATTGGCTTGCTGCGGTATAATCTCTTTTGGGATAATACTCCCTTTTGTACGATGCTCTTTATTGATTGGGCATATCATAATAAAGGTTATGGGAAAAAACTTATGGAATATTGGGAAAACGATATGAAAAGGCAAGGGTATGGAATAGTATTGACATCCACACAGGTTGATGAAGATGCGCAGCATTTTTACAGAAAATTGGGTTATAAAGACAGTGGCGGTTTCGTTGTTGATATTCCTGGTTATGAGCAGCCGATGGAGTTGTTTTTGATTAAATCCATACATTCGTGATATCATGGACAAAAAAAAGAAACGAGCAACCCTTTCGAACCATAAGGTTTTACTTGGCAAAAAAACTCATCTCTTTTTAAAAGTATAGGAGATATTGCAACAGCTGTCAAGGATAAATTTTGTATAGTTTTGATAAAATTAAAAAGTCGTGGGATTGATGAAATTTAGATTGTCAAAAAAATATCAATGTGATATGATTACAGCGTATTGTATCTCGATCAGAGAATAATAACGGGAGGAAACATATCATGAAAAACGAGAAAACCTATGAACTTGTGCTGACAGCACTTTTTACCGCCATTATTGTCATAATGGCATTCACACCGCTGGGGTATATTCCGCTGGTGGTAATCAACGCAACGGTCATCCACATTCCGGTTATCCTGGGAGCGCTATTTTTAGGACCGAAAAAAGGTGCATTTTTAGGATTTGTATTTGGGCTGACCAGTTTCATCAACAATACCTTTAAAGCAGCCACCGCATCGGCATTTGTATTTTCACCGGTGCTTGCCGCCAATATGGTGGGCGTATCAGGCATATTCAAGAGTATGTATATCTGCTTTGTGCCCAGGATATTGGTTGGGATCATTCCCTATTTTGTGTACATACTAATCCGGAATTTGTTAAAGAGCGAACAGAAAGCATGGCGCATTGTGATCCACGGGGCGGCGGCTGTTATTCTATTTATTTCCGTAAGAGCGTTTGTAAATAATCTGGCGGAGGGTTTAAACAGTCTTGTGGGTACCGGAATCGGGCTTGCATGTGGTATTGTACTTTTTATTGTACTCACTGTGACGGCAAAATCCAAAGGCGCTTCGGGTATTGCCTTTGCTTATGCGGGGCTGTCAGGAGCCTTTACCAACACCCTTTTTGTTATGAGCGGTATTTTTATTTTGTATAAAGACGCCTATGCCAATGCCCTTGGCATTGCAGGGGATGCGGTGATCGATGTGATCATGGGCGTGATCAGCTTTAACGGTATCGTGGAAGCTGTGGTTGCGGCAATTCTGATCGCCGGCGTGGGAGCAGCGCTGGTACATGTAAAGCCTGTGAAAGAGTGGAAGAGCGCGCAAAGTGCGGCGCAGAAATGAGGAAAGATGATTTTAGCAATAGACATAGGGAATACAAACATTGTAATCGGCTGCATCGAGCAGGAAAAGATCTATTTTGTGGAAAGGGTTTCCACCAATATTTCCAAGACAGAGCTGGAATACGTGGTAGCTTTTAAGACACTTTTTGAACTGTATCAGATCAACATGGAGGAGATCACAGGCTGTATCATTGCGTCGGTGGTTCCCCCTCTAACCAATGTGGTAAGAGAAGCTATGGAGAAGCTGCTTCATACTTCGCCTTTGATCGTAGGACCGGGGGTGAAGACCGGGCTGAATATTTTAATGGACAATCCGGCGCAGGTAGGCGCGGATCTGATCGTCAATGCAGTGGCGGGATTGAAATACTATGGCGCGCCTATTATTATGATCGATATGGGGACGGCGACTACCATCAGCGTGGTAGATGAAAAGAAAAACTATATTGGCGGGATGATCCTGCCGGGCGTGAAGGTTTCCCTGGAATCTCTGGTAAACCGAACCTCCCAGCTGCCCAAGATCAGTCTGGAAGCCCCCAGAAAGCCCATTGGCAAAAATACCATTGACTGTATGAAGAGTGGAATCATCATGGGGCAGGCGGCATGTATGGACGGTATGATCGAACGCATATGGGAAGAACTGGGGTATCAGGCGAATGTAGTCGCCACAGGAGGACTTGCAGGATGTATTGTGCCCTACTGTAAGAAAAAGATCATATACGATAATGAACTGACCTTAAAGGGTTTGAACGTTATTTACAGGAAAAACACGGAGAACGTATCTTAAGGAGGAGAAAGTATGCTGCAGGGAAAACATATTGTGCTGGGAGTAACGGGCAGTATTGCCGCTTATAAGATCGCTTCTCTTGCCAGTATGCTGAAAAAGCAGAAAGCGGATGTCACCGTTATCATGACGCCCAACGCCGCAAACTTTATCAATCCCATTACCTTTGAGACCCTGACAGGAAATAAATGCCTGATAGACACCTTTGACCGGAATTTTCAATTCAATGTAGAGCATGTGGCATTGGCGAAGCAGACGGATGTATTTATGATCGCGCCTGCATCGGCAAATGTGATCGCACGCGCCGCCCATGGAATGGGGGACGATATGTTGACCACCACCTTTCTTGCCTGCCAGTGTCCCAAGATCATCGCGCCGGCGATGAATACCAGAATGTATCAGAATCCCATTGTGCAGGATAATCTCAAGATCCTGCAGCACTATGGAATGGAGGTAATCACACCGGCGGAAGGTTACCTTGCCTGCGGCGATACAGGGGAAGGGAAAATGCCGGAGCCGGAGGTTTTGTTGGAATATATTATAAAGGCGCTGTATCCAAAGGATATGGAGGGCGTGAAAGTGCTGGTGACGGCGGGACCTACCCAGGAAAAGATCGATCCGGTGCGTTTTATCAGCAACCATTCCACCGGGAAAATGGGTTATGCCATTGCCAGGATGGCAATGCTCCGGGGAGCGGAGGTAACGCTGGTAACGGGAAAGACGGATCTGACGCCGCCCATGAAGGTGCATACGGTAAATGTGGTATCGGCGGCGGATATGGCGCAGGCGGTTAAGGAGCGCGCAGGAGAGCAGGATATCATCATCAAAGCGGCAGCAGTGGCGGATTACCGTCCTAAGTATACCTCTGACGAAAAGATGAAGAAAAAGGATTCCCAGTTGAGCATTGAACTGGAGCGGACGGAGGATATTCTGGGATTTCTGGGGGCGCATAAGAGGGAAGGACAGTTCCTCTGCGGTTTCTCCATGGAAACGGAGCACATGCTGGAAAATTCCCGGGCAAAGCTGGAGAAAAAGAATCTGGATATGATTGTGGCAAACAATTTAAAGGTACAGGGGGCAGGCTTTGGAACGGATACAAATGTTGTCACCCTGCTCACCCGTAAAGATATGACGGAGCTTCCGCTGATGTCCAAGGAAGAAGTGGCGGATCAATTGCTGAATTATATTATGGAAGAGAGAGCAGAAACGAAT
Source organism: uncultured Lachnospiraceae bacterium (assembly GCA_947172705.1). Lineage (GTDB taxonomy): Bacteria > Bacillota > Clostridia > Lachnospirales > Lachnospiraceae > Suilimivivens. The sequence goes on from CAMWCA010000024.1 coordinate 22,926, forward strand.
AAAGAATGAATTTGAAGTTCCCCACAGGAAAATGAGATATTTTTTCCTGTGGGGAATATTTTTACCATCTGGTATGCCGTTAAGCGGTATATTTTTGGATGAGTGCAAGAAGCCTTTGGCGGTGGAGTTTAATCCATTTTTCATAGGTGCTGTGGTCGGCGGAGATCATTTTTCCCAGTTCTGTAAGAAAGATGGGAATGTGGTCAGCGAGCATTGCCGATCCCATATCCGCAAGTATTTCTCTTCCAGCTAATGGGCATCCTCCTTGGAAAACTGCGAATGCCGGTTTGGGACCCTCAGGTGTCTGCTTGATGCCGCCTCTGAAACCAAGCTCGCCGATCTGGTGGGAGCCGCAGGAAGAAGGGCATCCCGAAATGTGGATTCTGGGAAGAACGCCGTCGGTAAAATTTTCTTTCCGAACCGCATCTATACAGGCGGACAGCAATGCCTGGGAATCGCCGATGCCTACCTGGCAGATGGAAGCGCCAATACATGCCACAGAGGTGTCAAACAGAGTCTGGGCGCCGTCTTCGGTTGCAGCCAGAACTGCCTGTGCCTCTGCGGCATTGCAGTTGATCACGTACAGTCCTTCCTCAGGGGTCAGCCTGATCTCCACATCCTCCATAGGCGCAATCAGATGATATAATTGCGCCGCTTTTTCAGGCGCAAGATCACCGCCCATGGGCTGATAAAAGACGGCATAAAGCCCTTCCTGTTTCTGGGGAATGATCCTTTTGTGGGAAGGCGCCTGTCCCTGCCCCTTTTTGGCAGGCGTTTCCGGATGGGGGAGGTTCAGATCCAGAGCCTCCGTATCCAGTACTGCGGCGAGCTTTTCCTGATAGGCTTGCAGAAGTCCCTGGACACCTAAGGATTCCTGCATAAATCGGGTTCTTGCCTTGCTCCGGTTTTCATAGTTGCCATAGGTCACGAAGGTGTCTACCATTGCCTTGATATGATAAAGTATTTTTTCCGGAGGGACATTTTTTGCAGCGCAGAGACCAAGGCAGGGCTTTATGCCCAGCCCTCCGGCAATGTAAACGTCAAAAGTATGGTCCGACTGGGCGACAAAGCCCATATCCCGAAAGGTGGCGTGAGTCTCATTTTCAGGGGAATTGGAAAAGCATACCTTCAGCTTGCGGGGAAACTTCACTGCTTTGATAAAATTCATCAGATATTCCCCGGCAGCCTCGGCATAGGGCATGACATCGAAGGGTTCTTCCTGCTGTACGCCGGATAAGGGGGTTGCCATAACGTTGCGGGGAAAGTCGCCGCCGCCTCCCCGGGAGATCATGCCGGCAAACCATGCCGCTTCCATTATTTCAAACAGATCTGAGGGTTCCAGATTATGAAGCTGCAGGGACTGACAGGTGGTTATTTTTAATCGATCGATGTGGTATTTTTCACAGTATTCTACAACAAAACCCAGGCGTTCTTTGGTAAGCCGTCCGCCGGCAATGCGAAGCCGGAGCATATGCTTTTGCCCGCCTCTTTGGGCATAGCTTCCGAAGCCGCCGGAAAATTTTTTATAGGCGGCAATTGTAAGCTCCTCATTGTGGAACTGTATCGTTTTTTCCTTGAATTCTTCCAGATCGGGAAGGAACTCCGTTAAAAAATCCTTTGCCATGATATCTCCTTAATAAAAACAATATATAATAGGATTCTCTTATTTTCAATTAATATTTATTTTTACTTAATATTTTATCGACAAAGTTAGTATTGATTTCCAAAAATAAATATTGTATGATGAGTTTACATAATGTATTATAGTGATTTTGGACGAGTAGCGTAAAACGCTTCGGGATGGAGGAAAGAATGAAAAAACATATGATAATAAAAGGAGGTATGGCAGTCTGCTTTGCACTGTTGCTTTTTTTGATACCTTCCAATCAAATGAAAGTGCGTGCGGCGGAGGTAATAGCCACCGTACAGGGTACGGTTTCTTCGGGAACCACTACGGATCTTTTAAAGCTTTCTACCAAAGAAGGCGCAATGGAGATCAAGATAGACAGTAATACCGACACCAGTGCCTGCAAGCTTCTGCTTCCAGGCAGGACGATCAGCGTATCCGTTTCCCATGGATCGGACGGTTATCTCCATGCGGTGAAGATCACCAGCAACGGACAGACCACTACAGCGACGGTAGATACTTCTAAGAATTCCGTTGTAACAGGAACCATAAGCGAAAAATCAAAAGATGATATTTTATATGTGAACACCCAGCAGGGCGAGATGGAGATCAAACTGGACCCTAATACCAATATGAACGGTTGTACGGTCATTGTGGCAAATAAGACTTACAGTATCGCCTGTGCCAGAGGCTCTGACGCTTACATGCATGCCATAGGTATTTATGATTCCGCAAGCGGCATTCCGGGAAGCGGAGTTCCCTCAGGGCTTACCCCCGCGCCGGCATCGATTGTAAATGCAGCAACCACTACAGTGAAAGGAACAGTTGCGGACAGTACAAAGGAAAATCTGCTTTATCTGGCAACTGACAGCGGTGAGATGCAGATCGTGATCGATGCCAATACGGACAGCCGCAGCGGTATGGTTCTTACCTCAGGAAGAAAGCTGACGGTTTCCGTTTACCGTGGTTCTGATGCCTATATGCATGCGGCGGTAATCGTTGGAGAAAAGGAAAGCACTGCAACGGCAACCATGGATACGGCGCAGACCGCTACCGTGACCGGAACGGTGGGAAGTAAATCTAACGAAAATACGCTGTATTTAAGTACAACCCAGGGAGAGATGGAGTTAAAGCTGGATGCAGTGAGAAGCATCAATGGGTGCAAGGTCTTTGTGAAGGATAAGAAGGTGAGTGTAGTCTGCACCAGAGGATCAGACGCTTATATGCACGCTCTGGATATTACAAATGCATAGAAAAAGAATTGAGATTAAAAAAACAGGACTGAGATTTTCTGCCGGATGTTATTCCGGCAGTTTTTTTGTTTTCTATCAGAATGGTAATTGACCATAAATTGGAATATAAAGTATAATAATATTCGATTAAGCTATCGTAAAAATATCAATCAAGGAAGAGAGGATAAGACATTGAAACAGTTTTTCGGTATGAGCCAAAACGGAAATCTGCAGGAAGCAGTCAAGGGGCTGTCTAACCCCCAGTTAATTATGCTACTATCCAACAACGATCAGTTTGAAGCGCATGTGAAAAAGTTGGAGGAGCTTTATCCCAAGGTACCGAGTATTGGCTGCATAGGAATGAGCTATGACACGAAAGTTGTGGAAAAAGGCGTGGGCGTTGTAGCATTTTATGATGGAGTCAGCGCAACCGCAAATGTATTGGAAGAGGTGTCTGTTATGCCGGTGAAATATATTGACCGGCTGGAGAAGGACATACATGAATTAAACGGTTCGTCGAATGATACCATTTGTATTGACTTTTGTTGTGGAAACGATGCCTGTGTATTGACAACGATATACAGCGCCTTGAAGCAAAGAAGCATTTCATTGGTAGGCGGAACCGGCGACGGAGGAAAGGTGTCCGCCAATGGAAAAGTGTACAGCGATGCGGTAGCATATGCGCTGGTGAAAAACAACCATGGCAGGGTAAAAGCCTACAAGGAAAATATTTACCGTCAAATGGGAGATTACCGCTTTATTGCGTCCAAAACAGATAAGGCGAATTATATGATCGGAAAACTGAATGGAGTACCGGCAAAGCAGGTCTATCAGGATATACTGCATGTGTCTGAAAAGGAGATCCTGACCCAGACCTTCAAAAATCCTTTTGGCAAAATCAACGGAGATGATGTCTGTATCATATCCATCAAAGAGGTGAGCGGTAATTCATTGGCATGCTTCCGACAGGTAAATGATTCGGATGTATTGGTTATGCTGGAACTGGGAGATTATAAAGCAATTGTAAAAAATACCATTCAGAAGATCCGAAAGGATTTCCCCAAAATTTCGGCAGTATTTTCTGTGAATTGTCTGTTCCGGTACTTGCTGTTTACGGAAAATCATTATATGCAGGAGTATCTGAAAGAAATGGGAACATTGGGAAATCACGTGGGTATGGTGGGATATGGTGAGCATTATAATAACCGCTTTGTGAATCAGTCTATGACTTGCGTTGTATTTGAGTAGAGGGAGGAATGGATCATGAAATTTAAAAGGAAATCCCAGCGTGGATCAAAAAGCTTATACCCTGTTTCCTATGTGATCGGAAGCTTGAAGGATTATCACAAGGATCTGGTACAAAGCGAGGTTTCATCCCTGTGGGAACTGAATATGGTAAACAAATCCTTTGGAGATGTGGTAAACGAATCGGAAAGCTTTAAGGGAACGATTCAGGATTTTGGGCAGACTCTTTCCAATATCAATACAGTGTCAGGGCAGTTTGACTCTGTAAAAGAAAGTATTTCTCAGTCTGTGATCCAGGCTCAGGAGGAAATAGAGCAGCTGAAATACAGTTCTCTTCTGGTGGAAACTCATTTTGGCGAAATGAAGGATATTTTTGAAGAGTTCCAGCAGTCCCTGAAGAAGATCAAAGGATGTATGGGCAAGATCGTATCTATTGCGGATCAGACCAATATTCTTTCCCTGAATGCATCTATTGAAGCCGCCCGTGCCGGAGAAAGCGGAAAAGGTTTTGCGGTGGTTGCGGAAGAAGTGAAGAGCCTGTCCGATGAAATTAAGGATTTGGCAGCGGAAGTAGACGCCGACATTGATGATGTGGAGCAGGGGACGGACAAATTGAATGCCAGCATCACCACCTCCCATAAGGCATTGGAGGAGAGCCTTTTTAAGGTTGAAGAGACCTATGAAATGTTTGACAATATTACCCAGGCAGCCGAGGGAACTGCATCCGTACAGGCAGAGATTGCCCAGGTGGTGGATGAGTCTACGGCGTCTCTTCAGACCTTGTATGAATTCTTTGAAAATACGAAAAGACAGTACCAGGAGGTGGTAAAACACATCAATCGTGCAAGCAATTTGGGAACTACCAAGAGTGCCATGTTTGAGGACATTGACAATATGCTGTCGCAGATTCCGCCCATTATAGAGGACTATTTGAAATAAGGAAGGCTTACATACATACAGGCAGAATAATTCATATATCGTTTGTTAAGAGAGGATTTAGTGGAGAAAGGGAGCTCACCGTGGCGAAGGGGGCTCCTTTTTATGCGTTTTTACATCCGGCTCTGTGGCATAGGTGCGAAACGTAACTGCGGTTTCAGTTTTTTTGTATTTTTTATTTCCCATATTTATGAAATCGAGGATATATGTTAAAATGCGTATAGACTTACAAAGCTGTGTAGAAACAGGCATTACACAGACAATAATATACTGACAGGAAAGGCGGACACGGTTGCTTATGAAGCGGAAAAGCAGGATTTATAAGAAGAAAAAGGGATTTCGCAGAGGATTTGCGCTGCTTATGACAGCGGCGTTGGTGATATGTGGGAGTAATCTGACCGTACTGGCAGAGGAGAATGACAGTAATGATAAGGTATGTATCTGTGAGAGCAGATGCAGCGAGGAAGAAATCCAGGAAGAGTGCCCGGTATGTGTGGAAAATTATGAGGACTGCATGTATCAGGAAAATCCGGAATCAGAGGAAGAGGGGGAAGAAATTTCCGGTCAGGAGAACGATCAGGGCGCTGCAGAAGGAGACAATACGGATGTAAATGGCAGCGGGGATGAGGGGACTGGAAATAGTAAAAATGAAGGAGATACAAATGAGAATGAAAGCATAAATGATGACATGAAAGAGGGTGATCCTGCCAATGATGATAATATAGTAGAGGAATTGGATAAAGAGGAACTGTTAAAAGGAACTGATTTGCCGGAAATGCAGGGAGCTTTGGCGAGTAGTGCGATGGAGATGGAAGCGGCAGAAGGGGGGACTTTCGGGGAAGAAGAGATAGAAACCTATGCTGTCGGAGACCAGTTTGAAGATAGTAACGGCGTTATATATGAGATAATAAGTGATAGTCAGGTTGAGGTTCAGAGACATAGGGACGGAGAAGCAGTAAGCGGTGGGATTGTAATCCCTGAAGAGATTGATTTTGACGGTAATATATATCGTGTAACAAGCATAGGAGCAAATGCATTTAAAAGCTGTACCGGTTTAACCAGCATAGAAATGCCAGATAGTGTAACCAGCATAGGAGCGAATGCATTTGAAAAATGTTATGGCTTAATCAATGTAAAAATGTCAGACAGCCTAACAAGCATAGGTTCGCAAGCATTTGACAGTTGTAGTAATTTGACTGGTATAGAAATTCCAGATAATGTGACAGACATAGGTATGGGAGCATTTATTGCATGCAGGAGTTTGATAAGTATAAAAATTCCAGATGGTGTAACGGATATATTGGCATTTTTATTTTATAGGTGTGAAAGTCTAACAAATGTGGAACTCCCAAATGGAATAATAGGCATACAAAATAATGCGTTTTGGAGCTGTAGTAGCTTAATTAATATAGAACTTCCAGATGGTTTAACAAATATAGGTGCGCAAGCATTTTACAGATGTAGTAGCTTGTCTGGAATAAATGTTCCAAGTAGCGTAAGTAGCATTGGTGAAGCTGCATTTCGGGGCTGTAGCCGATTAAGTGTTTTGAAGATTGCTGTACCTTCGAATGGATCTATAAATGTTCCCACAGTGGACGTAAATGCTTTTAAAGAAACTGCCAATGATCGTATACTTGTCTTTTGTGGAGAAGACGGTGTGCCATTAAGCGGGAATACACTTGAGGCAGCTCAGATTGCATATAGGGCAGATAAAGGTGGTGAAAACAATAGCGATTATTGGTGGGGATGGAAGATTGGTGCTCCAGGCATTTCACCAATAAAAAATATTGAAATTAAGGTCAATAAAGATAACAGCGAATGGAAAGATCACACAAAGAAGTTTGGACTGAAGCTGGCAGGCGATACAGATGCAGCGTTGCTAACTGACTTTATGTTTGCAGTAGATGGGGAGTATCGTATTTTTGATGTTACGAATGTAGGCTCTATACTAGATACGGAGGTGAACATAATAGTAAACGGAAACGTGTCGGAGGCAGTGGTAGATTATTATACCATAACCTTCTTTGATGGAGACGTTGCCTATGCAGATGGAACGCATCAGGCTCCGCAGATTATACTGAAAGGGCAAAAAGCATTGCAGCCTGAGGAACCTTCCAAGCCAGGATACCGATTCCGCCAGTGGACGACAATAAACCATGGAAGCGAAGCATTCCGTTTTGACCTGCCTGTTACGCAAAAGAGCAGTGTTTATGCGGATTGGATAGAAGAAGCGGCAGATGAATATATCATTGCCGCATCAGCCGGAGAAGGAGGAAAAATTTTCCCGGAAGGGAATGTGAGGGTAGCGGAAGGCGGAGCGCAGACATTTGAGATAACGCCCAATGATGGATATCGGATTAAGAGCGTTATAGCAGATGGTATGGATGTGACAGATAAGCTTACGGACAGCGTAGCGTCGGGCATGGCAAGAGAACAGGCTGGAACAGGCAGATATTATACTTTTTTGGAGGTAAGAGAAGATCATAGGATTCAGGTGGTCTTTGAAACGGAAACAGACGGCGGAAGCGGCGGTAATGGCGGAAATACTGAGAATGGCGGAAGCGGCGATAATGACGGAAATACCGGGAATGGCGGAAGCAGTGGTAATGGAGGTAGCGATAATCCCGAAAGTAACGATAATAGCGGAATTACCGCCGGCAGTGTCAATGAAAATCCAGGCGGCGAAAGCGCCAGGGATGGCGTAACAGCGGGCAATGCCCATGGCAGAAACAGCGGCGGCGCAGATAAAGAAAATGGTGGAAGTGCCGGGACTTCGAGTAAGAATGCCGAGCCCAAAACCGGAGATCTATTCCAGGTGGAAATTTACGCAACTGTGGCGATGGTAGCCGGGCTTGCCTACCTGATGCTCCGTTTTGCGGATAGAGAGGGCGGCATGACGGAGGATGAGAAACAGGAGCTTATCATGAAAATGATCCTCTGGGCTAAGAGAGGAAGCCATATAAGAAAATATGCAGTGTTAGCGCCGATCTTTATCCTGCTTGTCTATTATCACAGCATTGGAAAAAGCGTTTATGTAGAATGGGAGAATAGTCTGATGGTGGGAGAAGGACATAAACCCAACCGGGTACGAAGGAGTCGAATTCAGAAGTGACAGGAAAAGATAAGATTTTAGAAGCATGGATTATGGTGGAGCATCTATCGGAGGGAGATATCAGTATCAACGATCAGTCGGTTCTTACCCTGGAGGATCTGCAGGAGCAGGATTTCCACTCCCTGTTTCTATATGAAATGAAGAAAAAGAAACTGGATGAAAGTAAAAAAGGCGGAATCGTTGTGTATTTCGATATCTTTAGCTTTCAGGAGGCGGTGTCCATTCTTCGGGAACAATATCGCCTGAAACCTACGGACGAGGAAATCTGCACTGGAAATAAGTTCAGTTTCGCATTGTACTTTGATAAAGATTTAAATTTTCTTCAAGATATGACATTTTTTACAGAAAGCGCATACATAAGGTATTTTAAAAAGGTTCCCCATGAGGAGGAATTTCGGGAGTTTGAAAATGATCTGAAAAAGCAGTTTTCCCAGGATTTTGACGAGACGTCAAAGGATTCGGAAGCGTTTAATAAGGCGATGCAAAAGGAAATCCTGCGCTATGGAATCGATGTAAAGAACTGCCGTATGCAGATTCTGAAAAACATCGAGACGGATGCCACGAATCTGCATTCCTTTTTTATCAGCGATCTGGAAAAGGCGAAAAAAATCAGGACAGACAATCTTGATTCTTATCTGTATGGAAACGAGGAGGGGCGGGTCAATCTTGACAGTAAAAAGGACTCGGCGAATTTCAATCCCCGTGCCTTTGAAGAAATTCTCCAGCCGAAGAATTATCCTCTGGGAAGATTCCCCAGCAACACAGGGTATGCGCTTTCTCTGATGCAGCAGATCGCGGTAAATTTATCCATTGGTTTTGACAACCGCCAGATACGAAGCGTCAACGGACCGCCGGGAACCGGAAAGACCACTTTATTAAAGGATATTTTTGCCCAGTTGGTGGTGGCGCAGGCGTATGAAATAGCCAGGCTCCCGGAGCATTTTATCAAAGGAACGGAAGAGACGATTTACTTTGAACGGGCGTCTATCGGGGAGATTCCGGCAGATATTACGGAAAACAGTATTGTAGTGGCAAGCTCCAATAACGGCGCCGTTCAAAATATTGTGAATGAGCTTCCCCTTGGCAAGGAAATTGACGGAAATCTGCTGGAGGAATTGAAGCAGGCGGACTATTTCCGTGAGATTGCTAACGCAAAGCTGTCAGCAGAGTGGAAGGATGATGGAAATTCTAAAAAGAAAGAGGAACTGGTAAGGGAATCCGGTCAGGGAGAAGAAAAATTCTGGGGGGCTTTTTCCCTGGAAGGCGGAAAATCGGATAATATGACGAATATTCTTACGAATATGAAGCATATTCACAAATATCTGGAAGAAGAATACCTGCCGGAGGAGGAGATCTACCAGCAGTTTTTGGAGCAGTATGAAGAAGTAGAAGGAATGCGGTCAAAGGCACAAGGGATTGCATTGGGCATTGGGAAATATTATACTTGTATGCAAAAGCTGGAGCAGGCGCGTACCTCCTGCCAAAGAGAATCAGAGCAGAAGGAAAAAGAATTGCAGGCGGAGCTTTTGAAGCTTGCGGAAACCGATGAAGAATGCAGGCAACGGCTGGAGCAGCTATATCCCGTCTTGGAGACGGTAAAAGGAAGAACAGAGAATGCCCAAAAGAACAGAAGTAGTCTGGAACTGTGTCTTCAAATGCACAAAGGGCAGAACCCGGGTCTTTTTGCAAAGAAGAAAGAGAAAGAGGAGTACAGAAGCAGGCTAAACGAGATTACAGATCAACTCCTAAAATTAAAGGAGGAAGACAGGGAGTGCAGCAGGCAGAAGCGTGAAGTCAGTCAGGATATTGCCGCATGTCAGGCAAAGCTGGATCAAAGTGAAAAAAAGCGCGCAGAACTGCAAGAAAGCTTTGTCCATTGGAAGACTGCTCAAGAGGATAAAATTGCAAATTTGGAAATGGAAGTCCATAGATATGAAACGGTCAAAAACGGAAGCGAGACAGAACCGCTGAATATGGATCAGGCGTATGACAATCTGCAGCTGTCCAATCCATGGTTCGATGAAGCTTATCGGATTGCCCAATCCAGGCTGTTTATTATGGCACTGCGGGTTCGAAAGCAATTTCTTTATGAAAACAGAAAAAATATAAAGGCAGCTATCATCATATGGAATCAGCAGGAGAAATATCTGGAGCAAAAGCCTGTGATCCAGGCGGCATGGAACTGGATTAATATGACCATTCCGGTAATCAGTTCCACCTTTGCCAGTTTTTCCCGTATGTGCAAAAATCTTGGGGCGGATACGCTGGGACATCTTTTTATTGACGAGGCGGGGCAGGCGTTGCCCCAGGCGGCTGTGGGCGCCATTTACCGGAGCAGACACGTGATGGTGGTAGGCGATCCTTCCCAGATCAAGCCGGTTCTCACTGTGGATTCCAATACCATGGGTATGCTGGGGCGGCATTTTGGAGTGACGGAAAAATATTTATCGGCATCGGCTTCCGCTCAGACGCTGGTAGACGGGACGAGTCAGTATGGCTTTTACCGAAAACAGGACAAGTCAGAGGATTCCTGGATCGGCATCCCTTTGTGGGTGCATAGAAGATGCCAGTATCCCATGTTTACGATATCAAACGTGATTTCCTATGACGGTTACATGGTACAGGGAATGAAGAAAAACGGGAAGACAGGGTGGTTTGACGTAACAGGAAAGGCAAACAATAAATATGTGGAAGAGCAGGGAGAATTTCTTTTACAGAAGATCAGGGAAATGGCGGCTCTGAATCCCAAGATTACGGATAAGAAAGAGAAAGATGAAGTATACGTTATTACGCCCTTTTCAAACGTCGCCTATCGGCTTGCCCAGAAGCTGCGGAAAATTCATTTTACCAGATACGATGATCATGGTAAGCCCACCAATGTGGGAACTGTCCATACATTTCAGGGGAAGGAGGCTCCCATTGTGTTTTTCGTGCTGGGAGCAGATCAGCAGAGCAGCGGTGCGGCACGCTGGGCAGTGAGCGAACCGAACATGATGAACGTTGCGGCTACCCGGGCAAAAAAGGAGTTTTATATTATCGGTGATAAAAAGCTGTATCTGGGGCTTGGCTGTGATGTGGCGACAGATACGGAAAGAGTGATCAGACAGTACAAAAAGCAGTTTCCGGAGCTGGTGGAGGATAATGCATGTGACCATGCCGCCCCTGTTGAAGAAGATTCCAAACGCGTTGCAGGAACGATCCGATACGTTGGAAAGGGGACAAAATACTTTTATGCTTATGTTGCCGGGAATGACGGAAAAGAATATTCCATAACCGAGAATATCTATGCTGAGACAAATCGTGCAGAAGAAGTGATTCAGAAGGGAAATAAGATTTCCTTTGTCCCGATGGAAGGGAAAAAGAAAATACTGGCGACGAGGGTGGAATTGGCATAAAACGGAGACATATATGTATATAAAATTAGTACAGCCCAAAATGATAAAGCGTCCAATGGACACAGACCTGAAACTGCATATGGCTCCCCCGCTGGGGCTTTTAACCATCGTAAGCCTGCTTCGGGATAAACATACGGTATCGCTGGAAAATGAAAACATACAAAGCATCGACTACACGGATCATCCTGATATCGTTGGGATTTCCGTGACCGTTGATACCCTGCCCGGCGCCATGAAAATTGCCAGGAAATTTCGTGACAACGGCAGTATTGTCGTGGCGGGAGGAATCCATGTAACCACCGCCTGTGACACCATCCCTGAGGATGCCTTTGACGTATTGTGTATCGGGGCGGCGGAGGGAACATGGCTGGATATTGTAAGGGATTTTGAAAGGGGAGAATTAAAAACAGTATACAGGTGCCGTAAGGATTTTGACGGGAAGGAGATTGTAGCTCCGGCGTATGATTTTCTGACCAAAGATAAGTACTTATATTGCAACGTGATCCATACAAGCAGAGGCTGCCCTTTTCACTGCGATTTTTGCTACAACAGTGCCGGTGAGCGAATGTATGTAAATCGTGATATGGAGGCTGTTTTAGAGGATATAAAAGCGGTCGGGTCAAGACATATTATGTTTATAGACGACAATTTTGCAGGAAATCCGGCATGGCTCAGGGAATTTTTAAAAAGGCTTATTCCCCTGGATATTAAGTGGAACGCCGCCGTTTCGCTGAACGCTTTATGTGACGGGGAATTGCTGGATCTGATGAAACGCAGCGGATGCCAGGGATTGTTCGTAGGATTTGAAAGCATACAGGCGGATTCCATCAGCCATGTCCATAAAATACAAAATAACACAGCGGTATATGAGAAAGCAGTTAAAATGACCCATGAAAGAGGCATTATGATCAATGCCAGTTTTGTCTTTGGACTGGATGGGGATACTCCGGATACCTTCAGGACGACCCTTGACTGGATTGTAAAGAATAAAATTGAAACCGTCACATCCCACATTTTAACGCCTTATCCCGGCACGGAATTATATAACAGGTTAAAAGAGCAGGGCAGAATCACATCGGAGGATTTATCCAGGTATAACACGGCGCATGTGGTATTTCGTCCGGCAAAAATGTCGGAACAGCAGCTTTATAACGGATATATATGGATCTATAAGCAGATATACAGCCTGAAAAATATTTGGAAGCGAATGCCCGAGGATAAAAGCCAGAGGGCGGCTTATCTGCTGTTTAATCTTTTATACCGCAAGTATGGCGGTTTTACGGATCTGGTATGCAGAATAATTACATACAAAAATGTCGGCATTATTGCGGAAAAGCTGTCACAGTATTTATAGTTCAGATTTTGCATGTCAATATATAAGAAATTCCTAAGAGAATTGAACTCCCTGAAAAAATGTGATAGGTTTAAGATATAAACGGCAAGAATCAATCTTAGGATAACGGAAATAATAATTACATCAATTGAGAAAAAGGATGGGAATACGGATGAAAAGTAAGCTGTATTATGTACTGTATTTTTTGTATGCCATTGTTGTGGCGTTTGTTTTGTACCTCAACGGAGTGTTTACCAGGGAAATAAGCTCCTATACGAATTTGGTAATTAATATTGTATTTTTGATTATCATTGGAATTCTTTTTATCATAGCTTCTGTCAGCTTCGGCAGGCTTAACAGGCTTACCTACGAGCTGGAAGATGTTGCGTTCCGGCTCCAGAAGGAATATAAGGAAGCAAACGGAAAGAATCTTTGGGCAAATTATAAGGATACAGCCCAGCTCTTTGAGGAAAAAGAATTGCAGAACGCGTTCAATAAGTATCGTCTGAGGGTAAAGAGTGCAAAGACAAGACGCGGCGCTGATTTTTCCTGTGACCTGGGGGAATATATCAATGAGGATCTTCTGGACAGGGCAGGCATGAACTTTTTCAATTCCGGGGTTTCCGGAACGCTTACAGGGCTGGGAATTCTGGGGACGTTTCTTGGCTTGTCCATGGGGTTGGGGGCGTTCAGCGGGGACGATATTTTTACAATTTCAGATAATGTAGGTTCCCTGCTGTCCGGTATGAAGGTGGCTTTTCACACTTCCGTGTACGGTATCTTTTTTTCGCTGGTATTCAATGTTGTCTATCGAGGCGTTATGGCGGATGCCTATGAGACGCTGGGAGAATTTTTGAATGTGTTCCGGCAGACTGCCCAGCCCATCAGCCCGAAGGAGGATGAGAATGCTGCCACCATGCTTGTTTATCAGGCGGGAATGGCAAGTTCCTTAAAGCAGATGCTTGCGTTACTGCAAGGCAATGCAAAGGAGCAGACGGCAGGTGTGGAGCGTATTGTGGATCAATTTACCGCGCAGATGCAGTCTGCTTTGGATACAGACTTTAAGAAGCTTGGAAATGTTTTAAAGCATGCGGGAGAAGCCCAGTCTGCAAGCGCGGCGAATGCTGCGGAAATGGTGGAAGCGGTTACCGCCTTAGTGGAGGTAAATCGTAACGTACAGGAAGCGCTTGCAAAGGTTATGGAAAGGCAGGAGGTATTTGCAGGGCAGCTTGAGGAGCAGAAGAAAATGCTGGCGGATGCATGCAATGACATGAGCGATGAGATCAGCAGCCAGATCTATACATTTGAGCAGATGAGGGATTTGTATGAGAAATAGACAAAGGGACAGGGAAGCTTTCAGAGAGCATAGCTATTGGCAGTCCTATTCGGATATGATGGCGGCGCTTTTGCTGATTTTTATTTTGATGATTGCGATTACCCTTGCCATATACAGACAAAAAACCAACGATTTGGAGCAGACAAAGCTGGAGCTTAATACGGCGCAAAGCGAGTTAGACGCCACCATCGAGGATCTGGAGAAGTCTAATGAGGAGCTTGCCTCTTCCCTGGCAGAATTGCAGCAGGCTTATGAGCAGGCGGCTCTGACCAAGCAGGAATTGAACGATGCCTATCTGGAAATTGAAAATGCCAGAGAGGAATTGACCACCACCAAACAGGAATTGCAGGATATCGTGGGTATCCGTACGGATATTATCGGGGCGCTACAGTCCGCTTTCAGCAACTCTACCATGAAGGTGGATGCCCAGACAGGTTCCATTACCTTTTCTTCGGATGTGCTTTTCCGTTACAACAGCGCTTCGCTTACCGCAGACAGCAGGGAGACGTTAAAAAACATTATCCCCATGTATCTGGATGTGCTGCTTCAGGATCAGTTCCGGGATTATATTGCCGAAATCATCATTGAAGGGCATACGGACACGGACGGCGGCTATCAGAGCAATATGGAGTTGTCCTACGAGCGGGCAAATGCCGTGGCGGATTTTTGCTTGGACAAGCGAAACGGGCTTAGCGAGACAAAGATCCAGCAGCTGCAAAAGCTTCTTACGGTCAATGGAAAGTCCTGGAGCAACCCCGTTTATAAAAAGGATGCCAACGGTAATGCAACAGAAAAGGTAGATATGCCGGCTTCCAGAAGGGTGGAAATTAAATTCCGGCTGAAAGAGGATGAAATGATCGAGAAGATTGCGGGGGTTTTGGAGCAGAGGTAAAGAGTGATAAGCATATTTCGGCTAAGATGTAAAGAAGATGCAAATAAGCCGAAATATGCTTGCTTTTTAGTTTTGATCCGGCTAAAATATAATTGAAATATGAATTAGCCGAAAAAGGACATGAATATGAATTATATAACAAGAAATTTGGAGAATGTAGTAAATCAGGTTACAAAAGAATATCCTGTAGTTTTGGTTACAGGACCGAGACAGGTAGGTAAGACTACCATGCTGCAGAAATTAATGGAAGGTACGGATAGAGAATATGTTACCCTGGATGATTTGAACGAAAGAAGCGTTGCCAAAACAGATCCTGAACTGTTTTTACAGTTGCATAAACCGCCTGTTTTGATTGATGAAGTGCAATATGCACCGGAACTATTTACTTATATCAAGATGCATGTAGACAAAAATCATGAACCAGGTGCATTTTGGCTTACAGGTTCCCAGGCGTTTAAACTGATGCAGGGGGTACAGGAATCTTTGGCGGGAAGAGCAGCGGTGCTTTCCCTTACTTCTTTGTCTCAGGCAGAAATTTCGGACGAAGGGATAGAGCCTTTTATAATTGATATGGAGGCGCTGTTAGCCAGAAAAGCAGTCAGGAAAAAGGCAGATACAAGGGGGATTTTTGAGCGGATTTATAAAGGTTCCATGCCCGCGATTGTAAGCGGAGCCAAAAGCAATAGTATGATTTTTTATAGCAGTTATCTGGCTACCTATCTTGAACGTGATGTAAAGGAGTTATCAGACGCCATTGATTCCCTTAAATTTTTTAAATTTATTACTGCGGCAGCGGCAAGGTGCGGTCAAATGCTGAACGTTGCTGAAATTGCAAGGGATGCAGATATTAATCAGACGCAGGCGAAGAATTGGCTGAGGATTCTGGAGACATTGGGAATCATTTTCTACCTTCATCCCTATTCCAATAATCTGTTGAAGCGTCTTGTGAAAACCCCTAAACTGTATTTTTATGATACAGGATTGGTTTGTTATCTGACGAAATGGAGCAGTGCGGAAACATTGGAAAGCGGTGCGATGAATGGAGCGATCCTGGAAAATTATGTGGTTGCCGAGATCAGGAAGACTTATTTGAATTGCGGCAGGGAACCTTATCTGTACTATTATCGTGATAAAGATGCCAAGGAGATCGACCTTGTGCTTGAACATGACGGAGTTTTGAATCCAATTGAGATTAAAAAGACTTCCAATCCGGGAACAGAGCTGATCAAAGTATTTGAACTGTTGGATAAGTCGTCAACGCCTCGCTCTAAGGGGGCTGTTATCTGTATGAAACCGGAGCTTGGTGCGATTGACCGGGATAATTATATTGTGCCGATTTGGATGATTTGATTTGAGTATATAAGAAGAGCGGGTAAAATTTCAGTTAGGGGCGTTCGTTGAGGTTGAGCCAACATGCCTGAATCACAATCATATACTTGATTATCTTGAAAGGGAGTATAATATTATTGTACCCAGAAAGGGATGAGACGAAAGAGGTAAAAAAGCAGATATCTCATGATGAGAGAGTAAATTGGAAACTCTATGTAGATGCTGTTTATAAGGCAGATTCTAATAAGAAAATATATAGGAAAGTGTAAGGAGGATACATATGAGTTATAATGCTAAAGTATATAAAGTGTTTATTGCATCACCCGATGATGTACGAAAAGAAAGAGAAATTGTTCGTTCTGTTATAATGCGTTGGAATGCTATTAATGCTGAAAGTAAAAAAATTGTATTATTACCTGTGGGATGGGAAACACATGCTGCGCCAGAGACAGGAAAGACTGCACAAGAATATATAAACGAAGAAGTATTGGATAAATGTGATATTCTTATTGGTATTTTTTGGACAAAACTGGGAAGTCCTACAAAAACAGCAAAAAGTGGAACAGTAGAAGAAATTCAGAGACATATTACGGAACATAAATTGGCAATGCTTTATTTTTCTACGAAAGAAATTCCTAATGATGTTGATGTAAAACAATTAAAATTGGTTCGTAGTTTCAAAGAGGAAATTAGAAATAAGTCATTATATGGAGAATTTTTGGATGAGCGAGATTTGGAAAATAAATTATATAGTCATTTGGAAATTAAAATTGCTGAAGGAAAGTTTCGACCAACATGGGATTCAGATATATTGGCAAGAATTCAAAATGATGATGAATTAGTTGCGGAAATCAACAATCATTTTCCGTTAGTAGCAAGAAATTTATTAAAAAATATTATAGATGAATGTAGAAGTGATGAAGTATGGAATGCGATTATCAAGAAACTTTCAAAGAGTCCCGCAGATCTTAGGGAATCATTAATTTTCATGGCAAAACGTGGAGCGTTTCGGCATAAGGCATATGAAGCAGGTTATAATGCGCTTGCAAAGTGTAGTCAAGTTGACTTTGGGAATTTTATGAGTACTTTATATTCTATAAACAAATACGAATTCTATGATATTTATAACAAAGGTTTGTTAGAGGATAGTCCATTTACAACCAAGCTTTTAGAGTTAATTAGCAAAGACGTTTTTTATGGTGGTGGAGAAGAAGAGGAATAAATACAATATAGGGTTGATAAAGATATATAATGGCATATCGGATGTGAAAATCTGATATGCCTTACTTTTTGAAATTTTGAAAAAATGTAGAAACGGGATTAGGGATGTAGTATTATAATGTTGCCTGAAAAATTTTCATAGGAGGAATATTGTGATTAATTGGAGCGACGTTTTGTGGAGTATTTTGTTATCAATTGCTGCGTCCTGGCTCTTTTGGGCTTTAACATTTAAAATTTCGCTTACTAAAGTTATATTTTCTAATAATTTAGTAAAATCAGATTTCACAGTGGATGGAATTCGAAGGTCCTATGGATATAGATTTAGAATTGCTAATGTAGGATATCGAGATTTGATAGAAGTAAACATTGTTGCCAAATTTGCAGTTAAAAATGACAAAAGTAAACATATATGTTTTCTTAATATATCAAATTCGGAAGAACAATATTTTGTGACTTCTTTAGCAGGTTTTAAATCTCGTAAAATGCGAAAAGAAAGTTTTTTGTTGACATTAACATTATATCCATCAGAATCAATGCAGCATGAATTTACGAAAAAAATGTATTCTAAAAGAATAAGGAAGCGTGCAAAAAAGGGAAAAATTCATTTTCATGATATTTTCAAGGAATATGAAAATAATGTTGTTATTCAAATATATGTATATGGTAATGATGCGGTTACCGGAGCAAGAAAGATGTTTGTATCCAAAGAATATACTATGTGTGATATTGATGAAGGAGATTTCTGCAAATTAAAAGAAATTAATTATTCTATTTTCGACCGCGTAAAAGTAAAACAAGATAAGATTTCGCAAGTACATAAAAAATCAGATGTTGTTAGTTAGAAAAGCCTAGCAGGCAGGCAAGCATTCCATATCGTGTGTTGGGCGTATTCTATTCGCTGATTAGCGGTCGATCAGCAGTCGGTCTTCTTTTGACAGATCTATTCCGTCCAGTTTGCCGGAAGACTCGTCCGATTTGCGGCTGAGCGTCTGGTATTCTTCGTTACCGTTTACAATGCCATTTATGACGCCGCTCATGCGGATGCCATGAGTTGATAAAGTGCAGACTCCTTTCCCATTCAATTCCGCCTTATGCGGTGTCAGATATTACCTCTGTTTTGGCGAGTTAGCAGGTGGAAAAGAAAAAGACCAGAATATTTGGGGAGTGGAATTTTAATTTTACAGGAAAATTTAAACTGCTCGCAGCTGATAGAAAAGTACGTTATGCTTTTGATAATGGTGGCGTTATGTTTGATAAAAAGTGGAGAAAAAAGTAGCTTATCACAAATTAATGAGTACTGGTTTTAAAGAAGCTGAGAGAGTAATAAATCAGCAAAGGTCAGAACAGGTTGTAACTGATTCATAATGCCTCTTTTTTAAGGGGCTGTTGCAATATTATGAAGTATAACTGTTGGTCATTGAATTGCCCTTGTGGGCGTTTGAAGTATAGCATAACTTTTGGTGCAACGCTTAGAATTTTTATGCCATATTCGCCCAAAAAACCGGAAATTAAAGGCATGTAAGGCAAATTTGTTATGCCATGAGGAAAGCATCAAGGGACGGGGCTGCCCATTCGGTGGACTATGGTATAGGTCATGGTGAACCATGCAGTTAAGTATATAATTTAAGTAATAAAGAGAGAAAAAAAGAAGTATTCATATTGACTTTTATGCCATATAAAAATACAATTGTAAGCATAGAAGTCAATAAAAAGAAAGGGAGCTATTGTGGGCGCAACTGAAGAAATTATCAAGATGGCAAAAGAGAATAATGGTACAGTTACTACTGCAATGGTGGTTGCAGCAGGCATCTCTCGTGGAAATATTAAATACCTTGTTGAAAAGGGCATGATTGAAAAGTCAACAAGGGGTGTTTATATTTTGCCGGAGGTTTGGGATGACGAGATTTTTAATTGGCAGAGTCGATTTAAAAGAGGAATCTATTCTCATGAAACAGCATTGTTCCTTTGGGGGTTAACGGACAGGACGCCGAACAGGTATTACATGACATTTCCGACGAATTATAATTTGACAAAGCCCAAAGAAGAAAACATTCGATGTGTGCAGTGCAAAGAAGATTTGTATGATTTGGGAGTGGCGGAAGCGGTTACGCCGGGAGGAAATATAGTAAGGGCATATAGTGTGGAGCGTACGCTTTGTGATATTTTACGCACACATAGTCAAGTGGATATTCAGGTAGTGGCGGAGGCTTTTAAACGGTATGCAACCAGAGTGGATAAAAATATTCCGCTTTTGTCAGAGTATGCAAAAATTTTGAAGGCAGAAAAAAGACTCAGAGCATATCTGGAGGTGTTGTTATGAAAAATGCAATGCAACTAAAAGCGATTATTAAAAATTTTGCAAAGGAAAAACATATATCCGCACAGCTCGTGATGCAGAACTTTATGTTAGAGAGATTGCTGGAGCGAATATCCCTTTCAAAATATCAGCAGAATTTTATTTTGAAAGGTGGATTTCTGATTGCAGCAATGGTGGGGCTTGATACCAGAGCAACTATGGATATGGATGCAACCATAAAAGGCTTGCCTGTCAATGAACAGACGGTGCGGAAAATGTTTGAAGAGATTTGCAAAATAGAATTAGAGGATGATGTGACCTTTAGTTTCCGTAGCATCGGAGAGATTCGAGAGGGAGATGTATATACCGGGTACCGTGTTTCTTTGTCGGCAAATTATCTGCCAATGGCTGTTCCGCTGAAATTGGATATTACGACAGGGGACAAGATTACGCCAAAAGAGGTGGAGTATCAATTCAAACTTCTCTTAGAAGATAGAAGTATTTCGGTGCTTGCATATAATCTGGAAACCATTATGGCGGAAAAACTGGAGACAGTTATATCCAGAGGTGACCAGAATACCAGACCAAGAGATTACTACGATATCTATATATTGACCAAGCTACAATATACAAACATAGAGCCGGATGCGTTAAAGGCTGCACTGAACGCCACCATAGAGAAACGTGGCTCATCAGCGGTGGTTAAGGAGTATCATAGCATTATGGATACGGTTAAGAAGAGTGAAGTAATGCAGAGGCAGTGGAAGAATTATCAGAAGGATTTTGAATATGCAATGGACATTGTGTTTGAGGATGCGTGTGATGTGGTGGTAGAGTTGATGGAAAGCTTGGGGTGATTTTGGATTGTGTGAATGTGTGAAATAAGTTAGATGGAGAGGTTATGAATTGTGGATGGTAAGCGTATAAGAGAATATTGGTCAAATGAAATGCAGGCTCTATTAGATACTTATAAGCAGTTTCAAGTGCT
Organism: uncultured Lachnospiraceae bacterium; assembly: GCA_947172705.1. Classification (GTDB taxonomy): domain Bacteria; phylum Bacillota; class Clostridia; order Lachnospirales; family Lachnospiraceae; genus Suilimivivens. The sequence continues at coordinate 43,868 of CAMWCA010000024.1, forward strand.
AATTCCGGCAGAAAATAGGAATGGAGCAGATCATAACGGAGAGGATGGAAGATATGTTGAAACTTTAATTAGAGAATATTTAAAGAGATATCTTCCTAAAGATTTGGAGGTATTGACAGGGTTTATTTTACGACCTGCGGTAAAAACCGGACTTAAAAATAAATACCGAAAAGGACAAGAAGACGTTCATTCAACGCAGTTGGATATTATAGTGTATGATAGTGCAAAATATCCAATATTTCAGAGATTTGGGGAAAGTGTAATTGTTCCGCCGGAAGGAGTTATTGGGGTTATTTCAGTAAAAAAGCATTTGCATGACTCCGATATAGCTCACGAATTGTGTATGCTGAAAAAAGCCTCTAAATTATGCAGGTGTGAGAATGATGCAAAAGTTAATATAAGAGGTCCGTTTTTGGCATTGGTATCAATGGATTCTTTTGAAAAAAAGGAGAAAAATACAGAAGATTGGATTTTTGATAAGTTGCAACAGGAATATAAAAGTGAAGAGGATTATTTTGATGATTTGATAGGATATATTGGGGCGTTAAGCAAATGGAGCATTTTTAAAAAGCGTCCGAAAACAGGGGGAAAAGCTGAATATATATTTTTTGATCATACTGATGAAGAACAACATATAGGATTTCAATTTATTTTAACAGGATTATTAAGTGTGTATTATGATGAAACAAGAAACTTTATCTCCAGACCAGGATTTACAGCTTTTCCTTCGTATAGAAACTGTAATAAAAAATTAGGTGAGATTAAGACAAAAGGTATGCGTTAAATAATGGAAAGGGGTTGTTGCAAAAGTATGAACTGCTCTTTTTTGTGCCCCTAAGTGGTTGTCGAGACTGAAAAGGAAAATATTATGGCAAACATTCTAATTGTAGAAGACGAAAAGAATATGCAAAACATCATCTCCGAATATATGCGCAGGGGAGGGCATACTTGTTTTACCGCTGATGACGGTGTGGACGCCCTGATGTTATTGAAAAATAATCCCATGGATTTGATGATACTGGATATTATGATGCCGCATCTTGACGGGTTTTCCGTATGTAAAATGGCAAGAGAGATGAGCGGTCTGCCAATTATTATGCTGACTGCTAAAAGTGATGAGGAAGATAAACTGAAAGGCTACGAATACGGCGCAGACGATTACATGACAAAACCCTTCAGCCCGAAGGTACTGCTTGCGAAGGCAAACGCCTTGCTGCGCCGTACTGCGGCATTCCCTGCGGATATGCTTAATGATACGCTAAACCCTACGATCAGTGCAGGGAAAATAACCATAAACCCTACAGCGCATAAAGTGTTCCTGGGCGGCACGGAAATTACGTTGACGCACAAAGAATATGAACTGCTGTATTTTTTTATGTCCAATCCTGAACAGATTTTTTCACGGGAACAACTATTAAACCGTATTTGGGGGTATGATTTTGAGGGGAATACACGGACGGTAGACACCCATATCAAAACTTTGCGGCAGAAATTGGGCAGTGAGGGAAAATCCATTGTAACGCTTATCCGTTCCGGATATAAATTTGAGGTGGCAAAATGAGAGAACGATTTTCACTCCGGACGGTACGAAAAAAAATAGTCATGATTTCAAAGCTTGCAGGCATCCTTTTGATGATTTCATATCTTATTTCAACACGGCTGCCTTTAGGAGAGAATCTTTCTTTTTTAGTGTGGGTGATCTTTGTCATTTTGCTGATCATGATGATAGACCGCTTATTAGGACGGTTTATTTCAGATCCGATGGATAAAATTTGCGAAATGGCGCACAGGGCGGCAAGGCTGGATTTTTCCCAGCCTTGCAAAATAACATCAAAAGACGAATTCGGGGAGCTTGCAGACAATCTCAATAAGATGTCCGAAAATTTGCAGGACGCCCTTGAAAAACTGGAAAAGGCAAATGACCGGCTTGCAAAAGATGTGCAGCAGGAAAGAAAATTATTAAGGGAGAGAAAAGAATTAACAGACCGGCTTTCCCACGAAATGAAAACGCCCATAGGAGTGATCCGTGCCTACGCGGAGGGAATACAGGACGAAACGGAGGAAGAAAAAAGGCAGAAATATTCCGAGATCATCATTTCCGAAACAGAAAGAATGGGTATGCTGATCGAGACATTGTTAGATTTGTCCGCATTGGAAAGTGGGGCTGCAGCATTGGTGCCGGAGCGGTTTGACTTCGTAGAATTTGCAGAGACGATAGCGGGGCGGTTATTGATCGATATGCCGGAAATCGATTTTGAATTACAGTACGAACTTCCGGAACATAAAGTTTTTGTTTATACGGACAGACAGCGTATGGAGCAGGTTTTAAACAACTTTATTGTCAATGCAAAAAAGAATGTATCTCCAAAGGGTATTTTACGCTTGTCATTGATTGTACAGGAAAATATGCTTCATTTTTCCGTTTATAACCAGGGCTCTTCCATACCGCCCGAAATTTTGCCTAAAATATGGGAAAAGTTCTACCGTGATAAAGATGCAAAATACAGCGGTTCAGGCTTGGGGCTTGCCATTGCAGCACAAATCTTATCCATGCAAAACTTAGAATACGGAGCAGAAAACTTAGCAGACGGCGTCAGGTTTTTCTTTTCTATTCCCATCATAGATTGAAATTTTTATAATCAGTAGCCTTTGAATTTATGAAGGTCAAATCATTTGGGGAGAATGCGTAGCATTCTTATAATCGAGTGCGTAAGCACTCGATTTTTTCACCTCAATTTCACAGTGACCACACCCTGATTTCACTCCAATTTTTTATATTAATGCCAATAACTGATAAGGAGGTATGGTATATGTTTTTAGGAACCCCGTGGTATTGGTGGATGGTCGTTGTAGCAGTGCTGATAATTTCCGTCCCTCTCAAGATGAAATTTATGAAATGGTGGAACAAACGCCAGCAGGAAAAGAAAGAAAGCCGGCAAGGGAAGTGGGGGGATGAGGAATGATTGAAGTTAAAAATCTGACGTTTTCTTACGGAAAAGATAAGCAGGCGCTGCATGGCTTGGATTTTACGGTGGGAGACGGGGAAATCTTTGGGTTTCTTGGTCCCAATGGTTCGGGAAAATCCACGACTCAAAAAATCCTCACTGGAATTTTAAAGGGGCATGGCGGTTATGTGTCCTTGTTTGGACAGGATATTTCTACGTCACATACCCGGGATTTTTTTGAAAAAATAGGGGTTTTATTTGAATTTCCCTATTTGTATGCAAATTTAAGCGCCATTGACAATCTGAAATACTTTTCCTCTTTTTATCCTGCAGGTCAGTGCAGGGATATTGGAGAACTTTTGGAAAAATTGGAATTTAAGACCGATTTCCTGAAAAAACCGGTTTCGTCATATTCCAAAGGGATGCGTCAGCGTGTCAGCATGGCAAGGGCGCTGATCAGTAGCCCGAGACTGCTGTTTTTGGACGAGCCCACCAGCGGGCTTGACCCTTCCGGCGCTGTCCTGTTCCGCAGGATCATAGAAGAAGAACGAAAGAAAGGCACAACCGTATTTTTAACCACGCATAATATGCTGGATGCAGATTTATTGTGCGACAGGGTAGCTTTTATTACAAACGGAAATATTGTTGCACTGGACACGCCGAAAAGATTAAAAGAACAAAACAGTAATCACCGTGTACGGATTGAATATCTGTATCAAGGCAGGCGTGAGGAAAACATAATAGAGATTCCGGAATTGGAAAGAGGCATTCCTTTCGGGTATGATGAAATTGTCAGTATCCATTCAGAAGAGCCAACTTTAGAGGATATGTTTATCCAATATACAGGAAGGGGGCTGTCCTGATGTGGAAT
>CAMWCA010000025.1 GCA_947172705.1 uncultured Lachnospiraceae bacterium
TAAGTGAAATTACCAATTCTCCGCCAAAGCCTGGAAAGGATGTATGTCCCCCAGGTGCAAAACCAAATTGCCGATACGCTTCTGTTCCCTGGGGCAGGCTGAACCGCCACATTTTTAGCGTTTCCAGGTTACATTTCCCATTGGCGTCAAAGCGCGGCGCTGCGTCAGGCGGGTACGGGAGGCGTTACACTATTACAGGGCAGGGTACGGCAGGGCATGGAAGCACATGGGTTCAGGGCTTTGGCGAGAAATTGGTTATTTCACTTACGGAATGGAAGAATACACAGGGTGATTCCGCCACGGATGGCGGAATCAGGAGTATGCGGCAAGGATGCCGCTATACTCCGACCCGAACAGTTCTAAACAACCTTCCCCATTCCGTTAGTGAAATCCAATTTCAAGACCAGTCCTGAACCCATGTGCTTCCATGCCCTGCCGTACCCTGCCCTGTAATACCGTAACGCCTCCCGTACCCGCCTGACACAGTGCCGCGCTTTGACGCCAATGGGAAATGTAACGCCCCATCTTGCCTCTTACTCCCTTTTCAAAATTTTATCCGTCACTTTATAGACATAGGGACGCAGAAACTGCACTGACGGTCCTGTCATAAACGCTGCCAGTACCGTTCCGATCCCAACAGTTCCTCCCAGCAGAAAGCCCACAATTACAAAGGTGATATCCGCCCCGATCCGCACACCCCGATAAGAGATCTTAAGTTTATTACTGATGATCTCCGAAATAAGATCAATGGCTCCTACTCCCAGATCAGCTCTTATGTATGCGGCAATTCCGGTACTCATAATCAGCAGCCCAATTACGATCATAACGATCCTTACTCCTATGTGCTGTTCTCCCTTCAAAAACAGACCCAAAACAAAATTCGTGAGATCCGCCGTATAACCGATCCCAAAGATTGCAAGAACAGAGGCTATGTTGATATAGGATCTATCCAGAAAAAACACAATCGCCAGAATCACCACATTGATTGCCGCTGAGGCTGTTCCGTAGGTAATATGAAATACCTTTGCAATACCCAGTTCGAATACACTTGCCGGATCTACCCCCAGACCGCTGTACAGAAAAATGCCCACTCCTACTCCACAGATCATAAGTCCAAGCATTGCTACGATCAATTTTCTTGCCAGATTTTTTGTATCAAAGTTCACATTCTTCCTCCTGTTCATCCATAAGTTTGACCGCTTTTTGTACCAGCTTTGCCAGGTAAGAAACGGTAGTATGCTCATAGCCTCTTAAAAGACTGTCAAATCTGTCCCCAAAAGGCTCCGTCCATCTTTTGTGAATCCCCTTGTATCCCTGCATAATGCCGTAAATCGTTCCGATTTGACCTGCATTGCAGTCCACATCCTGACCGCACATTGCACAGATATGCATACACAAATCAAAATCATTTCCCCCGAAATAAAGGGATACTACCTCTGCTGCCGCGTTGGGATATGTATGTATCCAATTATACCTTTTAAATTTCTCCTCACATTTCTTCCACGACATCTCCCAGCTTCCGGCTTCCTCACAGGCATCCCATGCAAATTTCACCACTGCATAGTACTGGCTTTTTGCCGGCATCAATTCCACCGTCTTTTTCAGAATTTCTCTCACATCGTCTTCTACATAGGCGAGGGATACCAGAATCGCATTAAATACCTCTCCCAAAACGCCGTTATTGACATGGGAAACCGTTCCGTCTATCCAGGCAAGCTTCGCCGCAAGCTCCGGATTTCCCGGCGCCACCATTCCGCAGATAGAACCCCGCATCTGTGCGCCGATCCACTCTCTCCAGGGGTTATTTAAGGTTGCAGACTCAGGCGGAAATATCCCTCTTTTCAGATTCTTAAAGGCGGCTTCCTCCGCACTCCAGGTATACTCAATTCTTCCCACCCATTCTAAGCCAATATCCTCCGAGGTAATACTTTTACCCTTCTTTAAATATGCCTCCAGAAAAGCGATCTCAAATAAAACATCATCATTATAGGTGCTGGGCTTCCTTAAATATCCCCGAATATCTCCAAATGCTTTTTTCAGCTGGTCACTGGTATAACCTTCAATGATGGTTCCCAATGCCGCCCCTGCGATCTGTCCCTGCCAGCCTGCATGGATTTTTTCAAACAGCTCTTCTTCCGTATAAGAAGGCAACTGATAAACAGGAAAAATTACCTCCTCTTTGTGGTCTTCAAAAGATTCATAATACCGATAGCTCCAATAAGGATGTTCCTCAAGCTTAGGCGCTGTGGCGAGCACATGGAACAGCTTCGCGGTCAGCTTCAGGAACTCCACATGCTCCTTTTCCTCATAAGCTTTTTGAATCCGGGGAATCATTTCCTCCGCTTCCCTTACGTCATAACCCATGTTTTCCGTTGCCTGGATTCCTCCCATCATCACATAATCGGGGGCTCTGCTGCCAGGCACCTGGGTCGCCCAGCGAATTCTGGTTTCTTCAATATCGATATCTCCCATACTGACTTTTTGATCTGTCCATTCTTTCTCCTTTTCTGTCTGCAGTATGGGAACGGCATCCTGTGTTTTTCTATACGTATACTCCCATGCTTTCATGAATATTTCTTACTCCTTTTTTGCTTTTAAAACCGCATTTACCGTTTTTTCCGTCAAAACCTTAAATTTTACAATCTCCATACCTCTTACATAAGTTTCCATATAATCTCCTATGGGATCGGTCCAATTTTCTCCGATACAATTTTTTCCCTGGGCAACTGCAAGGATATTCGCTACCTGCGCCGCATTACAGTCAGAGTCCAGCCCGCACATGGCGATCAGATTTACCAGTTTATCATAGTCGTTATCACAAAAATACAGGGCAACTACCTCTGCACAGGCATTGGGATAAGCATGTATCCAGCAAAACTTCTTGTATTTCTCATCACAATCAAGCCATGCTTCTCTCCAGTTTCCGTATTTTTCGCATGCATTCCATGCATATTCCACAACGGTATAATATTCGCTGTCCCCAGGCATCAAGTCAATTGCCTCTCTGCAGATCTCGCGCATATCCTTTTTGATAAAAGCAAGGGAAACCATAACTGCATTGAATATTTCCCCAAGCACACCATTATTGTGATGAGACACAATGGCGTCCTCCCAGGCAAGCTTTGCTGCCATATAAGGATCGCCCGGCGCAGCCATACCACAGATTCCGCCCCGCATTTGCGCACCGATCAATTCCCTGAAGGGATTTCTGAACTTTCCGCTTTCCGGGGGATAGATTCCGTTTTTTATATTTTTAAGCGCGATCCCTTCCGCCGTAAATGCAAAAGGAAGCCTTGCCGCCCAATCCTCCGCCACATCGGCAGCCGTCAGTTCATAGCCCTTTCTGATAAAGGTTTCCAAAAAGGCAAGCTCAAAGGTCAGATCATCATTATACATCTCAGGATCTTTGATATAACGGTCAACCGTTCCGTACACCTCTTCCAATGCTTTCGTGTGATATCCCTCAATTGCCGTCCCAATTGCCCCTGCGCAGACCTGTGCTACCCATCCTCCATAAATCTTATCAAAAAGCTCCTCCCTGTCAGGTGTATATGGCTCATATTTCGGGAATTTAACTGCGGCGGCATACTGCTCAAAGGTGTTATATTCCGTGTATTTCCAGTGCTCATGATCCTCTTTCCTGGGCGAATCAAATAAAGTTTTCAGCAGCCTGCAGGTATGCCTGTAAAGGGCAATATCATTTTTCACCCTGGCAAGCTCCCGCCCTTCTTCGATCATCTCCTCTGCTTTGCTTACATCATATCCTAAATTTCCGTATTCCTGTACATACACTGCAATGAAAAACAGCGGCAGCAAAGATTCCGTGACATTTCCGCCCCAAAGATATTTCATGTTTTCCAAATCCCTTTTTCCATCTCTGATCACATCATCCCACGCCACACGGCCTGCGCGTTCCGGAAAGGGTCTTTCCTTTTCAATTATTTCTCTTCCATATTCCCACGCTTTTTTTCTCATAATTATCTTCCTTTCTCTCAAACAGTTTTTTGATTATTTTCTCTGATTCTTTTTAATTCCTTTTGCTGCTTTGCTATGGAAAAGACCACCAGCCCTATGATCGTTGTCAAATAGGGAATAGACTGTACAAATTCCGACGGCATCTGCAGTGCCTGAAGATTATTGGCAAGGGCATCCGCCATTCCAAAAACAAAGGTTGCACACATGGTTCCCAGGGTGGTACCCTGTCCCAGCTGCTGTGCGGCAAGGGCAATAAATCCCCGCCCAGCCACCATATCTCTGGAAAACCAGGAAACATATCCCATGGACATGTAAGCCCCTCCCATTCCAGCTAATACCCCGCTGATGAGCATGGCAATAAACTGATATTTCACCGGTTTTGCTCCCACCGACAATGCCGCCTGTTCATTTTCTCCTACTGCCCTGATCCTCAGTCCCACTACCGTTTTGTTTAACAAAATATAAGTAAATAAAACAGCCAAAAAAGAAAGATAAGTTAAAATATTATGCCCTGAAAGGATCTCGCCCACAATCGGTATTTTCCCAATCAGCGGAAGCTCCACTGCAGGCATTACCTTGCTTGCCAGAGAAGAAGAAATTCCTTTGTCCCCCGTTACCAGATAAAGGATAAATACCGTAGAACCCGACGCAAACATATTAATGGCTATGCCTGTAAGGGTAATATGGGATTTTAATACCAATGCAACATAAGACATTAATATGGCAATCAGCACGCCTGTCACAACAGCTCCCAGAAATCCTGCCCAGGCGCTGCCAGTAACTGCGCTGAAAATCACGCCGGAAAGCGCTGCAAACAACATAATACCCTCTAAGCCAATGTTAATTACCCCTGCCCTTGAAGTGATCAGCGCTCCCATGGACGCAAACATAATAGGCGTTGAAATACGAAGGATGGAATAAAAGAACTGGGTTGAAAAAATAATATTCACAATCTGTTTCATGTCACAACGCCTCCTTTTTCTCCAGCTCCATCCTGGAATATTTTACGATCTGTTTATGCTTCAGATTATTCAAAAACATCTTTGCAACCACCAGCATAATGATTGCCGACTGTATTACGGAAATGATCTCATAAGGCACATCGCTTGTCCTGTTCATAATATCTGCGCCGGTACGTATATAAGCAAGAAAAATGGCAGCAACAGGTACAAGCGCCGGGTTATACTTTGCCATAATGGCGATCAGCATACCGTCAAACCCATATTGGGGAAGTCCCTGATACTGAAATCTGTTATACATGCCGATCATTTCTGTTGCTCCCCCAAAACCTGCAAGGGCGCCTCCCATGACCTGGGTCAAAACCACTACGCCTCCTACTCCCATACCTGCATATTTTGCAAAGTTTTTATTCTGTCCAATGGTTCTGATGGAATATCCCAGCCCCGTATGGTACATCATAACGTAACACAAAATCACGGCAATGATAACGAACACCAGCCCTAAATGCAGGCGGGTTCCCGGGATCAGATTGGGAAGCGAAACGCTTTCCTGAAAGCCAAGAGAAGTAGTAATGCCAAGAGAGGTGTCCAGTACCCGGGTTCTGATAATATAATTTCCCATATATAGACAGATATAATTTAGCATCAAAGAGGATACCAGTTCATTTGCCTGCCATTTTGCCTTTAATACTGCCGGAATACACATAATCACAATTCCTGTAATGGTACCGGCTGCCAGACATGCAATAATATGAAGAAAAGGAGGCAGCTTCCACAGCACCGCTATTACAGAAGTCACCGTACAGGACACATAAAAAGCGCCTTCAGATGCCATGTTGCTCTGATCGGCGGCAAACATAATGCTCACCGCCAGACCACAGAACATCAAGGGGATGGATAACTCTATTACATTGGCAAACCTTCTGGCATTTGTAATCGGTCCGATCAAAAAATTATATAATGCATTTACCGGATCATCACTGACAAGAACGATCACTACAAGGGCAATCAGCAGCGCAATCACAATAGCAAGCAGCGTCCTTATTACGTCGAACCTTTTTTCTATTTTTTTACTGTTCATGCACCACCCCTCCTATCTGCTCTTTGGTCATTTTCTTGATACCCAGCATATACTCTCCCAGTTCTACCGGATCGATCTGTTTTGCCTCCTGAAAATAAGCGGCAATGGCGCCGTCATGCAAAACAATAATGCTGTCACTTAAATTAATGATTTCCGTGAGATCCGCTGAAATTAACAGAATAGCCGCTTCTCTGTCCCGAAGCTCCAGCAGCTTTCTGTGTACCAGCTCCGCCGCTCCAACGTCAATTCCCCTGGTAGGCTGGTTGGCAATAATCAACTTAGGATCGCTGGAAAATTCTCTCGCAACCACCACCTTCTGCATGTTTCCTCCGGAAAGCATCCGCACCGGCTGTTCTCTGTCATCACATTTTACACTGTATTCCAAAATCAACTGATCTGTCTTTTCACAGATCTTTTTTCTGTTGAGTAGAATTCCCTTTTTAAATTCCTTCCGATAGTAACGGTCGGCAATGATGTTATCCGCCACTCCTGCATCGCTTACCACACCGTATGTCATTCTGTCCTGAGAAATATGTGATACCCCAAGCTCCCTGATCTTCCGCACAGATCTTCTGCTGATATCTTCTCCTCCGATCCGGATCTTCCCGGTACGGAGCTTTCTCATTCCAGTAATCAGCTCGCTCAACTCGTTTTGCCCGTTTCCCTCGATCCCTGCAATGCCAAGTATCTCGCCAGCTCTTACCGTCAGATTAATGTCCTTTAAAATCTGCTGCCCCGCCGCATCTGTATAACTTAAATTTTGAACGGAAAGAAATACCTTCCCCGGCTTAGCCGGTGTTTTATTTGTTTTAAGCTGTACGTCTCTTCCAATCATCAATTTGGAGATTTCCTGTTCTGATACCTCCTCCACCATTTTTACGTCTACGGTCCTTCCGTCTCTCATAATGGTAATGCGGTCGCATATTTCTTTGATCTCATTGAGCTTATGTGAAATGAACACTACGGTATGTCCCAGCTCTCTGAGCCGTTTCAACTCTTCAAATATCTCTACGGTTTCCTGAGGTGTCAGTACTGCGGTGGGCTCGTCCAGTATCAGCACGTCCGCCCCTCTGAGCAAAGCCTTCAGGATCTCTACCCTTTGCTTTAGTCCAACGCTCAGATCCTTTACCCGTGCATAAGGGTCGATGTCCAGACCATACTTCTCCGATACTTCCCTCGTCCTTTTTATCGCTTCTTCCTTGTCCAGAAATCCTGCTTTCTCCGGCTCCAGTCCAAGCACCATATTTTCTGCAACTGTCATGCTGGGAACCAGCATAAAATGCTGATGCACCATGCCAATCCCCATTTTAATAGCGCACAGAGGATTGTCGATCTTCACTTCCTTTCCCTTAAAAAAGATCTTCCCCTCTTCGCACTGCTCTTCTCCAAACAAAACCTTCATCAGGGTAGATTTCCCCGCTCCGTTTTCTCCGGCAAGGGCGTGTATTTCCCCCTTGCGCAGCTCAAAATTTACATTCTTATTTGCAATAAAGCCGTTAGGATATATTTTGGTAATATTCTCCATGCTGAGAATGATTTCTGCCATGCTTATCTCCTTATCACTTCTTGTGTTTAACATGGGGCTGTCAATAACCGACAGCCCCATATACCTGCTATACATTACGGTGCAACTTCATTACGAATGACTTCAAACTCTGCTGTATCCATTCCAAGCGCCGATTCAACCTGAATCTTTCCATCAATGATCTGCTGCTCTATATCCTTTATCATGCTCTGGTTTTCTTCTGATAATTCTCTCTCGAAGTTTTCTCCGTAAATAATGCCTACGCCTAATTCCTTAAGACCAATTATTTCCGTTTTTCCCCAGGGTAAGCTTCCCTCTTCCGCCATCTTGACCGCCCTGAGCAGAGACTGGTCTACCCGTTTCATCATGGAAGTTACGATAACCTCTGCCATACCCGGATCGGAGTCCTTAAATGCCGCCGCCTGATCCCCATCTACGCCAATGGCATACAGCCCCTTTTCCTTTGCGGCATCCAATACGCCAATGCCGGTCTGGGAAGCGATCTGGAAGCAAATATCTACATTCTGCTGATTCATCTGGGATAAAGCAAGCTCCTTACCCTTTGTAGAATCTACGAAGGTTCCCGCATATGCAACCGCCACCTTGATATCAGGCTCTACATACTGTGCCCCTCTGATATAGCCGATCATAAAGTCGTTGATAATAGGAAGGTCTCCGCCGCCGATACATCCCACGATCTTTTCCGGATTTGCATTCTTTCCTTCGGTAGTCATAACTGCCGCAACTGCACCTGCAAGGAAACTGCCTTCATTCTGTTTATACTGTACACAGTAAAGATTGCTAAAATCACCCTTACTCCAATCTACTTCCGTATCAAACATAATAAACTTCTTATCCGGATATTCCGGTATCAACGACTCCGCAATTTCCACAGCCGGAGAAGAACCCACAATAATGTAATCCCAATCCTGTTCTGCAACATCTCTGAAATATGGCTCGTACTTGGAAGGGTCCTGCCCCATCTCAATGGTCTTTACTTCTGCCCCCAATTCCTTCGCAATCAGTTTCATACCGTCATTTGCGCTGTCATAAAACCCTTTATCGCCAAGGTTACTTGTAATCAGAAGAACAACCTTCAGCCCATCCTTTTCTTCTTCCTTCTTTGCCCCGCAGCCCACTGTTCCCAAAGTCAACGCCACCAGCATAATCAATGCCACGATCTTATTCATCTTTTTCATAAAATACCTCTCTTTCTTCTCTTTGATCTTATTCCTTCTCGCACCACTAAGATGCTGCATGTACCGCCATTTCTGCAAGAATCTCCTCCACTTCCTCCCTGGCAGGGATTGAGGTCTGTGCACCGTTTCTGGTAACCGCTATGGACGATGCCGCATTGGCAAACATCACCGCCTCGTCAAGCTCTCTTCCTTCTGCAAGAGCCACTACAAAAGCGCCGTTAAAGCAATCCCCCGCCGCTGTGGTATCCACGGCTGATACCTTTCTTGCAGGAAACAACTCCTCCTTTTCCCGGTTCACAAAAAGCGCTCCTTTTTTACCCATTGTTACCAGAACATTTTTGACTCCCCGCTTCAAAAGCTCCCTTGCCCCTTCTGCGTAATCTTTCATGGAGCCCCCTTCCTTTCCGCAAAGCTTCATCAATTCCGTTTCGTTGGGCGTAATGTAATCCAGTTTGGAGAAGATCTCATCAGGGAGGGAGTCCGGTACCGGAGCCGGATTTAGTATAATGGTTTTTCCCAGCTCCTTTGCCCTGTTGATTGCGTAGTAGATAGCCTCACCTGCTATTTCCATTTGCAAAATCACATAGTCGCATTCCTCCAGCGCCTTATCATATTCTTTCAAATAGCTGATATTGCATTCCAGGTTAGCGCCCGGCACCACTACAATGGTATTATCTCCTCGCTCATCCACATAAATGCTTGCCATTCCGGTTCCCTGTTCCTTAACTCTTTTCAGGTCATCGGTATCCACTCCGCACTTTGTCAAATTGCTTTTTTGCACTTCCCCAAAATCATCTTTTCCTATGCAGCCCAGCATCTTGACTTTTCCTCCAAGCTTTGCCGCCGTATATGCCTGATTGGCGCCTTTACCGCCAGGCACATAAGACACCTGCGTTCCCAGGACCGTTTCGCCTACCACTGGCATTCTTTTCATTTCAATTACCATATCCATATTCAGGCTTCCGATCACCAATATTCTTTTCACTCCTTTTTGACTCCCCTCCTTTCTCGTATAAAGAAATATATTTCCTAAACAGTTTTCTTATATATTAATCATACATATTTTCTCACCATTCGTCAATTACTTTTATTTTTTTGTATATTTTTGTTTATATATGCAGATTATATTTGTGCATTTTGCATATAACCAGCGAGTGCTGACAAACTTTTCAAACAGGATTGGCATAGCAAAAAGCTGCCCGGTACAGATCGGACAGCTTTAAATAAACACCGCTTATTATTTCATTTTTTAGTATTGCATTAACAATTCCGTCAGGTATCCTGCCGTAGGTAAAATGACGCCTTGATCTACCTGGAAATTTGGTTGATGGATAGCCGCTCCCTTCCCTGTTCCTACTTTGATATAACAGCCCGGGATTTTCTTCTCATAAAAGGAGAAATCATCTCCTCCCATGGAACTTTCCTCAGGCACTACCAGCAAGCCGCATTTCTCAGCCGCCTGGATGCTTTTATGAACCATTTCGCCGTCATTATAGGTAGCCGCAGGTCCCGGGAACCATTCCAGCTCCGCCTGTCCTCCATACGCCTTTGCCGTATTTTCTGCCACCTCTCTCATACGCTTCTCAAATAAGCTTCTGTCTTCCCTGCTCATGGTACGTACCGTTCCTTCCATAAGCGCCGTCTCCGGAATTACATTCCAGGTGTTCCCTGCCTCCACTTTGGTCACGCTGACCAATGCAGGGTGAAAAGCGTTTATGTTTCTGCTGACAATGGTCTGCAGCCCCAATATCACTGCTGCCGCAGCCGGAATCGGATCTATGCCGTCATCAGGGTGTGCGCCGTGACAGCCCGTACCTGTTACCCGGATTACAAACCGATCCACCGCTGCTGTCACATACCCTTCCCGGATGCCAAGAACGCCTGCCTCATTGGTGGGATCTGCATGGATACCCCATATTTGTTCCACATCCTCCATAACATCTGTTTCCAGTAGTTTCAAAGCGCCAAGAGAAGATTCCTCCCCCGGCTGAAACAGGATCTTCACCGTTCCTGCCAGCTCCTCTCTTTTCTGATTCAAAAGAATTGCACATCCAATTCCTGCCACCGTATGGAAATCATGCCCGCAGGCATGCATTTTCCCTTTGTGCCGGGAAGCATAAGAAAGCCCCGTTTCCTCTACTATGGGCAGTCCGTCAATATCGCAGCGCAGCGCCTGAACGGGTCCTTTTCTTTTGCCTCTCACTATTGCCACAAGTCCCGTTTTCAGGGAACAGGGTAAAATTTCTATTTTTTCCTCCTCAAGAATGCCTCTAATCCTTTCCGTTGTCTCATATTCTTCATAGGACAACTCCGGATTTTGATGAAACCACTTGAAATATTCAATCAACCTTTCTTCCAGACTCATCTGCTATCTCCCACTGTTGGGGTCCACTGCATCCCGCAGCGCATCTCCAATAAAATTAATTGCCATTACCAGCACCACAATCAAAACACCCGCCGGAATCCAAAGCCAGGGCTGTTTTGTCAAAACCGTAAGAGACTGCGCGCCGTTTAACATGTTTCCAAGGCTTGCCGTAGGCGGCTGCACCCCCAGGCCAAGGAAGCTAAGCGCCGCTTCGTCCAACATGGACAATGCCAGCACAGAGGTGGCATATACCAAAATAGGCGCTACCGTATTGGGCAGGATCTCCGAAAACAAAATATGCCTAAGAGGCATACCCGCCACAATATTTCCCTTGATAAAATTTGTTTCCCGCAAATTCAGCACATTGCCCCTCACCAGTCTGGCGATCCCCGGCCAGTCTACAAATCCCAAAATCAAAATAATATTCCAAAGACCCGGTTTAAAAATAGCTGCCGCCACCAAAACCAAAAGAATATAGGGGAAGGACATGACCATATCCGTAAACCGCATGATCAGCATATCCGCCACGCCGCCAAAATAGCCTGCAATCAGTCCCAGAACCACTCCTGCCACTGTGGAAATCAGAGTCGCCATAATGCCTACCAAAAGGGAAATCCGCATAGCATACAAAAGCCTGCTGAACACATCTCTTCCGATCTGGTCCGTCCCCAGCCAAAACTCTCTGCTGGGGGCGCCGCTGAAGGTTCCTACGATTTCATCCGGTTGATAAGGCGCAATAACAGGTGCAAGCAATGCCGCTCCCCCTAAAAGAATGACCACTATCAGGCTGATCATGGCAAGATGATGATGGCGGAAACGTCTGAAGACCGTTTGAACATAACTTTCATTTGCAATATCTTTTCTTTTCTCCATGGCGGTCTCCTAATCAAGCTGAATCGTCGGGTCAACCAGCGCGTACAAAATATCCGTTACCAGATTTGCAATCAGTACCACCACTGCAGATAAAAGGCATACCCCCATAATTACCGGATAATCTCTGCTGGTAATCGCGCTCATGGTCATAAGTCCCAGACCCGGCCATGAAAACACCTGTTCAATGATCACCGCTCCCCCGAACAGCACCGGTATTTCCATACCGATCACCGTTACAATAGGCACTAGGGCATTGCGCAGGGCATGCTTATTGATGACCTTAAAATGTCCGATCCCCTTTGCCCGCGCCGTGCGCAGATAATCCTGCTGTAGAATTTCCAGTACTGCGCTTCGAATATATCGAATATTGCTGCCTGCCATAGAAGCGGCAAGAACGATCACCGGCATAATCATATGTTTCAGTACATCCCCAAATCCTCCCTCTGTTCCCAGGGTCGTCATGCCGCTGGAGGGAAGCCATCCTAACTTTACCGTAAAAATATAAATCAGAAGCAGGGAAAGAAAAAAGCCCGGTATACTGCTCCCCAGAAAAGAAAAAGTAACTACTGCATAATCTCCCTTCTCATACTGATGAATCGCGCTGTATATTCCTGCCGGAACCGCTATCAGAAGGCTGACCACAAGGGAAACTCCCATTAAAAGCAGCGTAGGTCCTATATGGCTTCCGATCATCTCGCTGACCGATTGATAGGATTTAATGGAATACCCTAAATTTCCCTGTAAAAGCTGCCCCAGCCATACAAAATATTGAATATAAAAGGGCTTATCCAAACCCAAAGCTATTTTTTTCGTCTCCACGGCTGCCTCTGACACTCTGGGACCCTGGAGCATTTCCAAAGGGCTTCCCGCCATGCACATAATGGCATAATCAATTATGGTGATCCCGATGAGCACAGGAATGGCGATCAGTATTCGTTTGATAATGTACTTACTCACTTTCCTGCACCTCCTTTTTCAACATTACAATGGGACATGCCGCAGCATGAAAAGATCCGGCTTTTATTTCCTGGATCTTGGGTTCTTTCTGCCCGCAGATCTCTGTGGCATAAGCACACCTTGGATGAAAGCGGCACCCTTTAGGAGGATTCGTACTGTCCCCGATCTCTCCCTGAAGAAATCTATGGGACTTTTCCTTTTCTCCGGGATCAGGTACCGGAACTGCATCTAAAAGCGCCTTTGTATAAGGATGCACCGGATTATGAAAAATTTCCTTCGCCTCTCCCATCTCCACAATTTTTCCCAGATACATAACGGCAATTCTGTCGCTCACATAATTCACCGCACCCAGACCATGCCCCACAAACAAAAGGGTAAGGTTCAGTTCCTTTTGCAGACGCTTTAATAAATTCAGGATCTGCGCCTGTATGGAAACATCCAGGGCGCTTACCGGTTCATCACAGACAATAAACTTGGGATTCAGGGACAATGCCTTGGCAATACCGATTCTCTGGCGCTGCCCTCCGGAAAATTCATGGGGATATCTTCCCAATACGTTCCTGGGAAGCCCCACCATATCCAGTGTTTTCAAAATATCCTTTTCCACTGTTTCTCTGGTAGATACCTTGTGATACAGCATAGGTTGAGCGAGAATTTCAAATATATGTTTTCTTGGATTCAAAGAGGAATAGGGGTCCTGAAAAACCATTTGGAGTTGTGTCCGGATCTTCTGCAGATCCTTCCCCTTCTGCCCGAAGAGATCTTTTCCCTGATAATAAATTTTCCCTTTCGTGGGTGTCTCAAGCCCCACCAGCTGCCTTCCAATGGTGGATTTACCACAGCCTGATTCCCCCACAAGACCCAGGGTTTCTCCTTCCATAATGGAAAAGCTTATGCCGTCTACCGCCTTCACATATCCAGTGGTATTATTTAAAATTCCGCCCTTTATTGGGTAATATTTTTTTAAATTTTCAACCCGGATCAAAGGGACTTGTTCTTTTGTGCTCATAAAGGTATCCCCCCTTCCTTCATGACAATACATTTCCCTGTATGGCCAGGTGCAAATTCATAATCCTGCTGAGACTTATCACATTCCGGTCTTCTGTACCGGCATCGGTCTGCAAACCGGCATCCTGTTATATCATCATAATTTTCCGGTACAATACCGGGAATGGACACCAATTGCCTGTCCTTATCATCCCGTATGGTGGGAACTGTATCCAACAGTGCTCTGGTGTAAGGATGCCTGGGATTTTGAAACAGCTCCTTTGCCGGCGCTTCTTCTATGATCTGCCCTGCATACATGACCAAAACCCGATCCGCCATGTTGGCAACCAGGCCAATATCATGGGTGATCAGAATCATGGACATTCCCGTTTCCTTTTGCAGTTGTCCAAGCAGTTCCATAATCTGCGCCTGTATGGTCACATCCAGCGCCGTGGTAGGTTCATCCGCAATAAGAAGTCTGGGATTGCAGGATAGCGCCATGGCGATCATGACCCTTTGGCGCATCCCCCCCGAAAGAGTATGGGGATACTTTTTCATAATGCCACGGGGATCAGGCATTCCTACCTTCCTCAGCAGCTGTTCTGCTCTTTTTGCCGCATCCGCCTTTGACAAGCGCATATGGGTACGAATGCTTTCCGTAATCTGGCTGCCTACTGTAAATACAGGGTTCAGGGAAGTAAGCGGATCCTGAAAAATCATGGTCATCTGATCTCCTCTGATCTGATCCAGCTCCTTCTCTGTCATAGACAGAAGATTCTTACCATCAAAGAAGACAGAGCCGTCTGTGACGGCTCCGCCCCTTCTTAATAATCCCATAATGGATAATGAAGTTACACTTTTTCCACACCCGGACTCACCTACAATACAGACCACTTCCCCCTCATCCACATAAAAGTTAATATGATCTACACTGATATTTTCTCCGTAATCACCTGTAAAGGCGGTGGTTAATCCCTGTACATCCAATAAATGTGACATCGCTTCTCCTCACAATTATTCTACCACATCCCAATTCTGCACATCGTTAAAGAATCCATATGCGCTTGGCGTCGCGCCGCTTAAACGTTTGCTCACCGCTCCCTGGGCGCTGATAATGTAAGCGGAAAACATAGGAACATCCTCCTGTACCTTTTTATCCACCACCGCATAGAATCCCCTGATCTTCTCAATATCACTGGTCTGTTGGGTCTGGGCAAGAGCCTGGCTGATCTCATCACTGTGATAGCCGGTCCAGCTTCCTTCTCCACTGAGCAGCCAGTCTACATCGGGATAGGGATCAACAGGCGCATAAGTATACTGCACTGCAAGAATATCGTAATCTGTTGTCCCTGCAACAGTCATAAGGGTTGCAAGATCAACGGTCTGAACCTCTACCTTAATTCCCACTGCTGCCCACTGCGCCACCAGCACCTGGGCGCCGTTTACAAAGGTACTGTCACCGGAGTTCACATAGAACCGGAGGGTCTGGGAGCCATCCCAGCCTGCCTCGGCAAGCAGCTCCTTTGCTTTTTCAGGGTCATAGGGAATGGGCGTCACCTCTTCACTGAAAAAGGGGCTTGCTGATGAAACAAATCCGTCTACTACTTCCCCATGTCCTTTTAACAGCTGATCCACCAGCTGCTGCCTGTCAATGGCATAAACAAGCGCCTGACGGACTCTTGCATCGGGAATATTTGCCGTCTGGATAAACGCTGACTGGTTGGTAATGGGCGCTCCATATACGGTTTCTACATTTTCAAGAGCCTCGATACTCTCAAAATCCTCCTGGGGGATCGCCGTCATGGTGTGATGGGTAATATCAATCTCACCCGACTGAAGCCCCGCATAGATCTGACTTGCATCTACGATCCTGATATTTAATTTATCGATCTTAGGCGCCCCTTTCCAATAGCTTTTATTTGCCTCATAAGAAATGTAATGGTCGTTGTCAAACCCTGTCAAAAGGAAAGGACCGTTGGTTACATCCGGATGATTAAACCAGTCTGCGGTCAAAAGCTCCTCTTCACTGAATTGCTCGATCACATGCTTGGGCAGGGTGTGAAGATATCTGGCATAGGTATTTTCAAAAGTAGTAAGCGCCATAGGATATTTAGACGTAAACTGTACCGTCTTATCGTCAATGACCTGTATTCCGGCAACGCTTTCCGCCCCTTCTTCCACAAAACCGTCATCTCCTACTCCCTCAAAAGCATAGAGCATCAGCGTGGTATTATTTACAACAGGGCTTGCCAGACGGCGGACCGTATATTCCACATCCTCTGCCGTAACCGGTGTTCCGTCCGACCATGTTGCCTCCTCATTAATATGCACTACAAAGTTAATATTATCCTCGGTAGTAATGGAATCTGCAAGCATCCCCTGGAAATTCAGTTCGCTGTCCAGCTCCATCAAAGGTAAAAACATTAAACCCACCGCATATTTGTTGATCTCCGTCTGATCGATCACAAAGGGATTCAGCCCCCCAAGAGAATCTGTAACGCCTACGTTGACAATCTTTCCTTCCTCTCCTGCTGCATTCTGCCCTTTGGAACCGCACCCTGCAAGGGAAAAAGCAAGCGCGGCTGCTAAAGAAAGACCAAGCAGCTTTCTTATAAATCCTTTCATAATATCTCCTCCATCATACAATCCCGGAAACTTCTATATCCGGCATTGATTTTCACAGTTGGTTCATTATACTGTTACTGTATAAAAATGTCAATATTTTCCCTGATATTATGCCAACATTCCTTCTGGTCAATTCCCTGCAAACAACGGCGTGGAAAGATACCTATCCCCGGAATCAGGCAAAAGCGCAACAATCACTTTTCCCGCATTCTCCGGTCTCTTTGCCAGAATAGACGCCGCCTTTAGCGCTGCCCCTGAGGAAATGCCCACCAGAATTCCCTCACTTACTGCAAACGCCTTTCCTTCCGCAAACGCATCCTCATTTTTTATGACAATGATCTCATCGTATATTTCCGTATTCAAAATCTCAGGCACAAACCCTGCTCCAATTCCCTGGATCTTGTGCGCCCCTGCAGTCCCTTTGGACAAAACCGGGCTTGTTTCCGGCTCCACTGCAACAATCTTCACACCCGGCTTTTGCCCTTTCAAATACTCTCCTATTCCGGTGATTGTTCCTCCTGTTCCTACACCTGCCACAAAAATATCCACCTTTCCCTCCGTCTGCTTCCAGATCTCGGGACCCGTGGTACTCCTGTGCGCTCCGGGATTTGCAGGATTTACAAACTGCCCTAAAATCACAGCGCCGGGAATCGTTTTTTCCAACTCATTTGCCTTTTCGATGGCTCCCGTCATTCCCTTTGCGCCTTCCGTCAACACCAGCTCCGCCCCATAAGCGCCAAGCAAATTTCTCCGCTCCACACTCATAGTATCCGGTAACGTAAGAATTGCCCTATATCCCTTTGCCGCCGCCACCATGGCAAGCCCAATCCCCGTATTGCCCGAAGTAGGTTCGATAATCGTAGCTCCCGGCTTCAAAATCCCTTTTTTCTCTGCATCCTCCACCATGGCAAGCGCCACTCGGTCTTTCACAGATCCTGCGGGGTTTAAGTATTCCAGCTTTCCAAGAATAACAGCTTGGGTAACGCCAGCCTTCTGGGCATACCGATTCAATTTCAAAATCGGCGTACCTCCGATCAGTTCCAATACACTCTCTTTTATCTCACTCATTTTTTCTCCTCCATCCTTTTATCCCTAGTTATTTAGTATGAATAGTATGTTTTTAATTATAGCAGATTTTTCCATATTGTCAAATAGATTTCATTTCTTTCATCCTTATTTTTCGTTTTAGTTTTGCATACAAAGAAAAGAGAGCTGCCTCCTTCCGACCAGCTCTCTTTTCTCCCCCCACACCTACAAACTACCAATTGCCCGTTCCAGCTTCTCCAGCGCCTTCTCCAAAACCGCCCTGGGACACGCAGCGTTAACCCTCTGAAATCCTGTGCCTGCCTCCCCAAACATAGATCCTTTATCTAACCACAAACCGGCCTTATGAACGATCAATTTCTCCAGTTCTTCCTCAGACAACCCAAGTCCCCGACAATCAAGCCAGATCAGATAGGTTCCCTCCGGCTTTATCATTTTTATCCCGGGAAGGCGCTGTGAAACAAATTCTTCTGCAAAGGCAATATTACCTTTTACATATCGGCACATTGCCTGATACCATTCTTCCCCATACCGATATGCCGCTTCGCAGGCGGCATATCCCACGGAATTTAACTCATGATATCCGGAAGCGCTGACCTGTTTCCGAAACCGGCTGCGCATATCGGCGTTGGGTATAAAAATATTGGAGACCTGAAGCCCTGCAATATTAAAAGTCTTGCTTGGCGCAGTACATATTACAGAAATTTCCTGATATTCCTCTTTTACGCTGGCAAAGGTACGATGTGTCCCCTCCCACACAAAATCTCCATGAATTTCATCGCTTACCACAATAACATGATGTTTCAGGCACAGATCGCCAATTTTTTCAAGTTCCTCCCTTGTCCAGACCCTTCCCACCGGATTATGAGGATTACAGAGGAAAAACAGCTTAACCTTTTCTTTTATAAGCTTCTCCTCAAAATCCTGAAAATTCATATGATATCTCCCCTGCTCATCACAGATCAGAGGATTATTTAAAAATTTTCTGTTATTTTCAACTATTACTTTTTGAAAAGGATAATAGACTGGCTGCTGGATCAAAACCCCTTCTCCTTCTTTGGTAAATGCCTTCACCGCAGTGGCAAGGGCAAACACCACCCCCGGTGTATTTACCAGCCATTCCCTGGACACCTGCCAATGATAGTGCTTGTGAATCCAGGATTCTACCGCCTCAAAATATCCCTCTCCTGCATCGCTGTAACCGAAAATTCCATGCTCCGCCTGTTTTTTCACCGCCTCCTGTATGTAAGAAGAGATCCGAAAATCCATATCCGCCACCCAAAGAGGCAGTATATCCTCCGGCATTCCGTTTTTTTCCGCGGAATCATACTTTAAAGAATTTGTGTTTCTTCTGTCAATTATCTCATCAAAATTCAGATTTTTTTCTCCCACCTTTTCCTCCGTTCCATGCTGCTTTCCACATATAAAAAATCTTGTTTTATCAGAATTTATATTTTAGTTTGCATTGCTCGCCGCAATTTTTACCTTGCTCCACAGGTTACTGATATCCTTTCTGATCTTCTCATTGTAAACAAACACCTCATCCAGTTCATAATCGCTTCTGGGAATATAGGCGCTAATCCCCTCAAACTCCCCTCCTTCACCGGAAAGCTCTTCCATAACCTCCTGATTTGCGGAGGTATATCCCACATAGCTGGAATTATCATAAGCACCCTCATAGTCGCTGGCAAAATTAATGAACGCGTGGGCAAGCTCCGGATTTTTCGCATTTCGGGGAATCACCATGGCATCGGACCACAGATTGGTTCCGCTCTCCGGAAGATAAAAGCCCATATCCTCATTCTCAACCATCACATAAGCGGCGTCGCCGGAATACATCAACGCCAACGCTTTTCGTCCCTGCGCCATGTTGTCAATTATTTCATCTGTGACAATCTCCGGTTTCATGGTCTGCACACATTCCACCAGCCACTCATATGCCTGGTTCAATTCTTCTTTATTCTCTGTATTCATGGAATAACCCAGTGCCTTTAACGCCATCATAAAGCTGTCCCGTTCCGAATCATACAGATAAACATCCCCTTGATATTTTTCATTTAAAAAGATATTGTAGCCCTCTTGCTCCAAATCCTTAAGCGTCACCTTATTTTTATCATAAACAATCCCTACATTTCCCCAAAAATAGGGAACACAATATTCATTATGGGGATCATAAGGAAGGTTCTTTACCGCATCCGTCAGCTTATCCATACAATCCAGTTTAGAAGCATCAAGCTTCTGCAAATAGCCTTCGGCAATCAATCTCTGAATCATATAATCGCTTGGCACAAGAATATCATAGGCTTCACCATTTGCCACTTTAATGTACATCTGCTCATTAGAATCAAAAAAATCCATAATTACTTTGGCGCCGGTATACTCCTCAAAATCGGCAACAATATTTTCACCGGTGTATTCTCCCCAATTATAAACATACAGTGTCTGCCCTTCAAAAGGACGGCGTTTCTCCACGCCCCCAGACATTAAGAAAATTGCGATCCCTGCAATGCCGGTACAGGTAATCGCCGCCGGAACCAGTATTTTTCTTTTTCTCCCTGTTTTTTTCTGTCTTTTTGCTATCACCAGAGGCATCACATTAATCATGATCAGTACCAGCGTGATTACGAGGATCATCACGGTAGATACTGCATTGATGCTGGGATTCACCCGCTTGCTCATGGTATAGACCATAATGCTTAAATTTTTCACCCCATTACCTGTGACGAAATAGGAAATAATAAAATCATCCACCGACATGGTAAAGGCAATCAATGCCCCGGCAACAATGCCCGGCGTGATCTGAGGTATAATGACCTTCACCAACGCCTGCCATGGCGTGGCGCCCAGATCCATAGCCGCATCCGCCAGATTGGGGTCCAGGGATCGAATCTTGGGCATGACGGAAAGGATCACATAGGGGATACAAAAGGCAATATGGGCAAGGAGCATAGTCATATAACCTTTTTCCACCCCAAAGGTAATAAATAAAAGCATAAATCCAATTGCCGTCACCATCTCCGGGTTCATCATGGGCAGATTATCCACCTGTTCCATCAACTCCCGCACCAGCTTTTTCGACTTACTTAAGCCGATGGCGGAAAGGGTTCCCACAACGGTAGAAACAAAGGTGGCAATCAAAGCAATGCTGAAGGTGGTGTACAGAGCCTCCAGCATATCTCCCTTTTCAAACATATGCTTATACCAGCGAAGGGAAAATCCTGTAAAACCAGTGAGAGATTTTCCATCGTTAAAGGAAAACACGATCATATAAAAAATGGGAAGGTAAAAAAAGATAATCACCAAAATGACCAGTAATTTTCCAATGAATCTTTTTTCTTTTTTCATATTTTCTTCTCTTTCCCTCTTCCTCCCTGGTTGCGCATCTCCACCTTATGTACGCACATCATAAGAAGCATCATGATCACCGCCATGATCATGGATATAGCGCTGCCAAAGTTCCACTCTCCCACTGTAATAAACTGATTCTCGATCACATTTCCAATCAGGAAATATTTTCCTCCCCCTAAAAGCTTGGGAATAAAAAAGGAACTGACGGCGGGAAGAAACACCAGTGTAATTCCATTGATAACACCTGGAAGGGAGAGGGGCAGTGTAATCCTCTGAAACGTTTTTACCGGATCTGCCCCCAGATCCGCGGAGGCCTCCAAAAGAGAATAATCCATTTTGCACAAAGCCGTATGGATCTGCAGAATCATAAAGGGCAGGAAATTATATACCATCCCCAAAAGCACCGCACCTTCCGTATATAAAAGTTCTCTGTCCCCCAGCCCCAAAATTCCCAAAAGCTTCTGTATCAATCCGCCTTCGCTTAAAAGTCCGATCCATGCATAGGTTCGCACCAGCATGTTAATCCACATGGGGATGGTAATGCAAAGCACCAGCCCATTCTGCAGCCGCTCCCTGCAGCGTGATATGTAATACGCGGCAGGATACCCAATAAGCAGGCAGACCACTGTGGTTTTCACCGCGATCCAAAGAGAGCGCCAAAGAATCAACAGAAAATCATGATCGGTAAAAAACCGCACATAATGATCCAGGGTAACGGAAAAAGAAACGATACTGTTTCCCGGCTGGGTAATGGAATACAACGCTACCAGCGCCATGGGAAGCACCAGCATCATCATAGCCCACACAATATATGGAATTGCCATCTGTGAAAATTTTTTCATTTAAAATACCATCCTTGACATCACATGAATATCCTCCGGGAAAAAGGTCAAGCCTACCTCCCTGCCTTCCTCTACATAATCGGTGGTATGAATTTTAAATTCCCTTCCCATGGTGGAAAAAGTAATACGATAAGTGCCTTCCGTCAATTCCTTTGGATCAAAGTCATAATCTACGCTGATATCCACATTCTGGCTTTCATCACTTAATTTCCAGCCCTGGGCATTCGCCCAGGTTTTAATATCCGTATCCAGCGTCTGAGATTCCCTGATCTCCTCCACCGTTGTCCTGAAATCAAACGCCATCACCGCTTCATTTGCCTTCTCGTTTTTTACAAAGGGCTGGTTTACCACAAAAATCGTCCTCTCGATGCTGGTTCCGCCGGAAGTAGAAAATCTCACAGGATATTGCCCCTCTCTTTCCTGTACGTCATATTCAATTCTGGAAATAGAAATGTACTCGTCCGTCTCCGGGTTCCATGCCTGGGCATTGGAACGCGCCACCACTTCTTTGTCATTTAAATTTTTTACATCCTCCAGATCCAGGTAAAAATTGGTTGCACTGATCTTCTCTTTCCCATCTTCGCTCGTTACATCCTGATTGCGGGTCACCTGCATGTTGACCGTCACCTGGGTACCTGGTATGGTCTCGACCATCACTTCATAATGCACTCCTTTAAACAAAATGCTGCGCACCTCGCCGGTCATCTTTCCCTCTTTTACTTCCACAATGTCAATGTCCTCCGGGCGGATTACCACATCTACCTGCTCGTTCTCCTTAAATCCAAAGTCCACGCAGTCGAAAATAATATCGTCAAACCGAACCTTGTAATCCTCCAGCATCACGCCCGGAATAATATTACTCTCACCGATAAAATTTGCCACATAGCGGTTTGCCGGTTCATTATAGATCTCCTGAGGCGTTCCCACCTGCTGGATCTCCCCGTTCTTCATTACCACGATCTTATCCGACATCATCAATGCCTCCTCCTGATCGTGAGTCACAAAAATAAAGGTAATGCCTACCTCCTGCTGAATCCGCTTCAGCTCATACTGCATCTCCTGTCTCAGCTTCAAGTCCAATGCGGCAAGAGGCTCGTCCAGAAGCAGCACCTTCGGTTCGTTCACCAGCGCTCTTGCAATTGCCACCCGCTGCTGCTGACCACCGGATAAAAGGGTCGGATTCTTATCTTCAAACCCTTCCAGACCGATCAGCTTTAACATTTTCATTACCTTCTGGTCAATTACATCCTTGCTCATTTTTTTGATCTTAAGCCCAAAGGCAATATTTTCATACACACTCATATGGGGAAACAATGCATACTTCTGGAAAACCGTGTTTAATTCCCTTTTATACGGAGGCTTCTCATTGATCTCCTCACCATTAAAAATGATCTTCCCCTCATCCGCATCCAGAAAGCCTCCCAGAATACGAAGCAGCGTGGTCTTCCCGCATCCGCTGGGACCTAACAGGGTCACAAACTCATTCTCATAAATATCAAGATTTACACCCTTTAATACGATCTGTCCGTCAAAATTTTTAACAATATCACGGAACTCTATTAGTTTCTTTTGTTCCATTACCGCCCTCTCCTTTAAAACC
This sequence comes from uncultured Lachnospiraceae bacterium, assembly GCA_947172705.1. Classification (GTDB taxonomy): domain Bacteria; phylum Bacillota; class Clostridia; order Lachnospirales; family Lachnospiraceae; genus Suilimivivens. The sequence continues at coordinate 23,381 of CAMWCA010000025.1, forward strand.
TTCCCTAAAATGTATATATTATAAAGCATCCGGTTACAAGAGGGCAAGTATTACCTTGAAATTCTTGACAAACAAAATAATCCGCGTTATAGTACAATCACTTTGCATCATATAGTACTTTCAGAAAACCTAAATGGAACACAAAATGAAAAATTTATTAAACTATCAGACATCTGAATATGACTGTGGACCGGTTTCCATTTTAAATGGAATTCGTTACCTTTTTGAAAGGGAGGAGATCTATCCCGATTTGGTTAAATTCATCATGCTTTACTGCATGGATACCTATAATGACCAGGGAGAGCCTTGCAAACATGGTACCTCCCCTGCCGCCATGAACTATGTAACCAGCTGGTTGAATCATTTCGGCGCCACAAAGCATTTTCCTCTTCACTGTGAATATTATTCCGGAGAGCAGGTTACTTTTGCCCCTGGTAATCCCCTTATGGAAGCTCTGAAAAAGGGGGCGGCGATCGTGTTATTCCTTTATCTTGAAGTGGGACATTATGTACTTTTAACGGGAATGGAACATGACAGAATTCTTCTCTTTGATCCTTTTTATGAGGAGGAGGACGATCCGGAACTGGATCAGGAATATGCTACGGAAGAGATTCAATTTATCAGCGACCAGCCAAAAAAAGCAAACCGCTCCGTGGCGATAGAACGGTTAAACCGCCTTACCAGCGATTATTACGAAATGGGAGAATTCTCCCGCCGGGAGGCTTTGGTCATGTTTCGTACAGATCTTTCATAAACCTGAAATACAGCATAAGCATTCTGATCTTGCCTGAACAGAATGCTTATGTTTTCATAATGCGGAATTTCCTTATAAAGAAATCACTGTTCCATCTGCCGTCCCAAAAATCCTGATGCCGACTGTACCAATTTCTGTTCCACTTCTCCCATCTTTCCCTTTTCTCCGTTATCGATCAATACCACCCCGCCAATAATATCTCCCTCACAGATAATTGGGCTGATCGCTTCCTGCTCAAATTCATCTGTCACATCCTGAGTAATGGGGATAAAATTGGAATCCTCCTTTGACGCAATGACCATTTCCCTTTTATTCAGCTTTTCTTCCAGCTCTTTACTGATGGATTTCCCCAGAATACTTTTAAATCCTCCTGACACTGCAATAAATTGATCCCTGTCTGCGATCAATGCCGTCCGCCCTGATACCTGGGCAAGACTTTCCGCATATTGCTTTGCAAATGTATTCATTTCACCAATGGGAGAATACTTTTTCAAAATAATCTCTCCCTCCCTGTCAGTAAATATTTCCAACGGGTCGCTTTCCCGAATTCGGAGGGTCCGTCTGATTTCCTTGGGTATTACAATACGGCCTAAGTCGTCTATCCGTCTGACAATGCCTGTCGCTTTCATAAAAATAACCTCCATTTACGCTAATAGTAAAAAATTACTCTTGTACTATTATCTGTAAAAGAAGGTTTATTATTCATGAAATTTTAAATCAAACTCCGGTATAAAACTCTCCTTCGCCGTCTCTCCCTCCTGAATAAAGGCATTTCGGACGCCCAGCTCTATGGCATAGCTTATTACCGCTTCGTATTCCCTTTTGGTGACCTTTCTGCAAAGCTCCCTGTATTCAGGATATTTCTCAAGTCTTTCAAAGGGAGTATACTGATTCATCAAACTGATATAGACTTTGTCCCCATAAGTCCCGTAAACATACCGAAGCACATCCCTTGCATTCCGCTTATGTCCCGGCAAAAGCAAATGCCTTACAATGGTTCCTCTCTGCATCATACCCTTTTCGTCAAAAACGGGATCGCCTGTGATTTTTACCATTTCCTCCAAGACCGCCTTTGCAACCTCAGGATAATCAGGCGCTTTTGAATATTTTTCCGCCAAAGCGGCATCCATATACTTAAAATCTGTCAAAAAAATATCTACAACCCCCGACAGATTTTTGATTACATCCCTTTTCTCATAACCGCTTCCGTTATAAACGACAGGAAGCAAAAGTCCCTCTTCCCTTGCCATTAACACTGCTTCTGCAATTTGCAAAATATAGTGATCCGGCGTGACCAGATTGATATTTGCCGCGCCCTTTTCCTGAAGCCTTAAAAAAATTTCTGTAAGCTCACGGATCGAAACTTCTCTTCCCCTTCCTCCTGAGGAGATCTGCTGGTTCTGGCAATAAACGCACCCCAGATTACAGCCGGAAAAAAATACGGCGCCGGAACCTGCTTCTCCGGAAATACAAGGCTCCTCCCACATATGAAGGTCAGCTCTCGCCACAAAGATCCGCTCATCGGAACGGCAATATCCCTTTTGTCCTTTTTCACGCTCAGCCATACATTCTCTGGGGCATAAATTACAGGGGCTTATTCTCAATCTTTCCCATTTCATTGTCCGTCTTCCCCATACAGCTCATCCCATTCCTCCCTGGGGATCGCCGTAATATTTCCCACATCATAATATACTTCATAAAACAGGTTAATCCAGTAATCTTTATCATCCTGAAGATCCGACTCATGGGCATTGCTGTAGGGACTTTGAAAAGCTTCCCGCAATTGAGGCACCACCACGATACCGTCTCCCTCGGGATCTGCCTTATCCGCCTTGATCATTTCCACCCGCTCGTTTTCTTCCCGATAAATCCTTGCCAGATTCACAAGCTGGTCAAGATAGGTAAAGAACAGCCAGGCACATAAAATACTCACCAAACTGTATTTTGCCGCTTTTATGGTCAGCTCCTGATCCGCCACATCCACGATCCCCTGTATGCAGGCAATAAACAAAAAGATCCCAGCTCCAAAAAACGCCCTGTCCGCAGGCGTAGGCGCGATCGCCAGGGCATAGCTTGTCGCCAATGCTCCGATTAAAAACAATACCGTCTCACTTCTTCTGATCTGCCGCCATCCGCACAATTTTTTCTGTAATGCCAAAAGCACAAGCACAACCGCCGTAATCAAAATAACGCCCCAAAAAAGCTCCCGTATGCTCAGAGTAATCTTGTAGGTTCTTGAAAGCAGTCCCACAATACCGGTGTAGGCTCCCTGAGACATGGTGTCGCTTCTGTTTCTGATACCCGGCGCCGAGATCATGCCCAGCATCCCGCAGCACATTCCCAAAACGCCGGAAATCATGAAAGGGTACAGACTCCTTTTCCCCGCCTTTCTCTGATCCCACCAGAAGTTAGCGGCAAATAAAAGCACTAGCAGCAGACCGCCTCCGGAAGTATTTTCGTTACACCAGCCTGCAAGAACCCCAAAGAAAAAGCTGCCTGTTGTCAAAAGCAGGGGACGCCTGATCTTTTCCGGATGATTTAAATAAAATCGATAGAAGGTAATAAACCCCAAAATGAAAACGCTGCCCCAAAGATAATTACATGCGCCGCAGATCCAGAGCATGGTCTGCCCAAAGCTGACTGCAAACTTCCACAAAAACAGGATAATCAGCAAAAGCACAAAAATATCTTTCTTTTTCTTACGACTGATATTGGCGTACATTAAAAGTACAAGCGCCACAAACATCAGACTGTTCACCACATTGAACACCATCTTGGGAACCGCCAGGGAAAGACGCACGTTAAACTGCCCGATTACCCTGCCGCTGTTTGACAGATATTCCCCATACTGCTGTTTGACCAGATCCCAAATAGAGCCTGCTTTCCTCACTTCTATTGCGTATGCATAGTCATCCGACATATAGGGAGTCAGTACATTATAAGCAAGTATTGCCAGAAATGCTGCTGCCAATATGATCCAGAATATCTGTTTTCGATGTTTCTCCACAAATGCTGCCACTGCTTTTCCCTTCCTGTCGCATAATTGTCTTATTTTCTACCACCATTATACATGAAGTTTGCCCCGTGTCAAAATAAAACATTCCCTGATTGATAATACTGGTTCCCCGGTTCAAATTGTGATATACTGAAACAGATTATTAGCAAAACAAACAATCGAGGTTTTTATGAACGAAAAAGTATTACGCACATTAGAATATACAAAGATCATTCAACTTTTAACGGAGAAGGCTTCCTCCGAGCCAGGTCGTGCTCTGTGCCGGGAGTTGACGCCCCAGACCGATCCGGAACAGATCAGAAGATCTCAGCAGGAGACTGCCGATGCTCTTTCCATGCTCTTTTCCAAAGGCTCTACCTCCTTCGGAGGCAACCGTGATCTCTCCATGGCGCTTCGCAGCCTGGAGATCGGCAGCACCCTTTCCGCCCCTGAGCTTTTGAAAATTGCAGGACAGTTAGACAACGTGAGCAGGATCAAATCCTACGGCAAGGGTTCTAAGGAGGATGAAAAAGAAACTTCTCTTACCGCTTATTTTCATGGATTAGAGCCGGTTTCCTCCCTTGCAGGAGAAATCAACCGGTGTATCTTATCGGAAGAGGAAATTGCAGACGATGCCAGCCCGGGGCTGAAGCATGTGAGACGCTCTATAGTACTTACAGGAGATAAGATCCACTCCCAGCTTACCGGAATGGTAAACGGTTCCTACCGCAGTTATCTTCAGGACGCCGTTATTACCATGAGAGATAACCGGTATTGTATCCCTGTTAAAGCAGAATACAAGAGCCAGGTGCCTGGCATGGTTCACGATCAATCCTCTACCGGCTCCACCTTTTTCATTGAGCCGGCGGCAATTGTAAATTTAAACAACCAGCTAAAGGAGCTTGCCATTCGGGAAAAAGAAGAGATTGAGGCGGTTCTGGCATCATTAAGCGCCCAGGCTTCCCAGCATATATTTGAAATCTCCGAGAATCAGCGGATTATGACCTTTTTGGATTTTGTATTTGCCAAGGCATCCCTTGCCCTGGAAGAAAACGCAACCATGCCTCTGTTCAACACAGAGCATTATATTCATATTCGTAAAGGAAGGCATCCGCTCCTTTCGCCAAAGAAGGTGGTTCCCATCGACATCCATCTGGGACGGGACTTTGACCTGCTGGTGGTCACCGGACCTAACACCGGCGGAAAGACCGTTTCCCTGAAAACCGTAGGTCTTTTTACCCTGATGGGACAGGCAGGGCTTCATATTCCGGCACTGGATCGCTCGGAGCTTTCCATTTTTAATGAAGTCTTTGCAGATATTGGCGACGAGCAGAGTATCGAACAGAGCCTCAGCACCTTTTCCTCCCATATGACCTCCATCGTCTCCATTCTGAAACATGCGGACGAAAATTCTTTATGCCTGTTTGACGAGTTAGGCGCGGGAACAGATCCCACGGAAGGCGCGGCGCTTGCCATCGCCATTTTGGATCACCTTCACACCAGAGGCATCCGTACCATGGCAACCACCCACTACAGTGAGCTTAAGGTCTACGCCCTGTCCACGGATTTTGTGGAAAATGCCTGCTGTGAATTCAATGTGGAAACCTTAGCGCCTACCTACCGGCTGCTCATCGGCATTCCCGGAAAAAGCAATGCCTTTGCCATTTCCTCCAAACTGGGACTGCCGGATTATATCATAGAAGCTGCCAGAACTCAGATCACAGCCGAGGATAAAAGCTTTGAGGACCTGCTCACAGACCTGGAACAAAGCCGCGTTACCATTGAAAAGGAACGCCTGGAGATCGCTTCCTACAAGGAAGAAGTAAAGTCCTTAAAGGAAAAACTTCAGGCGAAAAACGAAAAAATAGACAATGCCAAAGACCGGATTCTCCGGGAAGCGAACGAACGGGCACGGGAAATTTTGCAGGAGGCAAAAGACGTGGCGGACGAAACCATCCGCATATACCAGAAGGCAGGTCCCGGCGCTTCCCTGAAGGATCTGGAAAAGACCAGAGAACGTCTGCGGGGTGAAATCAACCGAAAAAACGACAAGCTTAAGCTGAAAACTGCAGAGCCGCAAAAAGAAAAGCTTTTAAAACCTGAACAGCTGAAGATCGGCGACAATGTTAAGATCCTCTCCATGGGGCTTAAGGGAACCGTCAGCACCCTTCCCGACCATAAGGGCAATCTTTTCATACAATGCGGGATCATGCGCTCCCAGGCAAATGTAAAGGATCTGGTATTGCTTGCAGATGAAATCCCCTCCGGACTTGCTTCCTTCCAGAAAAGTCATACCGGTAAGGTGAAAATGTCAAAAGCCTTCAGCATTTCTCCGGAGATCAATCTGCTGGGAAAAACTGTGGACGAGGCGCTTTCAGAGCTGGACAAATATTTGGATGACGCCTATCTCACCCATCTTTCCACCGTGAGAGTGGTTCACGGCAAGGGAACAGGGGCGCTGAGAAACGCCGTCCACAACCATTTAAAAAAGGTAAAGTATGTAAAATCGTATCGTTTAGGCGAGTACGGTGAAGGTGACGCAGGCGTCACAATTGTAACGTTTAAGGAATAAATTTCTTCATCAGAAAGTGAGGTTTCTATGGTAAACAGGCAAAAAATTTTAATTGTAGACGATGACAGCAATATTGCAGAACTGATCTCCCTTTATCTGACCAAAGAATGCTTTGAGACCATGATTGCCAGCGATGGGGAAAGCGCGCTGCTGCTGGCGGACTCCTTTGCCCCTAACCTGATCTTGCTGGATTTGATGCTTCCGGGCATTGACGGCTACCAGGTATGCCGGGAAATCCGCTCTAAATCTTCCATTCCCATAATCATGCTTTCTGCCAAAGGCGAAATTTTTGATAAAGTTCTGGGACTGGAATTGGGCGCAGATGACTATATGGAAAAACCCTTTGATTCCAAAGAGCTTGTGGCAAGAGTAAAAGCTGTTTTACGCAGATACAAACCCGCTTCCTCCATAGCGGAAGCTTCTGATATTAAATGTGTGGAATATCCGGACCTTGTGATCAACCAGACCAATTATTCTGTCATCTATATGGGCAGAACCATTGAGATGCCTCCCAAGGAACTGGAGCTTTTATATTTTCTTGCCTCCTCTCCCAATCATGTTTTTACCAGAGAGCAGCTTTTGGATCAGATCTGGGGATACGAGTACATTGGAGATACCAGAACTGTGGACGTTCACATTAAACGTCTCCGGGAAAAAATTAACGATCATGCCGGCTGGCGGATCGCTACCATCTGGGGCATCGGTTATAAATTTGAGGTGCGTCAATGAGAAAGACCCTTTACCTTAAATTTCTGCTTGCCTACTTTATATTTGGTTTTTTTGGTTTTATAGTTGTTGCCACCTTTGTAAGCAGCATGACCATGGAGCATTTGACAAGGGAAAAAGCGGAAGATCTGTATCGGGAAGCCACCCTGATCGCAAACACCTATGCTTCCGATCTGTATAACAATGAAACCTCCCTGGATACGGTAAAAAAACAGCTGGACGCCCTGGATACCTATCTCTCTGCCAATCTTTGGATCATCAATCCTTCCGGACGTATGATCCTGGATTCCCAGGCGCCCATTGATGTGGAAAACGAGACTGTAATCACCGGCTTTGACCCTACGGTTACAGAAAAATCTTATTATACCATGGGAAACTTTTTTGACAGCTTTACGGAGGAACAGCTCAGTGTATTTGCACCTATTACCTCCGGCTATAAGGTACGGGGGTACGTGGTGATCCACTATCCTATAAGCGCCATCACCGCCTCCTGCAACAGCCTTTTGAATATTTCCTATTTGATGCTGATCATTTTATTTTTGCTTTCCATGATCATCTTGATTTTCTTTACAGAAATGGTCTATTTGCCCCTGCGCAAAATAACCGAAGCCACAGAGCAATATGCCACCGGCAACATGCACTATGAATTTCAGATCGACAGCGAAGACGAGATCGGTTATCTGGGCGCCACCCTTTCTTATATGGCAAACGAAATAGCCCGTTCCGAGGACGACCAGAAAAAATTTGTGGCAAACGTTTCTCACGACTTCCGCTCTCCTCTCACTTCCATCAAGGGGTACCTGGAGGCAATGCTGGACGGCACCATACCTCCGGAAGCTCATGAGAAATACCTCACCATCGTCTTGAACGAAACGGACCGGTTGACGAAGCTGACCAACAGCCTGCTCACTTTAAACAACTTAAACACCAAGGGAATTATGCTGGATAAGAGTTTTTTTGACATCAACAAGGTAATCCGTAACACAGCGGCTTCCTTTGAGGGAACCTGTAAAAACAAAACCATTGCCATTGAACTAATCCTCACCGGCGATGAGCTGTTTGTCTGTGCAGACATTGGGAAAATTCAGCAGGTACTGTACAACCTTCTGGATAATGCCATTAAATTCAGCCATCCCGACTCCATTATTAAGATCGAAACCACAGAAAAACATAACAAGGTTTTTGTCTCCGTTAAGGACAGCGGCATCGGCATTCCCAAAGACAACTTAAAACTGATCTGGGACAGATTTTATAAGTCCGACCTGTCCAGAGGTAAAGATAAAAAAGGAACCGGGCTTGGGCTTTCCATCACAAAGGAAATTATCCACGCTCACGGCGAGCATATCAACGTTATCAGTACCGAAGGGGTGGGAACCGAATTTATCTTTTCCCTGCCCGTAGCCGATGACGGAAACGAAGACTGACAAGGAGTTTTTCATGCACATTATTTTACATCAGCCCGAAATCCCCGCAAATACGGGAAATATTGGAAGAACCTGCGTTGCCACAGGCACAAGCCTTCATCTCATCGAACCTTTGGGATTTCGTCTGAACGAAAAAGAGATCAAACGAGCCGGTATGGATTACTGGGAGCATTTAGATGTGACCCGATATATGAATTTTGAAGAATTTAAAGCCTTACATCCCCAGGCAAAAATCTGGATGGCAACCACCAAGGCAAAGCGGACCTACACAGAGGTTTCTTATGGTGCCGAAGATTTTATTATGTTTGGAAAAGAAAGCGCGGGAATTCCCGAAGAAATATTGGTGGATTACGAAGAAAGCTGCATCCGTATCCCCATGCTGTCCCAGATCCGTTCCCTGAATCTTTCCAATTCCGTTGCCATCGTACTCTATGAAGCGCTGCGCCAGCAAAACTTTTCACAGCTTCAATTAGAAGGCGATCTCCACCGCCTGCAATGGAAAGAAAAATAAAATTATCAATGATACCATAAATAATAAATTCCTCCTGCGTATCTTTACTAAGAAAACAGAACACAGGAGGAAATAGTATGAAAAAAATACACGTCTTATTACTTTTAGGAATTCTCAGCGCAGGAATCATAGGGTGCAGAAGCGCCGCTTCCGAAAACGCCCAAACCGGAGAACTCCCTGCCCAGATTTCCGCTCTGGCAATGTCCCCATCAGATTCAGGCGAAACAAATTCCATCCTTGTAACTAGTAGCGAAAAGATCACCGTTGTTCCCGACATCGCGGAAGTGGTCTATTCCGTCCGCACAAAGGCAAAAGACGCCGCTGACTGCCAGCAGCAGAATTCCGCCGCGGTCTCCCAGGTGGTAGAACTGCTCAAAAGCCTCGGAGTTGCAAAAAACTCTATCCAAACCTCGGACTATTACATGAATCCTGTATATGACTACAGTTCAAACACGGCGAGGCTCACCGGTTATGAAGCCATTGCCACTTTAACCGTCTCCAATCTTCCCATCGATGGATTAGAGGAAATTTTAGCCCAATCGGTATTAAACGGCATCAACACCATTTCTTCCATCACTTATCAGGCAAGCAAGTATGATGAAAGCTATCAGGCGGCGCTTACCGCCGCTGTAAAAACCGCATTCCAAAAAGCGGAGGTTCTTGCAAATGCCGCGGGATGCAGCGTGGGAAAAGTCCTCAATATACAGGAGACCAGCGGTTATTCCCCTGCCCGCTATTCCGATTATGCGCTTACCAATCAATACCGCGCCGCCAAGGAAGAATCTCTTTCCGTCCTTGCTGACTCTGCAGGTATCATGCCTGGCGAGATCCAGGTGGAGGCAAGCGTGGTGGTAGAATATCAACTAAATTGATCCGCCATAAGCTATCTGATACGTGGGATAATGTTTCCAACATTATCCCAAAAACTTTTCACTGCCGGCTTTTCATATTTCAGCACAATTGCAGAAGTTTTGGGAAGGGTAATATTGATTTTTCCTGCTACTACAGGGTATTCATGTTCCTCTGTAGAGTAGCCCTGATCCGTAGTGAAAATAAGGCTTTTTATCACACTTTCCTTGGGAATTCCCAGATGCCATACACTGACTTCCCTTGCAGCTTCATGATCATTGTTGTTTACCAGTACAACCGTGGCTGCCTTCCGGTTGAACCTTCCATATCCGATCACATTATAATCATGATCAATAAACTTAAGAGAACCTGTAAGGAGCTCCGGATTTTCCTTGTGGATGCGTATCATGTCTTTATGAAATTGAATCAGCTCCTGATCCTCATGCCCCCAGGGATAGGTACGTCTGTTATCCGGATCTGTAAATCCGCAGACGCCTGCTTCATCGCCATAATAAACAGTAGGCGCTCCCGGCCAGGTCATTTGCATAACCACCGCTTCACGCATAACCGCTTTATTAATCCCTTCATCCGCCGCCTGGGCGCCCAGCGTATTGGTTCTTCCCACCTTCCGGTTGGTTCTTGTAAGAAACCTGGAATGATCGTGGTTGGAAAGCTCATTCATTGCAATTTGAAGAGAAGGTGTGGTAAAGCTTGCCATGTGATGACGCATGGCTCCCATAAAGCTGTCTGCATTTCCAAGCAGATCTCCTCTGTAATCATCGCTGTGCTTCTGCATCCCTGTCAGAAACCAGGTAACAGGCTCCATGAAAGCATCGTAATTCATCACCGTATCCCACTCTTTTCCGTTCAGCCAATCTCTTGGATTCCCGTAATGCTCGGCAAGTACGATTGCATCAGGATTGGCATTTCTCACCGCTCTTCTGAATTCCTGCCAGAAATGATGATTAAATTCAGGGCTGTGCCCCAAATCCGCCGCTACATCCAATCTCCAACCATCCGCATTATAGGGAGGAGAAACCCATTTTGCGGCAATACGCATTACATAGTCAAATAACTCACGGGATTTCTCATAATTTAACTTGGGAAGGGTATCATGCCCCCACCAGCCGTCATAACTGGTATTGTAAGGCCAGGCATTTTCGTTATAAAACTGAAAATAATCATGATAGGGACTGTCCTTGCTTACATGAGCGCCTTTTTCATAGCCCTCTGCATTTTCATAGATCCTTTCCCTGTCCATCCATTTGTTAAAGGAACCGCAATGGTTAAATACCCCGTCTAAAATAACCTTCATGCCCCTTTTATGGGCTTCACTTACCACCTGGGCAAACAACTCATTACTTGCCTCCAGGTTCTTTTTGTTGGTAACTCTGTCAATGTATCTGGTTGCAAAACGGTTTTCCCGCTGATCGTGGGAAAGCAGCTCGCCGTTATCGCTGACAATTTTTCCAACGTGAGGATCAATATAGTCATAATCCTGAATATCATATTTGTGATTGGAGGGGGAGACAAAAAGAGGGTTAAAATAGATCACATCTATGCCAAGCTCCTGGAGGTAATCCATTTTATCCAAAACTCCCTGCAGATCGCCTCCATAAAATTCTCTTACGCCCATCACTGCAGGATACTTCCCCCAGTCTTCCACCTTAACTGTCTTATCGCCAATATATTCATATTCAGATGAAAGGACATCATTGGAGGGATCTCCATTACAGAAACGATCCACGTAGATCTGATACATGACCGCCCCCTTTGCCCATTTAGGCGTCTTTAAGCCAGGTATAACTCTGAATTCATACTCCGGCAGGGTTTCCTTTGCCACCCCTCTGGCATCATAAATACAATTGATCTTTCCTGCCTGTACTTCAAAATGATAGGTATATTCTTCTTCCTCTACTTCCGTCTCACAGGCAAAATAATCAAAATCATTATCAGAGCTTTCTTTATGCATCATATGCCTGGCTCCCCGGTGAATCATGAAAACTCTGTCCACATTGTTCACTGCCGCCCGAAACCTGATGGTGACCTGGGAATAAGGATTAGGCTCCGACGGAGACAGATAATCCTCTGTGGTATCGCTGAAGAGGGCCTTTCGATTAAAAACAGGGCGCATCCCTTCAATGTAATGCCTGTTGTATTCCGCCTTCATTAATCTTTCAAAATCCATAAATACTTAACTCCGTTTCTTCTAAATACAATCACATGTTTATATTATACTATACAAAATCAGATTATCAATATACATTCTGGGCAGATCAAATACCGTCTGTCCCAGGGCAGTAAAAAAGACAGTAACAAGTTACTGTCCTTTTTAGAGAAGGTATTTCTTTCTTATGGGGTATAGCAAAAAACTATATAATGTATTGGGGGGGTTACAAGTAGTATAATAGCATACTGCCCCTTTTGCGTAAATACTCACGATTCACAAATATTACAATTTTATATACCTGTTTTTGTGTATTTTGCACAAATCATCCCTCAAAGAAAGCCTCTGGGGAAGAATCCTTCCGGCTGAACAGCCCTTCAAATTCTTCTCTTCCAATTTTTTCTTTCTCCATCAGAAGGTCTGCGCATTTGTGCAGGATATCAATATGCTCCGCAATAATTTCCTTTGCCTTTCCATAGCAGCCGTCAATAATGCTCTTTACCTCCTTGTCGATCTCCCCTGCCACAAGCTCGCTGTGGCTCTTGGTATGAGCCAGGTCCCTTCCTATAAATACCTCATCGTCGTCGCTGTTATAATTGATCACTCCGATATTTTCCGACATGCCATACCGCGTCACCATATCCCTTGCCGCCTTGGTTGCCTTCTTAATATCGCTGGAAGCGCCGGTGGTAATATCATTAAAGATAATTTCCTCCGCAATTCTTCCTCCCAGAGATACCATAATATCCTGGAGCATCTTTCCCCTGGTAATAAACATATCGTCATTTTCCGGAAGAGGCATGGTATAGCCTGCCGCGCCAAGCCCCGTAGGAATAATGGATACTGTATAGACCGGTCCTACATCAGGCAGCACGTGAAATAAAATGGCATGCCCCGCCTCGTGGTAAGCGGTGATCCTTTTTTCCTTGTCGGTAATAATGCGGCTTTTCTTTTCCGCTCCTATTCCCACTTTGATAAATGCTTTTTTGATATCTTCCTGTATCACAAACGTCCTGTTTTCTTTTGCCGCTATAATAGAGGCTTCGTTTAACAGATTTTCCAGGTCAGCTCCCGTAAACCCGGCCGTTGTCTGGGCAATCTGCCTTAAGTCCACATCCTCTGCAAGAGGCTTGTTTTTGGCGTGCACTTTAAGAATATCTTCTCTTCCCCCTATATCAGGTCTGTTTACGCTGATTTTCCTGTCAAAGCGTCCCGGACGAAGAATGGCAGGATCGAGAATATCCACCCGGTTGGTAGCTGCCAACACAATAATTCCCTCATTTACACCAAAACCGTCCATCTCCACAAGCAGCTGATTCAGGGTCTGCTCCCTCTCGTCATGGCCTCCCCCCATGCCGGTTCCACGGCGTCTTGCCACTGCGTCAATCTCATCTATAAAAACAATACAGGGGGCATGCCGTTTCGCCTCCTCAAATAAATCCCTGACTCTGGAAGCGCCTACACCTACAAACATTTCCACAAAATCTGAACCGGATATACTGAAAAACGGAACGCCTGCTTCTCCGGCAATAGCCTTGGCAAGCAGCGTCTTACCGGTTCCCGGTGCGCCTTCCAAAAGCACTCCCTTAGGAATCCTGGCACCTACTCTGGTAAATCTGGCGGGCTCCTTCAGAAATTCTACGATTTCCTCCAGTTCCTCCTTCTCTTCCTTCAATCCGGCAACATCCTTCAAGGTGATCTTTCCCTCTCCCATGGAGAGCCGCGCCCGGCTTTTCCCGAAATTCATCATCTTACTGTTGCCGCCTGCATTTTGGCTGTTCATCATCACGAAGAAAAATACCATTACAATTATCGCCAAAAGCACCGGGAACACACTGGTCAGAAACCAACTCTCCTCCTGTACCTTCTTGACCTCCGGATCAAGCCCGTAGGAAATCAACAGTTCTTCAATCTCTGTCACATCCGTGGCATATAGGGTTTTCCTTATACCGTCCTTCAGTACAAAATCAACCTCACCGGTAGGCGTTTCCCTGCTGGGACTGATGTTTGCATATAATACATTGCCCTCTTCCAGATCCTTCGTCAGTTCGCCCCTGGTATATTCTACCTGACCACTGTCTAAAAGACTTGGAATAATCAACAGCGCCAGCAAAAGCAGCACCACTATAAAATATGCATTATATCCTCTATTCTTCTTATTCAATGTTTATACCTCACCCGCCGGAAGCTCCGGCATTACTCTCACTTATTCAAATTCAACGACCCCAATATAAGGGAGATTTCTATATTTCTGATCATAGTCCAAACCATATCCCACTACAAATTCATCGGGAATCTGAAATCCGGTGTAATCTACCTGTACATCCACTACTCTCCGGTCTGGTTTATCCAGCAAAGTACAGAGCTTTACCTCCGCAGGGCCTCTGTCCTTCAGCATTTCCAGAAGATAACTCAGAGTACGCCCGGAATCCACAATATCCTCCACCACAAGCACGTTTTTATCCTTCAACGGTTCATCCAGATCCTTCACGATCTTCACTACGCCGCTGGATTTGGTTTCACTCCCATAACTTGAAACCGACATAAAATCCAGGGAAACCGGCACCGTAATCCTCTTGGCAAGCTCGCACATAAAAAAGCTCCCACCCTTTAAAACACAGACAAGATGAACTTCCTTTCCAGCATAATCCCTGCTGATTTGTTCTCCAATCTGTTTGATTTTAGCATCCACTTCCTCCTCGGAAAGCAACACCCTGATTTTTTCAGCCATATAACCGCTCCTTTCTCTCTGGACCAGATATGAGATCTGTCCCCATGTACTTATTCTTCCTGATCTACAGCCGCTGCCTGCAAGATCATCCGAGTATTCTTATGTATCTTATAATATTCGCTGATTCTATAACCGGGTATCCATATCACATGAGAGTCTTCCGCCAGCAGGTAGATCCGATCCCTTTCTTCTCTTGGAATCTTTTCATTGACCAGATAGTCCTGCAGGGACTTGCGCCCCATCTGACTGTTAATGGTAAGATAATCTCCCGGTCTTCTTGTGCGAAACATAACAGACGAGGTTATTTTATCATAATCAAACCATTTCGTATATGTTTTTCTTGGAATATTTTGTGAATCTTTTCGTGGAAATACAGTAAACTCTACCCTTCCCAGCCCTGGAAGAAAAAGAGTTGAGGGAATGGAAACTTCATGCGTCTGAAGATTTTTATCCATGGAAAACTTTTCCTTTTCCTCTTTACCCTTTCTTTGTATCATACCCAAATCATATTTTTTATAAACTCTAAGATTGCAGGGCAGATGTATTTCCCCGTTTTCCCTCCCCTCAAAAAGACGCTCCATGCTTTTAATGTGAGCAGAGGTAATATCCTTTTTATGCCCTGATACCAGCCCGATGCTTTCGTATAAAACACAGCTTCTAAGATATGGATCTTCCTGTAAAAGCGCCGGAATCCTTAAAATGACCTTCTCTCCACTGTCTTCCTTTTCCAGACATCTTCCCAGGGCGGCTCTTGTCTGTCTGTAGATGTATTCCTGGGCGCAGAGCAGTTGATCCGCCGCCCGGTTCATATTTCTCACAGCCCCCTGGCAAATCTGGTCTTCCGCATAAGTTAAAATATGATGCCGGATTCTGTTTCTTGTATACAAATCCTTTTGATTGGTACTATCCTGGCAAAAAGAAATCCCCTGATCCCCCAGCCACCTTTCGATCTCATCTCTTCCCAGGCACAGAAGAGGGCGGATAATCCTCCTGTTTACCGGGCGAATACCCGCCGCGCCTGTAAGCCCGGTTCCTCGAAAAAGGTGAAAAAGCATGGTTTCCGCCCGGTCATTGCTATTGTGGGCAACGGCAATCCTGCCTTTTCTCTCTCCCAGCACAGTTTCAAACGCCTCATATCTGACGGCTCTTCCTTCCTCTTCCTCGGAAACGCCGTGCTCCTTTGCCCTTTCCCTGACCTTCTCCTCTACCAGGTGAAAGGGAATTCCCTGTTCCCTGCAAACTCTTTCCACAAATGCCGCATCGGAGGCGGCATCCTGCCGGATCATATGATTCACATGCACTGCTTCTATGGAAAAGGGAATCCTTTTCCCTATTTCGATCAGCATAAAAAGGAGGCAAACAGAATCTGCGCCTCCTGAAATTCCTGCCACTATAGTATCGCCCGGTTCTATCATGCGATACCTTTCGACATACTTCAGTACTTTTTCAACCATATTATATAATATAGCGGAATTTCCCTAAAAAGGAAAGAGTCATTCCTCTTTTTTCCATATTCCGATTACCAGCACCGTCATATCGTCCCGGATACGGCCCCTGCACTGATGAATACAGAAATTTAAGATTGCATTTGCCATCTCTCCAGGATTTTCCAGATTGGTGCTGCCGATAATTTCCGATAACATATCTTCCCCGATCCCCTGAGAGAGCGCATCCAAAACCCCATCTGATACCATCACAATGTAATCCCCGTCTATCAGTGTTCTTCCCACTGCTTCCATGTCAGG
This sequence comes from uncultured Lachnospiraceae bacterium, assembly GCA_947172705.1. Taxonomy (GTDB): domain Bacteria; phylum Bacillota; class Clostridia; order Lachnospirales; family Lachnospiraceae; genus Suilimivivens. The sequence goes on from CAMWCA010000025.1 coordinate 39,855, forward strand.
CTTTTGAAAAATACCCAGAGGAAGATTTCCGGAGGAAATACGATCCACTAAATGCTGACGCTTAATGTAGGAGCTGGCGCTCCCCACCTTTACAAAACGACATTCCCCGCTGTACAGATCCATACTGCACAGATCAAGGGTAGACATATTGGAGTTTTCTTCCCCTGTCAGAAGCGCACTGTTAATCATCTGAATGGCTATATCCATCTGAAAACCCGCCTCCAAAAATTTCTGCATCAGCTCTACCACCATGGTGCTGTCGCTGCATGCCTTGTCCCCCGATCCCATGCCATCGGAAAGCACTACGGTCAGGTTGCCCATCTCCGTATTAAAAAAGGCATAATTATCCCCTGAAATTTTTTCCGTTTCCTTAACTGCTTTTGCCACTCCCGTAAGTACGTGAAATCTTGCTTCCTCCACATAGTAAAAGGTTTGCCAGTCCTCTCCCACAAAAAAGGCATTATCATGGGCGCTTACCAAACGCATATTTAAAAGGACTGACAGAAGATCCCCGATCTCATCAGATGACAGGTTGTTTTTCCGGATGCTCCTCATGGTAAGAGAAACCTCCATACGGCAGGTTTCATTTTCGATCAGATAGAGATTTTTCAGTTGAATATCTACCTCCCTGAGGGCATGGGAAATCTGTTTGAAACGCCTCTCTCCCATGGGCACGCATCTTCTCGACTCCTGGGCAAGCTGAGTCATAATCTGCGCCATTTCCTGAAGATGTTCCACCATCAGATCCTTGTTTTCGTTCAGACGTTTCTGCCAAAGATAATCCCTTCTGTCCCCGCCTCCTTCTCCTGTTATATTTTCTCTGTTATTTTCAGCTTCTCTGAAGCTTTCTGCTAATTCCCTGATAGAATCCGCATAAGTGAGCAGTTTTCTTCTTCCATATTCCGGCAGTATACTGTTAAATTCTTCTCTTTCGCCTAATATCTGCTTTTTCATAACCGCTTCCTCCTGCAAAGGACTATTATACACAGAAGGAAAAAAATATTTTGTCGTAAATACGTTCCGATCACAGAAAATATTTTGACAAAAAAAGCAGGTGTCTCCACCTGCTCTTAATTCTCATCTTCAAATAGGATTTCCCCCTCATATACCAATCCAAGCTTATCCCTTGCCACCTCTTCAATGTATTTCTTGGTATGGGTATAAGTTTCAAATTCATCTATCTCCTGCGCCCGTTCCTGTTCCGCCGCAATCTGTTCCTCCAGTGCCATTTCCTTCTGCTGGTAGGAGGCTTTCTTCGCCCTGAGCCCTATACTGTTAAATGCCACTACCACTAACAGCATGACTACCACCACCGTAACAAGGAACATGCCGAAACGATTTTGACGTCTTTTTCTGTACGCCACTTTTCTTGCCATAACGATCCCTTCATTCTTTCCTGATCATTCAACGTTTACATAATGTTATTTTAAGTAATTTTAATCGGTACGTCAACTTGTTTTTGGCGCATTTGCCCACTTTCCTCCCTTTTGAAAAAAAACGCTTCCACACTCCGTATACTTTTTTACCCACAAACCGGAAGGGTCTTGACAAAAAACGGAAAAACCCGGCAAATACCCAAAAAATCCTTTTGACAATCAAGGTTACAAAATGGATGATCAAAGGACTGACACTCTTTTTATATGCGATCATTCCCAAAGCCGCTCCAAACACCGCAAACCATCTGAGAATTCCATTATTCTCTTCATAAAGCATATAAAATACCCCAATAGCACAGGCAATCCAAAAAACCATATCCTCCAGTGAAATTAAAAAAAGACTGTGCCTGATCAGCCTGCGCAAAATCAGAAAACCATCATATACAAAGGTGATGATAATCCCCAGTAGAAAGGAATGCAGGAGAAAAGTCACCTCATCAATAATATTCTGGCTCATGGCTTCTACTTAAACAGCCTTGCCAGAAGGGAATCTCCCTTTGTTCCTGCACCGGTCTGCTCTGAGTAAGTAAAGCTGTCGATCCTTCCGTCAACATCCACTTCACCTTTATCCAGCATCAGCCTGCTTACATGCAGGTCATTCCCCTTGATCATCAGCATGCCCTGTTCCGTTTCCAAAATGATCTCATGCTCGTCAAAGGACAGAACATCATTGATTCCTGTTAAATTACATGTCCTTCTATTGTTCAGTATCAGCTTATGCGCGCGTTTATTTACATTGGTCAGTTCTTCCATAATATGTCTCCTGATACGATCTTCTCTAAAGGATTATATTAAGAAAGCCTCTTTTCTAGAATCATAAATTATAAATACCGAAACAATTCCTTTGCTTCTTCCTTCCTTACCGTTTCCTGTACGTTTAAAACCTCCACCTTTACATCCTTATTGCCAAATGCAATGGTTATAATATCCCCTTCCTTTACATTGGCGGAAGCCTTTGCGGGCTTATCATTAATCAGGACCCTTCCGGCATCGCATGCCTCGTTGGCAACTGTTCTTCTCTTAATTAATCGGGAAACCTTTAAATACTTATCCAGTCTCATCTCTCCTCCATTTCAATTACGCCAAATATAAAAGGACCTGCCTGGCAGGTCCTTTTTAAAATCATGATCTTATGCGTTAACCAAATCCTTTAAAGCCTTACCAGCTTTGAACTTAGGAGCCTTGGATGCTGCAATGGGCATAACCTCGCCTGTCTGGGGGTTTCTTCCTTCTCTTGCTGCTCTCTTGGATACTTCAAAAGTACCAAAACCAACCAACTGAACCTTTCCGTCTTTCTTTAATTCTTCGGATACAACATCAACAAAAGCTTTTAAAGCCTGTTCTGCATCTTTCTTGGATAATCCGGCCTGCTCAGCCATAGCTACTACTAATTCTGTTTTGTTCATTTCGAACTCCTCCTCTTTATATGAGTGTTTTTTTCCTAGATGTCTCTCTTTTGAAACGCCTATATCTATATATATCGTTTTTGGTTTTATTTGTCAAGGTATATTTCCCCATTTGCGCACTTTTTATGCGGTCTTTCCAAGGTTTTGACTGTTTTTGACAAGTTTATCTCTTTTAAAATCAAACGAAATTTCATTTTGATGTATTTCCGCTGACCGTATTACCGCTGACAGTGTTGCTGCTCACGGTATTACCGCTTACCGTATTAGGGAACGGGCTGGTTCCATTTTCAGGGTCCAGGTCAGGGAAGGAATAGGTGACATCCTGATGATCATCTGCAATCTGTATGCCATAACTCCTGGTAATATATCCTGTCTTCCGCAAAGTAATAGTATGTTCACCGGGAGTTTTCATATAAGTCACCGGTACAATTCCTTTATACAGATTATCCTGATAAACGTCCACTCCCGCAGGCGCTTCAATGGTAATTCTGCCTTCTCCGTCCTCTTTAACCGTAATACTGTTTTCAGAAACAGTGGAAGCGCCTTCCAAATTCATTCTTACAGTAGTAGTCTCATCTTCTACCTGAAAATACTCAGAAAGCGTATCATAGCCTGAAGCCTTAGCCGTCACTTGATGGAGTCCAACAGGCAGCCTGATGGGATAAGTGGTGTCGATCTTTTCATCATCCACATACACCGTTGCCGTACTCGGCGTAATTTCAAATTTTACGATCCCGCTATCCGACTCAGGTATTTCAATGTCCCCCAGATCCAATACCGTCTCTTTGTTTCGCTCAATGGTAATCTCCCGGGTCTCATCGATCCCGGTGCCTGTAAGCCTGACGGTGTAATCTCCCTCCGGTACTGTAAAAAGCATATCCGGCGCAATCTGAGAGATAACCGTTTGTCCAATCTCTATCCATCCGCCCAAAACAGCGTCTTCATTTTTCAAATCCAGATAGCCATGTCCCTTATCCACCGTAATGCTGATAATCTCATGCCCCTTCCCTTTGAAAGAAAGCACATCCTGGCGGATTACCTGATCTACACTGATAGGGCGCCCCGCCGAAAAAACCAGCACTCTGTCACTGATACTGTAGGATTCACTTCCAATGGTAGCGCTTCCGCTTCCTGCACCCAAATTATACTTTGCCACTCCCTCGTAGCTCCATGCCTCTCCGGAAAGGGTAATAGAACCCATTCTTTCCAATTCGCTGTTATATGTAATATCCGCAATATCTCCAGCCTTTAACTGTGCCACGGTCATGGCACTTCCGTACTTATCCTGTACAATGGTAGTGCCGTCATATTTTAAATTTCTGCCTTCGTTTCTGTCGATCATATACATGGCAACCAGACACTCTTCCTCATCCACCGCCTCTATCACCACCGAAGACGAAGACGTATAAATATTAACAGGCTGCTCCTCTTCACCGTTTTCATAGGCGCTTTCAAAACTGGATTCCTGCGCCAGGCTTGCGGCGCTGCAACCTGTAAGTATCAGACACAGACCACATAGCGCAGGCTTTATGACCCTTTGTATTTTATCTTGATTTATCATCCTTATACCCCCGCGTACAGCAAGCGTGCTTATAAACAATTCCTCATTTAGAGTATATCACGTAACCGGGATTAGTCAAACGAAAGTATGCTGATTTCCAAAAGCTGACAAATATCTGGCTTTGAATTTTCTTAAAAATTCCTGCTTTTCCTTTTCCTGCTCCGTCAGTTTATTAAGCTTCTCCAAATTTTTCCCCGGAATCCATGCTTTTCCGGAATTATAATAAAAATTAACGATCTTCCAGAATTTTTCAGGATAGGCAAGTCGGTAATACAACTGCAAATACTCTTCTTCCTTCATGGGGCGCACCTTTTCATAAGCGCTGGTAAGCTCAAACCCGATCTGTGCATCCCAACTGTTCTTTTCAAGAAGCTTCCTCATAAACAGATACAGATCCCGTACCGGACTGTCGAAAACACATTTTTCAAAATTGATCAGTTTCATTCCGCCGCCGGTAACCATAATATTATGATACTGATAGTCGCCATGGCATACAAAATTTCCTTTTTGTTCCTTCTGAAAAAACCTTAATTCCTCTGTAATCTGCAATGCCAGATTTAAAAAATAATCATAATTTTTGATCAGACTAATTTCAAAATCTGTTTTCTGACCTCTCTCTTTTAAATACTTTTTTACCCTGCGAAGCTCCTTATTATGCTTTTCAAATTCCTGATGGGCAAAACGGCGTATCCCTGTGTCAGTAAAAACCGGTTCCTCCAGATGAGATACTTTATGAAAAGCAGCAAGGGTTCCTACCGCCTGTCTGCACTCTTCCAGATCCTTTACATTGCATTCCCGCCCCTCAAAGCAGGTTTTCAGGATATAAAAGGTTCCATCCTGATCCTGGGTCAAAAGCTCCTGTTGCCTGTTTTTAAGAATACTCTCTACCCCCAAAAATCCTCTTTCCTTTACTATGGTAAGCAGCGCATCCTGAAAAAGAACTTTCTCCCTATGCCCTGCGTATTCCTTCAATATACAGGTTCCCTGTGGTGTTTCACAAAGAATAGCGCCCCGTCCTTTCCAGGTACGAAGCACTTCTATATCATAATTTTCCAGCAAACTGACGCTTCTGTCATTCACAGCGATTACCCCCAATTCGTGTCATATCCTATCATATGAATAACCGCTGTAAAGTATTACTGAATTTCCCTTGCCTTTTTGATCAGAATCTCCTTTTCATTTTGAGAAGGGTCCTCCACCACAAGGTTCAAAAGCTTTTTCAACATATCGCCGATCTCGCGCCCGGGCTGCATACCCGCTTCCCTGATCAGATCTGTGCCTGTAACCGCAAGGGTCTTCAGGGAAACGCACTGCTTCTGGGAAAGAATTTCCTGATAAACCCTGCCCACTGCTCCAAGCTTTTCTTCCTTCTCCCTGCGCATATACATACTCTGCGCCTTCAGATCTGCCTCCTTTACCTCCAGTAAAAGAGGAAAGATCGATTCTCCTGTTTTCAAAATTGCCCGTCTTACCCCTGCCGGTCCGGGCGAAATATTATAATCATGGTACCGCACCAGCTTTGTAACATCATTCAGGGTATCATTGTCAAACTTCAATCTTCTTAAAATCATCCGTGTCATTTCCTCTGAAACGGCGGGATGACCATGAAAATGATAAATTCCATCTTCATCTTTTGTAAGCGTCCGGGGTTTGCCTATGTCATGAAAAAGCATGGCAAGTCGCAGAATCTTATGGGGTCGTATTTCTTCCATTGACCTTAAAATATGCTCGCCTACACAATAGCAGTGATGGGGATTGTTCTGCTCTGTCTCCATGCATCTGTCAAATTCCGGTAAAATGACCTCTGTAATTCCTGTTTCATAGGCAGTGCGGAGGGCTTCAGGATGGGGGGAGGTAATCAGCTTTACCAATTCTGCCTGAATTCTTTCTGCACTGACCTGAACCAGCCTTGGCGACAATTCCCGAATCGCCTCTGCCGTCTGATCCTCGATCCTGTAACCCAGCTGTGCGGAAAAACGCACGGCGCGCATCATCCTCAATGCATCCTCCGTAAATCGTTCCTCCGGTTTCCCTACACAGCGAATTACCTTTTTCTGAAGATCCTCCGCCCCTTTAAACACATCCACCAGACCTGCCGCGTCATTATACGCCATGGCGTTTATGGTGAAATCCCTGCGCTTCAGATCCTCCTTCAGATCCGGCGTAAAGACAACCTCTTTCGGGTGTCTGCCGTCCTCATATACGCCATCGATGCGGTAGGTGGTAACTTCAAATCCTTCTCTGTCAAGCATCACTGTAACAGTCCCATGTTGTATGCCTGTATCGATGGTTCGTGGAAAAAGCGCTTTCACCTGACCGGGGGACGCGGAGGTGGTAATATCCCAGTCATCCGGCTTCCTTCCTAAAATGGAATCACGAATGCAGCCGCCTACTGCATACGCTTCGTAGCCGGCTTCCAT
>CAMWCA010000026.1 GCA_947172705.1 uncultured Lachnospiraceae bacterium
AATAATTTGACCGAAAAGTGACGTTGAGGGGAGGAATCATTTCGCTGTTTAACAACAGGGAAACGACAACTGTTAAACTGACCAAAACCTGTCATCTGGATCATCAGACAGCCAGGGAAAAACTTGATTTATATTGGCAGGATGTAAAAGAGTAATATGGTACGAAAGGAACTATGATAATGAAACATATTTTGGTTGTGGAGGATGATAAAGGGCTGCGTGAAGGCATTGAGCTTGCCCTGCGGCGAGAAAACTTTGTGTTCACCCTGTGCGAGAATATCGGAAAGGCACGCGAGGCACTTTTAAGCGGTATGGAGTTTCATTTGATTCTGCTGGACTTGAACCTGCCGGATGGCAGCGGCTATGAATTGCTTAAGGAGGTCAAAGCGGGAAGGGACATTCCTGTCATCATACTGACGGCAAACGATCTTGAGATGGACGAAGTGCGGGGACTGGAGCTGGGGGCGGAGGATTATATTACAAAGCCATTCAGCCTCATGGTACTGCGGGCGAGAATTGACAAAGTGCTTAAAAATACGGGAAAAGACACATTGGAAATTTACCGATTTGGAGATTTGACCTTTTGCTTTGAAAAGATGCAGATCAGGAAGGGCGAGGAAGAGATCGACCTGAGTAAAACGGAATGGAAGCTGTTGCAGCTTCTGGTGGAAAATAAGAACATGATTCTTACCAGAGAAAAGCTGATCGACAGGATCTGGACAGACGGTGAGGAATATGTGGATGAAAACGCTTTATCAGTTGCAGTGGGAAGACTTAGAAGGAAATTGAAGGAAAATGGGGAAGGACACTTACAGACAGTGTATGGAAAGGGTTATGTTTGGAAAGGATGAAGGGCAAAGAAACATAAAGCAGAGGGTAAGGAAAGCTGCAAAACTTAATCGTTTGGAAACAATGCTGGAAGAGGCGTTGAATGGCACCTTTCAGGAGAGCGACTACGATGAAAGCAGACTCTCCAGGCTGGAGGTGAAATGGAAGCGTTTTTTAACTTCTTCAGTGTCATCGAAACGAAGGCTTCAGGAGGAGCAGGACAGAGTTAAGATGCTGGTCTCCGATATTTCTCATCAAACCAAAACGCCTCTTGCCAATATCCTTTTGTACACACAGCTTTTACAGGAAAAGGAGACTGATCCTGAACTGCTTTCTATTGCCGAAAATATCAGAGAACAATCTGAAAAACTTCACTTTTTGATTCAGTCTCTGGTAAAGACCTCGCGTCTGGAAAGCGAGCAGTTTGTCTTGCAGCCGAAAAAGCAGCCTATCCTGCCCTGCCTGCAGACGGCGGCAGCAGGTGCAGAGGAGGGGGCGGCAAAAAAGCAGATCAAAATCCTTGTGGAGACCACAGCTGCGGAAGGGTGCTTTGACCGGAAATGGACAGAGGAAGCAATCGGAAACCTGCTGGACAACAGCATAAAGTACAGCCCTGTGGGCAGTCAGGTAGAGGTCAGCGTGAAGGACTATGAAATGTTTGCAGCGGTCTGTGTAAAAGATACAGGGATCGGCATCAAAGAGGAAGAGCAGGCGCAGGTTTTTAATCGGTTTTACAGAAGCAGTGAAGTGGCGGAGGAAAAAGGAGTGGGAATCGGTCTTTATCTGGTGAGGGAGATCGCCCGCCGGCAGAACGGGTATGTGAAGGTGAAATCAGAATATGGAAAGGGAAGCGCCTTTTTCTTTTATATTTATAAGGGGTAAGGGGAATTCTTACAAAACTGTTATATTTCAGAAAGAACAGAGAAAGACTTTCCTGTTATAGTTTACAAAAAGAAAACTTACAGGAGGCAGGTCTATGCTTATTTTGGAAACAAAAGGATTGAAAAAATATTATGGAGAAGGAGAAAGCCTGGTAAAAGCCCTGGATGGTGTAAACCTTAAGGTGGAACAGGGGGAATTTGTCTCTATCGTGGGAACCAGCGGAAGCGGAAAATCTACGCTGCTTCATATGCTGGGCGGTTTGGATTATCCTACGGAGGGGAGCGTGCTGGTGGACGGCAAGGACATTTCTTCCCTGAAAGAGGATTCTCTGGCAATTTTCCGGCGCAGAAAGATCGGGTTTGTATTTCAGAGCTATAATCTTGTGCCGGTGCTGAATGTGTATGAAAATATTGTCTTTCCCATACAACTGGACGGAAATGATATTGATCGGGGGTATATAGATACCATTGTAAAGACTCTGGGATTGGAGAGCAAACTGAGCAGTCTTCCCGCCCAGCTTTCCGGCGGGCAGCAGCAGAGGGTGGCGATTGCCAGGGCGCTGGCGGCAAAACCGGCAATTATCCTTGCCGACGAGCCAACGGGGAATCTGGATTCCGCTACCAGTCAGGATGTGCTGGGGCTTTTAAAGGTAACTGCAAAAAAATTTGAGCAGACGATCGTGATGATCACCCACAATGAGGAAATCGCCCAGCTTGCCGACCGGATGATACGGATCGAGGATGGAAAAATCGTGACAGGAGGCGGAAGGGCATGAAGAACGTAGCAAACAGAAAAATAGTCCGCACTCTATCCATTCGTACTATGAAGGAAAAGAAATGGAAAAATCTCATTGCCATTTTGGCGATTGCGCTGACTTCCCTGCTTTTTACAGCTCTTTTTACAGTAGGAAGCAGTATGATAGAATCCATTCAGGAGGGTACCTTCAGGCAAATAGGCACCAGCGCCCATGGGGGGTACAAGTACCTGACAAAGGAGGAGTATGAAAAAATCAAGGCAGCGGGAGGCTACAGGGATATTTCCTATGATATTATTGCAGGATTTGGGGTGAACCCGGAATTGAATGCCATTCAGACGGAGGTCCGCTATGCCGAGGATGCCGCTGCAAAATGGTCCTATTCCTATCCTCAGGAAGGCGTAATGCCCCGAAAAATCAATGAGTGTGCCGCAAGCAGTAAGGTGCTGGAGGCGCTGGGAGTGCCCCTTAAGGTGGGAGAAAAGGTGGCGATCTCCATTTCCACCCATGATAAAAACGGAAATGAAAAAGTTTTGCAGGAGGAGTTTGTTCTGAGCGGCTTTTGGTATTCTAATGACGCCTCCCATGCCCAGGAATTTTGGGTTTCAAGAGAATGGCTGGATGAGAATGTGGATCTTCTGGAACAAAATTATTACAAACGGATGGAGGAAAAGGGACTATTTCATTCCGAGGGCAGCATACAGGCTGCGATCTGGCTGAATTCTTCCTACGACATAGAATCCCAGATGAAGGAACTCACAGAGAGGGCGGGCTACACGGAGGAGGAACTTCGGAGCAGTGTAAACTGGGGATACGGAGCGGCTAAGGTAGACGGTGTTACGTTGATGCTTTGTGTTGGATTTTTAGGCATTATCATTTTGTCCGGATACCTGATTATATACAATATCTTTTATATTAATGTGAGCACGGATATTCGTTACTATGGGTTGTTGAAAACCCTGGGAACCACATGCCGGCAGCTTCGGCGCATGGTGCGGATACAGGCGTTTGGACTTTCGGCAATAGGAATCCCTCTGGGGCTTTTCTGCGGATGGTTTGTGGGAAAAGGGCTTATGCCTGCTGTTTATGCCGGCATTGATACAGATGAGGTGCAAAAGATCGCGCTGAATCCCTGGATCTTTATGTTTTCAGCGTTATTTTCGCTATTGGTAGTTTATATAAGCTGTATCAAACCCTGCCGCCTTGCGGCAAGAATATCGCCTATAGAGGCAGTGCGCTATGTGGAAAACACAGGATATAAAAAGAAAGAAAAGAAATCCGCCAGAGTATCCCCCTGGAGGCTTGCAGTGGCTAATATGGCAAGGAATAAGCGCAGAGCAGTAATTGTGATTGTTTCTTTGTCCTTAAGCATGATTTTGATCAACGGAACCTACTGTATGGTGAAGGGTTTTAGCTTTGACCAATACGTGGAGACGTATCTGTTGTCGGATATACAGGTTTCTCATTACAGTGCATTGAATATGTCCCTTTCGGAAAGCGATTATGAGGCGGTTACGCCGGAGGCGGCAGCGGAAATAGAAGCCGTCCCGGGGGTGGAACAGGTATATACGGTGGAGAATAAGACGGGGCTTGTTACCCTTTCCGGAGAAATGGTGGAGAAGTTGACTGCATATTATGCTTCTGAGGCAGCGGAAGAAAGCGGAATGAAGGGACGCGCCTATATGGATCTTGTAGTGGAAGAGATTGCTAAGAATGCTGAAACAAATGGGAGCGTTTACATCATTCCTGAGAACTTATTTTCCTATCTGACTTTCGTAGAGGGGGAATTTGTCCCGGAGAAATTTGAACAGGGCGGTTATGCCTTGCTTTTGGAAGATATAAATACCAATGGTTGGATAAAACCGGGGGATCGGCTTACTCTGGGCAGTTATGACCATGGAGATGAGGATACTCCTTCAAAGGAACTGGAAATTATGGCAGTGGCAGAGTTCCCTTCCGCCCTTAGTACCCGGTCACTGATAGCGGGAGGAATACGCCTGCTTTTATGTGAAAAGGATTTTGAGGAGCTGTATGATACGAAAGGAAGCCTTCACGCCAGTATAGAAGTGAAAGAAGGAATGGAGAAGGAAGCGGGGGAGGCGATCCAGGGACTGATCAGCGAGAAATATCCGGATCTGGTGATGGTCACCAAAGAAATTCTGAAAAAGGAATTTGCAAAAGAAAATCAGATGTTTTATGTGGTTGGCGGGTTGCTGGGCTTTATTTTGGCAGTAATTGGTGTCCTAAACCTGATCAACGCCATGATTACCAGCATTTTAGCAAGGAAACAGGAATTTGCCATGATGCAGGCAGTGGGTATGACGGGAAAACAGCTGGAGCGGATGCTGACCATGGAAGGGCTTTGGTATGGCGGCTGGACGCTTCTGATCTCAGCCACCTTAGGAAATATGATCAGCTATGGGCTGCTTTATATGCTGAGCCAGAATATGGCGTATTTTGAATGGGGCTTCCATATTTTGCCTACTCTGGCGAGCATTCCGGTAATGGGGCTGTTATCAGTGCTTTTGCCGGTGATCTGTTATCATACCCTGTGTAAGAGGAGTATTATTGAGAGATTAAGATTGGCGGAAGTATAGACAGAAACTGCCTTGAGGAAGCACCAATACTTCTTCAGGGCAGCTTTTCATTTACGGTAAGCCGACTCGAGGGTGTGCCGGCGTTCGTTTCTATTATCTGTGCGGTGTGTAAAATTGGGGTTGGTAAGATCCAGCCCTGTTCCCTGTTTGATGGGAACAGCGTCCCCCGGCGGGGAAGAAGGCGGGCAGTCAAATTGCCTGCTAAACTGTATATTTGCCTGTATCAAATTATATTGAAGTAAAAGCTTAAGGGTTTGGGAGAGGCATTCCGGCGTGTGGCAGTTGACCTCGCACACATCTTTCAGAGAGTGGGAGAGGTTGAGAATGTCTAATGAGGTGATCGCCATAAAAACTTCCGTTGCTATCTTTTACTTTAGTGTATGCCATAAGGAAGGTTTGTGCGATTGCTTTTTATATTTATTGCTGATACAATGGGGAGAAAGATGCAGGAGGGAATGTAGCGCTATGAGTAAAAATATATTGGATTATGAGACCGTGGATTTGGATGAGCAGGACAACAGTGTTGTGATCATTGACCAGACCAAACTGCCGGGAAGGATTGAAATTGTCAGGCTGTATACGGCGCAGGAGATCTGGGATGCTATTTATTTGTTAAAGGTTCGCGGGGCGCCGGCGATTGGCGTGGCAGCAGCTTTTGGGATCTATGTGCTGGCAAGGCAGATGGAGGAAGAAACAGAGGGAGATTACGATGCCTTTTACGAAAGGTTTGCGCAGCAGAAGGACTATCTGAACTCTGCACGTCCGACGGCTGTTAATTTATCATGGGCGTTGAACCGAATGGACAGGGTATGCCAAAAGGCGCATGAAGAAGAAAAAAGCATGGAACAGATCCTGGAGCTTCTGGAAAAGGAAGCAAAGAGGATTAAGGAAGAGGATATTCAGGTATGCCAAAGTATTGGAGAATATGGTCTCAGTTTGGTAAAACCAGGAGATGGAATCTTGACCCACTGTAATGCCGGACAGCTTGCTACCTGTAAATACGGAACCGCAACAGCGCCTATCTATCTGGGGCAGGAGCGGGGGTATGGTTTTCGCGTATTTGCAGATGAGACAAGACCTTTGCTGCAGGGAGCCAGGCTTACGGCATTTGAGCTTCACAGTGCAGGTGTGGATGTGACCTTGATTTGCGATAACATGTCGGCGATGGTTATGAAAAAGGGGTGGGTAAATGCCGTGTTTGTAGGCTGCGACAGGGTCGCTGCCAATGGGGACGTTGCGAACAAGATTGGAACCTCTGTGGTTGCGGCGGTGGCCAAACGGTATGGCGTTCCCTTTTATGTGTGCGCGCCAACCTCTACCATTGATCTTGCTACACCCACAGGAGAGGAAATATGTATAGAAGAAAGACCTCCAGAGGAAGTGACAGAAATGTGGTATCGGGAGCCTATGGCACCAGAAGGGGTAAAGGTCTTTAATCCGGCGTTTGATGTGACGGATCATGAGCTGATTACGGCAATTGTGACGGAACATGGAATTGCAAGGGCGCCTTTTACGGAATCCCTTAAAAAATTGCTTGCGCTATCATAAAAAGAGGTATCCTTTGGCAAAATCGCCATTGGATACCTTTTTATCGCTCTGATACTTCTTATCACCCATTTGACCTAAATTAATATAATACATGGTAAAATTTTCAGTAAAACAGATAAGTTGTGTATTATGTTCCAGCAGTGCATTGTATATAAGTTATTTGATCTAAAGAAGCTTAACTTTTTAATTTGAATTGTCCTACAAGATTTTCCAGGCTGTCAGACTGTGCGGACAATTCTTCGCTGGTGGCGGAAGTTTCCTGTGCCGCCGCGGAGTTGTTTTGGATTACTTCGGAAATTTGTTCCACACCCATTTCCAGCTGCTTCATAGCCTCCGCCTGTGCATCGGATAATTCGCTGATTTCCAATGTAGAAGCGGCAAGCTGTTTGATGCCGTTAATGACGGATTCAATAGCGGCAGTGGTCTTTAATGTGATCTCATTCCCCTGTTCAATTTGTGAAATAGAATTTTCGATCAGTTTTCTTGTGTTGATTGCGGAAGTAGAACTGTCAGATGCAAGCTTTCCTATTTGATCGGCAACCACTGCAAATCCCTTTCCTGCTTCGCCTGCACGCGCTGCTTCAATAGAGGCATTCAGGGACAGAAGATTGGTCTGTGCAGCAATGTCCTCGATCTCGGCAATGATGTTTGCGATCTGCTTGGAGGTTTCATTGATGCGGTCCATTGCTCCATTGAGAAGTTGAATATCTTCATTGCTCTTCTCAGCAGCGGATTCGAATTCCTCAGCGCTTTTGTAAGATAACTTTGCCTTTTCGGAGCTGTTTACCACTGCTTCTGTGACATTTTGGATCGTTGCGGTTAATTCTTCTACAGAACCAGCCTGATCAGTGGCGCCTTCCGCTAACGCTGTGGCGCTCTCTGCCATTTGTCCGGCACCAAGAGCAACCTGTTCAGTAGCTTCACTGATTTGCTTGAGGGTACTGCTTAAAGAGCCAATAATTGTTTCGAGAGCATCGGAAAGCGCTTTAAAATCTCCCTTAAATTCTACATCTGTAGCAATATCAAAATTACCTTTGGAAACTTCCGTCAGCCCTCTGCTCAGCTCAGTGATGTATAGTTTTAGCATTTCGGCAGCTTCTTTAAAGGAATCTGTCATATCTCCTACTTCGTCAGGATACATTTTTTCGATCTCGATGTTCAGGTCTCCTTGCGCAAGCTTGGCGGAAGCTTCTTTCACAAGTGTAATCGGTTCTGAGAACAGCCGCGCTACAAATTTGGAGAACCACAGGGATATAAGTACAGAAAGCAAAGTGATCAGGAAGACGATAAATACAATGACATAAGTCCGGATATTCATAGAAGAAGCGGCCTGGTTACCCATTTCAACATTTAAATCGATGAGTCCCTCTACTGCGTCCGTAAGCTGCTTTAAAGCGGGTTTTCCCTCTGTAAGCAATAACTCCAACGCTTCGTCGCCTTTGTTTTCCATAGCCAGTGCCTGTACTTCGGCAAATATACTGCGGTAAGTAGGAAGGGTGGTCTGAATAACGTTGATATATTCCTTCTCGGCAGGGGTAGTACAATGGGCTACCATTGTTCTTACCGCATCATTTGTGGATGCTTGAATTTCAGCTAATTCCGCCGCCGCTTCCTGCATATCCGCTTCATCTTCCAAAAGAATTAATTCTCTTATGATTGCAGGTTCTTTATTTAAGTAGGTGCTGAATATGCCGATTTCCCCCTGTGAAAATCCGTTGGAAACCAGAACGTTTTCAGAAATAATATTGTTTATGATCAAAAAGATCAATCCTAAAATTCCTGAAATACTGGCAACGGCAACAACCAGGCTAAAACAAAAATTCAGCCGTTTTTCTACTTTCATGTTTCTTATTTTATTAAGCATAAAATCTCCTATTCTCCCTTTCGGAAATAAATTATGATATTTCTTTATATTTTATTGCTTCATCTGGGAACAGCTTAAATACAATACGATATTCTAATGTCAAGGTGCGGGTTCTAAAACTGCATGAGTATGCATTGATTAGAGTTATTCTAATTATACCACTTTCTGGAAGAAAGACAATCATTTGAGAATCTTAAAATCCCTTTTTTTTCAAATCCTGCACAATTTGTATATAGGCTTCAATTACATCAAAGCCTTTATAGTCTTCGCGTTTTAAATCGATCATATCGCCATGGGAGATTCCACGCTTTCCGCTGCTCACAAAGGTTTGCCGGAAGTTTGCCCATTTTGCGGACTCAACGCTTACCAGTCCGTCGTTTTTTGGCGCACCGGCAAAATACATAAAAAGATTGGGAATCAACAGCAGGGGATCTGAGAGCGTACGCCCAACGTAAGAAGCATAGCTCTGATAATACACCCTGGAAGAGTCAGGGTATTTCCGGTTAAATTCTTCACAGAACCCAGGGGAAAGCTGTCTGCTTGCATGATAGCAGTCCGGGTTTACATCGCCAAGGGCGGCATAGGAGCGGTCAAGGAGAAAAGAGATCAATCGGTAAATACCGTCAGGAAGACGGGTTAATATATTTAAAAGCTCCGATCCTCTGTGAGGAGTGGATATGGTGGTAAGAGATGCCACGGAATCCTCCATGTGAAGACCGGAGATCAGATAGCGGGCATCCAGACCGCCTTTGGAATGGGCAATAATATTAACCTTTTCACAATGGTTTTCTGCCAGCACTTTCTGTAAGGTTTCTGAAATGGCATGGGCATTGTTTTCAATGGTTCCCCATGCCTCCTGATGCCCATAGTAGATGGTTGCTCCGTTTCGCACCAGCTCTTTGGGGATGCGTCCCCAGTAATTAAAATATTGCAGATCCCGGAATCCAATGCCATGAAGCAGAATGATAGGATATCTGGTGGCGCAGACCATGGCTCCGTCCCGGATTTTTCGGTTTTCAAAGCGGCAGCTTTCAGCGTCAAATTCTATTTTAGCACGTCTGCACAGATATTTTACCTGAAATAGATGAACCACCGGAATCCATAAAAGACAAATAAATAACACTCGTTTCCAGACACCCAGACTGCGGCAGGTAGAAAGAATACAGATACTGCCTGTCAGAATAAGCAGATAAAAGTATCCGAAACACATAATACTATCGGATAAAGCAACGATGACAAGCAATACGCCGCCAACCCCGCCCCCATGGAGCTGCTCAAAGCGAGAAAAATACAGCCAGTAGGATAGCAGAAAAAGAAGGATCTGCAGCCAGGGGAGAGGGCGGGAGAAACGTAAAAGCTTTCTTCCGTAATACATGACCCATATTCGCTTGGAGAGCTTGTCCTGTCTTTTTCTTATATGCGTAATCACCTGGAAAATCAACCAGAACAGGGTTATAAATAGGTATATATAAATCATTTTCCGCCTCGAATTCTTATTTCCCCCATTTTACCATATCCGTGTCGCCCGCTCAAGTAACAGATCAGCCCTGCCTCAGGGTGCCGATACTTTTCTGCTCCTTGCGGCAGGGTTGAGCCATTACCGCCCAATCGCAACAACGCGGAAAACAGTAGACATCGGACGCTAAAAGTAGTAAATTATTGATATCTGAAAAATTTTGTGGCTGTTTGACAGGCAGAAAGGAAAACCAATATGGCTAATATCATTTCTGATGAAACCATTGAATACGTAGGAATCCTTGCCAAGCTGGAGCTTTCCCCGGAGGAAAAGGAGCAGGCAAAAAAGGATATGGGAAGTATGCTGGACTATATTGATAAGCTGGGGGAACTGGATACAGAGGGAGTAGAACCTATGTCCCATGCGTTCCCTGTGAAAAATGTATTCCGTGAGGATGTGGTAACCAACCAGGATATGCGGGAGGAGATCTTGAAGAACGCCCCCGGTGAGAAGGATGGCATGTTTGTAGTGCCCCGCACATTTGAATAGGAGGGTATCAGATGAATATACTGGAAATGACTGCTGTGGAGCTTGCAGCGGCGATAAAAAATAAAGAAGTGACGGTAATGGAAGCTACGGAAGCGGTTCTTAAGCAGATTGAAAAGAAAGAGGACGAGTTTCACTGTTATGTGACCGTAGACCGGCAAGGAGCCCTCGCCAGGGCGGAGGAAGTGCAAAAGAAAATTGATCAGGGAGAACTGTCAGGACCTTTGGCGGGAGTACCGGTGGCAATTAAGGATAATATGTGTACAGAAGGCATGCTGACCACCTGTTCTTCCAGAATTCTGGGTAATTTTGTGCCCACCTTTTCTTCGGAAGCGGTGTTGAATCTGCAGAATGCGGGGGCAGTGATTTTAGGTAAAACCAATATGGACGAGTTTGCCATGGGTTCCACTACAGAGACTTCGGCATTTGGCGTGACCAGAAATCCATGGAATTCGGAGCATGTGCCGGGAGGTTCCTCAGGAGGGAGCGCGGCGGCAGTGGCAGCGCAGGAATGCTTTTATGCCCTTGGTTCGGACACAGGCGGTTCTATTCGACAGCCTGCATCCTTTTGCGGCGTAGTGGGATTAAAGCCTACCTATGGAAGAGTGTCCCGCTATGGGCTGATTGCCTATGGTTCTTCTTTGGATCAGATCGGTCCTCTTTGCAAGGATGTGACAGACTGTGCTGCTATTATGGAAGTGATAGCATCCCACGATAAAAAGGATTCCACTTCCGTGGAGCAGCAGGATACGGACTTTACCACAGCCCTTGTGGAGGATGTAAAGGGAATGCGGATCGGCATCCCAAGAGATTATTTTGGAGAGGGGCTTGATCCGGAAGTAAAAAGCGCTGTCCTGAAGGCGGCGGAGGTTTTAAAAGAAAAAGGCGCTCTGGTAGAAGAGTTTGACTTGAGTCTGGTGGAATATGCAATTCCTGCATACTATACCATTGCGGCAGCGGAAGCCAGCTCCAACCTGGAGCGGTTTGACGGAATCAAGTACGGTTATCGCACGGAAGAATATGAAGGGCTCCATAATATGTATAAGAAGTCCCGTTCCGAAGGATTTGGAGCGGAGGTGAAGCGCAGAATTATGCTGGGAAGCTTTGTATTAAGTTCGGGTTACTATGATGCTTACTATCTGAAAGCGCTCAGGGTGAAGGCATTGATCAAAAAAGCCTTCGATCAGGCGTTTGAAAAATATGATGTGATTTTAGGTCCTGTGGCGCCCACCACGGCGCCTAAGCTGGGAGAAAGCCTGTCAGATCCCATTAAAATGTATCTGGGAGATATTTACACCATTTCCGTTAACCTTGCCGGACTGCCGGGCTTAAGCGTGCCCTGTGGATTGGATCAGAAAGGGCTTCCTATCGGAATGCAGCTGATCGGAGACTGCTTCCAGGAGAAAAAGCTGATACAGACAGCCTATACCTACGAAAAGGCAAGAGGCGCCTTTGTGAGGAAGGAGGAGCAAAATGTCTAAGCAATATGAAACCGTCATTGGTTTGGAGGTTCATGTGGAGCTTGCCACGAAAACCAAGATTTTCTGCGGATGCTCCACTGCTTTTGGAGGAGAACCCAATACCCATACCTGTCCGGTATGTACCGGAATGCCCGGTTCTCTGCCGGTACTGAATAAGCAGGTGCTGGAGTATGCAGTAGCGGTAGGGCTTGCCACCAATTGTACCATTACCCAATACTGCAAATTTGACCGTAAGAATTATTTTTACCCCGATAACCCACAGAATTATCAGATCTCTCAGTTGTACCTTCCCATTTGCCGAAACGGAAAGGTGGAGATCGAAACGGATGCGGGAAAGAAATTTGTGGGAATCCACGAGATCCATATGGAAGAGGATGCGGGGAAGCTGATCCATGACGAGTGGGACGACTGTTCGTTGGTGGACTACAACCGTTCCGGCGTACCCCTGATCGAGATCGTATCGGAGCCGGATATGCGCAGCGCCCAGGAGGTGATCGCCTATTTGGAAAAACTGCGTATGACCATTCAGTATCTGGGAGCTTCCGATTGTAAACTGCAGGAAGGCTCCATGCGCGCCGACGTGAATCTGTCCATCAGAGAGGTGGGGGCAAAGGAATTCGGTACCCGTACGGAGATGAAAAACTTAAATTCCTTTAAGGCGATCGCCAGAGCCATTGAGGGAGAAAGAGAGCGTCAGATCGACCTTCTGGAATCGGGCGAAAAGGTGATGCAGGAGACCAGAAGATGGGACGATAATAAAGGGGAGTCCTATGCCATGAGAAGCAAGGAGGATGCCCAGGATTATCGTTATTTCCCGGACCCGGATCTGGTGCCTATCGTTCTTGACGATGCTTTTCTGGAGGAGATCCGCAAAAAACAGCCGGAGTTCCGGGAAGAAAAAATGCGCCGTTATAAGGAGGCGTTTGATATTCCGGAATATGACATTGAGATTATCACCGGCAGTAAACGAATGGCGGATCTTTTTGAAGCGACGGTGGCGCTGGGAGGTCAGCCCAAGAAGGTGTCCAACTGGCTGATGGTGGAAACCTTAAGGCTCTTAAAGGAAAACAATATGGACCCTGAGGATATCCGGTTTTCACCGGAAAACCTTGCCAAATTGATTTCCTTAACGGATACAAAGGCGATCAACAGCTCTGTGGCAAAGGAAGTCTTCGAAGTCATGTTTGCCGAGAACGTGAACCCTGAAAAATACGTGGAAGAAAAAGGGCTTAAAACCGTTAATGATGAGGGCGCCCTTCGCAAGACGGTGGAGGAAGTGATTGCGAACAATCCCCAGTCGGTGGAGGATTACCGGAATGGGAAGGAAAAGGCAATTGGATTCCTTGTGGGACAGACCATGAAGGCGATGAAAGGGAAGGCTGACCCGGGGATGGTGAATCAGTTGTTGAAGGAACTTTTGTAAGAAACAGAGAGGGGCGGGTCAAACCGCTCCTTTTTTTGAGCAGAATAGTTTGCTCGAATAAGAATTTATGAATAAGTATGCAATATTTTTTTGTAAATGCGATACATAATATAAATACCCAGCGTACTGTTAAGACATACCAATATAATTCCAATGGCAGGATATACAATAAATCCGATTCCGGCAACAAGAAACATAATAGCGCATTTTTTATATAGTTCTGACATTTCCCGGTTATAATCACGGATGTTTTTCACTTTCTTTTTCAGCGAAGTATCGCCGCTCCAAAAATGAATGGGTTCACTGCTATTTCTGTCATATAGCGATATTATTAAAAAAGGTACAGCGCACATCAAACATGAAACCAGTCCAACGATTCTTCCAACCATAATAATTCTCCGTAAGCATTCGATTTGCCAAATAATTTATCATTATTATTTTACCACAGGCGTATACGAGATTCTACGGGATGAGTTCCAATTCTGAAAAAAATCCCTTGCCATAGCCAGGACACTGTGATACAATATCCATCGGCGGCAAACAAGTGTCCGTGGAAGAAAAACAGACAGGGACATATGTACGCCAAAAAGAAACAATAGGCAAATCAAAAGAAAGCTGTGTGGAACAGGCTATGGGAACCAAATATTTTGTGGTGAAGGAGCAGGCGGTGCCGGAGGTGCTTTTAAAGGTAGTGGAAGCAAAAAAGCTTCTGGACACAGGCAGGGTGCATACGGTCAATGAAGCGGCGGACCGTGTGGGAATCAGCCGTAGTTCCTTTTATAAGTACAAGGATGATATCTTTCAGTTCCATGAGAATTCTCAGGGGACAACCATCACTTTGACTTTTCAGATGGAAGATGAACCGGGGCTTTTGTCGGATGTACTGAAGATCATCGCGGAGTTTGGAGCCAATATTCTGACCATACACCAGAGCATTCCCATCAACGGCGTGGCGTCTCTCAGCTTAAGCGTTCAGGTGCTGCCCACCACAGGGAATGTGTCGGAAATGCTTGAAACCATGGAACAGCAAAAAGGCGTAAGAAACGTTAAGATACTTGCCAAGGAATAAGGAGGAAACGAAATGATTCAGATAGCGGTAATGGGGTACGGTACGGTAGGAAGCGGCGTAGTAGAAGTGATCGAGAAAAATAAAGAAGAGATCAACAAGAAGTCCGGTGAGGACATTAATATCAAATATATTTTGGATCTGAGGGAATTTCCCGGCGATCCCTATGCGGACAAGGTGGTTCACGATGTAGAGCTGATCCTAAACGATCCGGAAATCAAGATCATCTGTGAGACTATGGGAGGATTGAAGCCCGCTTATGACTTTACCAAGCGTGCGCTTATGTCTGGCATCAGTGTATGTACCTCTAACAAGGAACTGGTAGCCGTTCATGGACCGGAGCTGATCGAGATTGCCCATGCAAATAAATGCAATTACCTGTTTGAGGCAAGCGTAGGGGGAGGTATCCCCATTATCCGCCCTTTAAATTATTCTCTCACGGCGGAAAAGATCGATGGGATTACCGGTATTTTAAACGGAACGACCAATTACATTTTATCCAAGATGGAAAAAGAGGGAGCCGATTTTGGAGAGGTTCTAAAAGAGGCGCAGGAGAAGGGCTATGCGGAGCGGAATCCTGAGGCGGATGTGGAAGGCTACGATGCCTGTCGTAAAATTGCGATCCTTTCTTCCCTTATGTGTGGAAAGAATGTAAAATATCAGGATATATATACAGAAGGTATTACCAAGATCACCCCTGCAGATTTTGTCTATGCCCATGCAATGGGAAAGACCATCAAGCTGCTTGCCCAGAGTAAGGAAAAGGAAGGCTGTTTCTATGCTATGGTGGCGCCTTTTATGATCAGTAAGTCCCATCCTCTTTACATGGTAAACGATGTGTTTAATGCGGTCTGCGTTCATGGCAATATGCTGGGAGATTCCATGTATTATGGCAGAGGAGCCGGCAAGCTGCCTACGGCAAGTGCGGTGGTGTCCGATGTGGTGGACTGTGCAAGACATATCGGTAAGGTGATCATGTGTTTCTGGGATTCCCAGGATGTAGCGCTTACGAATATTGACCAGGCAAGCCGCCGATTTTTTGTACGTGTGGCGTTGGAAAAAGAAAGCCAGGCGCTTCAGGTATTTGAAAGCGTCAGTGTGATCGAGGCTCCTATAGAGGGAGAGTTTGCTTTTGTGACCGATGAAATGACGGAAAAGGAATTCAATGAGAAAGCGGAAGAGGTGGGAATCATCGGCCGCATCAGAATAGAGGAATAGGTTATGTCAACTAAAAAGTATATTGTTGTGCTAGGGGACGGCATGGCGGATGAACCTATCGAGGAGCTGGGAGGAAAAACGCCCCTTGCCTTTGCGGAGACGCCTGCAATGGACAGATTAAGTAAGAAAGGGGAGATCGGGATGGTGCATACCATCCCGGAGGGAATGAAGCCCGGTTCGGACACGGCAAATCTTTCGGTACTGGGATATGATCCCAAGCTCTATTATTCAGGGCGTTCTCCGTTGGAAGCGCTCAGCATCGGTGTGCCTATGAAGGACACGGATGTGGCGCTGCGCTGCAATATTGTTACCCTGTCCGAGGAGGATGTTCCCTTTGAGAAACAGACAATTATCGACCACAGTTCGGGAGAGATCAGTACCGAGGACTGTGCCAAACTGCTGGAAGCCGTAAGAAAAGAACTGGAGAATGAAACCTATCAGTTTTATGTGGGAACCAGCTACCGTCACTGCCTGATCTGGAACCATGGCAGCGTGCTGGAATTGTCTCAGCCCCATGACGTGCTTGGGCAGGTGATCGGTCAATACCTGCCGGAGGATGAGAAGCTTCTTTATATGATGAAAAGAAGCTATGAGATACTGGTAAATCACCCTGTTAATATAGAAAGAAAGAAACAGGGCTTAAACCCTGCAAACTGCTGCTGGTTCTGGGGTGCCGGAACCAAACCCATGCTTTCCTCCTTCCAGGAGAAAAACGGACTGAAAGGAATGATGGTGTCTGCGGTAGATCTTTTAAAGGGAATTGCCGTGGGCGCAGGCATGGGCGTGGCAAAGGTGGAAGGCGCCAACGGCGGACTCCATACCAATTATGAGGGCAAGGTGAATGCCGCTCTGACGGCGCTTAAGGAAGGCTATGACTTTGTGTATATCCATGTGGAAGCGCCTGACGAGATGGGACATCAGGGCAGCGTGGAAAAAAAGGTACAGGCGATCGCGTATCTGGATCAGAGGGTCGTCGGTCCCCTGACGACGGCATTGGATCAGGAGAAAACAGCATATCGGCTGATGGTGCTGCCGGATCATCCTACGCCTATTCGGGTGAGAACCCATACGGCGGACAGTGTGCCTTATCTTTTATATGACAGTACCGCACCGAAGGAAGAAACCTGGAACTATAATGAAGAGGAAGCCAGGGAAAGCGGAAACTTTGTTCCTTTGGGGCATAAAATAATAGATAAGCTGTTGGAAAAATAGAGAAAAGACAATAAATCAGGGTTTATGAGGAGATTACTATGAAAAAAGTTGTAAAATTTGGCGGAAGCTCTCTTGCCAGCGCGGAGCAGTTTAAAAAGGTTGGCGAGATCATCCATGCCGATCAGGAAAGGCGTTACGTGGTTCCCTCGGCGCCGGGCAAACGATTTTCCCAGGACACAAAGGTTACGGATATGCTCTATGCCTGCTATTCTTTAGCGGAGGAGGGGAAGGGCTTTAAAAAAGAGCTTGCCGAGATCGCAGCCCGCTATCAGGAGATTCTGGACGGCTTGTCGCTTTCTCTATCGCTGACAGAGGAGTTTAAGACCATCGAAAAGAATTTCAAGGAGAAGGCGGGAGAAAATTACGCGGCTTCCAGAGGAGAATATTTAAACGGCATTATTATGGCAGCATATCTGGGGTTTGAATTTATCGATGCAGCGGAGGTAATCCGGTTTGGAGAAAATGGGGATTTCGATGCGGAGCTTACCAACCAGATTCTGGGTAAGAGACTTGAAGGGGTTGAACGAGCTGTGATACCGGGCTTTTACGGGGCGTATGAGGACGGCAGGGTAAAAACTTTTTCCCGGGGCGGATCTGATATCACCGGTTCCATTGTTTCCCGTGCGGTGAAGGCGGATGTGTACGAAAACTGGACGGATGTTTCTGGTTTTCTGGTGGCAGATCCCAGAATTATTAAAGATCCGGAAGGCATTGAGACCATTACCTACAGGGAACTAAGGGAGCTTGCCTATATGGGAGCCAGTGTGCTTCATGAGGATGCTATTTTTCCGGTAAGAAGGGAAGGTATTCCCATCAATATCCGCAATACCAATCAGCCGGAGGATGAGGGAACCTGGATCGTGGAAAGCACCTGTCAGAAATCCAAATATGTGATCACAGGTATTGCGGGAAAGAAAGGCTTCTGCTCTGTCAACATTGAAAAATCCATGATGAACTCTGAGATCGGATTTGGGAGAAAGGTGCTCCAGGCATTTGAGGACAACGGTATTTCCTTTGAACACGTGCCTTCGGGAATTGACACTATGACCGTGTTCGTGCATCAGGATGAGTTCATTGATAAGGAACAGAAAGTGGTATCAGCGATCCACAGACTTGCCGATCCGGACAGTGTGGATATTGAAGCAGACCTTGCGCTGGTTGCAGTGGTAGGCCGCGGAATGAAGTCCACCAGAGGAACGGCTGGCCGTATTTTCTCAGCCCTTGCCCATGTGAATGTAAACGTTAAGATGATCGATCAGGGTTCCAGTGAGCTGAATATCATAATCGGTGTGGCAAACGAGGATTTTGAAACGGCAATCAAGGCGATCTATGACATTTTTGTAGTAGCACAATTATAACAGAAACAGCAAAAAACAGCCGGCATTATGCCCGGCTGTTTTTTAGCAACAGATGTCTGACCTTGCCGGGCATTCGTTGCCTGGAAAAGAATATAGGACTTAATCATCACTTGAAAGTTTCACTAAAATATACTATGATAATAGAATATACATTTCCCCGCCGGGGCATTGCAGCAAAATACAGGAGGAAACAGAAAATATGAATGAAACATATGTGGAATGTCTTGTAAAGAAAAGAACGCCCGCCTATCTGGCAGTGGCAAGAACCCTATTGATGATACTGACCGTTATGCTTGCAGCAGCGGGAATACTATTCTTAATTCTCCCGGCATTGCTCTTTGCCATCGCATTTGGGGTTGCCTCTTATTTTGTTTATCTAAATACCAACCTGGAATATGAATATCTTTATGTGGATAAGGAGCTTACCATTGACAAGATCCTGTCGAAGGCGAAGCGTAAAAGGATCGGCGTATTTCCGGTGGAGAAAATGGAAGTGGTAGCACCTATGAAATCCTGGCATCTTGACAATTTCAAGAACAGGAATGACAAGACTTATGATTACAGCTCCGGTGAGGCAAAACAGCCGGAGACCCGATATGTATTTTATTATGAGGGCAGACAGAAGGTGATCTTTGAGCCCAACGAAGAACTGGTCAAGGCATTGCAGTTTGCCGCCCCCAGAAAGGTGTTTTTAGATTAAGCAGGCAGTAAAAAACAAAGAGTCATAGATTATTACATTTACAGGAGGAAAGAAAATGGGTCAGATAATTGGTGAAGGAATTACCTTTGACGATGTGCTGCTGGTGCCATCTTACTCAAAGATCGTTCCCAACGAAGTGGACTTGACAACATGGCTAACCAAAAAAATCAAGCTCAATATTCCCATGATGAGCGCAGGAATGGACACTGTCACAGAGCACAGAATGGCGATCGCCATGGCGAGGCAGGGAGGAATCGGTATTATTCATAAGAATATGTCCATTGAAGCCCAGGCGGAAGAGGTGGACAAGGTAAAACGTTCGGAAAACGGCGTGATCACAGATCCCTTCTCTTTGTCGCCGGAGCATACTCTGGGAGATGCAGATGCCCTTATGGCAAAGTTCCGTATTTCAGGCGTGCCAATTACCGAGGGGCGCAAGCTGGTGGGAATCATTACCAACAGAGACTTAAAATTCGAGACTGACTTTTCTAAAAAAATCAAAGAATCTATGACCTCAGAGGGATTGATCACGGCGAAAGCGGGTATTACACTTGAGGAAGCAAAACAGATCCTTGCCAAAGCAAGAAAAGAGAAACTTCCCATTGTAGACGATGATTATAATCTGGCAGGTCTGATCACCATTAAAGATATCGAAAAAACAATTAAATATCCTTTATCTGCAAAAGACAGCCAGGGAAGGCTTCTGTGCGGAGCAGGCGTGGGCATTACGGCAAATGTGCTGGATCGGGTAGGCGCTTTGGTGGATGCCAAGGTGGATGTGATCGTACTTGACAGCGCCCATGGTCACTCTGAGAATGTTCTTCGCTGTGTGAGAATGATCAAAGAAAAATATCCGGAACTGCAGGTGATTGCCGGAAATGTGGCAACCGGCGATGGGACAAGAGATCTGATCCAGGCGGGAGCAGATGCGGTGAAGGTGGGAATCGGACCTGGATCTATCTGTACCACCCGCGTAGTGGCAGGTATCGGTGTGCCTCAGATCTCCGCCATAATGGATGCTTATGCAGTGGCGAGAGAGTACGATATCCCGATTATTGCAGACGGCGGCATCAAATATTCAGGCGATATGACCAAAGCCATTGCTGCAGGCGGAAACGTATGTATGATGGGAAGCATGTTTGCCGGATGTGAAGAAAGTCCCGGGACCTTTGAATTATATCAGGGACGAAAATATAAAGTGTACAGGGGGATGGGATCTATTGCAGCCATGGAAAATGGAAGCAAAGACCGTTATTTCCAGGAAAATGCCAAGAAACTTGTGCCGGAAGGCGTGGAAGGACGTGTTGCCTACAAGGGGAATGTTGAGGATACAGTATTCCAGCTGATGGGCGGTCTGCGTTCCGGTATGGGATATTGTGGAACGGCTACCATTGAGGAATTAAAGGAAAAGGGAAGATTTATTAAAATCTCCGCCGCATCCTTAAAGGAAAGCCATCCTCATGATATACATATTACAAAAGAAGCGCCTAACTACAGTGTAGATGAGTGATCACGGAAGGATAAGCGTGGATCATGGAGGGGTTTGAAAGCGGAAGGAGTATGGCTGAGTTGGGCAATCAGGAAAAAGCAGGTGAGACGCCGGAAACGGCGTTACTGCTGAAAAGTCTTATGGATGAAAAGGCATTGGAAAAGTGGCAGCGGTATTTTTGTGATATTGCAGATATTTTCCTATGCTGTTTGGATGAGAAAGGCGTTCCTCTTACGCGGCTGGGGGGCAAAGAGGAGGAAATCGGCAGAATAAAGAGTATTATTGATGGAGAGCAGTTTCAGGATATGCTGCTCCGTGTATCGGAGAGTTCATTGGAGGATCAGGCGATTGAGACCACCGCTTATCCCAATATCCGGCTGGCGGCGGTACCCGTCAGGCTGGATGGAAAAGCGGTTATCAATTGGCTTGTCTGCGGTGTGCTTTCTGATGCAGAGGACATGGAGGAATATGAAAACCCGCCAATGGAGGGCTTTACCTGTCAGATCAGTGAAAAGCGGTTTGCCAAAGTGGTGGATACGCTGAGGGATGTAACGAACGATATGATCCAATATCGGTTTGCGTCCATAAATGCCCAGGCGGAGAGCAGGCGAAGCAGATTTTCTGAAAAGGAAATGAGCGAGAACCTGAAGCTTTCGGAGTCACTGGCGGAAGTGGTGCAGTTTCTCGGCAGCGCCGAACCGGCGGAGAATATGCTTTTTAAATTGCTGAAAGCGCTTGGGGAAAGGCTGAGGCTGGATGTTGCTGCTCTTTATCGCATAGAAAAGGACGAGGGAACGATTCGGGTTTTGAATAAATGGTGCGAAAAGGCGCATACGTGGGAGCCTGAGAAGGCAAATGGGGGGATTTGTCCCGGGCTTCTGAAGGCGGACAAGACGCTGATTTTATCCCAAAGTTTTATGTTGAACTCTGACGAGAAGGAAGAAATGGAGCATCTTGGGCTGAAAGCCATGATCGTGATACCTTTTGAGATGGATCAAGGGGTTAAGACCTGTGCATGTTTTGGGCAGATGGATAAGGACAGGGCATGGAAGCTTGAGGAGATCAGGTTTCTAAATGACAGCGTGAAGGTTCTTCACAGTATTTTTACAGGCTGCATGCAGAGGGAAGCATTGGAAGACACCCACTCCTGTCTGGAAACCATATTGGATTATGTAGGAAGCAGCGTTTATGTTTGGGAGACTGCAACAGGAGCGGTTTTATATGCAAACAGAAACATGCAGCGGGAGTTTCAGCAGGAGCTAAAGGACGGAAGTATGAGAGAACTGCTGAAGGAATGGATGCACGAGGAAAGGGGCAGCAGGGAGATCTATCTTGCCGGAAAAGAACATTGGTATGATCTGTATTATACCAATATGAAATGGTTCAATGGAAGTGCGGCAGTTTTGTGCGCGCTTTATGATGTTACAGATAAAAAGGACTATCAAAAGAAAATAGAACAGCAGGCATATACGGATTTCCTCACAGGAATATACAATCGTATGTGCTGTGAGCGTGATCTTGCCAAGTATGTAGATGAGGCAAAGAATACAATGACCCAGGGGCTTTTGCTTTACCTGGATCTGGATGATTTTAAACATATTAACGACGGATTGGGGCATAAGTATGGCGATGTGCTTTTAAAGTCTATCTCTCAGAGCTTCCAGCAGATCAGGGGAATAGAAGACACCTGTTATCGTATGGGCGGCGATGAATTTGTGATTATTATCCCTCCCACTGAATACGAAAATCATGAGAAGATCATTGAAGAGATCAGGCAGATTTTTATGCGGCCGTGGTCTCTGAAGGAGTCTGACTATTATTGTACCATGAGCATGGGAGTGGTAGAATTCCCGATGGAAAGCGATGTGGTTCATGAACTGATTAAAAAGGCTGATATTGCCATGTATGAGGCAAAGAAGCGGGGAAAGAACCGAACGGCATTTTATTCCAATAATTTTGATTCCAAATCCGGAAAGCGCCTGGATATGGAAAGAAATATGCGGGACGCTACGGCGGAAGGGTATCATGAGTTTGAAGTTTATTATCAGCCGATAATAGACGTAGGGTTAGAGGGCGCTCCCTGTACAGGGGCAGAGGCTTTGATCCGGTGGAACAGCGCCAAAATGGGATTCATACCGCCTTCGGAGTTTATTCCCCTGGCAGAATATCTGGGGCTGATCAATCCTATCGGAAATTATGTGCTGCGGGAAGCATGTACTCGCTGCAAAAACTGGAATGATCATGGATATCCGGATTATAAGGTAAATGTGAATCTTTCGGTGGTACAGCTGTTGCAGCCTGATATTGTGGAATCGGTAGAAAAAATCGTGAAGGAGACGGGGCTTACCCCCCATAATCTGACATTGGAGGTAACGGAAAGCCTTGCTATCAACGATATGGAGCGCATGAAGGAGATCCTGAACCGGATTAAAGAGCTGGGGGTTCGGATTGCGCTGGATGATTTTGGAACGGGATATTCTTCTTTAAACCATATCAGGGAGCTTCCCTTTGATGTGATCAAAGTAGACCAGAGTTTCATTGTGGATCTGGAGCGGGATACCTATGCCAAGTCTTTCATCAGAATGGTAGAGGATCTGGCGGATGCAATTGGTGTAAATGTATGTGTAGAGGGCGTAGAAACAAAGAGACAATACGAAATTCTGTCAGAAATGGGCGTTTCCTTGGTGCAGGGTTATTACTTTGACCGTCCAATGGAGCGGAGCGCTTTTGAAAAGAAGTATACGCCAAAACCCAAAAGGAAAAGAAGCTGAAGAGATTGACAAATTTTCCTTTAAAAAGTGACGAGGATATGCTATCATATCAAGTGACGTCAGGTTCCCAAAGGCATAAGAAAATGTTACAGGAAACCTATCACAGGAGGTAAAACCCGCGGCTGAGTTTTTGGCGGGATATGGTTAATATGAGTGAAAATGAATTGAATGTTAATCCGTCAGAGGAAGAAAAGACGGTAGTATCCAGAAATTTTATTGAACAGATCATTGACAAGGATCTTGCCGAAGGGGTATGCGATACGGTGCATACCAGATTTCCGCCGGAACCTAATGGATATCTGCATATCGGACATGCGAAGAGCATTCTTCTGAATTATGGGCTTGCAAAGGAGTATGGCGGCAAGTTCAATATGCGTTTTGACGATACAAATCCAACCAAGGAGAAGACAGAATTTGTAGAGTCTATTCTTGCGGATATCAAGTGGCTGGGAGCAGACTGGGAGGACAGGCTTTTCTTTGCTTCCAACTATTTTGAGCAGATGTACGAAGCGGCGGTGAAGCTGATTAAAAAAGGCAAGGCATACGTCTCTGAACTGACTGCCGAGGAGATGAGAGAATACCGCGGTACCCTTACGGAGCCGGGGAAAAACGATCCTAACAGAGACAGAAGTATAGAAGATAACCTGATGCTTTTCGAAAAAATGAAAAATGGGGAATTTGCAGACGGGGAGAAAACCCTCCGGGCAAAGATCGATATGGCTTCTCCCAATATCAATATGCGTGACCCGATTATTTACCGGGTTGCCCATATGAGCCATCATAATACAGGGGATCGGTGGTGTATTTATCCCATGTATGATTTTGCCCATCCCATTGAGGATGCCATTGAAGGGATTACCCACTCCATCTGTACCCTGGAGTTTGAGGATCACAGACCCTTATATGACTGGGTCGTGCGGGAATTGGAGTATCCCCATCCGCCCAAGCAGATCGAATTTGCAAAAATGTACCTTACCAATGTGGTAACCGGAAAGAGATATATCAAGAAGCTGGTGGAAGAAAAAATTGTAGACGGCTGGGACGATCCCAGGCTCGTTTCCATCGCCGCCCTTCGCAGAAGAGGTTTTACGCCGGAATCGATCAGGATGTTTGTAGAGCTTTGCGGCGTTTCCAAGAGCAATTCCTCGGCGGACTATGCAATGCTGGAGTATTGCATCAGAGAGGATCTGAAACTGAAACGCCCCCGTATGATGGCGGCGCTTGATCCGGTGAAGCTGATCATTGACAACTATCCGGAAGGAGAAACGGAGCTTCTCACAGTTGCCAATAATCTTGAAAATGAGGAAATGGGGAGCAGACAGGTTCCCTTTGGAAGAGAACTCTATATAGACCGGGAAGATTTTATGGAGGAACCGCCCAAAAAGTATTTCCGTCTTTTCCCGGGAAATGAAGTCAGACTGATGAACGCTTATTTTGTAACCTGTACAGGCTGTGTTAAGGATGAGGATGGCAGAGTAACAGAGGTGCACTGCACATATGATCCTGAGACAAAATGCGGCACAGGCTTTACCGGACGTAAGGTGAAGGGCACCATTCACTGGGTGCCGGCGAAAGAAGCGGTTAAAGCGGAAGTAAGGCTTTACGAAAATATAATTGATGAGGAGAAGGGCGTTTACAATGAGGACGGCAGTCTGAATTTGAACCCCAATTCCCTTACCGTTTTGAAGGAATGTTACCTGGAGCCTGCATTGAAGGATGCAAAGCCTTATGACAGCTTCCAGTTTGTCCGTCAGGGATATTTTTGTGTGGATGCCAGGGACTCGGCGGAAGGCGCCCTTGTATTTAACAGAATCGTATCGTTAAAAAGCTCTTATGTACTGCCAAAGGCATAAAAGGCATATATTTCATTTCAAAGAAGAAGATTAGAAAGGAACAGGTAAAAAAGATGAGCGGGTTATTATCGGGGCTGGGGAAGCTTGGGCTGAAAAATTTGGAAGGCATGGATTTGTATGAGGAGGAAAAAAAGGCGGAGCAGGCGGCAAAGGCAGCACCGCCCGTTATGCAGGAGGCAGATTACCTTTTTGACAAAACCTATGAATGTCCTATATGCGGCGGTCAGATCAAAGCCAGGACAATGAAGTCGGGGAAGGCAAAGCTTCTGCGCGCAGACGTGGATCTGCGTCCTGTGTATGAAAATATTGAGCCGTTGAAATATGATGTGGTTCTCTGTCCTCATTGCGGTTATGCGGCGTTTGTGCGCTATTTTAAGGGGCTTACTGCCTTTCAGACAAAAGCAATTAAAGAAGCGATCTGCGCTTCTTTCCAGCCGATACAGGAAGAGAAAGAGACTTATACCTATGAGGAAGCGATCAATCGGTATAAGCTGTGTCTTGCCAATGCCATCGTAAAACATGCCAAGGCAAGCGAAAAAGCATATATCTGTCTGAAAGCAGGGTGGTTGCTGCGCAGTATGAAGGAAAATCTTGACAGTTCCGATCAGGAGCATGAAAAGAAGGCGGCGGAAGCCCAGGCACAGGAGGATGAATTCCTGAAAAATGCCCTGGATGGTTTTCTGAATGCAAGAGAAAGCGAGAATTTTCCCATGTGTGGTATGGATGAGATCACAGTGGATTATCTGATTGCAGCCCTTGCCATGGAGCAAGACAGATTTGACGTGTCTTCCAGGATCATTTCCAATATTCTGGTTTCCCCTTCAGCGACCAGCAGAATGAAGGATAAGGCGAGAGATCTGAAGGAAATGCTGGTGGCAAAAATGAAGGAGAAAAATGCCAATTAGTTATGAATGCGCTTACCATACAGCTTACGGATACAGGCGGTAAATGTCTGTACCAGCAGATTTATGAGCATATCAGAGATGAGATCAGAAAAGGGAAGCTTCTCGCAGGAGAGAAGCTTCCCTCAACTCGTTCACTGGCAGAATACCTGCAGGTGGCAAGAAGCACGGTGGATTTTGCCTATGGGCAGTTGGCTGCGGAAGGATATATAGAAGCAAGACCCTGCAAAGGTTATTTTGTATGTCATACGGAGGAATTGTTCCATTTGCAGAAAGAGGGAGAGGAGCCTTATTTTGAGGAGGCTTTTTTATCCGGGGAGGCGGAAAAGGCGGCTTTTGACTTTTCTCCCCATGCCGTCAGCTTAAAATATTTTCCCTATGCCACTTGGAAGAAAATTACCAAAAATATTCTGGTGGATGCCAACAGTGAAATGTTTGCTTTGGGAGATGCCCAGGGAGATTTTGCCCTCAGGGAAACCATCAGCAGATATTTACACTCCTCCCGGGGGGTAAATTGCAGGCCGGAGCAGATCGTGGTGGGGGCGGGAACAGATTATTTATTTATGCTGCTTGAGAAAATTCTTGGCAGACATGTGCCTATTGCCATGGAAAATCCTACTTATAAGCGTGCTTATAGCGTTTTTAAATCTTTTGCCTATGAGATCAAACCGATTTCAATGGATGAGAACGGAATGAATGCGGACGAATTGCGTAAAACCCATGCCCGGGTTGCCTATGTGATGCCCTCTCATCAATATCCTACAGGGGTGGTTATGCCCATCGGAAGAAGAATGGAGTTATTGAAATGGGCGCAGGAGAGGGAAGACAGATACCTGATCGAAGATGATTATGACAGTGAGTTTCGCTACAGGGGAAAGCCCATCCCGTCTCTGCAGGCTTCGGACCGGAGCGGAAAAGTAATCTATATGGGAACCTTTTCCAAGTCCATTGCACCGGCGATCCGCGTAGGTTATATGGTACTGCCTTCCAGACTTTTGAGGGTGTATCAGGAAAATTGCGGATTTTATGCTTCTACGGTATCTAGGATTGATCAGCGTATCTTAAATGAATTTATTCGGGATGGTTATTTTGAACGGTATCTGAATAAGATGCGGAAGCTGTACAGATGCCGGCACGATTTCCTGCTGGGGCAGCTTGCCGCATTCGAAAAGGAATTTGTGATTTCCGGAGAAAACGGAGGGCTGCATATTCTTTTGTCAAGCAAACGCCATATACCGGAGACGGAGTTGCTCCAGGCGGCGCGCAGGGAAGGGGTCAGGCTGTACGGTCTTTCAGATGCATGCGTGGAACCGGAAAAGCTGGCTGGCATGGCTTTAGGCGGTACTGTACTCTTAGGCTATGGAGCGTTGGAGGAACAGGAGATCGGAGAAGGAATAAAAAGATTAAAAAAAGCCTGGAGCATCTATTTGTAAGATGTTCCAGGCTTTTTGTTCACACAAGAATACTTTGCAGGAAAAGATGCCTGTTTTATTCTTCATCGTCAAAAAATTCTTCTACGGTTTCCTGAGAATCGGCAGCTGCCTTAGATTCTTCGGCGGGAGCTTCCGGTGAAGCTTCAGAAGAAGCGTCTGCCTCCTCCGGCTTATTTTCGGAGGAATTCTTATTTCCGTTTAAAGAGGTCAGATCCGTAAAGTTACTGTTTGGATGTGCCTGATTTTCTGCAACGGATTTTACGGTATCCTTCACCTGCTGCACAGAATCTGCAATAACTTCTTTTGCCTTGTGGAATGCTCCGGAAGCGAATGCTTCCGCCTTGTCAAGGTTGAGAGATACATAGGAACGCTCTTTGTCTGCATCGGCATCCTCGTCAAGATCTTCGCTGAAATCATCAAAATCATCATCTCCATCGTCCTCAGCCGGTGAAGAAGGAGTTTTGTCTTTGGTCTGCAAATAGTGGTATGCGCCATAAGCGGCTGCGCCTGCTACGGCGGAGAAAAGTAAAAATTTACCAAATTTTTTGGACATAAAAGTGCTCCTTTCGATTATTTATCATCTAGTAATATCTTAATACTATTTTGCGAAAATGAAAAGAGAATATGTATAAAAAATCCATAAATTATAATTAAATGATGTGGGGGTCAAAAGCCCTGGCTGGGGAGTGTGCCTGGCAATCTGCACAAAAAAGTTGTGCGTCTTCCATTGTGCAGAGCATTCCGATGAGCCTCTGAAAGCGAAAATCGTGTTCAGCAGAGGCTTCCACGATTTTTGAGTCTCATCTCCATTGCACAAAAGTCAGTTGCATTGCGGAGGGCTTGCTTTAGCCTGCACCAAATCTTTATGGTAAAAATAGTTGGTATATTTTATGGAATGCAGGCGGCAAAATTCTTCAATTTCCATGGACAATTCTTTCCAATATGCCTGGTTCCCTTTTCGGTATATATCATCATATAAGGCGGTAAGCTGAGGATAAGACTCTTGGATATAGTTCAATATGTCTTGTTTATAGGCTCCCCGCAGGTTCAGATTTTCAAACCAGTATTCGTCTACATAATCTTTGCTTTCATGAATGATTGCCCTGAAATCTGTTATTTTGGGAAACATGGGGGACATAAAAAGTACGGTATAAATCCCCTCTGCATGTAAAGTTTGCAACGTTTCAAAGCGCCGGGAAATGCTGCTGGCATGATCCATATCAGCCCGGAACTGTTCATCTAAAGTGTTGAGGGATATGGCGACCTTCAGGTTTTGACATTGCTTTAACAGGTCAAGATCTCGTAAGATCAGCTGTGATTTGGTGGAAATGGTCAGTTGGCAATTGACTTTAGTCAACTGTTCCAATATTTTTCGGGTGCACTGATACTTTTCCTCATATGGATTATAGCAATCCGTTACCGATGAAAGAAAGACGGATTTACCCTGTAATTTCTTTTTGCTAATGGGTCTGTCGCACCGTTTGATATCAAGAAAACTGCCCCATTCTTCTTTATGATTTGAAAAGCGTTTCATAAAACAGGCATAGCAGTATTTGCAGGCATGAGGGCAGCCTACATAGGGGTTGATTACATAGTCGCTTGCAGGCAGATTGGATTTTGTAACCAGATCTTTTACCTGGATTTCTTTTTCTATGATACTCATAAAATTGCACCTCCATGGAAAGTGCAGGTATATACCTTTTCCTGCCTGCAATATATTGTTTCGTCTCCGGAAAAGCATTCAAAATTTCCCTGTACCTGACACTGGTATATATAGTCTCCTTTTTGGTATAATTCCGGTCCGCGGAATGGCATGGAAAGGGATATATGGGAAAGCGCCTCTTTTAGAAAGGTAATATCAAAGTTTTCGTTTAGACTTTTTCCATAATAATTCATTACCCACACTGGCTTATTCTTAACCCAAACGCATTCTTCACCAGCGAAATTCTGATTTCCTATGTAACTGTCCATATACAGATAATCATCTTCTATATATCGAAAGTCATGGGAAGCAGGCTTTGACGGTAAAGTTTCGTTTTGCCCCACAGCATAGGTATGTTTTTTTGCCTTAACCAGAAAAGTTCGAATATCCTGTTTTGAATAACTTGCGTTACAAAAAAGACTTACTGTACAGGCATCTTCCTCTTTTACGAGTCTGTCAATGGAAACCTTGAAAATATTACTTAGCTGTATAAGGTTTTGAAGATCGGGAAATGATTGCCCATTTTCCCATTTTGTTATGGATTGCCTGGACAGATCTAATTTATTTGCCAGTTCTTCTTGAGATAATCTCATATTTGTCCTGAGTATTTGCAATTTTTCTTTGAATTCCATTTTTCCCTCTTTTCTCATAGAAAAATT
This sequence comes from uncultured Lachnospiraceae bacterium, assembly GCA_947172705.1. Classification (GTDB taxonomy): domain Bacteria; phylum Bacillota; class Clostridia; order Lachnospirales; family Lachnospiraceae; genus Suilimivivens. The sequence continues at coordinate 29,743 of CAMWCA010000026.1, forward strand.
ATACTTTATAGGCGTTTTATATACAATCTACTTGTGAGTTCCAATTTGGCAACTGACAGGTGCGTTGCTGCTTATACCAGATATGGTAGACGCAAAAAAAGTCACCACTAGTTTCCTCCAAACGATTGAAGCCCACCCAAAAGTGTGTTATATTTAATTTCGACTCATAAAGTCAATATAGCAGTTGGTAAAGGACGCACAACGGTGCGGCGGAGTGAAGTTTTTATGAATGAAAAGTTTTTTGATTTAAAAAAGGAAAAGCAGGACAGGATGATCAATGCGGCGCTTAAGGTATTTGCAATGAATGGTTATGAACATGCCAGCACAGACGAGATCGTCAAGGAGGCAGGAATCAGCAAGGGGCTGCTGTTTCACTACTTTATCAGTAAGCTGGGGCTTTATTCCTTCATTTATGATTACAGCGTGAAGTACATACAGTTAGAGCTTTCCACAGGGGTATCAAAGGATGAAAAAGACTTTTTTAAGCTTCTTGGGCAGATCAAATTTTCCCAGCTCCAGGTTATGAGAAATTATCCTTATATGCTGCAGTTTATCAATAAAAGCAAGGGCGAAAACATCAGCGAGGCGTTGGTGGAAACGGAAGAAAAACGGGGAATCCTGCCGGAGCTGTACAGCGAGATCATGGGAAATGCCGATCTTGGCAGGTTCAAACCTGATGCAGACGTAGGAAAGCTTACCAAGGTGATCGAATATACGGTGGACGGTCTTATGGAAGAGCAGTTCAGAACGGAGTCCTTTCAGCCGGAAATTTACCATAAGGAAATGACCCAATATTTGGACATGTTGAGAAAACTCAGTTATCGATAAAACAGGAAAGGCAGGCATGTAAATGAAGGAGAAGCTTTATACGATTCCCTTAAACGACGCGGTGAATGCAGACGATGAATGTCCTTTTTGCTATATTGAAAGGGCGGTGGAGCAGGATATCATAGATTTTGTCCTGGGGTCAGGTTCTTCCTACATGGAAAGCGATGTAAGGGATGCCACGGATCAGGCGGGCTTTTGCAGGGCGCATTTTAAGAAAATGTTTGACTATGGGAATACCCTGGGAAACGGGTGGATCTTAAAGACCCATTACATGCGGATGAATCAGGAGATGAAGGAACAGTTTAAAAGGTTTACGCCTTCCGGGAAATCCTCCTTTTTAGGCAGACATAAGAAAAGCGGCGAGCGGGAGAACGCCATTGGCATGTGGGTACAGGAGAAGGAAAATTCCTGCTATATCTGTAAGCGGTTTGCAGACACCTATGACCGCTATCTGGATACCTTCTTTTATATGTATAAAAAGGACGAGGATTTCAAAAAAAGAATTCTGGGGGGCAAGGGCTTTTGTCTCCATCACTTTGGAGATCTGTGCGAGTATGGGGAAAGCCGGTTAAACGATAAGGAGAAAAAGGACTTTTACCCGGAAATGTTTGCATTGATGGAACGAAACATGGAAAGACTTCAGGAGGATGTCTCCTGGCTGGTGGAAAAGTTCGATTATCGTAATAAAGATGCGGACTGGAAAAATTCCAGAGATGCCGTTCAGCGGGGAATGCAGAAGCTAAAGGGCGGCTATCCCGCCGACCCGGTTTACGCTATGAATAAATAGGAAAAGGACGGATAAAAGAATTGTGCCGGAGGATAAGAAAATGATCTCCGGCACTTTTTTCTTTTTTATATAAATGTATTATAGCCATCCAAAGGCTTTTCCCAGCCAATAGCAAAGCCCCAGGAGCCAGCTTGTGAAAATACCGTAAAGGATGACCGGGCCGGCAATGGTAAAGATCTTGCATCCGATGCCAAACACCTGCCCTTCCTTTTTGAATTCTACGGCGGGAGCCGCTACGGAATTGGCAAATCCGGTAATGGGTACCAGGGCGCCTGCGCCGCCAAATTTGACGATAGAAGGGTAGATATTAAAGCCGGTAAGTAAAACGCTGCAAAATACAAGAACCAGGGAACAAAAGCTTCCCGCCGTTTCTTTATCCATTCCCAACTGACTTGAGGCAAAATTTAAAAGCGCCTGTCCCACTACACAGATAATCCCGCCTGTGATAAATGCTTTCAGCATCTGTAGATACAGGTTGTGGGTAGGGGTGATCATTTTTACATATTCTTCATAATCTTTCTCAAGATTTTTTTTCTCTTCGCTTTTGGGTTCGCTCATATTTCCCTCATTTCTACGCTGCTTTTGCGTTGCTAATGTTTTTGCTTAGTTTGCCCGGTCCGGGAAAATTTATACGGATAAAATGTAATAAAATTGTAATAGATATGATGCAAAAATGATGCAAGCGTCCTTTATAATAAAATGAAATGAAAAAATAAAGATTCCGTTAATGATAAGAGGCGTTCTTGTAGAATTAATAGGAGAGTGCTACAATATAGAGTACGAATCGAAGGATGAATGCAGGGGAATGTTATGGTCAGCTTTTCTAGTTTGGAATTTCTGTTTCGCTTTTTACCGGTTTTCCTAATTTTATATTTTGCAGTGCCTGTGAGATACAGGGATACGGTATTTTTGGTGGGGAGCCTTTTCTTTTATGGGGTGGGGGAACCTGCCTTTGTTTTGGTGCTGATTGTCCTTACCATGATTAATTATGCCATGGGCAGACGGATCTGGAAGCTGGGAGAGGGCTTTACCATTCACGAATGGCAGAAGAATAAACGAAAACGATATATGATACAGGCGGTGGCGCTGGATGTGGCGGCGTTGGCGGTTTTTAAGGGGCTTGCTGTGTTTGTGGACAATGCATTGCTGCCTATGGGCATCAGTTTTTATATTTTTAAGATGATCTCCTATCAGGCGGATCTGGTTCGGGGAGAGGTCTGGAGTAAGCCGGATTTTCGGAAGACAGCGTTATATTTTACCATGTTTCCCCAGGTAGTCCAGGGACCCATTATGCGGTATAATGAAGGAGAGTTTGACAGGGAAAAGACTTCCTCCCTGGAACAGTTTGAGGAGGGGTTGAAGTATTTTGCAGTGGGGCTTGGAATGAAAGTGCTTTTAGCGGACAGGCTTGCCATTTTGTGGAACGACCTGCAGATGATCGGCTTTCAGAGCATCTCCACACCCCTTGCCTGGCTGGGAGCGGCTGGGTATTCTCTCCGGTTGTACTTTGACTTTTGGGGCTATTCTCTGATGGCATCGGGCATTATGGTCATGCTTGGATATGAGTTTATTGAAAACTTTCACCATCCTTACGCCGCAAGAAGCGTCGGGGATTTTTACCGAAGGTGGCATATGACGTTGGGAAGCTGGTTCCGGGATTACGTGTATATCCCCCTGGGGGGGAGCCGCTGCCGGAAGAGAAGGCTGATTTTGAATCTTGCCATTGTATGGCTTTTGACAGGTATCTGGCATGGGAACGGCTTTAATTATGTAATATGGGGCGTGGCTTTAGGCGCTTTGATCATATTTGAAAAGCTTTGGTACGGTAAGTACCTTAAAAAGATTCCGATTCTTGGAAATCTGTATGTCCTTGTGGTGATTCCCCTCACCTGGGTGGTATTTGCCATAACGGACCTGAAGCAGCTTGGGATCTATTTTGGACGGCTGTTCCCTTTCTTTGGGGGAGCAGGGCAGGCGGTAAACAGAATGGATATTGTAAGATATGGGCAAAATTACAGTGTTTACCTGATTGCCGGTATTTTACTCTGTGTCCCGGGGGTATTCCAGCTGTTTGAAAAACATAAAAAAAATCCTGTTGTGGTAGTTCTGCTGGGGATAGTATTTTGGGCATCCGTTTACTTTTTATCCAGCAGCGCAGGGAATCCTTTTATGTATCTGAATTTTTAAAAAGGCTTGTGGCATTTTAGAAAGGGTTGATTTACAAATGAAATTTATAAAAAGGTGTCCTTTTTTCCTGCTGTTGCTTATCACAGGGCTTCTTTTTTCGGCTCTGGCGATTGCAGGTAAAAATAATGTGTATGCGGCGCAGTCCTATGATCCGTTGAAGGCTCCCATTCTGTCGGTGCTGTTTACAGGCGTTAACGATGATATTTATCCCTGGCAGATCTTTACCGGACAGACAAGGGAGACCATGGCGCAGGCAGATTCATCGGGAGAGAACCCAGACCTGTTGGAGGAAGAACAGGGACGGGAAGGTGAAACGATACCTTCTCAGGAGGAAAGCGCTTCTTCTAAAGCGGATACGACCGCCGGGGAGAAGGAAGCCTTTGTAAAAAGCGGGGAAGGCTCAGGGAAAGAGGTCAATGTCTCAGAAAATGAGGGAGTATCCGCAAATGCCATAGAGACGGAGAAGGAAGCTGGAGAGGAAGTGCTGCCGCCCATAGAACCGTTGCGGGAGAGCACCCGGGACGAATATCTCAATCATATTTCCGCGGATATTTATGGGGACGCAGGAGTCCTCAGAGCGGCGGAATATGAATTTTCCACAGTAGATGAAAGCTACTTTGACGATGCTATGTTTATCGGAGATTCCAGAACGGTGGGCTTAAGGGATTATACGGATCTGACGGAGCACAGTGATTTCTTCTGTGAGACATCCCTTACCATCTACAAAGTGATGGAAGAGGACTTTAAGGGAAAGGGAACCATTGAGAGTGCGCTGGCAAGTAAGGATTACGGAAAGATCTATCTGATGGTGGGCATCAACGAGCTGGGAAGAGGCACTACCGAGGATTTTATGGCGGAGTATACCAAAGTAGTCCAAACCCTCCGTCAGCTGGAGCCGGAGGCAAAGATCTTTATTCAGGGCGTAATGCGGGTGACGGGAGATAAGAACAGCTCCGATGCCATCTATAACAACAGCAATATCAATGCAAGAAATAATGCCATTGCAACCCTGGCGGATAATCAGAATATCTTTTATATTGATGTGAATGAAGTGGTCTGCGATGAGGAAGGGAATCTGAATACAGATTATACTTTTGACCAGATCCATCTTCTGGGAACCTATAATGACTTGTGGAAGCAGTTTTTGCTTGAGCATGGCGTAAAAAATTCTTGAATAAAAACCTTCAGATGAGAAAAACTAACCAAAAGTAAATCATCTGGAGGTTTTTTATGGACACAACGGTTGGAGCAATTTTTGAGCAGGGGCAGAGAAGCATTAAAGTGCCCATTCCGGTTTATATAAGAGCAAGCGCATCAGTGGCGGGAACCAAGGAGGGAGAAGGACCCTTTGGAGACTGCTTCGATGTGGTTGGAACAGACGACAAATTCGGCTGCGACACTTGGGAGGAGGCGGAAAGCACCCTGCAGAAGGAAGCGCTTACCCTTGCAATGGGAAAGTCAGGTTTGAAAAATGAGGATATTAAGTATCTTTTTGCGGGAGATCTTCTGGGACAGTCCATAGCCAGCAGCTTCGGACTGGGGGCTTTCCAGATCCCCCTGATCGGAATGTACGGCGCCTGTTCCACCTGCGGGCTTTCCATGGCAATGGCAACGGTGATGATCGCCGGGGGAATGGCAGAGCACGCCGCATGTGTGACTTCCAGCCATTTTGCCAGCGCGGAAAAGGAATTTCGCTTTCCTTTAGGCTACGGAAACCAGAGACCTCTCTCCGCCACGTGGACGGTAACGGGGAGCGGCGCCTTTATTTTAAGCAGTGTGAAAAGCGACAGGGATCGGGCAATGATCACGGGGCTGACCATAGGAAAGATCGTGGATTTCGGCTTAAAGGATTCCATGAATATGGGAGCCTGTATGGCGCCTGCCGCCTGTGATACCATCTACCATCACCTGGCGGATTTTGGCAGAACCCCTTCTGATTATGATAAAATTATTACCGGAGATTTGGGCAGCGTGGGACAGAAAGCCCTCTGGGATATGATGCGGGAAAAAGGAATGGATATTTCAAAAGTGCACATGGACTGCGGTATGGAGATCTATGACCAGAGTCAGGACGCCCATGCAGGGGGAAGCGGCTGCGGCTGCAGCGCGGTGACGCTGTCGGCGTTCGTATTGAAGCAGCTGGAGGAAGGAAAGTGGAAACGGGTGCTGTTTGTTCCCACAGGCGCGCTGTTGTCAAAGACGAGCTTCAATGAAGGGCAGAGCATACCGGGCATTGCCCATGGGGTGGAATTGACAGCATGTAAATAAATTATTTAAAGGGCGTATGGAAACGAGACCATGCGCCTTATTTATATAAAAAATATTGGGAACACCGGGATTATGATGCAAAAGTGATGCATGTATGTTTTATAATAGTTTTAAGTAAAAGAAGGGGGACGTTCTATGAAACAATGGAAAAGGATGGCGGCTTTTTTGGCAACAGGCGTTTTATGGATGGGAGGAAGCTTTGACTGTCTTGCCGCGCCGGGGGTACAGGCGAATTATCGGATGGTAGATACCCTGCCGGAAGGAAAGAAAGAGTCGGAATATATTCCGCTGATCAGCGGTGATATAGAATATCAGGTAAAGGCGGGAGACACTCTGTGGGGAATTGCAAGACAGTTTTGGGGCGCTGGAAGCAAATATCAGGAGATCTGCCGTAGAAATACAGATGTTATTTATAACCCTGACGTTTTAAAGGCAGGGAATACCATTCGTATTCCGGCGTATATGTACATACCAAAGGATCGATTTGACAGGGGCGGGCTTACCTGCAGGGAATCCATTCGCATTGCCCTGCCGGATATTGTGGACGCCAAGTATTTCCTGACTTCCAGCATCCATACACCTTACTCGTCCCAGAATCTTGCCGTCAGTTCCCTGCCGGTTACCAACCGGATGGGAGAAAATGCCCTGACGGAAAACTGGGAGGAATTTGTGGCGGAGGTGGAGCGGTGCAGCGAAACCTGCCAGGGCAGAGTATCCAATTTGAAATTTGAGAAGTACGGAATGAAAGAAGGGAGCGATCTGTGCGGCTATTCCTTTGACTTTGATACAGGGGAAAAGATCATGAAATTTGCCCTTTTTTATCGGTTAGATATACAAAACATGGCGGAGGTGATAGGGGTACAGGAAAAGTCCAAAGCGGACAGTACCGTGGATGTGGTGGATGTGACCCGCTATATCGCCGCAAGCTTTCAGGATTATGGCAATAGGATCGGGATGGGATATGTGAAGACCACAGATAACGTAGGCGCTTTGGACTGGAATTATCCGGAACTCCACAATCCTTTTACCTTTGCCATGGAAGAGTGTATAGAGTATGCGCCGGAGCCTCAGCAGAATATGCCGGGCGATTATGAGATCCGCTGGGAAGAACCGGTGCTGGAACAGCTGACCCGCAGCGCACTGATCGAGCTCTGGAAGCTGGAGGGAAAAGAGAAAGAGGAATTCCTGCAAAGACCCCTTATGGCAAGCGATCTGGATGTGATTCAGCGGGTATACTGTGCATTTTATCCGGAAGGTTTTCCTCATGGGAGAAAAGAGGAGGAGGATTATAGACCCCAGCTGATTTTGGAATGCAACGGCAACTGGCAGGAAGTTAACATGGAGGAAGGCAGGGTTCTTACCTGGCAGGATTTGAAATATTTTAGAAATGTGGAGAAACTGGAGCTTGTCACCTACACCCAGAAAGACTATTCCTTTATTGCCAATATGCCACATTTAAGGGAACTGTCCATCAGGGCAGGGAAACCGGTGGACAATGTGGCGTTCCTTTCGGAATTAAAGGAACTGCGAACCTTGAAGTTGATTCAGGACTATGACTATGATGATGAAGGGGAAGTTGCGGCATTTGAAAACATAACAGATGTTTCGGAATTAAAAAACTGCCCGCAGCTACACTATCTGTTTCTGGAAATGCCCAGATTAAAGGATTTTTCTTTTTTGGAGAGCTGTCCTCAGATTTGTACCATAGAACTTTCGGGGGAGCCGGAGGGAGAGCCTGTAGTGCCGGATTTGGAGCTTCTGCCCAACGCGAGATTTATTCATTTTTTTGAGCATAGTTTTCGATTTGAACCATAGATGTTGGCGGATAGCGCTATTTATTTCTTGCTTCTGTGTCTATTGAATTAACTATTTTTTCAATATCATGTATAAAATCTTGCACAATCTCTTTTGTAATAATGGTAACTTGTGCATCAGTATGAGCTCGGTCTGCCTGATGTGCTATTATATTTCTTCTGGTAAATAGCTCATTCAGCCTTCTTTTTATTTTATGTTTTGGCTTTTCTGTTTCTCCTCTTTGATAGAATGCGTTATCTGCAACACGTACTAAATCGATTCCCAACAGTTTAAGCTGATTACTTACAGATTCATATGAAACCATTGTGATTACCTGATAATAACCATTTATGTATTCAAGGAACCAATCTATGTCTTCTCCGGATTTTAATGCTATTTCAATAACTTTCATACTTACTTGAAGATTGTCATATTTATCCGTTCGGTTCCAATTTTCATTATAAATTTCACATAATCCATATTTCGTCAATTCGTGCATATAAAAATCAAAAGCACTTGCCAGAAATACAATCTGTGCACGCCAGATGTTTTCTCCTTCCGTAATTTTTCCGGCTTTACATAATTCATCTGCCACACCAAACTGTGCATTTATAGCTTGTATAGACTCGGTAAAATGTTGCAATATTTGATTTAATTCAAATCGTATAACCTCAGTGCGAAATTTGTCTCGTGTATCTTCATTTCTTGCCGTTAAATCAAGATTTCTATCTGCCATACAATATCCCTCTACCCTGAAATCCCTTCTTCCAGTTCTTGAAAGAATATTTTATTAAGCATAGGTATCGCACCGTATTTTCCAGATACATATCCTTTTTCCAGGTTTTCAGACTTACGTACATTTCTGATTTCAACAAGAGAATACAAATCTGTTGCCCGCTCTGAATTTAATTGGGTAAACCACACTTGATCTCTTCTGAATAAATCGGTATCTAACAAACTTGTGTCGTGTGTTGAAAAAACTAATTGTGCAAATTTATCTTTTTGATATTGCTGAAATAGTTGTACAATTTGGAAAATTACAGCCTCGTGTAAGCTGGCTTCCAATTCATCACAAATAAGTATCTTTCCTTTATTTAAAATATCTATAATAGGACAAATCATTTGAAACAGTCGTCTTACTCCCGCTGACTCCTCGGTCATCAAATCCACTTCAAATTGATCATATACTATTTTTGCTTCTATCCGGTTACCTTCTTGAGCCCCTAACAAATTTTTCAGTGTATCCGGCAATTGCAACTCCTTTTGTAAATCGGCTATTTTTATTTTTTCCAGTTTTACTTTTACATCTTTAGCTCCTGTTCCTAACGCCTGTAAAATGTTCACAAATACCTTTTTTATTGCATCATTGTTTTGCATTAACTCAATAGAATATTCTGTCCAATTATTGATTTCCGGATTGTATACTACCATGTCCGTATTGAAAAACATAAAAGCTTCTTCGATTTCTTTTACATTGCTATAATTTGCGGCACAAGATAAGAACAGCCTGTTTTCTTTCAATATGCTTATGCTTACATCAAATATATTTTTGTATCTGTCGCCAGGTATGATTTCCATTCCATCACGTTCAAAAATTTTTACCTGCCGTCCTCTTGGAAAATAGTATAAATACTCATCTTGTATCAAATTTTGCTTCACAGAAAAACCATATGCATATCTTATATCATTTTTTACAAATTGAATACTGTAGTTACTTGGAATCTCTTCTCCGCTTAGTTTATGACGCGCCTGAAATACCCCCTGTCCCGGTTGATGATTAATGCTATTGCTGACCAGATCGCGCATGAAGGACAGAGCACTGATAAAATTACTTTTTCCAGACCCATTTGCTCCATATATAATTGCAGAGCGCAATACTCTTAAATTGTTAAACTCTTTTAAAAATTCTTTAGATGTATTGTCGCTTCCTGCAATCATAGAAAAATGCACTTCTTCTTTGATTGATTTGTGATTTGAACATTTAAATTCTAATAACATCTTTATTACCTCTTTCAATATATATTATCCTTGCTAGAATGTTTTGTCAATTAATTCTGCACATTTTGTGCAAATTTTATTTTTAAAACATCATATATGCGGTTTTAAATGTAAATATATGAATGATATTTTATTTTGATTTATTTGTTACTGAAAATCAGATGGCAAAAATCTAATATTAAACGTAATTACCACTTAAAAATGCCTTCTCAATTTTTGAATTAGATTGAAAAGTATCAGTAGAATATAGTAAACTATAAGTACTTTTCAAACAGACGAAAGAATATGTGACAGGATGGGGGAGAGAATGGTAAAAGGAAAACATAAAACAGCAGGTATTACCATAGTTGTAACTATAATGGTTATGCTGATAGCCGCTATATTCCATTATTTTGGAGCGGCTGGCACCTGGGATATGGCGGTATCTGACTGGTTGAATCAGAGAGGGTCTGTTACTAATAAGAAGATCTACATAATAGGGATCGATGATAAGACCCTGGAAAAGTATGGTCCGGTCAATACCTGGAGCAGGGATTTGCCTGCGCAGTTGGTGGAGACGCTAAATGGGGATGAAAACGCAAAACCCGCGGTGATTGGTTTCGATGTGATCTACAGTGAGAAAGGGGATCAGGCTGGGGATGAGCATTTTGCCCTTGCCTGTAGAGAAGGGGGCAATGTGGTTGCGGCGTCAAGCTTTGTCTTTAAGGAAATGCCGGAGAGAGATGATAGGGGCAGGATCGTTTACAATCCCTACCATGTGGATTATGTAATCGAGCCTTATGAGGAGCTTGGAGAAAGCGTGAAGAAAGGATATGCCAATACCATGGTGGACAGCGATGGCTATGTACGTCAGGCAATGGCATATTTGGATTATGAGGGGGAAAGAGTCTACAGCCTTTCCTCCCAGGTTTATAAGCAGTATCAGGAAAGTATGGGAAAGGAAACGATATTTCCGGAGACCTACGGAAGAAATAACAGGTATTATTTTTCCTATTCCGGTAAGCCGGGCGGGTATAGTCTGGTGTCCATGGCGGACGTGCTGGAGGGGAATGTTGATGTGAAGCTTTTTCACGATGCCATTGTACTGGTGGGCGCTTATGCTGTGGGAATGCAGGATTCCTATACGCCGGCGATCACCCATAACAGCCAGATGTATGGGGTGGAGATCCACGCCAATATTATCGAAGCGCTGTTGGAGGGGAGAACACAGATTCCTGTTTCACCCCTTGTATATGCTCTTGTAGCCGGAGTGCTGTGCGGGCTTTTCCTGATTGTAATGAGAAAATTAAAGATCATCCCGGCAACGTTAGTGCTTGCCGGGGCGGTTGTTTTGAATTTCATTGCTGTCAAAGTGATATATGGAAGAGGGATTATAGTGCCTGTAGCGCTCCTTCCGGCGGCGTTTATTCTTATTTATCTGGGACGGATGATACAGGGATATCTGGCGGAGATCCTGCGCAGACGCCGGGTGGTAAGTGTGTTTAAGCAGTATGTAGCGCCTCAGGTGGTGGATAAGATCAGTAAGGATAAGGATTTTGAGCTGGTGCTGGGAGGAGAAAACAGGCATGTTGCCGTGCTCTTTGTGGATATCAGAGGCTTTACCACCATGTCTGAAAGCCTGCAGCCGGAGGAAGTGGTGGAGATCCTGAATGAATATTTGAGCCTTACCACCAAATCCATATTTGACAATGGGGGAACCCTGGATAAGTTTGTGGGGGACGCTACCATGGCGGTATTTAATGCGCCTTTTGACCTGGACGATTATATTTTCCGCGCCGTTTGTACGGCATGGGATATGAAGGCGGGTTCTGATGCCATTGCCGATCAGTTTGAAAAGCGGTTTGGAAAAAGCGTTGCCTTTGGTATTGGGGTGAACTGCGGAAATGCTGTTGTGGGCAACATCGGCTGTGAATTCCGCATGGACTATACGGCGATCGGAGACACGGTGAATACGGCGGCAAGGCTTGAGAGCAATGCAAAGCGGGGACAGATCCTGATCAGTGAGCAGGTCTATGAGGCTGTAAAGGACAGGGTTTCGGTAACGCCCATTGGAGAGATCCCTTTAAAGGGCAAGAGCAACGGCGTATTTGTATACCAATTAGATGAGGTGAAAAGAAAATGAGCAGAATTTATCTGATTCCAAACAGAAGCGAAATAGAGGAACTGAACCGGCTTGCAAGGGAATATGATTGCGGGTACGAGTACAATGACTTTTATGAGCCGGAGGTATTGGACGATCCCAGGAAGCAGGAAGAGATCATAGAATATTATGCCCGATACCGCAGTGATTTTTCAAAGGATACCATGCATGGCGCTTTTTTGGATATTACCATACATAGTTCAGATCCTCTGATTCGGGACGCTTCCATCCTGCGTATACGGCAATCCATGGAGATTGCCAGGCGTATGGGGTTAAGGGGGGTGGTTTTTCATACGGCGCGGCTTGCAGGGTTTCGGGTGGACTATTACCTGAAAAATTGGCTGAAAGTAAACCATGATTTTTTCAGAAGGCTGGCGGAAGAGTATCCGGCTCAGGAAATCTATATGGAAAATATGTTTGACGAAGCGCCGGATGTGATGGCGGAGCTTGCCGGGCGGATGGAGGATGTGAAAAATTTTGGAATATGTCTGGACTATGCCCATGCGACTTTGACAAGCTGCCCTCAAAAGGAATGGGTGGAGACCCTTGCTCCCTATATCCGCCATATGCATATCAATGATAACGATCTGGTGAACGACCTTCACAGACCTGTAGGAACAGGGAAGATCGATTGGAAGTTTTTTGACAGGCTGATGCGGGAGCATAAAGTCGATGCAAGCGTTTTGGTGGAGATCAAGGGCTATGAGGGGCAGAGAAAATCGCTGGAATATATGAAGGAGCATGGGATTTTTCCTTTGGGATGAGAACAGGATTTAGAAGCAGCAGACATATAAATCGTAAGAAAGCAGAATGTAGGAGAGATAAAAGTGTATCTGAAATATGAAGATTTTAAGAAAATACTGAATATTGGAATCAAGCTGTCAACAGAGAAGGACAGAAACAAGCTTTTGGCTTCTATTCTGGAAAGCGGTATGGAGATCACCAACTGCGATGCCAGTACTTTATATTTGTATGAAAATGAAAAATTGACCTTCAAAATTATGAAAACCCTTTCCATGGGCGTCAGCCGGGGCGTGAAGGGAGAACTGATCGAGGATATGCCTCCGGTGCCGCTGAAGGAAGAGAATGTGTGCGCTTATACGGCGATCCACCGGGAAATTGTAAACATACCGGATGTGTACAACAGCAGCCGTTTCGATTTTTCGGGACCCAAGCGGTATGATTCTCTCACCGGGTATCTCACAAAGTCCATGTTGGTCATTCCGCTGGAGAACAATGAAAATGAATTGATAGGAGTGTTGCAGCTGATCAATGCCATGGATGGGGAGAAAAATGTGATTCCCTTTGACGAACAGTATGATATTATCATTCGTTCTCTGGGATCTATGGCGGCGATCGAGCTTACCAATCTTTCTTATATGGACGAACTGAAAGCACAGATGTACTCCTTTGTGGAAGCGCTTACCACGGTATTGGATGAGAGAACGCCCTACAATGCTTCTCACACGCGAAATGTAGAACGGTATGCGGGGCTTCTGGCGGATTACATTTCCGAACTCCATGAAAAGGGAGAATGCGAGGAGGATTTTGATCAGGACAGAAAAGAAAAGCTGCAGCTTGCCGCGCTGCTTCACGATATTGGAAAAATGGTGGTTCCTTTAAGCGTTATGAACCGCGCCACCCGGCTGGATAAGGGACTGGAGAAGGTAGACGACCGCTTTAAACTGCTGAAGACCTTGTATGAGGTGGATTTCCTTCGTGGAAAAATCGGGGAAGAAGCCTATGAAGAGGCAATAAGAGATTTGGAGGATGAGCTTGCTTTTATACACAGGATCGACAGTATGGGATTTCTGGACGATGAGAATTATGAGCGGGTGTGCGAACTGGTGAAAAAGCAGCATGTAGGAGAGGATGGAACTGTTACAAAATATATTACGGATCAGGAGGCAAAGTATCTGAGCATCCGCAGGGGAACCCTCACAGAGGAAGACCGGATGGAAATGGAAAACCATGTGGTGGTGACAGAGAAAATACTCAGCAAGGTAAGATTTAACAAGAATTATGCCATTGTACCCAAATGGGCGGCATCCCATCATGAGCTTTTAAACGGAAGCGGCTACCCCAAACATCTTTCAGGGGATGAGCTGGATCTGGAAACGCGGATACTGACAGTGGCGGATGTATATGATGCTTTAACAGCCTCAGACCGTCCATACAAAAAGCCCATCCCCCGGGAAAAGGCGATCGGCATTCTGAAAAGCATGGCGGAAGAGGGGAAGATCGAGCTTCGGCTGGTAGAATGGCTGTCCCAGGCTCTTGAAAGGGAGCTTTGATATGCAGGGGCTTAGAAGATTTGCCGCTCATGTGGGCCTTTTTGGAGGAATATTGGGACTGCTATGGCTTTTGCTGATGCTTTCAACCTTGATTCCAAATCAGGCGTTAAAGGAGCATATGGAGCAAAGCGCATTATCCTATAAGGAAAAACAGGCATTTTCCTTTGAAAGAGGTTCCCGTTTCTATGGAATCAGCGACAACTATGCGGACGCCATCCTGCTGAATATTAGCTGGAATATGGGAAAGGTACAGGAAAATGCCGGGAAAAATCCGGCAGCGGCTTCTCTGGATACAGGTTATTATGACGGTGGGGATCTGGGAGAAAATGCAGGGCTCTATCTTGCAGTGATAGATGACAGAGTGGAGGCTAATACAGATTACACCCGTTATTGGCATGGTTCCGCCATGTTTGTGCGGCTGCTGCATTTGATTACCGATGTAAACGGAATCAAATGGGCGGGACTGACGGTAACGCTTTTATTTGTTGCCATTACCATTGGAATTATGATAAAGTACAGGCATTACGACCTTGCAGGGGCGCTGGTGTTATCCATGGCGGCGGTGGAAATCTGGAACATCCGGCTGAGTCTGGAATATCAGCCGGCATTTCTGATCGCTTTTATACTTTGCCCTCTTTATCTTTATGGAGAGCGGAAAAAGGAGCGGTGGCTGACTTATCTTTCGGTTTTGGGAGGAACACTGACCGGTTTTTTTGATTTCCTTACAACAGAGACGGTGGCATTGCTGCTTCCTTTGCTACTGGTGGTGGCGGTACGGGGAGCGGAGAACCGCCTGGGGGATTTTGGAAAAAGTGCAAAAATGCTGCTTTGGTGTGGTGCCGGGTGGCTTGCCGCTTATGGCGGCGCCTTTCTGGTAAAATGGACGGCGGCATCTTTGGTGACAGGTGAAAATAAATTTGCAGCGGCTTTATCCTCAGCGGGAGAGAGAATGGCAGGCAGTCTGGGAGCAGAAGGGACATTGGATTTTCCTTTGCGCATTTTGGCAGCGGTGGGGGCAAACCTTACCGTTCTTTTTGGAGGAGAAAAACGAGTGGATCTACCCAGGGTAGTGATTGGAATAGCGGTGAGCCTGTTGATCCTGGGATCGGTATTCTACTTATTTTACAGAAAAAAAGGGGACAAAACAGCGTTAAGGCTGTTGGGAATGCTTGGGGCGGTGGTGTTTTTGCGGTACATGGTGTTAAGCAATCACTCCTATCTGCATGAATTTTTTACTTATCGGGCATTGATCTGCCCGGTGTTTGCTCTTTTGGCGGGGATGACCATGTTTTTTCGGAATTCCAGGAGGTAGGATTTCACACGATACCAAGGGAAATAAGTGATAAGCAGCGTTTTTAGAGGGTTCCTTTTTTTGTGAATTATTGGTATAATAAAGTACATTTGTATATGATCTGTAATTTGAGAGGGAGACGTTATGAGAAGAAAATGGAAAGGTTTATTAAGTTTGTGGCTGGCGCTACTGGTGCTTTTGTCAGGACAAACGGCTTTGGCGGCGGCAGGAGATATTTATGTGTACACAGGCGCGGATGAAAATATCGGCTGGAGTTTGGGGGATCAGATAGATGCCGGAGACCTTACG
>CAMWCA010000027.1 GCA_947172705.1 uncultured Lachnospiraceae bacterium
GACTGTAAATCTGCTGCAAATTGCTTCGGTGGTTCGAATCCACCTCCATCCATTTGCCGAGAGGCAATGAAACTTTATAACGCGGGGTGGAGCAGTCTGGAAGCTCGTCGGGCTCATAACCCGAAGGTCACAGGTTCAAATCCTGTCCCCGCTACTCAATGCCCAGATAGCTCAGTTGGTAGAGCAGAGGACTGAAAATCCTCGTGTCGCTGGTTCGATTCCGGCTCTGGGCATTTTTGATGTAATAGAATATGATTTTGTGGATATACTGACAATGTTATGGGCCACTAGCTCAGGTGGTAGAGCACTTGACTTTTAATCAAGTTGTCCGGGGTTCGAGTCCCCGGTGGCTCACTTAATCTAATATTTTTTTTATTTCTGCTACATATATTGTAGCTTTTTTTAATTCTATTTTTCTACTACTGTGAATTCCAATGAATATTTTGATAGTATGATGGTAAATAATCGCATTTTATGTACAAGCTATTGCTTTTTTGGCGGCTTTATAGTATTTTTATAAAGTGATTTTGACTGTTTACACAGTGAGGGGAAATGGATTATGAAAAAGATGATAATATTGATTTTTACTTGTAGTCTGCTGTTATGCCTTGCAGGCGGCTGTGCTGATGTAGCAAGTGTTCCCGGGAAGGGTGATGCAGGTATGGAGACGATTTCCAATTGCAATATGCAGGTGGTGGAAACTGCTGCTACGGAGGAAGGTTATTATATTTTGGAAGGCTGTCTTCATGAAATAGGAAAGCATGATCTTGTACTGGAACTAGAAGAAGGGGGACTTCTTCAATTTCATTTGGCTCCCGAAACAATTATCTATGCAGGGGATGGGAAAGAAATTGAGGAAGGGCAAATGATTCGGATAGTTTTCGATATGAAGGACGAGGAAATACAAACGGAAAAAGCGTTGGTGATTGCGGTCAGCACATTAGAAGAAATGTAAATATTATATTAATTTTTACTTTTTAAGAACATTTCATACATGAATCTCGTTATATATGATAAAATATATAGTTGGGAGCAAAAGACTACGCATGGTGCAGGGGATGGAGCAATGAAAAAGCATCAAAAGTATGAAAAGAACATAGAGAAGCTAAGAAAAAAGCATGAGCAGAAGAGAGAATTATACAGGTTGTTGAAGGAAAATGCCTCGGATATCTTGGAATCTCGGAATTTTCAAAGTACCAGAAATTATATTCAGCATGGAACCATGCCGGTGCACAGGCATTGCATTGACGTAGCCCGGCAGAGTATTGCAATCAGTAAATTTTTGGGGATTTCCTGCAATGAGAGGGAACTGATCAGGGGCGCGCTTCTTCATGATTATTTTCTGTATGACTGGCATGATAAGACGAGAGAAAATTATCAAAGTCTTCATGGTTTTTACCATCCTGGCATAGCGTTGAAAAATGCCAGCAGGGAGTATAATCTTACGCCCCGGGAGAAAGATATTATTAAAAAACATATGTGGCCGCTAACGGTGGTACCGCCCCGCTGTCGAGAAGCTTGGATTGTAACCACTGCTGATAAGTATTGTTCTTTACTGGAAACCTTAAAACTGCGTAAGGGTTCAGGAAAAGCAAGAGTAAGGGTAACAGGATGAAAAAGGGATTACTTGAATATCTCAGAGAATACAGGGACAGTGATTTTTATCCCTTTCACATGCCAGGGCATAAAGGGAGTGCAGAGAGCGGTTCACTGGGAGAGATGTATCGATATGATATCACGGAGATAGACGGATTTGATAATCTTCATGAACCGAAATCTATTATTCAGGATGCCCAGATACGTGCCGCTAAATTATATCGCTCTGAAGAAACTTATTTCCTTATCAATGGCAGTACTGGTGGTTTGTTAAGCGCTGTTTCAGCAATTGCCCACAGGGCGGGAAAATTGATCATTGCCAGGAATTGTCATAAAGCCGTATACCATGCGGCTTTTTTAAATCATATGGAGCTCTGCTATGTGTATCCGGAAATAATAGCAGGATATGATTTGGCGGGAGAAATCACAGTAAGCGCTTTGAAAAACACAATAGAAAAAATCCTCACTTCATCGGATGAAAAAAGTATAGCAGCGGATAAGATGATTGCAGGTGTGGTGATCACATCGCCTACCTATGACGGTATTTCTTCCGATGTTACAGGAATTGCAAAGCTGGTTCACAGTTATGGAATTCCTCTGATTGTGGATCAGGCGCACGGCGCTCATTTTGGGATGCATCCGGCTTATCCGCCAAATGCAGTAACAGAAGGTGCAGATCTTGTGGTTCACAGTGTTCATAAGACTCTTCCTGCACCTACGCAGACGGCGCTGCTACATAGAAATGGTAGTTTGACGGATGGGGAAAGGCTGAGAAAATATCTTCGGATTTATCAATCCAGCAGCCCGTCCTATCTTTTAATGGCGGGGATTGACCAGGCGATTAAACTGGCAGAGGAGGAAGGAACGGAACGTCTTAATCAATTGCTTTTTTTTCGTGACCAATTTTTAGAGGAAATGAAAAATTGCAGGCATATTTGTATATGTCCTTTAACAGAACCTGGAAAGCTGGTAATATCTGTGCGAGGCGGTTCTATAACGGGGCAGGAACTTTATCAGATTCTGCGGGAAAGGTATCGGCTGCAGATGGAAATGGCTTCCGGAAGCTATGTAGTTGCTATTCTATCTATGATGGATCGTGAAGAGGGTTTTAAACGGCTTTGCCACGCACTGCTGGAAATTGATGAACAAATGGAAGAAAAGAAAGCGGGGGATGCTCTGTCATGGATGGGTTTACACCCTGAGGTACATTTGCAGTTGAAAGACGCCTATGACATGTCTTATATGGAAATGGAAGTAGGAGAGACGGAGGGAAAAATTGCAGCGGAATTTGTAAATTTATATCCGCCGGGGATTCCATTGCTGGTACCTGGTGAAAAAATCAGCAGAGAGTGTATAAAGATTATAGAGTTTTATTATGAAAACGGTTATACTGTTTATGGAATTGATCAAAATAAAATGAAAGTGGTAATGCCGCTTGAATGAGTAAAAAGGAGAATATTGTGAAAATGCTGACGCCCAAATTTGCAGGTGTTAGCAGAATGGAGGATTATTATGAGAAAAACAAAAATTATCTGTACTATAGGTCCTGCAAGTGAAAGCGAAGATAAATTACGGGAGTTGATGCTTGCGGGGATGAATGTTGCCCGTTTTAACTTTTCACATGGCACTCACGAAGAACATAAAAAGAAATTTGACAGAGTCATCAAGGTCAGCAATGAACTGGGCATTCAGGTCGCAACAATGTTGGATACAAAAGGACCTGAGATCAGGCTCAAGGATATTGAAAACGGCAGGACGGAGCTTGTAACCGGACAAAAGTTTATATTGACTACGGAAGAAGTTCTGGGAAATAATGAAAAGGTTACGATTACCTATAAGAATCTGAAGGATGATATCGGCATCGGCACTACGATTTTGATTGACGATGGTTTGATTGAAATGGTTGTGGATGCCATCGAAGAAACCGATATAATATGTACAGTAGTAAATGGCGGACCCATTTCCAATCATAAGGGTGTAAATGTTCCGGGTGCAGTGTTGTCTATGCCATATATCAGTGAGGTGGACAGAAGTGATATTATGTTTGGCTGTGATATGGGATTTGACTTTCTTGCCGCTTCTTTTGTAAGGTGCAGGGAGGATATTCTGGAAGTGAAGAAGATTCTGGATGAGCATGGCAGCCATATGAAGGTGATTGCAAAGATTGAGAATATGCAGGGTATTCATAATCTGGAGGATATTCTTACGGTTTCTGACGGCATCATGGTGGCAAGAGGTGATATGGGGGTAGAGATTCCCATGGAGGAAGTGCCGGTTATGCAAAAACGCATGATCAAGCTGGCAGAGGCACAGGGCAAGCATGTAATTACGGCTACGCAGATGTTGGAATCCATGATCAAGAACCCCAGACCTACGAGAGCTGAGACAACAGATATTGCCAATGCTATTTATGATGGAACGACGGCTATCATGCTTTCAGGAGAAAGCGCTGCTGGCTTATATCCTGTAGAAGCAGTTAAAACGATGGCAAAGATTGCTGAGAGAACAGAAGAAGACATTGATTACAACGGCAGAATGAAGCGCAGGGAGCACATTGATAATTTTGACGTAACCACAGCGATTTCCCATGCTACCTGTACCACAGCAATGGATTTGAAGGCATCGGCGATTATAACAGTGACGATTTCCGGTTTTACGGCGGGGATGATTGCACGTTATAAGCCTAAATGTCCGATTATTGCATGCAGTGTAAGCCCTAAAACCTGCAGGCAGCTTAGCTTATCCTGGGGCGTAACGCCGATCTGGATTGCCCGGGAGAGTACTGCTGACGATTTATTTGACGAAGCCGTACGGACAGCAGAGGAGGCAGGATATATTAAGAAGGGGGATAAGGTTGTTTTAACAGCGGGAGTTCCCTTGGGAATTTCAGGAAAAACCAATATGATTCGTGTTGTAGAGGTTTAATTAATATGGGAAAAATGATATACTTAATGGGGAAGAGTTCTTCAGGAAAGGACACCATCTATAAAAGGCTGTTGGGATGGAAAACATTACATTTGAAAAAGGTAGTACTTTATACCACCCGTCCCATCCGTGCCGGAGAGACGGAAGGAAAAGAATATCATTTTACAGATGAAGCAGGATATTTGGAACTGGAGGCACAGGGCAGGATTATTGAGGCGCGTGCTTACCATACATATCATGGATTGTGGCGTTATTTCACAGTAGATGATGGAAGTATAGATTTGGAGAATCATAATTACCTGATCATTGGAACCATAGAATCTTATCGGAAGACAGCAGAGTATTTTGGAAGGGAAAAGGTTCTACCGGTGCTTTTGGAGTTGGATGACGGTGTTCGATTGAGAAGGGCGCTGGATCGGGAAATGCAGCAGGAAAATCCCAGGTATGAGGAAATGTGCAGGCGTTTTTTGGCGGATGCTGCTGATTTTTCAGACGAAAAGATAAAGGAAGCAAATATAGAGAAAAGATTTTCCAATGACAACCTGAACCGCTGCCTTATGGAAATAAAAAAATATATACAAGACGAGCTGCAAAAATAGAAATTTTGGAAAAAAGTGTTTTGGGAAAGGGGTGATCAGCAGTGGACATTAAAGTGAATCAGATGACACCAGTAACGCAGCCGGAGGCGTCTGCACCGGTACAGGAATCGGACGGAGCATTTAAATTTACGCTGGTCAGTCATATAGAAGAACAGGAGCTGCAGGCAAGATTAAACACTCTGATGGAAGAGATCACTATGCAGGGGGATAAGCTTGCGAAAAAGCGTGATATCCGGGACATGAAAAAGTACAGAGGGCTGGTAAAGGAGTTTATGAATGAGATTGTCAGCCGTTCTCATTCCTTTAGCCGTGAGAATTTTCTGGATCGGAAGGGCAGGCACAGAGTATATGGAATTATCAGGCTGGTAGATGAAAATTTGGATGAATTGGCAAAAGAACTGATGAAGGATGAACAGGATCATCTTGCAATTCTTTCTAAAATTGGGGAGATCAGAGGTCTGCTTCTGGATATTCTGACATAAAGGACTAACATGGAATGAGCTGGTGGAAACTACATGGGAATTGGCTGTAAGCAAACAGCAGAAATGAGAGGGTGTATGAGCAGGTTTGTTGATATTGTGGGGCAGGAACAGCTAAAAGAACATTTGGAAAATGCAATCAGATTGAATAAGGTGTCACATGCTTATATTATCAATGGTGAGAGAAATGCAGGAAAGGAGTTTATTGCCAAAACTTTTGCCATGGCATTGCAATGTGAGGACAGGCAGGATGTGGAGCCATGTCAGGAATGCCATTCCTGTAAGCAGGCTTTAGGAGCCAATCATCCGGACATTATTTTTATTAACCATGAAAAGCCGGGAACCATTGGTGTGGAGGATATTCGTACACAGATCAATGGAGATGTTGCAATTAAGCCCTACAGTGGTCCCAGGAAGATCTACATTATGAATGAGGGGGAGAAGATGACGGTGCAGGCGCAAAACGCCCTGTTGAAGACATTGGAGGAACCGCCAGAGTATGCAGTGATTTTGATTTTAACCACCAATGTGGATTCTTTACTGCCTACGATTCTAAGCAGATGTGTGGTTTTGAATATGAAACCGGTACGGGATGCTCAGATCAAAAAGTTTCTAATGGATACCATGGAGATTCCTGATTATAAAGCGGATATCTGCGCGGCATTTGCAAGAGGAAATGTTGGTAAGGCAAGGCTTTTGGCAAAAAGTGAAGAATTTGACAAGGTAAAAGAAGAAGCGGTTACCCTTCTTAAATATATCAATGAGATGGAGCTTAACGAAATTGTTGCTGCCATCAAAAAGATCAATGAATACAAGTTTGACGTGAATGACTATATGGATATTCTGTCCATATGGTACCGTGATGTACTGCTGTTTAAAGCAACTCATGATGCAAATAACTTGATTTTCAGGGAGGAAATACAGTATATTAGAAAGGTAGCGGACAGAAGCACTTATGAGGGCATTGAGAAGATCATAGATGCTTTGGACAAGTCAAAGCAAAGGCTTTCGGCAAATGTGAATTTTGATTTGACCATGGAGCTTTTATTGCTGACAATTAAAGAGAATTAAGTGAGGTTTATAGATTTATGACAAAAGTAATAGGAGTACGTTTCAGAACAGCAGGGAAAATTTACTTTTTCGATCCGGGTAAGCTGGATATTCGCCGTGGAGAACACGTGATTGTGGAAACTGCAAGGGGAATCGAATATGGAACGGTGGTAGGAGATCCCAGAGAGGTAACAGATGATAAAGTGGTTCAACCTCTGAAGCCGGTGCTAAGAATTGCTACCCAGAGGGATGATGAACAGGAAGCCGGAAATAAAGTAAAGGAAAAGGAAGCGTTTAAAATCTGCCTGGAAAAAATACAAAAGCATGGTCTGGAAATGAAGTTGATCGATGCAGAGTATACTTTTGACAATAATAAAGTATTGTTTTATTTTACAGCAGATGGACGTATTGACTTCAGGGAGCTGGTAAAGGATCTTGCCTCCGTATTCAAAACAAGAATTGAACTTCGCCAGATTGGTGTCAGAGATGAAACCAAAATATTGGGAGGAATCGGTATTTGTGGGAGAGAGCTGTGCTGCCACAGGCATTTGTCTGAGTTTGTGCCGGTTTCCATTAAAATGGCAAAGGAACAAAATCTTTCTTTAAATCCTACTAAGATCTCCGGCGTGTGCGGCAGGCTGATGTGCTGCCTGAAGCATGAGGAGGAGACCTATGAGGAGCTGAATCGCAGGCTGCCCAATGTGGGGGACCATGTGACAACAGAGGATGGGCTGAAGGGTGAGGTGCACAGCGTGAATGTGCTCCGTCAGCTGGTAAAGGTCATTGTGGAAGTGGGGGACGAAAAAGAAATACAGGAATACAAGGTAGAACAGCTAAGGTTCAAGCGCAGGCATAAGCATAATAAGATAGATGTGCAGGATGAAGAATTAAAGCAGTTGGAAAAACTGGAAAAAGAAGAAGGAAGATCCAAGCTGGATGACAACTGATTATACCGGAATGGAGGAAAGAATGGTTTCCTTAAAAAAGAATGAGAGAATTGATGATCTGCAGAGAAATCATTATAAGATCATTCAGGATACGGACCGGTTTTGTTTTGGAATGGATGCAGTGCTGCTTTCCGGCTTTGCAAAAGCCAAGGAAGGCGCAAAGGTTCTGGATCTGGGAACCGGAACAGGGATTATTCCAATTCTCATGACGGCAAAAACAAAAGCGGCGCATTTTACAGGATTGGAGATTCAGGCTGACAGTGCAGATATGGCGTTGCGCAGCGTAAAATTGAATGGGCTTGAAGAAAAAATAGAAATTGTAACCGGTGATATAAAAGAAGCAGTGAGTCTTTTTGGAGCTGCTTCTTTTGATGTGGTAACTTGCAACCCTCCTTATATGACGGAGCATCATGGGCTGACGAATCCGAAAGCGCCCAAGGCGATTGCAAGACATGAACTGCTCTGTACGTTGGAGGATGTGATCAGTCAAAGCAGCAGGCTGTTGAAACCGGGAGGGAACTTGTATATGGTACACAGACCCTTTCGACTGGCGGATCTGATCGTTCTTTTACGGCAATACAGGCTTGAACCAAAACGCATGAAGCTGGTGTATCCTTTTGTAGAAAAAGAACCTAATATGGTTTTAATAGAGGCAAACAGAGGAGGAAGGGCACGAATGAGTGTGGAGAAGCCCCTGATTGTTTATAAGGAACCAGGGGTTTATACAGATGAGATTTATGAGATTTATGGGTATTAGATGAAAATCTGCTTTGAGAGAAGCTTTTGACAGGAGGCAAGATCATGGCAGTTATGAAAAAGCAACGGATGTCAGGCTCCGCCAGCCATCCTTATGTTCAAGAAAAAAAGATGCAGCAGAAAAGGCAAATGATCGTTACAGGTTTGTTTTTGATCCTGCTGCTTTTTCTTGGCGGATGTGAGAAAAAAGTGCAAATGGCAAACTCTGATGATGCTGCGGCAGAAGGTATAGTATTGGAGAATAAACAGTCCAAGGTTCAAGACTCAAGGGAGATCCAGCTGCTTACCCAGAAGGAGAAAGCAGTGGAAACAGAGGTAAGCAGAGAGAAAGAAAAACTTCCGGAGAAGGCTGAGGGAGAAGAGCAAGAGGAGAAGAATATAGTTCGTCCTAAGGTGAAGGGGATTTTTGCAACGGGACCTATGGCGGGAAGTTCTAATATGGGGCATTTGATCAACCTTGTGGAAAAAACGGAATTAAATACCATTGTAGTGGATGTAAAAAATGACGAAGGCAGGATTACTTATGATATGGAACTTCCTGCAATACAGGAGATGGGAGCCGGTATTCCCTATGTGAAGGATATGGAAGCGCTGACCAGGGAGTGTAAGGAGAAAGGGATTTATTTGATTGCCAGACTGGTGGCTTTTAAGGACCCCTTTCTGGCAGAGAAAAAACCGGAATGGTGCATTCATAATAAAGATGGCAGCCTGTTTCGGGATAAGGACGGGCTTGCATGGCTGAATCCATATAACCGGGAAGTCTGGGAATATCTGTTGGACATTGCAGAGGAAGCGCTGAGAATAGGATTTGATGAGGTACAGTTTGATTATATTCGCTTTTCTACCGACAGCGGCATGGAGAATGTGGATTTTGGGGAGATGGGGACAGAAAAGGACAGAGAAGAAATCATAACGGAATTTGTGAAATATGCTTCGGAACGAGTACACAAGGCAGGCGGAGTTCTCTCAGCGGATGTTTATGGGGTAGTAATTGACAGTGAAATAGATCAACAGATTGTAGGGCAGAATTATGTGGAAATGTCCAGATATTTGGACTACATTAGCCCTATGGTTTATCCTTCTCATTATGGACCATATAATTACAATATTCCTGTTCCTGATGCAGAGCCTTACAGGCTGGTACTGACGGCACTGCAATCCTCTCGAAAGGTTTTGGCGGGAATACCGCCGGAAACTGTTTCAGGAAATTCAGGAAAGGAATACTCGGCGGAAGAAATTGCGGTTCTTTCGCCCATGGAAGGGATCTGTGCACAGGTTCGTCCGTGGCTTCAGGACTTTACTGCCACTTGGGTAAAAGGACATATCAAGTACGGACCGGAAGAAATCCGGGATCAGATACAGGCTGTGTATGATGCAGGCTATGAGGAATGGATTTTATGGAATGCAGCTAATCGCTATACGGAGGATGGTCTGCTGAAAGGGGATTAGGCTATGACAGGGACATTATATTTATGCGCAACGCCAATTGGGAATTTAAGTGATATGACGCCGCGTGTGGTGGAAACGCTGCGGGAAGTAGATATGATCGCTGCAGAGGACACCAGAAACAGCATCAGGCTGCTGAATCATTTTGAGATAAAAACGCCCATGACAAGCTATCATGAATATAACAAAGTAGAAAAGGCGGAGCAGATCATATCCTGGCTTCGGGAAGGAAAAAATATTGCGTTGGTTACAGATGCAGGAACACCTGCAATATCTGACCCAGGCGAGGTATTGGTGGATAGATGCTTGAAAGAAGGGATTCCGGTCACTTCGCTACCGGGGTGCTGCGCTTTGATTACTGCCCTAACCCTTTCAGGGCTTCCGGCAAGGAGATTTTGCTTTGAAGGTTTTCTGCCTTCAGATAAAAAGGAAAAAAAGTTTGTTTTAGATGAGCTTTCCAGGGAGACACGCACAATAATTTTGTATGAAGCACCCCATCATTTAAAAAGAACGCTGGCAGAATTGTATCAAACCTTAGGGGAGCGCCACATCACTTTATGCCGGGAGTTAACAAAGCGGTTTGAAACGGTTTTTCCTACAACGGTTGAGGGGGCATTGCACTTTTATGAGGAGCATGAGCCCAAGGGAGAGTATGTGTTGGTAATTGAAGGGTTGGACCCAAAAGCTTTGAAGCGGGAAGAGCAGGCGCAGTGGGAAAAGCTTACAATTGAGGAGCACATGGAGCTTTATGAGAGCCAGGGCATTGAGAGAAAAGAAGCTATGAAAAAAGTAGCGGCGGATCGGGGAATGGGCAAGAGAGAGGTTTACCAGGCATTACTTCCGTAAAGCTTTTTATATTTTCGTAAAAAGAAATTTCCATAAATAATTCATAGAAAAGTATCATAGGATGCTAAAAAGAAGAAAAAGGATTTTTTATGCTGAATTATATATGGGCAGGAATGATCGTATTGGGTATTATTTTTGGGGCTGTAACCGGAAATATGAAAGAGGTTACGGAGGCGGCGCTGGACAGCGCAGGAGAAGCGGTATCTCTTTGCATTGCCATGGCGGGCATCATGGCACTTTGGGTGGGGCTTATGGAGATTGCGGAAAGCTCGGGGTTGATTTTGAAGCTTACGGATAAGCTGTCGCCCTTTATTTCTTTTATGTTTCCAAGGCTGCCGAAGAAGCATAAGGCAAGGGATTATATATCCATGAATGTGATTGCTAATGTGCTGGGGCTGGGCTGGGCATGTACGCCGGCGGGGCTGAAGGCGATGGAAGAGTTGGCGAAGCTGGAGGCGGAGCGCGGGACACCGGGGTATGTGTCGGTGGACGGGAGTGCTAAAGGCGGCGCAGAAATAACAGGCAGGCATGGCAGAGGAAGTCTGGCGGAGGGTTCGGGGGCTGCGGACAGCAGGAAAGGAAAAAGAGAGCGTGTTGCCAGCAATGAGATGTGTACGTTTTTAATATTGAATATTTCTTCTTTGCAGTTGATACCTGTGAATATGATTGCTTATCGGCAGCAGTATGGGAGTGTGAATCCGGCAGGAATCATTGCACCGGCGATTGTAGCGACATTTGTGAGTACATTGACGGCGGTGGTGTATTGCAAGGTGAAGGATAGGAGGCGGAGAGCGTGACAGCTCTCCGCTTTTAATAGCTTTACAAATCAGTATTGAAACTTGTGGTGTAGAGATATATTTGATATGATGAAAAGGAGTAAAGATATATAGATCAGATATCGATAAAAGATTTTACAAAGCATGAAATAAATGAGGTATTCTCCATGATTGCACACATTTCAAATGATGGACTTAACAGGGAAGAATCCGTAGCGGAACATACGAAAAAAACAGAGATTTTGTGCAAAAAAAAGGGTGAACGATGTGGGCTTTCCCAGTTCATGTCATTATGTGGTATTTTGCATGATATGGGAAAGAACAAGCAAAAATTTGATGATTACCTGCGGGCAGAAGAAAAGATCAGGCAAAAACTGAGAGGAAGCATTGCACATGCATCGACAGGGGCGAAGTATATATATGATATGCATCATGATGATTCTGGAAGTATACAATTTGTGGTTGAAATGATTTCTTATGCAGTGGCAGCGCATCATGGTTTATTTGATTGTGTCAATGCAGAACATACAGATATATTTTCCACAAAATTAGATAAAGTTGAAGATTATGATGAGGCATGCCTTAATGCGGAAAAAGATTATATAAAGGAATATGAGATTGAAAAAATCTTTGCAGAATCATGTAATGAATTTAATTTGATTCAAGATAAAATAAAAGAATTATTTATCAGACGGAAGTCCGCTCTTGTAGGCTCAAATTTTGAGGTCGCAAGAGAAAGACTGTCCGAATACAAACTTTTTTTGTTTTCGTGTTTGCAACGGTTGATTTTGTCTATGCTCATTGACTCAGACTGGGAGGCAACCTCTGATTTTGCGGAGCAGGTTGACACATTTACAAAACGACCAGAGTTTAATGCAGGTGAAATTTTTGAGCAAGCGGAAGAAAACTTTGAAAAATACATGGAAAAAAAGAAACGATCCATAGACATTTCGCAATTAATGAATCACGAAAGGGAAATATTTGAAGCAAGAAATCTGTTACAGAATGAGTGCAGACAATTTGCAAAACATCCGGCGGGGATATATTGTCTGCCTATTCCTACAGGCGGAGGAAAGACTCTTAGCAGCCTAGCTTACGCATTGGAATATTGTAGATTACATCCAGATACAGAACGTATTATTTACGTTTCACCGTATATATCTATCACGGAACAAAATGCGCAGGTATTTCGTGAAGCGATTGGAAATGATGACTGGATACTGGAACATCATTCTTCTGTAATCAGAAGTGAGGAGACAGAAAACGAAGATTATCGATTAGGCATATCTTCAAAGTATGAGATCAATTGGGAAGAGCCATTTATCTGTACAACATTTGTTCAGTTCATAAATACGCTTTTTTCAGATAAAAGCGAGTCTGTACGGCGTATGCACAGGCTTGTCAATGCTGTTGTGATCATCGATGAAGTGCAGTCGATGCCCTTAAAATGTGTACATACATTTAATTATATGATTAATTTTTTGAACGCCGTATGCAATACAAATATTATTTTGTGCACCGCGACACAACCGGCTCTGGAGGAAGCAGAATGTCCGGTTTGCTACAGTAATCCAAAGTATATGATAGAAAATGCTGAAGAATGGTTTCAGAAGTTTGAGCGAGTTAAGATTCATACACCCGATAAGAATCAAAAATATACCTTTGAAAGTCTTAGGGATGAAATTGTAGGACGTACAGGACAATACAAATCGATTCTCGTGGTATTGAATACGAAATCAGCAGTACGAAGTCTCTATAATTTATTAAAAATGTGCGGCATAAAGGTGGAATATCTCACTACGAATCTATGTGCAGAGCACAGAAGTGACAAGATTAAATCCATAAAAGAACTGCTTAAAAATCGGCAGGAAACAATCGTTGTGATCAGTACCAATCTGATTGAGGCGGGGGTGGATATTTCTTTTGAATGCGTATATCGGTCGATGGCAGGACTGGACAGTCTGGCACAGACTGCGGGGCGTTGTAACAGAAATGGCGAGATGGACTGCGGGATGATTTATCTGGTCATGCTTGAGGGGGAAAATACCGGAAATATGGATGAGTTACAGCAAAATATAAGGACGACGGAAAGTGTACTTTATCAATATAATAAGGATGACAACAGGGATAGCCTGCTGATGCCTAAATGGATGGATCTGTACTATAAAAATGTGTATTACAATGCAAGCGATAAAATGAATTTTCCAGTTAAAGAGTTGGATAGGAGTATTTTGGGGCTTTTATCAGGTGGATTTGGTTTGGAGAAAAAGAGAAACCACATGAATCAAGCGTACAAGACAGCCGGACAGATGTATAGGGTTATAGATGATGATTCTTTTGGTGTAATTGTGCCATATAAGAAGGGGGTGAAAATTATAGAAGCAATTCAGGGAGCATCTGATGAAAGAGAAATAAAAAGGTATATCCGGCGGGCGCAGAGATATACAGTCAATGTTCGGGGGAGTCAGATGAAAAAATTTGACGGATTGATACAATCCGTGAGTGACAAGATATCAGATTTATATATGGTATCTGCGCCTGGAGCTTATAATATGGAGTATGGGATTACACCGGAGTGGGAAACGCTTATATTTTAAAACAGAAGAGGAAGGAAGGGGAATATGGACAAGCCTAATATCATTGAATACAGTGTATTTGGGAGATATGCGTTGTTTACGGATCCGCTGTCTAAAACAGGCGGGGAGAAATGCAGCTATCAGATACCTACTTATCAGGCACTGAAGGGAATAACGGAATCCATATACTGGAAACCTACAATAACATGGATTATTGATGAGTGCCGTATTATGAATTTGATCCAGACAGAATCGAAGGGGATAAGACCAGTTAAATATGGCGGCGGCAACGATTTATCCTACTATACATATCTTCGCAATGTAGAGTATCAGGTAAAAGCACATTTTGAATGGAATGAAAACCGGAAAGACTTGGAGAAGGACCGTAATGAAAATAAGCATTATGATATTGCAAGAAGGATGGTTGAAAGGGGCGGAAGAAGAGATATTTTCTTAGGGGCAAGAGAGTGCCAGGGATATGTGGAGCCTTGTACATTTGGTAAAGGAAAAGGGGCATATGACGGAGAGGGCTTATCTTTTGGTATCATGGTACATGGTATCACTTATCCCGATGAAGCCTCCAGAGAAGAAGAAAGAGGGAAAATGACTGTGCGGCTCTGGAATGCACACATGAAGGATGGCATTATCCACTTCCCGCGTCCGGAAGAATGCGAGATCAGGCATGTTCTACGGGATGCAAAGCAAAAGGAATTTGTTCCGAAACAAAATTTCACAGGGCTGCAGGAATTTGAGGGAGGTGATTTGTTTGGCATGGCTAAAGACTTTGGCTGAAACGTATGACGTTTATGAAGATCTGGCAGGGATTGAGAAAAATAGCCAGCCAGTATTGTTGCCAATCTCCCATTCGACTTTTAATGCGCAGATCGAAGTGACGATTGATCAGGATGGTATTTTTCAGAATGCAAGAAAGCTCGATAAAGGCAAAGATGTAGTTACGATTATTCCCGTCACCGAAGATTCGGCAGCTAGAGGCAGCGGCATTGCACCGCATCCTCTATGCGACAAGCTTTGCTATATCGCCGGTGATTATACCAAGTATACCGGAGACAGCAAAGAAAAGTATTATGAAGCTTATATGGAGCTGCTAAGAGACTGGGTGGAGTCTGAATACACGCATCCCATGATACAGGCAGTGTATCAATATCTTAATCAGAAATCACTTATAGGGGATTTAATAGCAAGCAAAGTGCTGGAGTTAGATCAGAACGGAAAGCTTACTGATTACGGGAAAATACAAGGCTTAGGGCAGACGGGAGCAAATGTTCGATTTAGAGTTTTAGGGGGCAGCATGCCGCAGGAGGTGTGGAAGAATCAGGAACTGTATAAAAAATATAATAAATATTATATGCAAAAAACAGGCGAAAAGAAATTATGCTATGCATCTGGAATAATAGAATCTTGTTCAGACAAGCATCCTGCAAAGATACGTAACAGTGGCGATAAAGCAAAGCTGATTTCGGGAAATGACGAATCTGGTTTTACCTACCGTGGAAGATTTACAACAAAGGAGCAGGCGGTTGCTGTTGGATATTATACTTCCCAAAAGGCGCACAATGCATTAAGGTGGCTGATACAGAAACAGGGGTATACACGCGATGAGTCGGCAATTGTCAGCTGGATGGTAAACAGGGACATGCGGGTGCCTGATATGATGAAAGATTCCATTAACGCATATGGTGATATAGAGGATTTTGATTTCGATTTTGATAACATTGATACAGAGATTTCAAGTACGGAAAAGTATGATACAGGGAAATACTTTGCAGAGCAGTTTAATAATGCCATAAATGGTTATACCGGAAAAATCAAAATGGATGACAAGGTAGCGGTCATAGCGTTGGATGCGGCAACAACCGGTCGGCTTTCGGTGGTATATTACGATGAAATGGGAGGCAAACAATATGTAGATGCAATATTGCAATGGCAGCAGCATTGTAAATGGCGCCGAAGCGTAAAGGTGGGAAGGGCGGAAGAGGATAGAAAAAGAATTACTTGTGAATGTACACCTGCACCCAGAGATATGGTGCTTGCAGCATTTGGCGTACAGCGTTCAGAATGGCTGGAGGCGGATAAAAAGCTTGTCAGAGCTACGGTAAATAGACTTCTTCCATGTATAACGCAGAGGGGAATACGGATTCCGACAGACATAATCAGGGCGGCGGCACGGCGGGCGTCCATGCCGCAGACAATGAATGATTTTGTCTGGTACAATGATGTGCTTTGCGTTGTATGCGCAATGATACGATTTAATTACGAACAAGGGGGAAAGAGAATGGAAAAATTTCTGAGTGATAATGTGAATGACAGAAGTGTTTTGTTTGGAAGACTGCTGGCGGTATATGATTATATAGAGCAGAGGGCGATGTTTGAGTATGACGATAACGGTAAAGTAAAAGATAGGCGTACGACCAATGCCAAGCGTTATTGGAATGCCTATAGCAGCAGACCAGCCAGAACTTCAAAAACAATAAGGCAGAATCTGATTGCCTATGAAAGAAAGCTAAAAGAGTATGAGCAGAGAAAGTTTGAGGAGTGGACAAGCGAGATTATGACACACCTGGCAGGAAATGGATTTGATAATACAGCCTTATCGGAAATGTATTTACCTGGGTATTATCAACAAATGGAATATATGAAAAAAGCATTTTATAAAAAAGAAGAACAAGAATCTGAAAACTAACAGATAAAAAGAAAGGAAAAGGTGTTATGATGGGTAATTTTACAAACAAAATTGATTTTGAAGTGCTGGTAATGGTAAAGAATGCGAATCCTAATGGAGATCCATTGAATGGAAACAGACCGCGGGAGACATATGACGGGTATGGAGAAATATCGGATGTATGTATTAAACGGAAAATCAGGAATCGGCTGCAGGATATGGGAGAAGCTATTTTTGTGCAGAGCGATGAACGAGCCGATGATGGATGTAAGAGTCTTGCAGATCGGGCAAAAAGTAATGAAGCTATGCAGGCGGCATTAAAAGCAAAAGATAAGGAAGCATATGCAAAAGCAGCATGTGAGACCTGGATCGATGTGCGGAGCTTTGGACAGGTGTTTGCTTTCAAGGATGACAGTGTATCTGTGGGTGTAAGAGGACCGATTTCGGTTCATTCAGCATTCAGCGTATTGCCGGTATCGGTTGACAGTATGCAGATTACAAAAAGCGTTAATAGTGAGACAAAGGAGAAAAAATCATCTGATACAATGGGGATGAAACATAAAATAAGTTCCGCTTTATACGTTATAAAAGGCAGCATTAATCAACAGCTTGCAGAGAAAACAGGGTTTAGTGATGAAGATGCGGAGAAGGTCAAAGAGGCTTTACGCACGTTGTTCGTAAATGACAGTTCATCAGCAAGACCTGATGGGAGTATGGAAGTATGTAAAGTGTATTGGTGGAAACATAATTGTCCTATGGGACAATATTCTTCTGCAAAAGTGCACCGCCTTGTAAAAATTACGGCGAAGACAGACGATCCGAAAGAGTTTGCAGATTATAACATTGAGATAGATTCTTTGCCAGATTTGGCACTTGAAGAAATAGAAGGAATTTAAGCATGTATGCGGAAGAAGATTTTCTGATGCTTTCTGGAATCCAACATTTCGCGTTTTGCAGAAGACAATGGGCAATGATACATATTGAGCAGCAATGGGCTGATAATTATAGAACTACTGCCGGAGAACTTATGCATAAAAAAGCGCATGACGAGGGTTCCTTTGAAAAAAGAGGAAATATACTGACAATTAGAGGAATGCGTATTTCTTCCCGTGAGCTTGGATTAAGCGGACAGTGCGATGTCGTTGAATTTCATCAGGACCAAAATGGAGTCAGCTTATTTGGATATGATGGAAAATGGAATCCGGTACCAGTGGAGTATAAACATGGTGCACCCAAGGAAAACAATGCGGATGAACTGCAGCTTTGTGCACAGGCGGTCTGTCTTGAAGAAATGTTTCAGACAGATATAAAGGAAGGGTACTTGTATTATGGTGAGAACAGACGTCGCAGTCATGTGGAATTTACAGATGCTTTGCGGGATGAAGTTAAAAAAGCAGTAAATGAAATGCATGATCTATTTCAAAAAGGATATACGCCAAAAGTAAAACCATCCAAGAAATGTAAAGCATGCTCATTAGAAAAGTTGTGTGTTTCTAAATTGCAGAAAGCAGTTAAGGTCAGAACATATATTGAACAGGGCATTAAAGATAATACCTAAAAACGATAGAAATGCTTGGGTGAAATTTACAGCAGGAGGGAATATGCGTAAATTATTAAATACTTTATATGTTATGACCGAGAATTGCTATCTGACTCTTGACGGCGAAAATATTGTGATACAGGATGGCGAAAAAGTACTTGGACGATTTCCGCTTCACACATTGGAGAATATTATATGTTTCACATATAAAGGAGCAAGCCCTGCATTGATGGGTGCCTGTGCGGAGCGGAAAATAGGCATAAGCTTTTTTTCACCCAGAGGAGCGTTTTGGGCCAGGGTTATAGGAAAAGAATATGGAAACGTGCTGCTTAGGAAGGAACAGTATCGGATTTCGGATGATGATAGCAGAAGGATTGCATATGCTAAGAATATGATCGTCGGAAAGGTTTTTAACAGCAGATGGAGTATAGAACGGACTTTGCGAGATCATGCGTATCGTGTGAATGCAGAGAGACTTAAGCAGGTATCTAACATTTTATATGAAACATTGCCTAAGATAGATAGTACGCTCAATTTGGACGAACTTCGAGGAATAGAGGGGAAAGCTGCTGAACAGTACTTTTCTGTATTTAATGAAATGATATTAAATCAGAAAGATGATTTTGCATTTATAACGAGAAATCGTAGACCTCCGCTTGATAATATAAATGCGATACTTTCATTTGCCTATACAATACTTGCTGGCGACTGTGCAAACGCATTATCAAGTGTTGGACTGGATCCATACGTTGGGTTTATGCATAGTGCAAGACCGGGTCGGACTTCTCTTGCGCTTGACCTGATGGAAGAATTAAGACCAATTTTGGCGGACAGATTTGTTTTAACCTTAATCAATACAAAAGCAATCCAGTCGATTCACTTTGAAAAACAAAAGGATGGAGCTGTTCTTCTGGATGACAATGGCAGAAAAGTATTTTTCAATGCATGGCAGAATCACAAGAAGGAAATTATTACACATCCATACTTAAAAGAAAAAATAGAATGGGGATTGGTTCCATATGTTCAGGCTCTTTTGCTTGCACGCGTTATTAGAGGTGATGTCGATGAATATCCCCCTTTTTTATGGAAGTAGGTGTTTAGATGTTAGTGTTGATTACATATGATGTTTCTACTCAAAGTGCGGAAGGTAAAACACGTCTTCGTAAGGTTGCTAAAGAATGCGTTAATTATGGACAGCGTGTCCAAAATTCTGTGTTTGAATGTATTTTAGATGCTTCACAGTTGTTGCTTTTGAAAGATCGGTTGATTTCGCTGATTAATGAGAAGGAAGATAGCTTGCGCTTTTACTATCTGGGCAATAATTATCAAACCAAAGTGGAGCACTTTGGGAAAAAAACTTCTTATGAGGCAGAAGGAGTTCTAATGCTATAGTATAGTTGGTGCGAGTGGTAAGTAAACATAAATTGCTAAGGGGATTCGCACTGTAAAAAGTGAAAAAATATGAAGATATAAGTATTTAAATATAATGCATTATGTAAAAAAATGTTAAAATTGTATAAAATAAAAATCTCTATTTAAAAAAAATAGGTGTTTTTTGCAGTCACTCCCTTTGCGGGAGTGTGGATTGAAATATGGGGATTGATGACCTTGAGGGAAAGTCAATGACGTCACTCCCTTTGCGGGAGTGTGGATTGAAATCGTCCGCATCCGGCGAAAGCGGTCGGAAAGTGCGTCACTCCCTTTGCGGGAGTGTGGATTGAAATCTCAATCACCGCATCGACGATGTCGTCCGTTCCTGTCACTCCCTTTGCGGGAGTGTGGATTGAAATTCGAATATGAACCTCGCCTCCGCTGCCGTCCTGCGTCACTCCCTTTGCGGGAGTGTGGATTGAAATAAAAGGCTATAAAGAGTTTGAAATGGCGACGAGTGTCACTCCCTTTGCGGGAGTGTGGATTGAAATTGCGAATATTATCATGTTTGCACCGCAGACGGGGGTCACTCCCTTTGCGGGAGTGTGGATTGAAATTCCTCTGCGGAGGCAGCAAAGGCGGGGCTTATCGGTCACTCCCTTTGCGGGAGTGTGGATTGAAATATATTCGAGAACATTGAGAAGTACGAGCAGCTTTTGTCACTCCCTTTGCGGGAGTGTGGATTGAAATCTGTCACACAGCAACCAACGTGACAACGGGGGCAGTCACTCCCTTTGCGGGAGTGTGGATTGAAATAAATCCGCTCATCGTTTCCTCCTTTCTGCGTGTTACGTCACTCCCTTTGCGGGAGTGTGGATTGAAATGATTTGAGAAACAAAGAAAACTCACTGGAAGAATGTCACTCCCTTTGCGGGAGTGTGGATTGAAATTAAACAAAAAGAATATGAAAATATGACTGAATCAGTCACTCCCTTTGCGGGAGTGTGGATTGAAATCAGATGGCGTTTGCTATGGCTCTTGGAAAAGTTAGTCACTCCCTTTGCGGGAGTGTGGATTGAAATTCTGTTTGGATTTACGTGGATATATAGCACATCTGACTACGTCACTCCCTTTGCGGGAGTGTGGATTGAAATTGTGAGAAAGCTATCGGAATCATTGACGATATTTGTCACTCCCTTTGCGGGAGTGTGGATTGAAATACTTATTGTTTTTTGCGCCGGATGCCTGGTGATGGTCACTCCCTTTGCGGGAGTGTGGATTGAAATCTCTCCAACCGTCACAAACGGCAGCCCGCATATCCGTCACTCCCTTTGCGGGAGTGTGGATTGAAATGCAATAGTTTTCGTTCTCCCTGTATTTTCCATAGTAGTCACTCCCTTTGCGGGAGTGTGGATTGAAATATTCAGCTTATCCCTGACTTTACAGAGTGTTTCAGTCACTCCCTTTGCGGGAGTGTGGATTGAAATTGAGGAGAACGATAAAGCGTTTGTTAAAAAGATCGTCACTCCCTTTGCGGGAGTGTGGATTGAAATTCTGTTTGGATTTACGTGGATATATAGCACATCTGACTACGTCACTCCCTTTGCGGGAGTGTGGATTGAAATTTCTCATTACCGGCAAAAGCGTCCTCTGCCTCTTGTCACTCCCTTTGCGGGAGTGTGGATTGAAATATTTATCCACGGATTTCCCGGTTGCCCTAAATCGTGTCACTCCCTTTGCGGGAGTGTGGATTGAAATTTGTAAACGGGGCGTATTAGGGAGTACGCCCCGGAGGTCACTCCCTTTGCGGGAGTGTGGATTGAAATGAGATAAAAGACATTATGCATTTCGTCCCCAAATCGTCACTCCCTTTGCGGGAGTGTGGATTGAAATAGATCAATGCAGATGATACCTACATATCCGATGAGAGTCACTCCCTTTGCGGGAGTGTGGATTGAAATATCCCATCCTCTGACAGCAGATACACTTCATCTTCGTCACTCCCTTTGCGGGAGTGTGGATTGAAATAAATCCGCTTTCTTGCGACTCTAATGCGGCAGATGTCACTCCCTTTGCGGGAGTGTGGATTGAAATAGAAAATTTGATTGTATTAGATAAGGCGTTATTAGTCACTCCCTTTGCGGGAGTGTGGATTGAAATGCCATAGAAAACCTTATTGATTTTGGCATGGTTGTCACTCTCTTTTGATCTGACCCAAAAAGTTAGACAAAAATTTATGGTTATGCAACTAATAAGGATTGGAGCCTGTATTGCACAGGACTCAGTTCTTTTAGTTTTACCTTAATCCGTTTGCTATTATAATAATCTATGTATTTCTCTAATTCAATTCGAAATGATAGAGTAAACTTGCTGTCAGTTGGAGAATCGCAGAGAGCTTCTGCCGCAGATTTGTCCAGACTTGATTTCCTTAAGTTTACTTCTTTTCGCTGCTTGTTGTCAAATGTTACTAAACCTCTCCCTGACCGTCAGCTTCTTCTTGATTTCAACACCGGGAATTGTTGCCTGTATCCTCTCCAGATACACCCGGTCGCTGTCATGCTGACCGTGGAGCAGTTTTCTCAGATATCCTCTGGCAAATTTCGGTTCAGCTTCCTCACAACCGGCAGCCTTCTCTTCCCGATGTGACCTCCTGTAGTGTACCAGGTCAATGACCTTGTCTTCCCCATAATCCCTTACATAGCATCTCAGCCGGCACATGGCATCCACCCCTGCCTTACTCCATCCCATTGGTGTTGAACTCATCCTCTCGGAATACACATGGCTCACGTGTCCTTCTGCACTGCACCCATACACTTTTTTGTCCTGCATGCGTATTACAGCACTGTCCCAGTTGTTCAACACATACTCTTCACACTCGTTCACTGCCTTTTCATTCGGGGCGCATTTCCGTGCCGCTTCCAGTGCCCTTACAAACTTTTTCTTCCTGCCTTTATACAGAACCTTCCACAGCTTCCCCTTGGCTTCATTTATATCGTCCAGCATCTGCCGGCTGCTTTGTTGATATATTTTATCAGATGGTATTTGTCCATTACCATGACGCCTTTGTCGATGTCAGATACCCCAGCCTTGATCCATGCTCCGTAGTTCCCGCTGACATACACCTGTTTTAGATACTTGGTCTCATAATTCGTTTCGATATATTTCTGCATCCGCCTGAAAAGCCGGTGGTTTTCTTCACTTCTGGCATACAATTCGCCCAGATAGAATACATTGGTCAGTTCTACGCGTCCATCCTTTTCCACCCTTCCCTCATACAGGTACAAAAGCTTTCCTATCATTCCGCTCTTTTTCTCTGCTGCAGCTTTCTCCTGCTTATGGATATGGTCTTCATTCGCCTCGATATAAAGGTATTCCACACACTTTTTCTTCACCGGCTTTTCAAAAGGCAGCTCTGCCTGCACGGCATGTACTTTGTCCATCACTGCCGTCTTGGAGATTTCCGCATCCTTTCCCAACGCCTTTGCTGCTCTGCTGTAGCTGCTCTTTGCTGCCTCTACACCGCAGCACAGCTTAGCCTCTCATGGGCATCCAGCCCCACCCATTCATCAAGAAGATAGTGATAACCGCCATCCTCCCTGTTATGAAACAGTGTATGGGTAAAGCAGATGGGTCCGTTAATGGTCAGCAGTTCTCTTGTATCATGGCGCTGGATGGTGTACTTTTCATTCCTTAGGATGTCATCGCACAACATCTGATCCATGCTGTTGTATAGTGCCTGCATATGTTCTGCTGCCGCTCTTCTTGCTGCTTCTGCAAGCCCTTTTTCATAGGCATCCATATCCTTCATGCCGGAATCCAGAAAAAGCTGGTCTGCCTGTTCAAACTCCATATACAGTTTTTCCAAAGAATGTGCTACAATGTTTTCCATGAGAGTACCTCCATCACCTGTTGTTTTAGATCTTCGACAAATCCATTATAACGGGGATTCTGGTACTCTCTATCTATTTTCTCTTAGTCAACTGACAAAAACTTTACTCTATAAGCGGGAGGTTATTTTTAACGCAAAAATTGAACAAACCTTAGACAGCAAAGAAGTAGCAGAAATGATAAAGAAAGGCCACAGCAAATTATTGAGGGATTTGCAGCGATATGAGGAACAATTTATTGGTGCCAAGGTTGGATTCAATGATTTCTTTCGAAAGTCAGAATATAAAGGCAGTATTGGGAGAACATTTCCTTGCTACTTCATAACTGAGAAAGGTTGCGAATTTATCGCCCATAAACTTACCGGGCAAAAAGGTACAGAGTTTACAGCAAAGTATATCAATAGGTTTCACGAAATGGAGAATATACTCCAGAACCCTCCGGTAGTAAGAACCAAAAAGGTTACATTCCTTCAGGAGATAAAAGCTGCCGAACACGTAGTAAAAGGGATGAACCAGGAGCAGAAAATAAGTTTTTACAAATCCATATATGAACGGCACGGGTTTAGCTTTGACATTCAACCAGAACTTGCCATAGTGATATGAAAAGCTCCCGTTGTGACGAATATTGTAAAAGCATAATTGATGTAGCAAGAAAAATATGGAGCGAACGGCGATTATGTCAGATCTATACGATTTCAAAGAAAATGTTGGAGTTTGATACAAATATCTTTGAAAGGTGAAACCGTGAATTGTCTGTAAATCCGTGAAATACTTGGGAATCTATCAAGTATAAAAAATTAAATATATTCCGAAATATGCATTGACACATACGTATAAAACACGTATAATTATAGTTGTAAGGAGGACACATAATGAAGACAAAAGACCTTATAAAACTATTAGAAAGGAATGGATGGAAGTTCAAGCGGCACGGTGGAAATCATGATGTTTACGAAAAAGATGGAAAGAGAGAAAGCATTGTGAGACACAGGGAAACGGACGAAGATCTGGCAAGGGCAATTATCAAGCGGAACGGGCTGAAATAAGCCCGGCATCCGCAGGATATAATAAATAGAATTGTAATTAGGAGGTTGGTAAAGTGAAAAAGGCATATCCAGTTATTTTGTCACAGGGGAAAAAGTTTATTGTGGTGCATATCCCTGATTTTGGGATTGATACACAAGGGAAAGACATTACGGATGCTATTGAAATGGCGCGTGATGCAATAGGAGTTGTTGGAATTGATATGGAGGACGACGGGGAAGTTTTACCAGAACCGTCGGATGTATCGAAAGTGAAGTCTGACCTTGAAGAGGATATTGTAACGCTGGTAGATGTGGATTTTGGGGAGTATCGTAGAAAAAATGATATGAAGACGATAAAGAAAACCTTGACGATACCATCTTGGCTTAATTTTGAAGCTGAAAAAGCGGGGGTTAATTTTTCCACAATATTAACAGATGCGCTTAAGAGAGAGTTAAAAGTCCAAAGCCGGTAAGGGAATTAAAAGAAGAAAAGGGATGGTGGAAAAATGGCAAGGGCAAAAGATCCGGAGTTTAATCAGATCAAGTATCAAAACGAGTTTAATAAAAAGAACTATGATAGAATAGAAGTTAACATGCCAAAAGGAAGAAAAGCAGTTATCGTAGAAGCTGCTAAGGCAGCAGGACAGAGCACAAGTGAATACATTAATCAGGCGATTAACGAAAGAATGGAAAAAGATACAGGGAAAGATGCAGGATGTTAGGAACCTTGTTTCTTTTTAATGTTGTTACTGATAAGGCGATATATAATCGTAAATAAGAAAAGGCGTTGCACATGTAGCGTCTTTTCTTGATGTGATAAACCAGATTGCAAAGCGCAATAGCATTCATTGCTAAGGAAAGTTATGGTATAATTTGTTTTATGGTATATAGGATAGCAATCATAAAAAAATAAATTTAAAATCCATATAAATATATTGACAATGCGTATTAATACGCATATAATATAATTGAATGATACGCATTAATACGCATCAGGAAAGGAGATGGGTTATGTTTGAAGGTATCTGAACTAATAAAAATTTTGAAAAGAAATGGATGTTATCTTAAGAGAAATGGCAAAAGTCACGACATATGGTACAGTGAGAAAACAGGAAAACAGTTTTCAGTACCAAGGCATTTGTCCCAAGATGTTCCCAAAGGAACATATGAGAACATAAAGAAAGACGCGGGGTTCTGAGAACCCTGTATTCTTCTTAATTATATGGAGACTTGTTGATACATTTAGGAGGTTATCAAATGAGTAAGTATGTATATCCTGCAGTGTTTACCAAAGAAGACGATGGAAAATAT
Organism: uncultured Lachnospiraceae bacterium; assembly: GCA_947172705.1. GTDB lineage: Bacteria > Bacillota > Clostridia > Lachnospirales > Lachnospiraceae > Suilimivivens. The sequence goes on from CAMWCA010000027.1 coordinate 25,811, forward strand.
TCTGTTATATTCCGGGATTTGGAAGGGTGTTATACGTGCGGAGATAATATTGAACATGCAATCGAGATGGCAGAGGATGCACTCGCATTGGTATTGTATGAGTATGAAGCGGATGGAAAGGAAATTCCTGCTCCATCCGATCCAAAGACCATCGAGACTAATTCCAATGAATTTATAAATTATATTAAATGTGATACATTGGAATATAGAAAGATGTATAATAACAAATCTGTGAGAAAAAATGTAACATTGCCGGAATGGCTGAATGAGGAAGCAGAAAAGCTGGAATTAAATTTTTCACAGATTTTACGGGATGCATTGCTACAAAAAGTTGGTAAGCATTGAGCTAAAAAAAGGTATAATAAGAAAAGGCGTTGCACATGCAGCGTCTTTTTTTATGAAGCGGAAGAGATAGCGATCCACTCTTTGGAGCAGGATCGCATTCTCTTCGCGGATGGACTTGCATTTAGCTATTTATCATGTAAAAGGCAATTCAGAAAAGAAATAATTATTGATATTGCTTTCAATAATCCGATGATTGTAATTTGATACAAAAGGCAAAATACCCACACCCTGTATTAAACAGTAAACTATAATCGAAAACTTCCAAATAAAAAGTTTTCCTGAATTGTTCATCCGTCATGAAATGACTGCTCTCCAGTTGAAACTGTGATGACAGGTGGCAGTGCATGGCAAGCCGCTCGGCAATTTGCAGTGAAAGCTGATTACCGGCGTTCAGAACCAGTTGGTCCATTTTGGTAAGCGGCATATCCAGCATGGCGCTGACGATCTTAAGCACCAGACTTTCTTCCAAAACCATAAAAATTTGAACCTTTTTTTCATCTTCCGAATGATAAGTCAGTCGAATAATCATGCTGGTTCCAAAATCCTCTCCGCTGTAATGCTCGCTCACAATTTCCGTTTGCAATCGAAAGAGCTCCCGTATGGTAATAGCCAGCGAATCTTCCAGGATATTCATGTTGCTGCCAGAGTTGTCTTTTTTCCATTTATTTGAAACTTTGCCTGTAATAGCACGATCTTCAATCAAAATATGGGCAGTGAGCCAACCAAGGCAAATACCAAGAAAATGGTGAATAGCTTCCTGTGAATAGTTTGATTCTGTAAGATCCTTTTCCAGGGCTGGAAGGGTTTTATACCGCATATCGTCATGCAGACGTTTGTGTATTCTATATCCTTTGTAGCCGATTGACTGCATATAGGATTCTTCATCAGTAAAATGTTCTATAGCATAGCTTTTAAAGTATTTGATTCCCTCGGCACATGCCCACTGTCCGTTATTTTCATCCTTACTCAAATGGATTAATTTACGTACAATTGAAAAGAGCTTCCGGTGTGCATTGTCGATGGAATCAACTCCGATGTTAAATCGTTTGTCCCATTCGGCTTCTTTAGGCATGGCACTCCTTTATGAAATGAGAAATATCCCATAATTGTTGTTCATAAATTTTAGAACAGATTTGCTAATAGTATATGTCGAAAAATGGCGTAAGGTGCCAGATTTTGAAAGATGTTGAGAGAAGCTGATTTTTGGAGTATACTTATAAAGGAAATAACAGATAAAGGATGGATATAGTAAACGAAAGGATGCCGTTGCATAAGCAGATAGATGATCTATACTGGTGCAGTGGCTTCTTTAAATTTTTAGTAAAAGCGGCAGAAAATAATTTCTAATACAAGAAAACTCCAAAAACTTCTAAATATATAAAAGGGATGGTGCAAGAGGCGTTGGGACGAATTTTGGATGAGGATCTGATCTATGAAATTCTTTCAGTAGTGGAAGAAATTCCGGAGGGTTGTGTTGCCACTTATGGGCAGATTGCCCGGCTGATTGGAAGGGATAAGAATGCAAGACTTGTTGGGAAGGTACTTAGCATGGCTGAATTTTATGGAAAGTATCCCTGCCATAGGGTGGTAAATCATACAGGGAGGCTGGTGCCGGGATGGCGGGAACAAAAGAGCCTGCTTCTTCGGGAGGGTGTTTCTTTTAAGGATGATTTTCATGTGAATTTAAAAAATTGCTTATGGGATTGCTAAAGAGGATGATAATAAAGGAGGAACGCAGGACATGCTATATACGATGCATTACGAGTCACCCGTTGGGACACTTTTGCTTGTAGAACAAGACGGTGCACTTGCTGGGATCTGGATAAAGGGGCAAAAATATTATCTTGGATCTTTGCGGGGGAAAATGTGGGAAAATGAGGAGTCACAAATTTTGAACCGTACAAGGGATTGGCTGGAGCGATATTTTAGAGGGGAGAGACCGGACGTCCATGAATTGACGCTTGCACCGGAAGGCAGTCAGTTTAGAAGAGAGGTGTGGAAAGAGCTTTGTGAAATTCCCTATGGCACGGTCACAACCTATGGAGAAATAGCGCAGAAGCTTGCAGCCAAATGGGGAGTGAAAAAAATGTCTGCACAGGCGGTAGGGGGTGCAGTGGGGCATAATCCGATTTCCATTATTATTCCGTGCCATCGCGTGGTTGGTGCAAACGGCAGCCTGACAGGATATGCGGGCGGTCTGGAAAAGAAAAAGCAACTGCTTGCTTTAGAGGGAGTAGATGTAGAAAAGTTAGTGCCCTAATGATTGAAACGCTATCGGAATTTTATATTACGGTAAAAAAGTTACGTGAGAAGTGTAAAAATATTTTATAAAAAGATAATGTAATTCAGCCGTTTTGCAATTTGACGGACAAAGCATTGAGGGAGGCGCATAATTTGCAAAAGATGTATAAAGCGGGGACCTTTCATGAATCATGATAAAAAGAAGATTATTTTTATTTATGAAGGTGTGAAAGCGGAAGAAAATTTGTTAAATAATTTAATTAAAAATTTCTTCTCCTCGACAATAGATGTTTCGATATTAAATTGTCCTGCAGATGGCAATATTTATATGTTGTGGACTAGATTGAAAAAGGATGAGTTGTGCATTATTAATTCAGTACCGTTATTTCTATTGGAATATTATAAAGAAGATTTTTGGGATAAAGTCACTAAAACTTAAATGGTAGAGAAAGTAAATTTCTCTGCCTTTTTTATTTTTGCAGGAAAACATATATTCCTGATTTCTATATTTCAAAAGATCTTTATCATTTCTAAATCATTTCCCACCATGCAAATCGTTATAATAAACAGGGGATGCCCAAAAGGAGTAAATCTTAATGCGCGAAGAGATTCTGATAAAAAAGCTGCAGGAGGGAGAGGAAGGGGCATTGGATCAGTTGGTTCAAACCTACTATCCGGAGATTCTGCGGTATTGCATTTGGCATGCGCCAGACCCGCACCTGGCGGAGGATGCGGCACAGGAAACATTTTTGAAGACAATAAAATATCTGGGAGCCTGTCGGTTCTCAGGAAAGCTGAAGGCATTTTTATATAAGGTCGCCTTGAATACATGCAGGGATATGCAGAAAAGCAAGTGGGCAAAAAGGGTTTCGCTGGACAAGCTGGAAACGCAGCTTCCCTATCAGGAAAAGGGATTTTCGGAAGCGGAAGAGACGCTTGCGATCAGAGCCTATGTGAGGGAATTGGATCAGCTGTCTTCAGAGATCGTGCTTTTGCGCTTTCGCCAAAACCTGAAGCTGCGCGAGATATCGGAGGTTACAGGATTGCCCATACGGACGGTACAGTCCAAGTTGCGGGCGGCGTTAAAGCGGATAAAGCAGGAGTTGGAAGGAGGGAATCAGAATGAATAAGGAATGGAATGGGAGAATGAGAAGGGCATTGTCCGAAAAAGAACCGGCAGACCTGAAAGTACAGATGGAGCGGATGGTTCTTCTGGCAAATGCCCAGTCTGGGCGGAGCAGAGGAAATAAAATTGGATTTTGGGAGCTGCTTGCGAGGCAGGTTTCTTTGATAGGATGGCGTATTTGGGGAATGGAGGCGGCAGCGCTATTTTTAATAAGCCTTGTTCTACGCAGCCTTTTCAGAGATCCCTGTTTCTTTACGCCCAGGAAAATTGCTTTTTGCCTGAGCTGTGGGACAGTAGCGGCATCCATGCTGCTTTTACCGGTTCTTTACCGTTCTATTCATTTTAAAATGATGGAGGTGGAAAGTGCGGCTTACTTTTCTTTTAGAAGGCTTATGGCTTCACGATTCCTGCTGTTTTTTGCAGGAGAAATGGCAGGCATGGGAGTGATAGGGGCGATTGCATATGGGAGGCAGTTTGTCAATGGAAGTATGTTGATTTATGTGCTGGCGCCTATGCTGCTGGCTGGGGAGGGGATTTTGCTTTTGCTAAAAAGATCCTCGCCGGACAAATGGTGCATTCATTATGCCTGTTATGAGGGCGCGCTGCTTTTACTTCTTTGCACAGGGTACGGCGTGGTTCCTCAGATCTTCGATGGGAAATATGCAGGTATTTCCATGGCGGCAGGTATGGTACTGCTGGGGTGTTTCATTTGGCAATGCATTGAACTGGTAAAGCGTCCCAAGGAAGCCATATATGTGTAAAAGGATAACGGGAGAAATTTGAAAATAACAATGTCAGTTATAAAGAAAAATGAGAGGGAATAGGAATGGAACTGAAAATCGATCATGTAACAAAACAATATAAGGATAAGCTTGCGGTGGACGATGTGTCTCTCACATTAACGCCGGGGGTGTGGGGATTGCTTGGCGCCAATGGTGCAGGAAAGACGACACTGATGCGGATGATTGCCGGAATTATGAAACCTGCTTCCGGGGATATTCTCTATGACAATCTTTCCATTCAATCCCTCCAGGGGGAATACAGGAATATTTTTGGTTATCTGCCCCAGGAGTTTGGCTTTTATCCGGAATTTACAGTGGCAGATTATCTGTCCTATGTGGCGGCGTTAAAGGGGCTGTCCAGGGTGGAGACTCGGAATAAGATCGATATGCTTTTGGAGGAGCTTACGCTGACTGATGTGAGGAGGAAAAAAATCGTGAAGCTTTCCGGAGGGATGAAGCGCAGGGTAGGGATCGCCCAGGCGCTGCTAAACGAACCGGAAATTCTGATTTTGGATGAACCCACCAGCGGGCTCGACCCGGGGGAGAGGGTGAAGTTCCGCAATATTTTATCAAAGTTTGCCCAGAACCGGATCGTCCTTATATCCACTCACATTGTGCCGGATGTAGAGTATATTGCCAATCAAAATGCCATTATGAAAGAGGGGAGGATCATTGCCCTGGGTACTACGGAAAAACTGGAGAGACTGGTGGAAAATAAGGTATATCGTTGTACCATGCGCCCTGGAGAGCTGGCAAAGTGGGAAGGAAGGCTGAGGATTGTGAATTTGAAAAACGAAGAGGATGGGAAGGTTTCTCTGCGTTATTTATCAGAGGAGCCTGTGACGGAAAATTCCATTGCGGAAGCGCCCAGATTGGAGGATCTGTACCTTTGGCTGTTTCCCCAGGAGGAGGTGAGGGTATGAGACTGTTAGGGCTTGAAATAAAAAGGATTTTAAAAACAAGGATTACATGGATTTTGCTGGCAGCGTCCCTTTTCCTTGGGGTTATTATGGCATATCTGCCCGTGACCTTTGAAGGCGCGGTTGTGACGACGGAGGGCGGAGAAGAAAAAGAGATCACCGGTCTGGAGGCTGTGGCATATTATCAAAATAAAAGGGAAATGTTTGGAGAAGTAACAGCGGAAAAGCTTCAGGAGGCGGTGACGGTATACCAGGAGGTATATGAAACCTATGATTCTCAGTATGGAAGCGAGGTTCCGGCGGAAGTGTTTTATAAGAAGCTTGCATGCTACAGCCCTTTTATTCACGGTATAAAAGAAGCCTTTGCAAATGCAGAAACAGGAGTTGCTCCAGGGGTCAGGGATTTGGATGTAAGGCAGGTAGGAGATTACTATGATCAGCTTGAAAAAAGACTGGCGGCTGTTATGGATATGGAGCAGAAAAAGCATCCTCAGGCAAAGCAGACTGCTTTGGACAAGTTTGCGAGGGTAAGCAGACCCTACAGGTATTATTACGGTGCAGGGGGAAATTCTATGGACTATGAGACACTTTTTCTTTTTCTGATCACAATTTTTAGTGTTGTGATTGCGGCAACTATCTTTTCTGCAGACCGTCAGACAGGGGCAGATGATATCCTGCGTTGTACCAGGCATGGACGTCTTAAGCTTGCCGGTGTAAAGGTAGCGGCGGCATTTTTGATAACAGGTATTACATGCCTGCTATGCGGAATCATCTGGATTTTGACCACCAATACCTTATTTGGGTGGGAGGGGACAGAAACGTCCATGCAGGTGATCTATTCCGTCACATCGCTGCCGCCCTTTACAGTGGGACAGCTGCAATGGGCAAATTTGCTGGGGGGATATGTCCTGTTTCTTGCAACCATCAGCTTTACCCTGTTTTTATCCTCTCTGGCAAAGGATAATGTCTCTGCTCTTGCGCTGGGATTGGTTTTTGCGTTGCTGCCGATAATAGTATATACGGCTGTACCGGGAGTGTTGGGAGACTGGCTTTCCTGTATCCTTCCAAGCGGCGGGATCGGGCTTGGAAATTCGCTGTTGTACGCTATGTGTGATTTTTCCTTTCTCCATATAGGTTCGGCTTCTTTCTGGAACGTGGATGTGCTTCTTTTGCTGGGAATTTTTAAGATTCCGTTGTTTAGTTTTCTTGCCATGTTTGCATATTGCAAACGATATGTTTAAAATATTTTCAGGAACTGTTTGGGATTTAATTACAAGGACATTGCTTTTCGTTACGAAAACGTTGATTTTGCTGGATTTTTTTGTCAGAGCATCTTGAATTTTTGAAATATGGATGCTATACTTAACTTAACTATCAGAAGTTGTGCAATGAAAGATTGCGTATATTGAGATGCAGGGACATGGAAGTCCAAATTTTTATTCAAAGGAGTGATGATTATGGGAATTAAAGTGAATGTAGGTACAAATCAAAACAGTTCTTATTTACTTCAGAGTTTATCATCTGGCAGCGGCGGGATGGGGAATTTGAATTTCCTTTCAGATTATGCCAGCATTAAGAACGGCAGCTATGGCAAACTTATGAAGAGCTATTATGGTGCAGGGGTAAGCACAAGCACTGGCGCATCAAGTAAAAAATACAGTTCAGAGGGCGTTCTTGAAAAGATTTTGGAAGCGAAGAAAAACCCGAAGGTTTCAAAAGAGGCACAGAAGGCAAATGCCAGCCTGTCAACCGGGATCGCCAGCTTGAAGACTTCTGTTTCCGCGCTTCAGAATGACAAGACGTACACGGATACGGAAAATGGTCAGAACGCAACCGATAAGGTAGTGTCTGCAATGAAAGCGTATGTGACGAATTACAACAATGTTGTGAATGCAGCAAAAGGCTCCACATTGACAGGAAAGACAGCACATGTGGCAAACATGATGAGAACTACGGCTGCGAACGCTGACAGCCTTGCAGAAATTGGCGTTACCATCGATTCCAGCGGTCTGCTTGAGTTGAATGAAGGCAAGCTGAAGGCAGCAGGTACTTCTAAGGTACAGGAATTATTCTCACCTGATAATATCATGAGCTATGGTTCCACAATTGCATCCCGCGTTCAGTTCGCAGGCACCTCAAACAGCACCAGCGTTACAGACAGTACGGATACCAACAACAAAGCCGGTTCCAGCGCTGCTTCTCTCAAAGAAGACGGCAGAAAGCTTGCTTCAGACGAATTATATGCAAAAAAGAAGGATGAAGACGGCAATGAGACAAACGAATATGATGTTGCCAAAATTTTTGCCACGGCAAAAAGCTTTGTAAGCAATTACAACAGCATGTTTGATAAGGCTGAATCCAGCACCAATTCCGGCGTACTGGCAAACCTGTCTTACATCAGAGAAAAGACGGCATATAACGCAAATACATTAAAACAGTTTGGAATCGATGTGGATCAGAAGGGCAGATTGAAGATCAATGAGGATACCTTTAAGAATTCGGATATGTCCCAGGTACAGAAATTCTTCAAGGACTATGGTTCATCCGTAGCTACCAACGCTTCTCTTGTAGATTATTATCTGACCACCCAGGCGAATGCGGCAAGCGGTTATACAGCGAACGGGGAGTACAACGTACAGGGAAGCGCCCGTTATGCAGACACTATGTAATGTTATTTAAAAAATGAAAATTTATGATAACGAAAATGCAGCAGAAACAAATTCTGCTGCATTTTTTATATATACTATTGAAAATTGATATACTGTGTAGTACGATGTATATCGACAAGGAGGAGTGCATATGAATATTGAAGACTGGAAATCCCAGATTAAGAGAGGGACACTGGAATACAGTATTTTATTAATGATCGATAAAAGAGCCTATTATGGCTATGAGATCATGAGTGAATTGGAAAAGTACCCAATTCTGTCAGCAAAGGAAAATACCATTTACCCTTTGCTGAGACGCTTGCTAAAGGAAGACTTTCTTTCTTCTTTCTGGCAGGAAACAGCAGAAGGGCTGCCACCAAGGAAATACTATTCTATTACAGAAAAGGGAAAAGAATATCTTGGGGCGATGTCTGTTGAATGGGGCAATTTGTTGACAGCAATAGAAGGAATAAAGGAGAAGAAAAATGGATAAAAAAATGCAAGATTACCTGGATCAGATAGATCGATATTTAAGACCTATGGCGGCGTTTGAGAGAGCCGATATTATCAATGAAATTAAAAGCGAAATGCTGGAGCTGCAAACACAAAAGGGAATGTCTTCAGAGGAAATTTTGGAAAGGCTTGGAACACCAAGGGAACTGGCAAAAGCATATTTGGGAGAATCTCTTGTGAAAAATAATGCCTTTAGTTTTCGGAAGCTTATTATCGTTTACGGGTTCTATGGATTTGTGGGATTTACAGGGATGTTTGTCCTGCCAATTTGCAGCGTCTTATCTGTGGGCTTGATGTTCTGTGGTGTGATCGCGCCTGTGGCAGGGGTGGTTAAATTTGCAGGTTCTCTCATAGGCATGAACATACCATGGGTGGTATTTCAGTTTGGAGATTATACGGCTCCTGCCTATATGGCGTTTCCTCTTTCGGTGGTTATGGGCGTTTTGTTATTTTTGGCTGGAAGAGGAACATGGAAATTGATGCTTTTGTATATTCAAACGGTCAGTGTGGGAAAAAGAAAATTGCAATCATAGCAGTAAAAAATATTTTTATTATAAATCAATCGGTGCTATAATATAGGAAAAAGCAGAAGGGAAGGTATTAGATTCATGTTATTGGAAGGAAAGGTTGCAATTGTAACAGGCGGAACCAGAGGAATCGGATTTGAAATTGTACGAAAGTATCTTGCAAATGGGGCAAAGGTGGTATTATTTGGCTCAAGGCAGGAGACAGTAGACAAGGCGCTTGCCAAACTGAAGGAGGAAAACGCTGACTGGGAAGTAGACGGTATGTTTCCTAAACTGACAGATGCGGCTGATGTGGAAAAGGCAGTTCTTGCTGTAAAAGAGAAATTCGGAAAGATCGACATTCTGGTAAACAATGCGGGAATTTCCCAAAGCACACCCCTGTATGACTATACGCCGGAAGAATTTGATAAAGTAATTGATTTGAATGTAAGGGCGTTGTTTTATGCGATCCTGCCCACTGCAAAGGTTATGAAAGAGCAGGGAGGCGGATGCATCATCAACACCAGCTCCATGGTCAGCATATGCGGACAGGCAGCAGGCGTTGGATACCCTACCAGCAAATCAGCAGTAAACGGTATGACTTTTTCTCTGGCAAGAGAATTGGCAAAAGATCACATCAGGGTGAATGCAGTAGCGCCGGGCGTAACCAAAACGGATATGGTTGCCGCATTGCCTCAGGCTGTGGTTGATGGCATTTCCGCTAAGATTCCCATGGGAAGGCCGGGAGAACCGGAGGAAGTTGCCGATGCATTTCTCTACCTTGCCAGTGATCTTGCAAGCTATGTGACGGGAGAGATTTTGTCGGTTGATGGAGCCTGCAGAACGTAAAACCTGGCAAATTGTAAAAAGAAGGCTTCTTTATCTCTTGCAAATAAAGGTTTCTTCTATTATGATAGTGGATAGATACACGACTGACGGAAGCAGGAAGAGCCTGTGTAGGAGAACCTACAGGGAGTGTATTGTTCAATTGTGAGCCGACCGTCTGGGCTGCCTGGTGAAGGTATGCCCAGACGTTTTGTTTTTTTATCTGTCATGGGCAGTAATCATGAGAAAAGAATGGAGGAAAAAGAAAATGTTGTCACTTGCACAGGAGCTTTCGGATAATGCATATCCGGGAAGAGGTATTGTAATCGGCAGATCAGAGGATGGGAGCAAAGCAGTAACCGCTTATTTTATTATGGGAAGAAGCTCTAACAGTCGGAACCGCATTTTTGCAACGGAGGGGGAAGGGATCAGAACAGAGGCTTTTGACCCGTCCAAACTGGAGGACCCCAGCCTGATCATCTATGCGCCGGTACGGGTTCTGGAGCATAGAACCATCGTGACCAATGGGGATCAGACAGATACCATATACGAGGGGATGGAAAAAGGACTGACCTTTGAGGAGTCTTTGCGGTGCCGGGAATTTGAACCTGACGGACCCAATTACACTCCCAGAATTTCAGGGATTATGAATGTAAAGGATGGAAAATATGATTTTGCCATGTCCATCTTAAAGAGCAATAACGGAAATCCTGAATCGTGTAACAGATATACCTATTGCTATGAGAATCCTGTGGCAGGGGAAGGACGTTTTATCCATACTTATATGCATGACGGGAATCCCCTTCCTAGTTTTCAGGGAGAGCCGAAAACCGTGAAGCTTGCAGGGGGTATTGACGGGTTTACAAAAGAACTTTGGGAAAATCTTAATGAAGATAACAAGGTATCGCTGTTTGTAAGATACATTGACATTGCAACAGGAGAATATGAAACACGAATCGTAAACAAGAATCAATAGAAAGGGAGAACAGGATCACATGAACGAGATACAATTAAAATACGGATGCAACCCAAATCAGAAACCTTCCAGAATTTTTATGGAGGATGGAGGTGAACTTCCGGTTACGGTCTTAAACGGAAAGCCAGGATACATAAATTTTCTGGATGCTTTTAACGGCTGGCAGCTTGTGAAGGAGTTGAAGGAGGCAACGGGGCTTCCTGCGGCTACCTCTTTTAAGCATGTTTCCCCGGCGGGAGCGGCGGTAGGGCTTCCTCTGACGGAGACTCTTGCCAAAATTTATTGGGTGGATGATCTGGGAGAGCTTTCCCCCCTTGCCTGCGCTTATGCAAGAGCAAGAGGAGCTGACAGGATGTCTTCCTTCGGAGATTTTATTGCCCTTTCCGATGTGTGCGATGAGGACACGGCACGGCTGATCAAAAGGGAGGTGTCTGACGGAGTGATTGCGCCGGGTTATACGGAAGAGGCAATGGCATTATTGAAGGAGAAGAAAAAGGGAAATTATAATATCATTCAGATCGATCCTTCCTATGTGCCTGCGCCGGTGGAGCGGAAGCAGGTATATGGCATTACCTTTGAACAGGGGAGAAATGAGCTTTCCATAGACAGGGAACTGCTTTCCAATATTGTGACAAAAAATAAAGAGCTGCCGGAATCCGCAGCCATTGATATGAAGATCGCGTTGATTACATTGAAATATACCCAGTCCAATTCCGTCTGCTATGTAAAGGGCGGACAGGCGATCGGCATCGGAGCAGGACAACAGTCCAGAGTACACTGTACAAGGCTTGCAGGGCAGAAAGCAGATAACTGGTATCTGCGTCAGGCGCCTCAGGTATTGGGGCTTCAGTTTGTTGATGCGCTGGGGCGTGCGGACAGAGACAATACCATCGATGTTTACATCGGTGAGGAATACGAGGACGTACTTCGGGAAGGAGAATGGCAGAAGCGGTTTAAGGTAAAGCCCCCGGTGTTTACCAGAGAAGAAAAGAGAGCATGGCTGGACAAAAATCAGAATGTGACCCTTGGGTCGGATGCCTTTTTCCCTTTTTCGGACAATATTGAAAGAGCCTATAAGAGCGGTGTAAAATATATTGCACAGCCTGGAGGATCGGTTCGGGATGATCTGGTGATCCAGTGCTGCGATAAATATGATATGGTGATGGCGTTTACCGGCATCAGGTTATTCCATCATTAACAGGAGCGGGACCGGAAATGATAAAGAAAGATCCTTACAAAACAAACCACAGACAGCTTGCCATATTTGCGGTGATTATTCTTGCGATGGCAGTCATGACGGTCCTTAGCCTTGCCTATGTGGGGAAATGGGCGGAAGGCGGAGGGAAAATGAACGCCCAGCCCTATGAGAGCTTTGAAAGGCATTATGTCTTTATTGCCGATTCGGAGGAGGATATTTTCTGGGACAAGGTGTATGAGGAGGCAAAGACCTACGCAAAAGAGGAAAATATCTATCTGGAGTGGGAGGGCAGCAACCTTGCGGCAGATTATTCAAAAGCGGAACTGCTTAAGATTGCCGTTGCCTCCCAGGTAGACGGCATTGTGCTGGAAGGGGATGGAAGTCATCAGATCCAGGAAGCAGTAAATGAGGCGGTAGATCATGGGATACCGGTGGTAACGGTGATGACAGACAGCTATGACAGTAAAAGGCAGAGCTTTGTTGGTATTGGGAATCATAACCTGGGAAGAGAATATGGAAGACAGATCATTCGCATTGCCAATAAAAATACAAAGGATGCGCTGATATTGATGGATACTTCCATGGAAAGCAGTGGGAAAAATCTTGTTTATAATGGAATCAGAGACACATTGGATAATGAGGGAAATCATTTGAACCTGGAGTTGAAAACCATTGTGCTGAATGAGGATTCCTCCTTTGGAAAAGAGGAAGCGATCAGAGAAATTTTTCTGAATAAAGAAGAACTCCCTGAAATTATCATTTGTTTAAACGAAAAGGATACCATCAGCGCTTATCAGGCGGCAGTGGATTATAACCTGGTGGGTCAGATCAAAATACTGGGGTATTCTGATGCCGACACAATTTTAAATGCCATCAGCAGAAATGTAATAGCGGCAACCATTGTTGTGGATGCAAAGCAAGTGGGAAGCTATTGTATAAAGGCATTGGATGAATACATTGAGACAGGTCATGTAAACGACTTTTTTACGATGGATGTAAATGCCGTCACGACAAATAATGTGAAAGGACGCCTGAAAAATGCTGGGGAGCAGGGTGAAAAATAGTAAAAAGCATATTTTTATCAGCATTCAGACAAAGCTGCTTTTCATATTTTTAATGATCGCTTTGATCATTCTGGGGGTAAACTGGTACATTTATTTTAACATCAATAAGATGATCACCAATATTGACAAGGTATACGAGAGCAATGCCATGCTCAACGAGCTGCAGAATGGACTGACGCTGATCCACCGGAATATGGAAAACTTTCTGGATACCAGAGATACGGATGCCATTGAAGGTTATCTGCGAAATGAGCAGGAGTACCGCAAGCAGCTGGAAAATCTCAACACAAGAATTCTCAATGATGAGACAAAGATCATGGAGAAAAATATTTATCATATGTCTCAGTCCTATATTGAAATTACGGACAAAGCGATTGAAGCAAAGCGAGGACGTAATATTGCCAAGTATAAAGAATACTATGATTCCGCTGATGAATTGTACGGGTATATCAATTCTTACCTGTACAGTCTTAATAACCAGCAGTTTCAAAATAATTCAGAAAACTATGAAATGCTGTTTTCCGCTTTGAAATTTTCAGAAACCTCAAACCTTCTGATTCTCTGTATGGTCAGTGCGTTGAATGGTATTTTGATCATTCTCCTGACGAAGGGAATTACCAATCCACTGATCGAATTGGCAAAAGCGGCGGATGAGGTGGCAAAAGGAACCTTGGATATCCAACTGTCGGAAAGAAGACCGCGGGATGAAGTGGGAATTGTGACCGATGCCTTTGACCAGATGGTGAAGAGCCTGAAAAAATATATTGTCCAGTTGAAAAAAAGTATGGAACTGGAAAGCGCAATGAAAGAAAGGCAGCTTATGATGGAGACGCATTTGCGGGATGCCAAGCTGAATTACCTTCAGGCGCAGATCAATCCTCACTTTTTATTTAATACATTAAATGCAGGCGCTCAGCTTGCCATGATGGAGGGAGCGGACAGAACCTATCAGTATGTGCAGAATGTAGCGGATTTTTTTCGTTACAACGTAAAGAAAAATCATGATGTGGTAACTTTGGAAGAAGAAATTGAGTTGATCGATCACTATATTTATATTATCAATGTAAGGTTTTCAGGGGAGATTCACTTTAAAAAGGATATCGATGAGGAGCTGATCCATGCCCAGATTCCCAGTATGACCTTGCAGCCTGTTGTGGAAAACTGCATTAACCACGGCATCAGAGACATTTCCAGAGAAAAGCTGATAGAGCTTTCCGTTTACGAGGAAAGAGGCGGTATCTGCGTCAGCATAAGGGATAATGGCGTGGGCATGAGTGAAGAAAAGATCGAAAAGATTATGAACAGAAAACTGGAAGAAAACGATCTGGACGATGTGATAAACGGAGTTGGTCTGGACAATGTGATCGTCAGGCTCCGGCTGTTTTTTGAGCGGGAGGATGTGATCGACATTACAAGTGCAGGAACAGACATGGGAACAGAGGTTGCAATATACATTCCATTAGAGGGGTAAGTACAGATATGTATAAGATTATGATAGCTGACGATGAAGGGATCGTGATAGACGCGTTAAAGTTTATCATAGAAAAGAATTTTGGGGATTCCTGTGCCATTGAATGGGCAAAAACCGGAAGAAGCGTAATAGAACTTGCAGAGAGCTTTCGGCCGGATATTGCGCTTATGGATATACATATGCCTGGGATCAACGGGATCGAAGCTATGAAGGAGATCAAAAAAAATAATCGAAACATTATCTTTATTGTGGTATCTGCCTATGATAAATTTGATTACGCAAAGGAAGCCATTGGTCTTGGCGTAATGGATTATGTGAATAAGCCTATCGATAAAAATGTGATTGTTTCCCTTTTAAAAAAGGCGATGGAGAAGGTCGACTTTGAGAGAATGAAAAGGAGCAATGATCTGTTGATCAGGGAAAAGCTGGAAACGGTAATACCAATTATTGAGAGCGGTCTGATTTATTCTGTTTTGTTTCAGGCAAATTATATGGAAGAGGCGGAAAATTTTAAGAATCTTCTGGGAATTCAGGAAGACAAAGGCTATATGATGGTAATCGAGTATGGGGATACGGAGAAGGATGGGCATCTGACCAATGCTATCGGCGCCAGTGTAAGAATGCAGTCAAATTATGTAAGATTGCGGGAAAGTATAAAGGAATACTTTCCGGGGATCGTAGGTCCTATGATGGCAAACGCGGTGATCGTATTTGTCCCCTGCGCCACAGAAAGCCTTCAGAATGAATACGAAGAAAGAGTAAAGGCAATTGAAACGGCGCGTAAGATGGTTCATAAGCTGAGGAAGGACATCGATGCGCAGTTCAGAGTAGGGATCGGAACCGTCAAAAGGCTGGATGAAGCGGATATTTCTTATACAGAGGCAGTAAATGCATTGCGTTATACGGCGGGCAGTGTGGCACATGCCAGGGATCTTTCCGCAAAAAACAGATATGAAGAGGATTATCCCGTTCGAACAGAAAAGAAGCTTTTTGATCTGGTGCAGGCAGGAGATGCGGCGGGAGCGGTATCGGAGGCGGGCAGGTTTTTTGACTGGATGCTCAACCGCCATGGGGATGCGGAAATGGACATTAAACTGAAAACTCTGGAGTTTATTTTGCAGGCGGAAACCATTGCTATCAAAAGCGGCGGAAGCTCCTATCGCTTTCAGGACCGCCATGATTACCTTACCATTCTGTACGATATGAAGCAATATGAGGAGCTTCGCTCCTGGCTTCTGGCAAAAATCAGGGAGGCGGCGAGAAATGTATCCGGAAGTAAGGAAAAGACCTCTATCAGTCTGGTGGAGCAGGCAAAAGCTTATATTGACAGTCATTATAAAGATGAGATCTCTTTGGACGAGGTTTCCAGAGAGATCAACATCAGCCCTTATTATTTCAGTAAGCTGTTTAAAGAAGAAACAGGAGGGAATTTTATTGATTATGTGACATCGATTCGAATGGAAAAGGCAAAGGAATTGCTGAGTACAACGGATAAAAGTATGAAAGAGATCTGCAGCGAAGTGGGATACTCCGACCCCAATTATTTCAGCCGTTCCTTTAAAAAGAATGTAGGCGTAACGCCTACCGAGTACAAGGAGGAAAACGGCTGATGAGAAGAACATGCAGAAAAAGCATACTGATTTTTGCATTGCTGGCTGTTATCCTGCTTGCAGGCTGCACAGAAACAGAAGGCGCGCAGATGCCGGCAGGGGAAGAAGAGGAAAAGATCCAGATCGGCATGATTTTTGATAATTTTGTTATGGAGCGCTGGCTGAGAGACAGGGATGTGTTTGTCTCCACGGCAAAGGAACTGGGAGCAGAGGTTAATGTGCAAAATGCAAACAGCAGCGTGGAAGAACAGGTGGAGCTGGTAAAGTATTTTATTAAAAAGAAGGTGGATGTCATCGTGATCGTTCCCATTGATTCGGAACCTCTTCTTGCCTCCATCAAAGAGGCGCAGGAGGAGGGGATTAAAGTGATCTCCTATGACCGCCTGATCCTGGGGGCAGAGCCTGACCTGTACATTTCTTTTGACAATGAAAAGGTGGGAACGTTGATGGGAACCGCATTTAGCAAAAAACTTGAGAAGGGCGACAAGGTATTGATGATATGCGGACCCAAAACGGACAACAATGCAATGGAAGTTCAAAGAGGATTCGAGAATGTGATGAAGGAGAAGCAGATCCAGGTTCTTGACATTTACTATGCAGATGGCTGGAAGCCCGAGTACGCCGCCGCATATGTAAGGCAGAACGGAGAGCTGGTGCGCCAGGCAAGAGGTATTATGTGCGGAAATGACAATCTTGCAGGGCAGGCAGTAAGCGCTCTCGCAGAGCAGAGGCTTGCAGGAGAAATTTACGTATCAGGTCAGGATGGGGACTTGGCGGCATGTCAGAGGATCGTAGAGGGAACGCAGTATATGACAGTGTATAAGCCCATAGAAAAGCTGGCGGCACGGGCTGCGAAGGCTGCGGTGGATATGGCGGAGGGCAACGGATTTTCTTATGATCTTTATGTGACAACGGAGGGAGGAAAATCCTTCCCCTATATTAAGCTGGAGCCTGTTGCCGTGACAGAAGAAAATATGCAGCAGGCAATTATAGACGAGGGGTTTCATTTAAAAGAGGAGGTTTACCTGAACAGACCTGAGCTGTTAGACTAGCATTTTTTTGTGATGCTAAAAAATGCAGTTAAAAAATTACTAATGAGTGATATTGATCCATCAAAATGCATAAAAATGTGCAGAATCTTACAAAGATATTCAGCAAAGTGTGTGTTACCATAATGTTTGTAGCAAGGAGCTACAAACATTATTTTTTTAAGGGAGGATAATTCATGAAGAAGAAATTACTCAGCCTTATTCTTGCAGCAGCAATGGTAACAACGATGCTGGTAGGATGCGGCGGCAAAGAAGCAGACGAGACAGCAAGCAACAGCGCACCTGTAGCTGATGAGGTAGTTGAGGATGACGCAGCGCCGGCGCCTGCAGCCGATGAAGGAGACGCAGCAGGGGGCATTCAGGTAGGTATCGTACTTCCTACAAAGGATGAGCCCAGATGGTTACAGGATCAGGCACAGTTTGAGAGTATCCTGGGAGATGCAGGATTTACAAATCAGGTATTGTTCAGCCAGGGATCTTCTGCAACTGAAAAGACCAACGTAGAGACACTTGTTTCTCAGGGTATTGATGTTTTGATCATTTGTGCACAGGACGGTGCAGCAGCAGCGGCAGCAGTGGAAGCAGCTAAGGCAGAAGGCGTAACCGTTATCGCATATGACAGATTGATTACAGGCACAGATGCAGTTGATTATTATGTAACTTTTGACAGCTTCTCCGTTGGAGCAGCACAGGGACAGTATCTGGTTGACAACGCACCTGCAGGAAGCGGTATTCCTCTTTACTTATATGCAGGCGCAGCAACAGATAACAACGCATTTATCTTCTTTGAGGGCGCATGGAGTGTTCTTCAGCCCAAGATTGCTGACGGTACATTCGTAATCGCTAACTCTTCTGAGGCAGTTGGTTTACAGGACAAGGCAGAGCTTACCCGTGACGAGGAAGCAGCTATCATCGGACAGATCACAACCGATTGGGATTTCAACGTTGCTAAGTCCAAAGCAGAAGCACACTTGACAGCAGCAAGCGCTGACATGAAGGGTGACGTTTTAGTACTTGGTCCTAACGATGGTACAGCTCGTTCTATCGCAGACGTATTTGCAACCGACAAGGATGTATCAAGCTATGTTGTAACAGGTCAGGACGCTGAGATCGCATCTGTTCAGTACGTGATCGATGGCAAGCAGTCCATGACAGTATTTAAGGATACCCGTACACTTGCAGCTGACTCTGTTGCTATGGCAGTATCCATCCTGAACGGCGAGACACCTGCTACAGATACAACTTACAACAATGAAGCAAAAGACGTACCTGCTAAACAGACAAACATCGTAGTTGTAACAAAGGATAATGTGAAGGCAGCACTTATTGATTCCGGATATTATGACGCATCGGAGTTCACCGGATTATAATAATCTGTGATTTATAAGTAATCAGTAATGAAAAAGGTCGGCTTTAAATAATAAAGTTTAAAGCCGACCTTTCCATAACGAGTGGGGAGAAAATCTCATATTTTTAATAAGGAGGCAGGGCATGAGTGATTACATACTTGAAATGAGAAATATCACCAAAGAATTTCCCGGAGTAAAGGCCCTGGACAATGTAAATTTTAAAGTAAAACGTGGAGAAATCCATTGTCTGGTGGGAGAAAACGGGGCAGGAAAATCTACTCTGATGAAGGTGCTCTCCGGAGTGTACCATTATGGCACTTATTCCGGGGATATTGTCTATAACGGAGACGTGCAGC
>CAMWCA010000028.1 GCA_947172705.1 uncultured Lachnospiraceae bacterium
AGCAAGAATTATTATAAGTATGCATAATAATGGTTTTACGGCAGAGCAGATAGCAATGGCCACTGATAAGGATATAAAAGACATAGAAATCATTATTGGTGGGAAAGAATTAGTGACAACATAATTGGAGCAGACATTGTTAGAAAACTTCCAAATTTATAGAATTTTGGAGGTTTTCTTTTTCAAATTTTCTTAAAAGGAATATTTGAGAGATATGATTTATCGTGAATATCCTAGAAGCTTTATTTGTGATTTATAGTATGAAATGGAAAGAGGAAAAAAATGAAATTGTCAGAGGTATTTCTGAAAAAGATTGGGAGTACAACTAAAGAAGTAGTGATAAATACTATTTATAAAATATATGATTATCAGGCGCAAGATTCGTTTTGCCCTAATTATTATAATTATCCGGAAGTATTCTTGAAAGGCATAGAAGAACACGAGAGTTATAATGATTGGAGAGAGAAAGTGCCTGCGTTTAGGTGCGGAATCCATTTTTATATATTAACAAATTATAAAACACCTAAAAAGTATGATGAATTATTAAAAAGTGTGGATAGCCAATTTGGTATTAACTGCCATAGCATAGATGGATTTGATGATTTGGTCAGGTTATTTCATGATAATGAAGATGCTGGTAAGATGATTGCATCTAAAGAAGAATATCTTGAAAGCGGTGTAATGTGCTATGTTGGAAATATAGCCAATAGATATTTGTATGTCACAAACAATTTCACAGAGGGAGAAATCGAAGTTGAAGTTGTAGAGAGACTGGTTACAGAACAAATAATCAGATTATATGCTAACCAATTGAATGTTAATATATGTGTTCCAATATGTCTGTTGGAGTTTGAAGATGATGAGATTGAAGTGTCTGATAGGATATCTATATTTAGGATGACAGAAGAATTTCAAATTAGTAGATTTAATGCAACGCATTTTGAATCTACACAGGAAAACAATTTAGTTCAATGTGCGGCATATATGATTAGACTGAATGGGTATAGTGTAGAAAATAAGGATAAGGAGTCATTGCATAATGCAGCATCAAATTATTGGGCATATCCATTGGAACTTATTGATGACTTTTTTGCCTCAATTAGAATAGTTGCTGGATATAGAACTGGATATGGACAAGTGTTGATAGAGCCTATTGGATGGGCAGGGAACTGGACTTCTGATATGTTGCCAATTTACGGGGCAAATATAAGAGCATTCAATAGGAATGATGTTGATGTAGAATTTTTTAAGTATAATATTGAGAAAGTAACAAATGCAGATGTAAGTCTGATTAAAGAGGTATTTACAATTATTCGAGAAAAGAGAGGGGATGAAAAGCATAATCAAAAATTTAAGAAAGTATTTATTGCAATTCAGAGATTAAACAGGTGTATGTTGCGCGAGGCAGAAGATGATATGGCATTAGATGCTATCATTGGAATAGAAACTTTATTGTCAGGTGATACACAGGGAGAAATTACATATACAATATCCAATAGAATGGCGGTAGTAGCGGCAATGACAGAGAAATGTCCATATACACCAGCGGCGGCTCGGAATGCGATGAAAGTTATTTATGGATTACGATCGGATATTGTGCATGGGAGATCAACTAACAAAAATTGTAAGGTTACGATAGAAAATCAAGAGATAGAAACAAAGGTGTTGGCGGTTGAATTTTTACGCTATTCGCTGCTTTTTATAATAAAAAATCAAGAATATTTAGATATAAAATCTTTTGAAGCCACTCTTGATAAATCAATTGGTGAAGTAAAGAAATAAAAATGGCTAGAAACAAGCCTCCAAGTCACCCAAGATTTGGGGGTTTTCTTCTGCCCATTTCATTTTCAGAAAACCTACCCGAAAACAGCAAACTATGGTAAAATTGCATTTAGCGGCAAATGCCATAGCAAAGAGCAGATCGCAAATCATGCCGAAGCCAGTCAAAGGCTCGCCTATCAACACAATTCTTATCTTTTCTATGGCGGTGTATCAAGATGTAGGGTGCCATATTACTGGTTTTAAGCGAGGCCAGAGCATCATAAAAATCCAAAACTTAACGAATAAGTCGCGGGACGGTGCATCTTTATCGCACACTCCTCGCATACAGAATGTGTATGTCAACTGGTAAAGCAGAACGCAGATGACGGAAAAAAAGAACTAAGAGGCAAAAAGAATTGATAAAAATATGTTTGAGGTATTCATATAAAAATTTGCATATACTGTAGCAACTGTAAAAATTGCTTGACATAAAGTTTTTGGTTGAGTAAGATAAATACAGTGATCGCGTTGCAGAAACCTGTGAGGCCTGCGACCGGGGGAGAACCTGCGGGGTCTCCTCTTTTTACTTTAAGGGGATATTCACATGCCAAAGATTTTTTTAAATTACGATCAGCAAATAGAAAAACTAATGAAGGAGAAAAATCTGCGGATTGATGAATTTATTACTATTTTACAGAAAAGAATGGAGAAGATACCGATTGAAATTCAGTCATATAATGACAGTGCAATTCCGATGTGGGCAGCGTAATGACCTGCCATTTGTATGTAACTTTATGGATGAAATGACAGGAGAAACTGACAAGAAATTTGTAATTTTTTGAGCATCAAAACAGCGTGAGGGCAGTTATGAACGTAACAGTTTGTAGCTGTCCTTTTTTTGTTTATAGAAGGAGGTAAAATATGGCTGATGAATGGAATGGAACGGGCTGGGCTGGCGGATATGCTGGCAAATTTGATTGAAAAGTATGCGTCAGAATTAGATATAGAAAATTTGCCCGATATAACAGAGGAACGTTGTACGGAAGACGAAAAAATAAGAAAAGAAAAGATGAAAAAAAGTTGAGGAGGACATCTTGCAAATGATGACTATGCAAGATATAATAACATGAAAAATGTGTCCAAACCATACAAGAAAAGGGGATAAATGAGATGGGAAAAACGCTCATAAAGGAAACAATTCATGCAAAAGGTATAGATATCGGAATTTATACTACAGATTTTAAGAATGAGTATATATCATTGACAGACATAGCAAAATATAGGAGTTCAGAACCACGGATTACGATACATAACTGGCTTAGGGGTCGTGATATTGTAGAGTTTTTGGGATTATGGGAGGCACTGCACAATCCCAATTTTAAACGTATCGATTTCGAGGCGTTTAAAGAAAATGCAGGCACAAATGCTTTTGTGTTTTCAATAAAAAGGTGGAATGAAGATTTGGGAGCTATTGGATTGCTGACTAAGTCAGGTCGCTATGGTGGTGGTATCTATGCACATATGGATATAGCGCTCGAATTTGCATCTTGGTTGTCTCCGGAATTTAAACTTTATATTATTAAAGATTACAAGCGCCTTAAGTATAATGAAAATAGCCACTTATCAATAGGATGGAATCTTAACAGAGAGATAGCAAAATTAAATTATCATATTCATACGGATGCTATTAAATCAAACCTGATACCGCCTGATTTGACACAGGAGCAGATTGGTTATACATATGCAAGCGAAGCTGATTTGTTGAATGTAGCGTTGTTTGGTAAAACCGCAAAGCAATGGCGTACGGGAAATCCAGACAAAAAGGGAAATATCAGAGATTATGCAACACTCAATCAATTATTGGTTCTTGCAAATATGGAGAGCTACAATGCGATACTGATTGAGCAGGGTAAGTCGCAGTCGGAGAGGTTGATTTTGTTGCATGATTTGGCTGTGCGCCAGATGCAGACCATGAGTTCTTTAAATGCATCGAGACTGCCGCAAATGGGAACGGATGAATAAAAGTGCAATGGGCGTTGCACAATCCTGATAGTAAACGTATCGATTTCGAGACGTTTAATAAAAGTGTAGGCACAAATATGAAGTAAGGATTATGGGTATGGGGAAAACGGATTCTACAGAAAAAATCAAAGTTTATACATACACAAGAGTATCCACAGCCATGCAGACAGACGATAGAGGGGTGTATCCAGAAAGCCCGCGAAGGAAAATGGAATGGTGGGTTTGCGTCATACGGCTATCAGCTTGTGGATGGAGAACTTCAGATTAACGAGGAAGATATGGATTTGAGTTTGGAAGATGATAGGCACGTTAAAGCATGTGTGTTGCTGCAAAGAGGAGTTATGTAAAAATTTTTGATTTTAGGTGCTTTTACAAAGAAAAAAATAAATTTAAGAGATACTTGCCAAAGATATCCTTTTTCAATGTAGGATGCTCAGAAATGGGTGTCTATTTTTTGCATCTTGCAGTAATTTCGGAAATAAAAAGACAATGTCAAAGACTTTTGACAGACAAAAAATATAGATTTCTATACAATAAAAGAGAAGGTGCAAGATGGATATTGGATTACGAATCAAAAAATTTAGAGAACAACAAAAAATTTCTCAAGAAGAACTGGCTCTTAAAATATTTGTTTCAAGACAGACAATCTCAAATTGGGAAACAAATAAAAGCTGTCCTGATCTTAAAAGCTTAATAATGCTATCCAATATCTTCAATGTATCTTTAGATAGTTTTATAAAAGAAGATATAAAGGAGATGAGAGAAATTGTTGAAAAAGAAAAAATTAAAAAGTTTAATGTGATGAGTTATATTTTTTTAGCCGAATTGATAATTGTAGCGGTAAGCGCTTATTCCTTAGCCAGTATGGATGGGTATATTGGAATTGTTATTTGGCTATGTTTATTTGCTATAGCATTATATACGGCAGGTAAAATTGAAAGATTTAAAAAGAATCATGACATTCAAACTTATAAAGAAATTCTGGCATTTATTGATGGAAAGCAACTAACCCACGATGAAAAGCAACAGGAAATAGGAAAAAGAAATTATCAAAAAATTATATTTGCATTTTTAGCAGGTGTGATTGCATTTGTTGTATGTTTGATCGTAATCTTTATTTGTCAGAATTTGGCGAATTAATAAGGAGGAAGAAGTATGGAATTTTGGATTATAATGATAGCTTTTATCGCTATGGGTGGAACCTGTTCATTAGCAGGTACATGGTGGGACAGAAAATGGTGGGATAGAAAGAAAAAAGAAAAAAAGAAGTAATGAAATATGGAATTTAATATGTAACAGTTCAGCCTGCCGCAAGAAGCAGACTGAACTGTTACTTTAATATTAATTAAGTAATATTTTTCCATTGACATCACAAACCAACCGTGTTATACTTCACTATAAATTTAATACGCTAAACCGTTGAAGCGGAGATAACGGCAATGATGCCTTTACAGAGAGCCTGCGATGCTGAGAATCAGGCAAGAAACAAGTTGTCAAATGGACCGCTGAGGGCGCAGTCAAATGAGTTTACTCAAAGTATTCTGCGACGTTGCAGGCAGACGTAATTTGCCGGGGATATATTGGTATCCTGCTAAGTGCACAGGTCATGCTGTGAATCAAGGTGGCACCGCGGATAAGTGTTTTATTCGTCCTTGACAGAACGTATATTTCTGTCAAGGGCGTTTTTGTTTTTTATGAGACTTCTTTGACGGAAGATTAATGTCAAAGGAGGTTACGGTATGGTGTTTTCAAAACGATGGCGGCGCTTTTGGCGCCTAATGAAATTGGATATTAAAATACAAACGCAATTTAATGTAACTTTATTTTTTGGAGGTGCAGCGAATGAAAATTCTGCCAACTTTAACTGAGGTAAAAAAGATTGCTTCAGATAGAAAGTACAATGTGCTCCCGGTCAGCCTCGAAATACTTTCCGACTTTACCACACCTATTGAAACCATGAAGATACTGAAAAATGTATCAACACATTGCTATATGCTGGAATCCGCCCAGGCAAACGAAACATGGGGAAGATATACGTTCCTTGGTTTCAACCCGAAAATGGAGATTACCTGCATGGACGGTGAGATGAAAATCGGAAATCTTAAAGTGAAGACGGAGCATCCTTCCGACTATCTCCGTCAAATCCTTGCGGAATACAAAAGCCCTCGTTTTGATTATCTTCCATCATTTACGGGCGGTCTTGTGGGATATTTTTCATACGATTATCTTGGCTACAGCGAGCCTAGCGTTAAATGTGACGTGGAAGATACCGAAAACTTCAAGGATGTCGATTTGATGCTTTTTGACAAGGAGCAGTTCTGCGGTATGGTGGAAAATGCCAGGCACCATATCCGTGAGGGCGACATTTTCCAGATTGTGTTGTCAAACCGTCTGTCTGCTCCCTTTGAAGGAAGTTTGCTCAATACCTATCGTTTGCTCCGTACCATCAATCCTTCGCCGTATATGTTCTATTTTTCCGGTACGGATGTAGAGGTTGCAGGTGCGTCACCCGAAACGCTGGTCAAGTTGGAAAACGGTGTGCTCCACACCTTCCCTCTTGCAGGGACAAGACCGAGAGGAAAGACCGACGAAGAAGACAAAGCGCTGGAAAATGAGTTGCTTGCGGATGAAAAAGAACTTGCCGAACATAATATGTTGGTCGATCTCGGTAGAAACGACCTCGGAAAGATCAGTAAATTCGGCACCATACAGGTTGAAAAGCTTCACTCGATTGAACGCTTTTCCCACGTTATGCACATTGGCTCTACGGTTCGGGGAGAGATTGACGAAAAACACGATGCATTGGATGCCATTGAGGCGGTATTGCCTGCGGGAACGCTCTCCGGCGCACCGAAGATCAGAGCTTGCCAGCTGATCGGAGAGCTTGAAAATAACAAGCGGGGCATTTACGGCGGTGCGATTGGATACATCGACTTTACCGGGAATATGGATACCTGTATTGCCATTCGCATTGCCTATAAGAAAAACGGCAAGGTGTTTGTGAGAAGCGGCGCCGGCATTGTAGCAGATTCCGTCCCCGAAAAAGAATTTGAAGAATGCCTGAACAAAGCCAAATCTTCACTCAAAGCATTAGAGCTTGCACAGGAGGCGGAATTATGATTTTACTGATTGATAACTATGACAGTTTTTCCTATAACCTCTTTCAGCTCGTTGGAGAGATGGAACCTGATATCAAGGTCATCCGCAACGATGAAATGACGGTGGAAGAGATCAGAACATTAAATCCAAGTCGTATTATTCTCTCGCCCGGTCCCGGCAGACCGGAAAACGCGGGTGTGATTATAGAAGTTGCCAAAACACTTGGAAAGACAATTCCCATCCTGGGCGTTTGCCTTGGGCATCAAGCCATCTGTGCGGCATTCGGTGCGACCGTTACCTATGCAAAGGAATTGATGCACGGAAAACAGTCTGATGTCAGGTTTGACACAGATTGTCCGCTGTTTGCAGGATGCCCTGAAACCGCTCCCGTCGCACGGTATCATTCCCTTGCGGCAGATGCCGGCACCATACCGGAATGCCTGAAAGTCACAGCGATTACCGATGCCGGGGAAATAATGGCGGTTAAGCATAAAGAATATCCGATATATGGCGTGCAGTTCCATCCCGAATCCATTATGACACCGAACGGAAAACAGATGCTCAAAAATTTTATAAAGGAGATATGAGAGATGATTAAAGAAGCTATTGTAAAGATTGTAAATAAAGGAGACCTTACCTATGATGAGGCATACACAGTGATGAACGAAATTATGAGCGGCGAAACGACAGCTACGCAAAACGCCGCTTTCCTTGCCGCTCTGTCAACAAAGAGTGCAAGAGCCGAAACCACTGACGAGATTGCGGGTTGTGCGGCTGCTATGAGAGCACATGCTACCAAGGTTAAAACCGGTATGGAACTTTTCGAGATTGTCGGAACGGGTGGTGACAACGCCCACAGCTTTAACATCTCCACCACCTCTGCCCTTGTGGCAGCAGCAGGCGGAATGAAGGTGGCAAAACACGGCAATCGTGCCGCCTCCTCACAGTGCGGAACGGCGGATTGCCTGGAAGCGCTGGGCGTAAATATTCAGCAGAGTCCGAAAAGATGTATTGAACTGTTAAACGAAGTCGGTATGTGCTTCTTTTTCGCACAGAAATATCATACCTCCATGAAGTATGTTGGCGCTATCCGCAAAGAGCTGGGTTTCCGTACCGTGTTTAATATTCTCGGTCCTCTGACCAATCCGGGTACGCCATCTATGCAGCTTCTCGGTGTGTATGACGATTATTTGGTTGAACCGCTGGCACAGGTACTTATCAATCTTGGAATCAAACGTGGTATGGTGGTATATGGGCAAGACAAACTTGACGAAATATCTATGAGCGCACCCACCAGGATCTGTGAGATTCGTGACGGCTGGTTCAAATCCTCGGTAATCACTCCCGAAGGGTTTGGCTTTGAACGTTGTGCCAAAGAAGATCTGAGGGGCGGCACACCTGAAGAAAATGCCAAGATCACCCTTGCGATTCTGTATGGCGAAAAGGGGCATAAGCGAAACGCGGTATTGATGAACGCCGGTGCGGCGTTGTATATCGGCGGTAAGGCGGACAGTATGAAAGACGGTATCACTCTTGCGGCGGAAATGATTGATTCGGGTAAAGCCCTTGAAACGCTGAACAAACTGATCGAAGTCAGCAACCGTCCGGAGGTGGAGAAATGACCATACTTGACCAACTTGCAGACCATGCACAAAAACGGGTTGTCGAAGCGAAAAGAAAAGTACCCCTGGAAGAAATCAGGCGGCAAGCCTTATTCCTGCCAAAAGGCAGCTTCACATTTGAAAACGCTCTGAAAAAGTCAGGCATTTCATTCATCTGCGAGTGCAAAAAAGCCTCGCCCTCCAAAGGACTGATCGCACCAGATTTTCCATATTTGCAGATTGCAAAGGAATATGAAACGGCTGGTGCAGACTGTATTTCCGTGTTGACTGAGCCGAAATGGTTTTTAGGGAGTGACGAATATCTCCGTGAGATCACGGATGTCGTTTCCATTCCCTGTTTGCGCAAGGATTTCACCGTAGATGAGTATATGATCTATGAGGCAAAGGTGCTTGGCGCTTCAGCAGTACTGTTGATCTGTTCCATACTTAATGAAACAGAGATCGAAGAATACATACAAATCTGTGATGACCTCGGTCTTTCCGCTTTGGTGGAAGCACATGATGAAAGCCAGGTGCAAATGGCACTTAATGCGGGAGCACGTATCATCGGTGTCAATAACCGTAACCTCAAAGATTTTTCAGTGGATACTGATAACAGCCGCAGGCTTCGGGAGCTGATTCCTCCGAATGTACTGTTTGTTTCCGAAAGCGGTGTGCAAACTGCCGAAGATGTGGCAGCACTTTGTGAAATCGGAGCAGACGCCGTTTTGATCGGAGAAACTCTGATGAGGGCGGCTGATAAAAAAGCGAAACTCACAGAACTGCGAGGTGTAGAATGACGAAAATCAAGCTCTGCGGCTTGTCCCGCCCCTGTGACAGGGAAGCCGCAAACAAATTGAAGCCTGAATATATCGGATTTGTATTTGCCCCAAAAAGCCTACGATATGTAACACCACAGACAGCGGCAGAACTGAAACAGCTACTTTCTCCTGAAATACAGGCGGTGGGCGTGTTCGTCAATGAAGATTTGGAAAAGATAGTTGATCTCGTAAACAACGGTATCATTGATGTTGTTCAGCTTCATGGGGACGAAGATGAAGACTATATCAGCCGACTGAGAAAATTTACTGATAAGCCGATCATCAAAGCTTTTCGGATAGAAACGCCAAATGATATTGCAGATGCAGAACAATGTTCCGCCGATTATATTCTGTTGGACTCCGGTGGGGGAACGGGGACGGTATTTGATTGGAATCTCTTGAAAAACATACATAGACCCTATTTTCTTGCAGGCGGGCTTTCTCCCGATAATGTGGGAAAAGCTGTTGCGGCACTTCATCCCTTTGCTGTTGATGTCAGCTCCGGGATAGAAACGGGCGGACTGAAAGATAAAACAAAAATGGCGGCATTTGTTGCCGCTGTCAGAAAGGAAGAAAAATTATGACGAATCCAAACGGACGCTTCGGCATTCACGGTGGTCAGTATATCCCCGAAACATTGATGAATGCAGTCATTGAACTGGAAGAAGCGTATAACCATTATAAAAATGATCCTGAATTTAACCGAGAGCTTACTCAGCTTTTTAACGAATATGCGGGTAGACCGTCCAGACTGTACTACGCTGGAAAAATGACAAAAGATCTCGGCGGTGCAAAAATTTATCTCAAGCGTGAAGACTTGAACCATACAGGCGCGCACAAAGTCAACAACGTACTCGGCCAGGCGCTTCTGGCAAAGAAAATGGGTAAAACACGTCTGATTGCCGAAACCGGAGCCGGTCAGCATGGTGTCGCTACGGCAACCGCAGCAGCCCTTATGGGTATGGAATGCGTGGTATTTATGGGAGAAGAAGATACCGTTCGTCAGGCGCTCAATGTGTACCGTATGCGTCTGCTCGGTGCGGAGGTGATTCCCGTAAAGACGGGGACAGCAACGCTCAAAGATGCGGTTTCCGAAGCCATGCGTGAGTGGACTTCCCGAATCAGCGACACCCACTATTGTCTCGGATCAGTAATGGGACCCCATCCGTTCCCCACCATCGTCCGTGATTTTCAGGCGGTTATCTCAAAGGAAATCAAGGAACAGATCCTCCTGAAGGAGGGCAGACTGCCTGATGCGGTGATTGCCTGTGTAGGTGGCGGCTCCAATTCCATCGGCAGCTTCTATCATTTCATAGAAGAGGAAAGCGTAAGGCTGATCGGATGCGAAGCGGCAGGCAGAGGAATTGACACCTTTGAAACAGCGGCAACCATTGCCACGGGCAGACTCGGTATCTTCCACGGAATGAAGTCCTACTTCTGTCAGGATAAGGATGGACAGATTGCTTCCGTTTATTCCATTTCCGCAGGGCTTGATTATCCGGGTGTGGGACCCGAACACGCACATCTCCACGACATCGGACGGGCGGAATATATTCCGGTCACAGATGATGAAGCGGTAAACGCCTTTGAATATCTGGCAAAGACTGAAGGTATTATTCCTGCAATTGAGTCGGCACATGCTGTCGCTCATGCTATGAAAATTGCACCGACAATGGATAAAGATGAAATCATTGTAATTACCATTTCCGGCAGAGGCGACAAGGACTGCGCCGCCATTGCCCGTTACAGAGGGGAGGATATCCATGAGTAATATTCAGAAAGCATTTGAAAACGGCAAAGCGTTTATCGCCTTTATCACCTGTGGTGACCCTGATCTGGAAACCACTGCCAAAACTGTCCGTGCCGCCGTGGAAAACGGTGCAGATCTTATTGAACTTGGCATTCCGTTCTCTGATCCCACCGCAGAGGGTCCCGTTATCCAGGGAGCAAATCTGAGAGCGTTGACCGGCGGTATCACAACTGATAAGATATTTGCCCTTGTGAAAGAACTTCGCCGTGATGTGAAGATTCCGATGGTCTTTATGACCTATGCCAATGTTGTGTTCTCCTATGGTGCGGAAAAATTTATTTCCGCCTGCCGTGACATTGAAATGGACGGACTCATCCTGCCCGATCTGCCCTTTGAAGAAAAAGAAGAATTTCAGCCACTATGCAGGCAATATGGCATTGACCTGATTTCCCTGATTGCGCCTACCTCCCAAAACCGCATTGCCATGATTTCCAAAGAAGCGGAAGGCTTCATCTACATTGTTTCCAGCCTCGGCGTAACGGGCACACGGAGCGAGATTAAAACAGATCTTGCCTCTATTGTCAAGGTGGTCAGAGAAAATACCAATGTACCATGTGCAATCGGATTCGGCATTTCCACACCGGAGCAGGCAAAGAAAATGGCGGATATTTCCGATGGTGCAATCGTCGGCTCTGCAATTATTAAGCTGCTTGAAAAATACGGCAAGGATGCACCGAAGTATGTAGGTGAATACGTAAAATCCATGAAGGATGCCATAAGATAAAATCGGTTTTACATTTTCGGAAAGTATTTACTTATAAAATAGGCTTGAAGAATAGTACAGATGATGCTAAATTTAAACCACAAAGTTGTTATTTGATACCTGATTGGAAGAAAATATAATTTACACGGAAGGAGCTGCAGGCTATGAATAATAGAATCATTTACTATCCATTGACTGCAACTCCACTCAAAAGAAATGCCTCTTATACCGAGTTGTCCTCCTGTAAAGAATTGCAATCTTACATTAGATGTTATTGGGGAACCGAAAATCCACATATACAATTTGAAAATGATGATGCATCGGAATTAGTGATACCGGATACCTGCGTGGATATTATTTATTACATAGATTATACGAATAATACGGTAACAGGCGGATTTTGCGGAATAAACGATTGTAGTTTTCAATTACGAAACAGCGGAAGCGCAGGGCATGTGGCAGCAACATTTGCCATTCGTTTTTATGCGTGGAGTGCATATGCCTTTGCGGATGATTCTTTTAAATCGACTATAAACGCCTACTTTGATGTGGGTTCCAGGTTTGAATGGCTGGACAAGATAATCCGGCCTAAGTTGCTGGAATTCATAACCCTGCAGGAAAAGGCTTCTTTTGTAGAGCAGATATTGCTTAAAGCAGTATCCAGTGTGAAGGAAAATATACTTATTAACAGTACGGTACGGAATATCTTGATAAATAGAGGTTCTTTAGATGTGTCATATTTAGCAAGGGAATCCTTTGTAAGTACAAGGCAGTTGGAGCGCCTATTTCATGAGTATATTGGTATCACACCAAAAAAATTGAGCAATTTAGTGCGATACCAATTTTTATGGAGGGATATTTTGTGCAAGGCAAATTTTGATGTCTTAAGTGCAGTCCACAAATACGGATATACAGACCAGTCCCATTTGCTGAGGGAATTTAAAAGATATCATTCTATGGATATACATAAAGCGAGAGAGATTGCTCTGAAAAATGTCGAAAATATACAAGACGCTGTTGCGGGAGTTTAGTAAAATGGTTTTCATATCTTGATGAACAGGAAAGGATGAAGAGAAATGAAATACTGTACCACCGTAATTGCAGTGCAGAATATGAAAAGATCCCTGCAATTTTATAAGGATTTATTTAATCAGGACGTTACAATGGATTTAGGTGAAAATAAGACTTTGTCTTGTGGACTGGTATTGCAGGAGGGATTGGAGCATATAGCCGGTTTTGATGCCAGTACAATGAAATTTCGTTCCAACACTATGGAGTTATATTTTGAAACGGAAGATTTTGAGGCTTTTATGAAGCTGTTGGATTCATATCCGCAAGTGGAAAGACTGCATGAACCAAGGACATTTCCCTGGCTTCAAAAAGGTATTCACATCTTTGATCCGGATGGACATTTAATTGAGGTCTCAGAAAGTATGTATTCTGTCGCCTGTAAACAGTTTAAAGCAGGTAAAACCATAGAAGAAACCGTGAAATTGGTTCAGCATCCCATTGAGGTGGTCAGAGCGTGGTATGAAAAGTACCAGGAGGAGAAAGAGGCGCTGATAAGTGTCTGTGGTACAGATTGCAGTACATGTTATTGCTTTGGCAAAATGTGTAATGGATGCAATGCATGTGAGGGAAAGGTTTTTCATGCGGCGGAAGGAAAAGCCTGTCCGATTTATGCTTGTGTCAGAAACGAAAAATGTATGCAGAACTGTGGCGAATGTAGTGAAGTGCCTTGTAAGATATGGTATGATACCAGAGATCCCAAGTTTTCAGATGAGGAATTTGATCAAAATGTCGCAACAAGAGTACAGGCTTTGAAAAAGGAATAGGGGTATTTATGTCAAATAATAAAGAACTTGCAGAATATATTATGGATCAATTATCTGCTTTGGGAAATATAAGAAATATCCCCATGATGGGCGGATATGTTTTTTATTATAAAGAACGGATCTTTGGTGGGATCTATGGAAGTGGTTTTTTGGTAAAGATTACAGAAGCGAGCAAAAAGTATATGCCGGACAGCATTCCGGAACCTCCATATGAAGGCGCGAAACCCATGCTGCCGGTAACAATTTTAGAGGATGCATCAGCGTTACAGACAATGGTGGAAGAAATGTATCCGGAACTGCCGGAAAGAAAACCTAAAAAGAAAAA
This sequence comes from uncultured Lachnospiraceae bacterium, assembly GCA_947172705.1. Classification (GTDB taxonomy): domain Bacteria; phylum Bacillota; class Clostridia; order Lachnospirales; family Lachnospiraceae; genus Suilimivivens. The sequence continues at coordinate 13,978 of CAMWCA010000028.1, forward strand.
TAGCCGATAAAAAATTAGACTACCTGCTGATTGCCCAGACTGATTTCAATCAGCAGGTATGCTTTATTAATCGGACAGCATATGCTGGAAAATTCCTAATCTGACTTACACAAGAATATATGATGTTTAAAGAATCTGGTTTTAAAGTAATAACCAGAGATGAAAATCGCAGTATAGAAGACAATAACCGATGTTGACGGGAATGGGGAGAATCGCTAGAATGTTGGTAGGAAAGTTTAGGGAGAAGCAAACTGTGATAAAATATAGAAACAAACTTTTTAGGTGGAAGAATCCTTTCGCCTTAAAGGAAACGGAAGATTTATTCCTTGCATCGGTGAGGGAGAATTGTCGGTTCCAGTATGACCATTGCAAATCTTACCGGGAGATATTAGAGCACTTTCATTTTTTACCGGAGGATTTAAAGGAAAGTAAGGACATGGAAAAATTGCCTTTTCTGCCGACCTGGGTATTTAAGAATCATCATCTTTTTTCCATGTCGAAAAGAAAGATGCTGATACAGGCAACATCCTCCGGTACCAAGGGGAAGTTTAGCCGGATTGGGTTTGAGTTTGGAGGATTATGGAATGGTCTTCGGATGGTATTGCGGGTGGGAAGATGGAGGAACTTGTTTTCCATCTGCCCGGTGCATTATATTGTGCTTGGGTATAAGCCGCATAAAGAAAATGAGACTGCCGTGACGAAAACCGCATACGGAGCAACGCTTTTTACGCCTGCTCTTAGCAGAACTTTTGCCTTAAGGATGAAGGAAGGAGGATATGAACCGGATTTGGACGGAGTGATTGCGGCAATCGTAAAGTATAGTAGGGGGCGTTTCCCGGTACGATTTATGGGTTTCCCTTCTTATTTATATTTTGTATTGCAAAAGATGGAGGAGCAGAAGATTGAGGTGAGACTTCCTAAGGGGTCTAAAATCCTTTTGGGAGGCGGCTGGAAACAGTTTTATACGGAGCAGGTGGATAAGCAGACTTTGTATAGGCTGGCGGAGAAAATTTTGGGTGTGAAGGAATCGGAGGTCATAGAATTTTTCGGCGCAGTGGAGCACCCGATTCTGTATTGTGACTGTGCAAGACATCATTTTCATGTGCCAGTATACAGCCGTGTGATCATACGGGACGTAGACACTTTAAAGCCTGTTAAGACAGGGCAGGTCGGTCTGGTGAACCTGATCACGCCAATGACGTTTGCTACGCCGATTTTAAGTATTATGACAGATGACCTTGGAGTGCTGCACGATGGGGAAGAATGTGGCTGTGGCATTAAGTCGCCTTATCTGGAAATCATAGGGCGAATCGGGTTTCAGGATATTCAGACCTGTGCAGCGGGGGCATCAACTTATCTGAAGAAGTAAGAGCAGTAAGAAGGCATGAGGAAGACCATGATTCTTTATAAAGGGAAATTGTATGAAACAAATGAACAGGTGAAACTGCTTGATCACTTGGAAGAGGACATCAATGACACCCGCCGTTGTAAGCGGTTGGATATTTTCAAGGTTATCGATGCGGTGGATATGATTGGACAGAAGCTGAAGGATGGCGTTTACAAGGAAAAAATTGCCCAGCTTGGCATAGAGGGGATAGAGGAACAGATCCGCACAGTAACTGCAATAGCAAACAGAGAAAGCCTGGCATACAGGCTCAAGACCGAATTAGGAGAATTGAGAGAGCCACTTTTAAGTGGACAAGGCATAAAGAGCAGACGGGGAAGCAGACCGGGGGACGTGGAGACATATGTGTATCCTTTGGGGACGCTTTTCCACATTGCGGCAGGAAATCGGGAAGGGCTTCCTGTTTACAGCGTGCTGGAAGGGCTGCTTACAGGGAATGTCAATATTTTAAAGCTTCCTCAGGCGGATCAGGGATTATCCATAGAAATCTTGCAGATGCTTTTGGAAATTGAGCCAAGTCTTGCAGAGTTTATCTATGTGTTCGACACCCCATCCACTGATCTGGATGCTATGTGTACGATGGCAGCGATGAGTGACGGAATCGTGATCTGGGGCGGAGATGAGGCAGTGGCGGCGGTAAGGCGGTTTGCTCCTGCAGGCGCTAAGTTGATCGAGTGGGGTCATAAGTTGAGTTTTGCATATGTTTCCGGGTTGGATGAGGTAGAAGAAGAGATTCTTGATGGAGAACTGCGGGCTTTGGCGGAACATATTGTATCTACCAGGCAGGTTCTTTGCAGTTCTTGCCAGGTGATTTACTTAGATCAGTCAAAGATGGAAGCGATAGAGGAGTTTTGCAGCAGGTTTCTTCCCTATTTAGAAGATGCGGCGCTAAAATTTCCGGCAAGGTCTGTGGGAATGCGGGCGGAACTTTCTATGAGGCGTTACTGTGAAACACTGCAGAAGATCATTACAGGGGAAGAAATTGCAGAAAGACAGGTGTTTTCTGGAAGAAACTGCAGTCTGACAGCCTGTGGGGATATGGAGCTTGAATTGTCTGAGATGTTCGGGAATTGCCTGGTCAAACGTCTGCCGTCAGAAAAGATGATGGATGTGCTCCGACGGAAGAAGGGCTGTCTGCAGACGGCAGGACTTTTATGCCCGCAGAAAAAACGAAGGGAACTGACAGAATATCTTGCATCCTGTGGAGTGGTGCGGGTCACTTCAGTGGGGAAGATGTCGGATACCTTTTTGGGGGAAGCGCATGACGGCGTTTATCCTTTGCAGCAGTATGTGAGAGTGGTGAATGTGGAAGTTTGTGCAGGGCATCCTGCTGATGAAAGGGACAAATCAATATATCCAAGTGAGCTTATTTGAATTAGTGTTATGAGCAGAGGTAAAGAAAGTGTTTTAAAACCGGCTAATTTGCTCATAATGGCAAATTAGCCGGGAATTTATCCAGTATGAAGGAGATTTCCAGTTTTTCCGCCAACTGGCAATCCCTCCTACCTGGATCAATAATATAAAATGAATGGGGAAATGAACACCTACTAACGGTAGAGTTGAACAGGAAGTAAAATTATTTTCCGGAACAATGTATTTTTATTGCATTCATTACGAATTTCGCCGTACCGTCACCGCCAGCCGTGTCGATGTTTTTCTGAAAGCGTTCATCGCATACATACATCTGCCCCAATTGGCTTAAAATCTCATCCGTGCAGTTATAGTAATTTTTTGTGATAAAATGCTGCAGGGCAGAGATTTTTTCCTGCACTTTTTCATCAGAGGGAGGCAGCTGGCGAAGGGCGCCTATTTCTGCAAATAAGGACATCATCCGATCTGCAAGGGAAGCAACATCCTGAGGGTCCTTTTCCTTTTGCGCATATTCCTGATATGCTTTGGTCTTGCCCCATCTTTCTTTCACCTCCTCTTTATACTGTTCCATTTCACTGTGATCAAAAACACTAAATTCCATTTTAAATTCTCCTTTCGTTTTCATTTCTCTGGCAAATAAAATAAGTTCTCCCAGGCGTTTGTACTGTAACTCTAACAGCTCAATTTGCTGGTCTAGTGCTTCTGTGGGGTGATAGTCCGGGCTGTCGAGAATTGCTTTAATATCCTTTAAGGAAAATTGCAATTCACGAAAAAACAGAATGCTTTGTAATCGGCAGATTGCCGTATCATCATACAACCGATAGCCGGATTCGGTTATTTCAGTGGGCTTCAAAAGCCCGATCGCATCATAGTGATGGAGCGTGCGGACGCTTACGCCTGTGAGTTTGCTGACCTGATTTACCGTTTGCATATTTGATTTCCTCCTTTCCTGTTTTTCACAGTGTACACTATGACGTAACGTAAGGGTCAATAGATTATTTAAAACTTTTTTAATTTGTGTTCCATCCGGAAACCAATTATAATTACAATCATAAAATAAAACTTCAGGAGGAAAGGTCATGATAAGACATATATGTATGTTTACTTTAAAAGAAGAAAACAAGGAAGAGAATATTCTTGCATTTTTTGAAAAGGCGGAAAAATTGAGAGAGTTGAAAATGATCAAAAAATTTCAGATAGTAAGAAATGCAGAAAAAACGCCAGCCTCTAACTATGATGTTGCACTGATTTTTGATTTTGATACCGTAGAGGCGCTGGATGAATATCAGAAATCACCTCAACACGTAGCGTTTGGGCAGTTTGTATCTTCTGTGAGAGTAGAAAGAGCCTGCATTGACCATGAAATAAAGTAGGAACAGGAAAGAGAAACTTATGCCTGTAAGGCATATGAAACCATTCTGTGAAGGTATTTGAATATAGAAAGGTTTTATCCTAAAATGGAATCAGACAATTAGCAGGAAATGTGTGACAGATATGGAAAGGAAAATGTGCCATGAGCGAGATAGTGGTTCATAAAGAATTTGACGAAGAAAGAGCATTATATGGCGCGCAGGATCTGACCGTGAAGGAATGCAGATTCGATGGACCGGCAGATGGTGAAAGTGCGCTGAAGGAAAGCAGAGACATTAAAGTGGAAAACTGTTTTTTTAATCTGCGCTATCCTTTTTGGCATGATCGGAAGCTGAAAATAGAAAATTCAGAAATGACGGAGCTTTGCCGCGCCGCCCTGTGGTATTCGGAAGAAGTAGAAATTATTAATACAAAGCTCCATGGAATTAAGGCTTTGCGGGAGTGCGGGCAGGTAAAAATGAAGGGATGCGACATATTATCTCCGGAATTTGGCTGGTCTGTACGGGGAATGGAAATGGAAGATTGCAGCGTTCAGAGCGAATATTTTATGATGCGTTCCGACCATTTATGCTTTCGAAATGTAGACATGAAAGGGAAATACTCTTTTCAGTATATTGAGGATTCTGTTTTTGAAAATTGCCGCTTTGATACCAAGGATGCTTTTTGGCATGCCAAAAATGTTACGGTAAAGAACAGTGTTGTAAAGGGAGAGTATCTTGCATGGTATTGTGAGAATGTGACCTTTGAAAATTGTAAAATTGTGGGTACACAGCCCTTATGTTACTGTAAAGGGTTAAGATTGATTCAATGTGAGATGGTAGATACAGATCTTTGCTTTGAAAAATCTGAGGTGGAAGCAACCGTTACAACTCCTGTGGACAGCATTAAAAATCCCCTGCTCGGAACGATCTGTGTACCCTCTGTGGGAGAGCTGATCATGGATGACCCGGAGGCACGGGGAAAAGTAGTAACCCACAAAAAAAGCTGTTGTGCGTAAGCTGCGGTAAATGTATACTCATAATTATGAAACCAACATATCAAAATCAAAATAGAGCAGACGGACAATTAAGAGGGGAATATTTGCGCAAGGTAATACAGCTTAGTATTCCTGCCGTTCTTGCGGAGATCAGTTCCATTGCCATGCAGTACATCGATGCGGCGATGGTGGGAAGTCTGGGAGCCAACGCTACCGCAGCGATCGGTCTTGTCACCAGCACTACATGGCTTTTGGGAGGGTTTTGCATTGCCCTTGCCACTGGCTTTTCGGTACAGGTGGCGCATCTCATTGGTGCAAAGAATTGTCAGGAGGCGAAGGATGTTTTGCGGCAGGGCTTATTGTGCGCCCTGCTTTTTGGGCTGACGATCTCGGCAGTTGGAACTGGAATCAGCAAAAGACTTCCTGTCTGGCTGGGAGGAGAGGCGGAGGTATGCGGAGATGCTTCCCGCTATTTTTTCATTTATGCCTGTGCCCTTCCGGCGTCTCAAATGCGTCAGATTGCAGGCAGTATGCTGCAATGCAGCGGAGAAATGAAGATTCCCAGCAGGTTGAATATTCTGATGTGCGGGCTGGATGTGATTTTAAATAGCCTGTTGATTTTTCCGGCAAGACAGTTTTCTTTTCTGGGCATTGCTTTCAAAATGCCGGGAGCCGGGCTGGGTGTAACAGGGGCGGCGCTGGGAACGGCATTGTCGGAAGTGATCACAGCGGCGTTGATGCTGTATGCGGTCTGCTTTCGTTCGGAATCTCTTCGTTTGGAAAAGCATGGAAGATGGCATGTTGAGAAAGAATGTCTGGGCAGAGCGGTTCATCTGGGTCTGCCAATGGCGTTAGAGCATACGATTTTATGCGGCGCACAGATTGCGGGAACCCGCATTGTGGCGCCTTTGGGGACCATATCAGTTGCGGCAAATTCCCTTGCGGTAACTGCCGAAAGCTTTTGCTACATGCCCGGTTATGGGATTTCTGCAGCGGCAACCACCCTGGTGGGGCAGAGTATGGGTGCAGGTAAGCCTGAGCTTGCCAAAAAGTACGCCCGTCTTTCTACCGGGCTGGGCGCTGTTGTCATGGCATTTACGGGAGCGCTGATGTTTTTTGGGGCGCCCTGGATGTTTTCTTTACTTACGCCGGACCCGGCAATTCAGTCCCTTGGTACAAAGGTACTGCGTATAGAAGCTTTTGCGGAACCCTTATATGGAATTTCCATTGTTGTGGCAGGGGCATTAAGGGGGGCGGGGGATACTCTGATTCCCAGTATTATGAACCTTGCAAGTATGTGGGGAATACGCATCACCTCTTCTATTTTTCTTGCGCCCCGGTTAGGGCTGGTTGGCGTATGGCTTGCCATGTGCGGGGAATTGTGCGTCAGGGGCGTAATGTTTTTGGTTCGTTTATTGAGAGGAAAATGGCTGGAGCAGAAAAAATTTATGAATATGAAACAGGAGGAAAAAGTATGATCTACAAAAAATTTCAGGATTTAGAATTATCTGCATTGGGAATGGGCGCTATGCGTTTACCGGTAGGTAAAAATGACGGGGACATTGATCAGGCGGCGACGGAAGAAATGGTCGACTATGCTATGAAAAACGGCGTGAATTATTATGATACGGCATGGGGTTATCATGAGGGAAATTCGGAAACGGCTATGGGACAGGCGCTTGGGAAATACCCCAGGGACAGCTATTATCTTGCCACCAAGTTTCCGGGATATGATCTTTCCAATATGGATAAGGTGGAAGCAATTTTTGAGGAGCAGCTTAAAAAATGCGGAGTGGATTATTTTGATTTTTATCTTTTCCACAATGTATGCGAAATGAATATCGACGCATACCTGGAACCCAAGTACGGTATTTATGATTATCTGGTAAAACAGAAGGAGGATGGCAGAATTCATCATCTTGGCTTTTCGGCGCATGGAAGCTATGAGGTAATGAAACGCTTTTTGGATGCTTATGGGGAAAAAATGGAATTTTGCCAGCTTCAGATCAACTGGCTGGATTGGACTTTCCAGGATGCAAAGGGAAAGGTAGAGCTGTTAAAGGAATACGGAATTCCTGTGTGGGTTATGGAACCACTGCGGGGAGGAAAGCTTGCTTCTTTATCGGAGGAAGAAACTGAGAAGCTGGCGCAGCTTCGTCCCAATGAGGATGCGGCGGCATGGGCGTTTCGTTTCCTGCAAAGCATCGATGAGGTGACAGTGGTGCTTTCCGGTATGTCCAATATGGAACAGCTTCAGAAGAATATCAAAACTTTTGAGACAGAGCAGAAATTGAATAAAGAAGAAATGGAAACGCTGCTGGGGATCGCCCAGGAGATGTTGAAGGAGAAAAGACTTCCCTGTACTGCATGTCGTTACTGCACGACCCATTGCCCTAAAGGGCTGGATATCCCCTCTCTGATAGAATTGTATAATGAGCATAATTTTACCGGAGGCGGATTTATCGCGCCTATGGCATTAATGGCGGTGCCGGAGGACAAGCAGCCCTCCGCCTGTGTGGGATGCAGAAGCTGCGAGGCGGTTTGCCCGCAGCAGATTAAGATATCGGAGGCGATGGCGGATTTCAATGCAAAGTTAAAAGGCTGATGAAATAGACGCATCCAAGATCCTGTGTTATAATGAGAAATAATCAGGCGGAGGCGGGCGTTGGAATGAACATATTAGTGATAGATGCACAAGGCGGTGGAATCGGCAGACAGGTGATCGGGGCGATCAAGAAGAATTTTCCCGAGCAATCTGTAACGGCTGTGGGAACCAACAGCACAGCGGCTTCCGCAATGTTGAAGGCAGGTGCGGATCAGGCTGCTACCGGAGAAAACGCAGTGGCGGTCTGTTGCCGAAAGGCTGACTTGATCATTGGTCCAATCGGCATTGTGATCGCAGATGCGCTGCTGGGGGAAATAACTCCCGCCATGGCAGCTGCGGTGGGTCAAAGCCAGGCAAAACGGATTTTGATTCCGGTGAATCATTGTGATAATTATATTGTAGGAGTACCGGATTTGTCCATGGCAAAGCTTATAGACTGTGTGATCAAGGAAGTGGAAAAAAATATAAAATAGTTCTTAAGGAATCGACAGATAAGGCAGGAAGCCTTTTCAGGAAATCGAAGTTTCCGGAGGATTCCAGAACAAAAATGCGATAGTTTTGATTATGTATGCACATGAAGGCATGCGATCCTTTCCGGAAGGATCGTGTGCTTTTTATGTGTGGAAGATGGAGATGACTATGAAAAGAAGACTTTTCATGCTGCTTACCGTAGCAATGCTTTTATCTTTAGCCGGATGCGGAAACGAAGATGGGATCTTCACTAACGGAGAAAGTAAAGAGAGTCCTATTGGAGAAGAAGAGTCGGTTCTGGTTTATGGAAGCGGTGACTATACCAGGATCAATCCGGCAATGGATGAACACGGAGAGATCAATATTTTACTTTTTAACGGTTTAACGGCACATAACGGAAAAAATGAAGTGGTTCCGGGGCTTGCCAAAAGCTGGGAATTTGATGAGAATTCCTGCACCTACACTTTTTATCTGGAGGAGGATGTGAAGTGGCACGATGGAGAAGCTTTTACGGCGGAGGATGTGAAGTTCACCATAGAAGCGATCAGGAATCCGGAAAACGGTTCTGAGAACAGCCCGAATTATGAGGATGTGAAAGAAATTACAGTGATCGATGACCATACCATTTCTTTTCAATTAGCGGTGCCTAATGTGGCGTTTCTGGACTATATGACAATGGCGGTTCTTCCGGAGCATTTATTGTCGGGCGAAGATATGCAGGAGGCGGAATTTTTTCGCCAGCCCATAGGCACAGGTCCTTATAAGCTGGAAAACTGGGAAACAGGACAGGCAATCACCCTTGTCAAAAACCAGGAATACTTTAAGGGAGCGCCGGAAATTGACAAAATTATTTTTAAGATCGTACCCGACGATAAAGTAAGGGCAATGCAGATGGAATCCGGCGAGCTGGACCTTGCGCTGCTTACGCCGAAGGATGCCCAGACCTTTGTAGGCAGGGAAGGGTATACCTGCTACGATATGGAAACCTCCGATTATCGTGGAATTCTTTTTAACTTTTGGAATGAATATTGGAGAGAAAACAGGGATCTGATTCCCGCAGTGTGCTATGCCATTGACCGTGAGGCAATTGTGGAGGCGGTGCTTCTGGGGCAGGGGATTCCTGCTTATGGTCCCTTACAGCGCAATCCCTATAACAATGAAAAGGTGGAACAGTATGTCTATAATCCCCAAAAAGCAAGGAAGATTCTTGAGGATGCAGGGTGTACCGTAAACAGCCAGGGATTTTATGAGAGGAAAGGAGAGACCGTTGGGTTTGTAATCAGTGTGGGAGCAGGAGATCAGGTTCGGCTTGACATTGCCCAGGCGGCGGCACAGCAGTTGCGGGAAGTGGGAATAGACTGCAGGGTTGAGATTCCGGTGCAAGTAGATTGGGGGACACAGATGGCTTACCTCATCGGATGGGGCAGCCCCTTTGATGCGGATGACCATACTTATAAGGTATTTGGAACCGATAAGGGAGCAAATTACAACGGTTATTCCAATGAACTGGTGGATCAATATTTGATGCAGGCGAGACAGTCCGATAATCCGGCGGTGCGTGCAGAGGCATATGACCGGTTTCAGGAAGAATTGGCAAAAGATCCCCCTTTTGCGTTTATCTGCTATGTAGATGCAAATTATGTGGCAAATTCCGGAATTGAGGGTATTTCTCCGGATACGGTTATGGGACATCACGGGGTTGGCATTTTCTGGAATGTAGCACAGTGGAGAATTTCAGAATAAAAGAAGAGGTTATAAATGCGGGAGTTATTAGAGGTAAAAAATTTATCTGTGAGTATTGATACGCCTAAGGGTGAAGTAGAAGCTGTAAGGAATGTAAGTTTTTCTCTTAAGGCAGGAGAAACTTTGGTAATTGTAGGCGAATCCGGCTGCGGGAAAAGTATCATGTGCAAAACCATTGCAAAACTGCTCCCTCCTTCTGCAAGAATGAAGTCCGGAAGTATCTCTATTAAGGGAGAAGATATTGCTCAGTACGGAGAAAAGGAGATGCGAAGGCTGAGATGCGAAGGCTTTTCCATGGTATTTCAGGATCCTATGACTTCCCTGAATCCGACTATGACCATTGGATCGCAGATTGGAGAAGCGGTTCGGGTACATGAACCCGGGATTTCTTCACAGGAATTGAAAAAGAAAGTCATTGGGTTAATGGAGCTGGTGGGGATAGAAAATCCTAAGGAACGGAAAAAAATGTATCCGAATCAGCTTTCCGGAGGAATGGGACAGCGCAGTGTAATTGCCATGGCGCTTGCTAAAGATCCGGAGCTTCTAATTGCAGACGAACCTACAACGGCATTAGATGCAACTGTTCAGGCGCAGATTTTAGAGTTGTTCAGAGAGATTCAAAAGAAGCAAAAAGCAGGTATAATTTTAGTGACCCATGATATGGGGGTGGTGGCAAGAGCAGCAGACCGGGTAGGAGTGATGTATGCAGGAAAAATAGTGGAAGTGGGGACGGCGGAAGAAATCCTTTATGATCCCAGACATCCCTATACCCAGGGACTTCTGCGGTCGCTGCCCTGGTTTTCCAGGGGACGGAAGACTTTGTATACGATTCCCGGAATGCCGCCTACCTTGATCCATCCGCCTAAGGGAGACGCTTTTGCATGCCGTAATGCTTATGCCCTTCAAATTGATTATGAACAGGAGCCGCCCATGTTTCCTGTAACAGAAACCCATGCCGCCGCCACCTGGCTTTTGGATAAACGGGCGCCAAAGCTTCCCACAGTATCGCCGGAAAAGGAAATAGAAAGGGAAGAAGAAGTAGGAGAAGAGATTTTACTGGATGTACAGCACGTTACTCACCTGTTTCCTATGACAAAAAAAACTGTGGTCAGGGCGGTGGAAGATGTTTCTTTTCAGATCAGGAGAGGGGAAATCTTTGGGCTGGTAGGAGAATCAGGGTGCGGCAAATCTACCCTTGCCCGGTGCATTATGAACATTTATAAGCCTCAAAAAGGAAAGATCATGTTGAATGGATTGGATGTATGGGATTCTAAGGTGTTTTCCGCAAATAGAAAGTTGTTACAAAGGAAAAGACAGTTGATTTTTCAGGATTCGGATTCCAGCTTAAATCCGCGTATGAAGGTATGGGAGATTATTGCAGAGCCATTGAAAATACAGCATATTATGCCGCCAAGAGGTTCTCTTCGGGAGGAGGCTGCATTTCAAATGCATTATGTGGGATTGGACCCCGCATATTTGGATCAATATCCAACAGAGCTTTCCGGCGGTCAGAGGCAGCGTGTTGCCATAGCAAGAGCCCTTGTTATGGAACCGGAACTGTTGGTGGCGGATGAACCCCTTGCATCTCTGGACGTATCCATACAGGCGCAGATCGTAAATCTTTTCAGGCATCTTCAACAGGAGCATGGCTTTTCTTTTCTTTTTATTGCCCATGACCTGGCGATGGTAGAATTTTTGTGCGACCGGGTAGGCGTTATGTATCAGGGAAGATTGGTAGAGACTGGGTCTGTGAGGGATTTATTTTCGAATCCACAGCATCCTTATACAAAGTCTCTTCTAAAGTCAATTTCGCTTCCTGATTTCAGGCAGCAGACAGCAGGGAGGACAGGATCATGGTAATGAAGAGCGGAGGGTTTTATTATGGCAAAAAGCTGCTGCTGTTTCTTTTTAGTATTTTTCTTTTGTCGGCGGTAATATTTTTTATTTCACGGCTTGCACCGGGGGACCCTTTGGTGTCTTATTACGGAGATCATGCTGAAAGAATGTCTCCGGAGGAACGGCAGTGGGCGGAAGAGAAGCTGGGACTAACGGATTCCCTTCCGGTTCAGTATGTCCACTGGCTGGAAAGAGCATTGCAGGGGGATTTTGGCATTTCTTATAAATACAAAAGAGATGTAACAGAGGTAATAGGCGAGCGCATGGGAAACACGCTGATTCTGGGGGGAATTGGATTCTGCCTGATTTTTGGTCTGGCATTGGCATTGGGCATCTTCTGTGCCTGGCGGGAGGAGAGCCTGGCGGATCGAGTGATCTGTAAAATCGGTACGGTCACCAGCTGTATTCCGGAATTTTGGATGTCCTTATTGCTGATACTTATCTTTGCCATGAATTTAAAGTGGCTGCCCAGCAGCGGCGCTTATACTCTTGGAGGGACAAGAGATTTGGAAGATCGTATTCGTCACTTAATACTGCCACTGACGGCAGTGATTATGGGGCATTTATGGTATTATGCCTACATGATTCGCAACAAAATTTTAGAGGAAGCAAGAGCGGATTATGTTTTATTTGCAAGATCCAAAGGACTGAAAAAAAGCAGTATCGTGTTGAAGCATTGCCTGCGCAATGTTCTTCCCACCTATCTTAGCCTTATGGCAATTTCCCTTCCCCATATTCTGGGTGGAACCTATATAATAGAAATGGTTTTTTCTTATCCGGGAATAGGAACGCTTGCCTACGAAAGTGCCAGATATAAGGACTATAATCTTCTGATGGTGTTGAGTATCCTTTCGGGTATTACGGTTATTTTGTGCAGCATTGTGGCAGAGATCATAAATGAAAGAATGAATCCCTGTATAAGGGGCAATCATATAGTGGAAGATACAGAGGTGGCAGAGAGATGAGGGAGCAGTTTGAAATAGTGGGGATGCTGCCCGCACCCCATACCCCAATTGAAAAAAAGAGAAAATGGTATCAGGGGAAACCTGTTTTCCGGACTATTCTGCTGGTCCTGATCGTGACAGGGTGCTTTGCCTGTGATCTTGTTATGACAAAAGAACCGACATATCTGGACTTGAATCATTTTAACAGCGCTCCCAACAGAGAATTCCTTTTTGGAACAGATACCATGGGCAGGGATATTTTTTCTATGATCTGGTATGGGGGAAGGACTTCCCTGGTAATTGGAATTGTTGCAACTGCAATTTCCACAGCAATGGGAATTATATTTGGAGCCCTCAGCGGCAGTATGCCGGATTGGATGGATAAGGTGTTGATGCGGCTTACGGAAATTTTGCTCAGTGTGCCGGGATTGCTGCTGGTGGTTTTACTACAGGCAGTTTTGGGTAAGGCAAATGTACTCAGCATTTCCTTCGTAATTGGAATTACAGGCTGGATGAGCATTGGAAAAGTAGTTCGAACAGAGGTGAAAGGGCTTGGCAATAAAGAGTATGTGATTGCTTCAAAATGCATGGGAGGCGGATTTTTTCATATATTGGGGAAACATTTGACGCCTAATATTGTTTCTTCTGTTATGTTTATGGTAATTATGAATGTTCGAAATGCCATCATGGCGGAATCCGCCCTGAGCTTTATGGGGCTGGGGCTGCCCGTTGAAGAAATTTCCTGGGGAAGTATGCTTTCCCTGTCACAAAATGCGCTGCTTACAAATTCCTGGTGGATTATTCTGATACCCGGCAGCTTTCTGCTGGTTACCCTGATGTGCGTTACCAGTCTTGGTAACAGCCTGCGCAAAAAGATAAATCAAAAGGACAGTAATCTGTAGAAGAAGTTTTAAACTTCTTCCAGATAATTCACATACTCCAGGTTGTTAAGGGCTTCTAAAACCTTTTGGTGGTCAACCTGGGATTTTAAGTCCAGTTCCAGAGCGATGGCAACATCTGAAGATAGAAGGGTCTTTTCTTTTGCTTTGTTCATGGAGAGGAGCACATACCCTGATTCTGACAGAAATTTTCTAAGGCGGACAACACCCTTTGCCTTTTCTACTTCCAGATAAACATTTAAAAAGCGATTATGTTTTTCCACACGTTGGCTGAAACGCTGAAGAACCCGATTTGCAATCATAATCAAAATAAAGCATACGACACCCGTCCGCAGAAACCCGTCGCCGATTGCCATACCCATGGATGCAGTGACCCAAAGGCTTGCAGCGGTGGTAAGCCCTTTGATCTTATTTTTACCTGTTACCATGATCATACCGGCGCCCAGAAAACCAATTCCACTGACCACGCTGGCGGGAATTCTGCCCACATCTGCTGTAAACTGACCTGCAAGAGCCAGTTTCATATTTAAAATAGCTGCCATGGCGGAACCCAGGCTTACCAGAGCAAAGGTTCTGATTCCCACGTAGTGATAGTGGTTTTTGGTAACCCGTTCCAGGCCGATCATACTGCCAAAAAAAGTGGCGATCACCAGGCGGATTGCAATTGCAATTTCGTTTGTACCTTCCAAAAAACAAATGAATTTCGTCAATGCAGCTTCCTCCATATTTTCACAGGATTATATACTATATTGTAGCAGACTTATAAGGATTTTGGAAGGACTGGACAGGAGGAAAAAGCACTGATAAAATAAAGCATAGTTTCAAGGTAACGGGTTTGAAAGGAAAGGTAAAAATGGAAGATAAATTTTTGAAACAGGTAAAAGCGGAAGCGCGGCAGGCGGTGACAGAGCTGCTGGAGCAGGCGCGTTTGCAGGAAGGCGACATTTTGGTAGTGGGATGCTCCTCCAGTGAGGTAACAGGAGAAAGGATCGGAACCTCCTCCAGCCTGGAGACGGCGGAGGCAGTGTTCGAGGGCATTTATGAGGTGGTTCAGGAAAAGAGGATTTACCTTGCCGCTCAGTGCTGTGAGCATTTAAACAGGGCGATCATCATTGAAAAGGAGCTGGCAAAGAGGGAAAGGATTCCCGTGGTAAATGTAGTGCCCCAGCCAAAGGCGGGAGGTTCCTTTGCAACCACGGCGTATAAGCGTTTTTCACAACCGGCGGCGGTGGAGAAGATCAGAGCCCATGCGGGCATGGATATTGGAGATACGCTGATCGGTATGCATCTTATGGAGGTGGCAGTGCCGGTGCGTATTCCTACCAAAAAGATCGGACAGGCGCATCTGGTGTGCGCCAGAACAAGAGGAAAGTTTATCGGCGGGGAAAGAGCCGTTTACGACAGAGAAATGCTGTAACGAAAATCCTTGAAAAAACCATGGTCTTTTGCTACACTAAATTTTGATCAGTACAGTAAAATAATAATTTTAATACAAAAAGGAGTGGATATGATGAACAAAGTAACCTTTGATTATTCCAAAGCATCTTCTTTCATTGGAGAGCATGAGGTGGAATCCATGAAAAAGCTTGCCATGGATGCAAAAGAACTGCTGGTTTCCAAGACAGGGGCAGGAAATGATTTTCTTGGCTGGATCGATCTTCCCGTAGATTATGACAAGGAAGAGTTTGACAGAATTAAGAAAGCGGCTGCAAAGATTCAAAGCGATTCTGAGGTTCTGCTGGTAATCGGCATTGGCGGATCTTATCTGGGAGCAAGAGCGGCAATTGAATTTTTAAGACACAGCTTTTATAACACAGTAAGCAAGGAAGTAAGAAAAACGCCTGAAATTTACTTTGTAGGAAATTCCATCAGTTCCACTTATATTAAGCATCTGATGGATGTGATCGGGGATCGGGATTTCTCCATTAATATGATCAGTAAGTCCGGTACCACCACAGAGCCTGCAATTGCATTCCGTGTGTTTAAGGAAATGATGGAAAAGAAATATGGCAAGGAAGAAGCAGGCAGGAGAATCTATGCTACCACGGATAAAGCAAGAGGTTCCCTAAAGAGTCTTGCTACGGAAGAAGGTTACGAGAGCTTCGTTGTTCCCGATGACGTGGGCGGTCGTTTCTCTGTTCTCACAGCAGTTGGTCTTCTTCCCATCGCAGTAAGCGGAGCAGATATTGACAAGCTGATGGAAGGCGCTCAGGCAGGACGTAAGGCAGCACTGGAAGCTCCTTTCGAGGAAAACGATGCGGTGAAGTATGCGGCGCTTCGGAATATTCTTTTAAGAAAAGGCAAAGGAATTGAAATTCTTGCAAACTATGAACCCAGTGTTCATTTTGTTTCCGAATGGTGGAAGCAGCTTTATGGAGAAAGTGAAGGTAAGGATCAGAAGGGTATTTTTCCTGCAAGTGTCGATCTGACCACAGATCTGCATTCCATGGGTCAGTTTATTCAGGACGGTTCCAGAAATCTTTTTGAGACGGTTATTAATATTGAGACAAGCAGGGAAGAAATCATTTTGCAGGAGGAGCCGGTGGATCTTGACGGCTTAAATTATCTTGCAGGTAAGAGCGTTGATTTTGTAAATAAGAGTGCAATGAACGGAACCATTCTTGCCCACACAGACGGTCAGGTACCTAACTTTATGGTGACTGTTCCGGAGGTCAGCGAGTATTATTTAGGGCAGCTATTCTATTTCTTTGAATTTGCCTGCGGTGTCAGCGGATATCTTCTTGGGGTAAATCCCTTTAACCAGCCGGGTGTGGAGAGCTACAAAAAGAATATGTTTGCCCTTCTTGGCAAGCCCGGATACGAGGCGCAGAGGGAAGAGCTGCTTAAGAGATTATCATAAAGATAAGGAGAACTTTTGTGGAAGCACGTATTGCAACGGTAGACAGAACAACAAAAGAAACGGATATTCATTTGGTTTTTAATCTGGATGGAAAGGGAAATTGCAATATTGATACGGGTATTGGATTCTTTGACCATATGTTAAGCGGTTTTGCACGTCACGGTCTGTTTGATCTTGAACTGACCTGTAAGGGAGATCTTGAGGTGGATTCCCACCATTCGGTGGAAGACTGCGGGATCGTGTTAGGAGAAGCCATCAAACGGGCAGTGGGAGAAAAGAAGGCGATCAAAAGATATGGAAACGCCATACTGCCCATGGATGAAACCCTGGTGTTGTGTGCAGTAGATTTGTCAGGAAGACCTTATTTTTCAAGTGATGTACAGTATACCGTACCGTTGCTTGGCGCCATGCAGACAGAAATGATACAGGATTTCTTCTATGCAGTTTCTTATGCAGCTTCCATAAATCTTCATTTGAAGCAGCTTTCGGGAGGCAATAATCATCATATTGCAGAGGGCTGTTTTAAGGCGTTTGGAAAGGCGCTTGACATGGCGACCATGTATGAAGAGCGTTTGGAAGGCGCAGTATGGTCCACAAAAGGAAGTTTATGATTGAGTAGACAGGAAAAGACCGGAAGCAGGAAAGCTTCCGGTTTTTTGACATATAAAAACCTTATATTTTCAAGGTGTGAGGGCTTTTTTTGAGCTGAAAAAATTTCTCCTTTGTCAGTTATTACCAAAGTTGAAAAAAATGAAATAAAGGGCTGGACAAGCCATACCTTTTTCTATATAATTCGTTTTACAAGTAAGAACGTTCTTTCAACATTCAAATTTTTATTCTAAATTCTTTTGGAAGAGTTCCTTCCGAAAATCAAAGGTTTCATTTAAGCATTTTAAAAGAATCATCAGAAAGGAGGCTGCTATTGGATAAAAGAATCCTTGCGATTTATGACAGCGAGGAGGATTATGCATATCGACTGATGGAATTTATCAGCGGAAAAACGAATCTGCCATTTGAAATATATGTTTTTACAAATGGAAACAAATTTTTTTCCTGCTCCAGAATCAGAGATATTGAATGCCTTCTCATTTCAGAAAACGCATATAAGCAGAACGTGGAAACACTTAAAATCCCACACATCATTATTCTCAGCGAAAGCGGAGAAAATCTGAACAAAGCGCTGCATCACATCAATAAATACCAGTCATGTGAAAATATCTTTCGAGAAATCATGGAATATTATACGGAAAAATCTCCGGCATTGCCTGCCGCTATGAGAACCGGGTTAAAGAAAATGAAAATTATCGGCATATATACACCAGTGGGCAGGTGCCTTCAGACAACATTTTCTCTGACCCTTGGGCAGATGCTGGCAAGGCGCCAGAAGACTCTCTATTTAAACTTTGAGGTTTACTCAGGATTTGCCAGAATGTTAAGCAGAAATTTTGGCAGCGATCTTTCAGACCTTATGTATTATTTTTCCTGTGCCCGGGAAAAGCTTGCCTATCGAATGGAAAGCATGGTTGAAACGGTAAACGGGTTGGATTTTATACCGCCTGCTGAGATTTATCAGAATCTGGCGGGAATACGGGGAAATCAATGGATTGATCTGTTTCAGGAAATTGAAAAAAACAGTGAATATGAGTTTTTATTACTGGATTTGTCAGACGGCATAATGGATCTTTGGGAGGTTCTTAGAAATTGTGATTTTATTTACACCATTTCGAGAGAGGATGGGATGGCGATGGCAAAGCTCGAACAATATGAAAAGGCGCTGGAAAGTATGAAGTACGGAGATGTACTGGCGAAGACCACAAAATGGAGTCTGCCAATTTTTCATAAGCTGCCTCTGCGGCTAGAGGAGTTGACCTATGGGGATTTGGCAGGGTACATCAAAACAAAGGTTTTTCCGGAGCTTTTTGGAAAGGAGCAAAATGAATAGAGAGGAAAGCACAAGCCTGTATGAAATTATTTTGGGAAAGCTGGATCTTTCCAGGCAGCTCACAGAAGAGGAAATCAAAGAACTGATAGATGATCAGATACGGCAGGAAAGCAAAAGAAAATCTATGGCGCTTTCAGAGCGGGCACAGTTAAGGCAGGCGCTTTTTCATTCCATCAGGCAGCTGGGAATTTTACAGGAATTAATTGAAAATCCACAGATTACAGAGATCATGGTCAATGGTACCCAGGGGATTTTTATAGAGCAGGAGGGAATGCTTAAAAAGCTGGATATTTCTTTTGATTCTTCTGAAAAGCTAAAGCATGTTATCTGGCAGATCACAGCAGAGTGTAACCGGGTGGTAAACGAAGCGTCCCCGATTGTGGATGCAAGGCTTCCGGATGGCGCCAGGGTAAACATTGTGTTGGACCCTGTTGCAATTAACGGTCCTATTCTTACAATCAGAAGATTTCCCCCAAAACCCATTACCATGGAGGAATTGCTTGCCATGGGAGCTCTTTCAAAGGAATGCAGGGACTGGTTGGAGAAATTGGTGGGAGCAGGTTGTAACATTCTGGTAAGTGGAGGAACAGGATCTGGAAAGACCACCTTTCTCAATGTTCTGTCCCAGTTTATTCCCCCATGGGAGCGGGTGATTACCATAGAAGACAGTGCGGAACTGCAGATCAGAAATATTTCCAACCTGGTTCGGCTGGAAACCCGAAATGCCAATGTGGAGGGCTGCAGGGAAATCACGATTCGGGATCTTTTAAAGGCGTCTTTGCGAATGAGACCTGACCGTATTATTGTGGGGGAGGTTCGGGGCAAAGAAGCGGTAGACATGCTGCAAAGCGTAAATGTAGGACACAGCGCAATGACTACAGTACATGCAAACAGTGTGCGGGATGTGGTCAGTCGATTGGAGACTATGGTGTTGATGGGAATGGAGATGCCTCTTTTGGCAATCCGAAAGCAAATTGCCGCAGGGTTTGATCTGATGATTCACTTGGGAAGGCTTCGGGATGGCAGCAGGCGTGTAATGGAGATTGCAGAACCGGTAAGATTTTTTGAAGGAGAGGTTCAAATACAGACAATCTATCGTTTTGAGCAGAGGGAAGTCCTCGAAAATGGAAAAATTCAGGGGGAACTTATAAAAGTGGGAGAACTTCAGCATGTGGAAAAAATTAAAGCGGCAGGGTGGTAAGAAAGAATCCTTTTTTGAATTGTCTTCTGCAGAAAAGAGAATGCTTTTGCTGAAAAGTATGCTGGTCATTTTGGGTTTAGACTATTTTTTCTATCAGTCCATATGGGCGCTGGCGCCTCTTTTGGGAGTGGGAGCGGTTTATTATGAAATGGAACGGCATGTAATTTATCAAAAGAAAAAGGAAGCCGCAAGGGAGCAGTTTAAAGAGTTGCTTTTACTGGCATCTGTGGGGCAAAAAGCAGGCTACTCTGCGGAAAATGCATTTCTTTCAAGCTATTCTGATATGAAAGCTTTGTTTGGCGAAAAAAGCAGTATTTGCCGCATGATCAATATTCTAAGATCCGGAAAAGAAAATAACAGGGCATTTTTTCAAATGTGGAGTCAGCTGGGAAGCCAAATGGAAATTGAGGAGATCACGGAATTTGCCCAGGTATATGAGATTGCCCATAAAAGCAGTGGAAATATAGCGGCAATTATGGAAAAGACTGCAGAAATCATAATTCACAGAATAGAGACGGAAAAGGAAATTGCTGTTCTTTTAAGTGGAAAAAGGCTGGAACAAAAAATTATGAATGTCATGCCCTTTCTGATTATGTTGTATATCAGTATAACATCCCCGGGATATTTCAGAGGATTATATCATTCTCTTCCAGGTGTGGTGATTATGAGCATCTGTCTTATATTTTATCTTATTGCTTATGGGCTGTCTGTCCGTATTTCATCCATTGAGATTTAAAGGAGGCTTTATGAGAAATCCGTTTTATGTATTGGCTGCAAAGGTATATAAAAAACGAAAGCCGATTTTTAATCGAAGGCGAAATGACAAGGTGTATCAGGCACTGAAGCAGCTTCACCCTTCGGAAAACACAGAAAAAATGATGGAGCAGTTTCAGGTCAAAAAAACAGCGGCAATGGCAGTGATGCTTCTGGCAGGAGGTGCATCTGCCGTGGGAACCAGTTTATATTACCAGGCGGAAAGCAGACTTACAGAGGACGAGCAGTTGGTTAGAAATGAATGGGGGGAGGGAAATTATCAGGTAACGCTGCATGTAGAATCGGAAGACTGGGATAAAGAAATACCTTTTCAGGTAAAGGAGAGAATCCTGACAGATGCGGAGCAGGAAGCGCTGGCGAAAGCTCTTTATGGAGAACTGCCAGAAATAATCCAAATGGAAAATCGTGATCTTTTACATATAGTCAGTGAATTGAATCTGATTTCTTCCGTATCGGGATATCCGTTTAAGCTTATTTGGAACAGCAGCAACAATGACAGGATCAGCAGAACCGGAAAAATTAATCGAATAGGTCTTGCCCAACCGGAGAAAATTGACTTGACGGTAGCTATGTGCTACGAAGAACAAAAATTCAGCCATTGCTATCAGGTAATCCTGCTGCCGGAGGTTCTGAATGAGGAAGAGCAGTTTTTCAGGTCATTGGAGGATCAATTACAGGAAAGAGATGAGGAGGGAAAAAGCCAGAAAGAGATATATTTACCCGAACATTTGCTGGACAGAGAAATCCAGTGGCAGGAGACAAAAAAAGGAAATATTGCAATCCCTTTTTTCCTGTCCCTTTTAGGCTGTATATGGATTGGAAAAGGAATGGAAAACGATTTGGAAAAAAGCTGTAAAAAAAGAAGCAGACAATTGATGGCGGATTATTCGGGGTTTGTCAGTAAATTACGGCTCTATTTATCGGCAGGTCTTACAATCAAAAATGCCTTTTTCAGAATAGCGGCTGATTACAAAAATAAGCAGAAGCAAAAGCAGAGAAATTACTTATACGAGGAGATAAAAATTGCATGTTTTCAGCTGGAAAATGGCGTAATGGAGGAACAGGCTTATCGGGAGTTTGGGAAACGATGTGGAGAGACAAGATATCGGAAACTAAGCTTTTTGCTTGGGGTACATTTGAAGAAAGGAAATGACAGTCTTCTTCTATTTTTATCAGAGGAAGCAGACGGCGCCTGGGAGGACAGAAGAAATATGGCAAGAAAAGCAGGTGAGGAGGCTGCGACCAAATTGCTGCTTCCCATGATGCTGATGCTGGTAGTGGTAATGTTCCTGATATTGCTGCCCGCTTATCTGGATTTTGGAACAATTTAAAACTTGAAAAAGGAAACACATGAAAAAATGTGAGAACGGAGGAATTATGGGAAAAGAGAAAAAAAGGGTATCAAAAAGAAAAAGTGATAATCGTGGAATGGGAACGGTGGAGATGATATTGATCATCGTGGTTTTAATTGGTTTAGTTTTGATTTTTAAAACCCAGATCCAGGAACTTGCAGGTGTTATTTTTGAAAAAATCTCTGCAGACAGTGCGTCCATACTGGCATGATGAAAGGATATTTGACGGTGTTTTTATCTCTCTCTTTATCTTTGCTAACCGGATTTGTGCTTTTACTTACCGGCAACGCTATTAGAAATGGGGCGAAGGTCAGGTGCGAATGCGCAGTGGATACAGGAATGAATGCAGTTTTATCAGAATATCACAAGGAGCTCTTCGAGAGATATGATCTGCTTTATGTAGATGCTTCCTATTTGGGAAAAGAACCTTCTATTTCCCGGGTAGAAGAAAGACTTCAATATTACATAGAAGAAAATACTTCCGCAATTTTTAAGGAGGAGAATGCTCCCTGGGGCAATTTAGAGCCTAAAAAAGTGGTGATTCCGTATTTTGAAACGGCGGCGGCAGGAATGGGCGGTTCTGTAAGGAATCAGGCAATTTGTTATGTTGAGGACACTGGCATCTCCGGAGAGGAACAGGAAGTGCCGGAAAACATGGAAGAGATCCGCGGATTGAATGTAAGGAAGTCCATGGAAGAATGGCAGGCGGTTATGGAAACTCTTGGAGGAATGGAACTTCCGCGTATTTTAAATGAGGAGGGACAGTGGGAGGAGGTTCCCCTGTCCAACCCGGCGGACTGGGTGTATGGTCTTGCGGAAAGCGATGTTTTATATCTTGCAAATGTGGATCTGGGGTCTGTAAATCCGGCAAACATTTCCCAGGAGCTTTATTTTTCCTGCCGGAAGATAGAAAATGCGCAGGGGGCAGAGAGAGAATGGAAAAGCCAGGATGGACTGTTTTTATCTTATCTTTTTAATAAAATGGGGTATTTTGAAAGATCTGTGGAGGGTTCTCTTTTGTCTGATCAATTGGAATATATAGCAGGGGGAAAAACATCGGATCTGGAGAATGTAAGGGCAATGGCAGAATGGCTGTTTCAACTGCGGTTTGAGGACAATGCAGCCTGCGCATTGGCGGATGGGGATCTAAGGGCGCAGGCTTTGGCTGTGGCGGAAGAATTACATGTCGTTTGTCTTAACGAGGCATTTAAAGGTCCTGTAACCGAAAGTATTTTATATGCCTGCGCCTTTTTGGAAACTGTGGGAGATATTCGAACCATCTATGGAGGAGGAAGGATTCCTGTTAGAAAAACAGGTCACCATATGGCAGTTGCGCATGTGCTTGGAGGAAGCTTTTACAATACCAGTGAAACCTCCGGCTGGTCTTACCGGCAATATCTTGCAGCAAAAATTTTACTTGAAGAAGAAAAAACGGTCAATATGCGAGTGATGGATATTATGGAGATGGATATTCGCCTGCATGATGGAAATCAAAATTTTAAAATGGATTGGTGTATAGAACGATACGAAGCAGCTGTGACAGTTCGGGGAAGTTATGGCGGAAATTATGATTTAAGGCGGTTATATGGATATTTTTGACAAAAGAAGAAAAGAAAAATGCTCTCTTTGGACGAGGCAAGGTAACTATAAACAGACAATGATAAAGGTCTCTTCTCTCAAAAAAAACAAAGAAAAAAAGGCAGCGTTTCATAAGAGGGCATTTTTCTTTTCTTCTCAAAAGAGGAATGGAAGCATGGCGTTAGAAGGAAGCCTGGTGCTGCCAATATTTTTGTTTTTTATGATGACAGTACTGCTGAGTCTGGAGGCGGTTCGCTTTCAGTCAGATATGCAGGAGGCTCTTTATGAAACCGGAAACCAGTATGCTTTTACAGGGTATGAGATAAAGGAACAGGGTAAAACACAGCTTAATATCGGGGAAGAAATAAAAGATTATTTAAGAAGCCAACAGTACCCCTATCTTTGTGTAGCAGGAGGCGAAGAAGGGATAGCGCTGCAGGATCTTTCTGATCTTTATGGAGACGGTAGCATTGCGCTTTTGGCTTCCTACAAATTAAAGCCTTTTATCAGTTGGCTGCCTATTGGAGAGATCCTGATCCAGGATCGGTTTGTCAGTCATGGATGGGTGGGATATACAGGAGAAGAACATCAGGGAGACAGGATCAGCGAGAAATGCGTTTATGTAACCAGGACAGGCAGTAAATATCATTTATCCTATCATTGCACTTACCTGAGAATACAGGTACAGACTACAGATTATGAAAATATTTCTTCGCTCAGAAATGCATCAGGTGAAAAATACCAGGTTTGTCCGAAATGTAAGCCTGTAAAAGGGGGGAAAGTTTATTTTACGGCAGGAGGAAATCGTTATCACAGCAGATCGGATTGCTCTGCCTTAAAACGAACAGTTTATATGATTCCTTTCAGCCAGGCAGGGGAATACAATCCATGCAGTAAATGCGGAGGGCAGTAGGAATGAACAGGGTGTTTTGCTGCTGCATGGGTCTTTTATTTCTTGCGGCATTATGGAGTGAAGATATCAGGGATAAGAAAATAGCAATTAACAAGGTATATTTCTTTTCTTTGCTTGCTGTTTGCTATCGAGTGGCGGCAGGACATTTCACCTTGCAGGAGATAGGGGGATGCCTGCTTCCAGGAGGCATACTTTTACTGATTGCCTGGATGACAGGCGAAAGCATCGGATATGGGGACGGAATAAGTGTGATGACTCTTGGATTGTGGACAGGAGGCTGTTTCACGGGGATGACGGTGAGCATGGGAATTTTGCTGTCAGGAATCTGGGGAGTGATTTGTATTTGCAGAAGGAAAAGGGAGCCTATGCCCTTTATACCGTTTTTATTATTGGGGATGGAGGCAGTGTTAATTTATGTATAAAAAGAAAAAAGGATATTTTACATTGGAGGCATCTTTTATTTTGCCCATTATTTTATTTTTATATTTATTGATCATTCTTACAGCATTATTTTTATATTGCAGAAGTGCGATTTCTCAGAATGATTTTTTACTGGCAATGCGTGCCGGGCGGTTTACCTGGGGAGAGAATGACTATGGAGAAGCAATTTATGGTTCGGAAGAACGAGAGAATTGGAACGGGACGGCTTATGTGGAAGAAAGGCTGGAGAGAATGAAAAATTTTTACCCGTTTTTTTCCACAGAAGCAGAAAAATGTTATATAGAAGAGGAATGGGTGTGGGTGGAGAGCCGGCAAAGGGGTTCAAAAGAATTTATAAGGAAACGGATTAGAAAATGGAATCCTGTCAAAATAATAAGAAAATGGAGGGTGCAATCAAATGCTTGAAGTAAAATATTATAAGGATTACAGGCATAATTATTTGATTATAAAAAATAACAACGGTGTGTCAGAAAATATTTATCAAAGGAAAATGGTAACAGAAAATAAAATACAAGGTCTTTTGGCAAGTCAGGAAAGGTATATCAACGGGGATGTGCTATTGTATTATGAGATCACCTCAAAACAAAGTATGCTTAGCATTTACGATGGAAAAGGCATTGGAATGGATGAGCTGCGCAAGTTGTTGGTGCAACTGAAGATCGTAAATGATATGCTGCAAAAATATTTATTAGATGGAAGAAGTCTGTTGCTGCTGCCCGAGTATATTTTTCAAAATATTGAGACCGGAGAATATTTCTTTTTATACTATCCAAATGCTGAAGAAGACAGCTTACCTAAACTTATGGATTTTTTGATCTCCAAAGTGGACGGTGAGGATATGGAAGCAGTGGAAACGGTGTATAAGCTGGCAGATCTGGTTTCCCGGGAGCAGTTTGTGCTGGATGAGGCATTAAAATGGTTTCAGGATGATGCAGGAGAAGAAGCAAAAGGAATTGATATGGAAATGCTCAATCAAAACCAGGAATATAAAGATCATTTTTGGCAGAATGAAGAGAATCACGAAGTGGAAAAAGAATCTCTGGAGAGACTGCAGGATAATTTAAAGCCAGTCAGAAACAGGAAAGTAATGCTGCAAGTAATACCTGTTTGGATAATATGTCTGTTAAGCACCGGAGCTTTGATTTATAGTGGGTATTTTTATGAGCTATCCTACCAGGAAGAGATTTACGTGACAGTAGGATGGATTGTGACGGCGGCATTAATGGCAGCTTCTACAGCCTGGCTTTGGTACATGTTATTTTATCAGGGAAAGGAAAAAAGGGAACAGAAAAAAACGGAAGAAACAAAGCGCTATGCGCCTGTTTATGGAGACAGTGGACAAACGCAAGCGCCTGCTGCAGATATGGGAAATACGGTTTATATACCATGGACAGAAAATTGTGAAAATAAACTATATTGTCTTGATAGAAAAAAGAAATGCCATATTGATCTTAGCAGACTTCCCCTGACAGTTGGAAAACTTGCAGGAGCTGTGGATATGGTGCTGGAAGAATCCAGCGTCAGCCGTATGCATGCTAAATTTTCCAGAGATGGCAATAAAATTTTTATAACCGATCTGAATTCTACTAACGGAACTTTCAGAAATGGAATGCGCCTTACACCAAATGCATCTGAGCGAATAGAACCAGGCGACGAAATACGCCTTGGAAAATTAAAATTTATTTACAGATAGAAGAAACCGCTTTATACTAGATGTAGTAGTCTAGCGAAAGGTGGAGACAATATGAAGATCAACATATATTATGGCGGCAGGGGACTGATGGATGATCCTACATTATACGTGATTAACAAAATGCAGAGCGTACTGGAGGAACTGAATGTTACTGTCGAGCGCTTTAATCTCTATGAAATAAAAAGTAATATACCGACACTGCCTCAGACAATTAAGACGGCAGATGGCATTATACTTGCATCCACGGTAGAATGGTATGGAATTGGCGGGTATATGCATTTGTTTTTGGATGCCTGCTGGCTCTATGGTGATAAAGAGAAAATAGCTAAAACCTATATGTGTCCTATTGTTATGTCCACAACTTACGGCGAGAGAGAAGGAAAGCTGACCCTTACCAGTTCCTGGGAGATTTTAGGCGGGCTTCCATGCAGTGGAATTTGCGGTTATATAGCAGATACGTCCATTTTGGAAGATGATGAGGATTATAATAGAATTATTGAAAAAAAGGCGGAAAACATGTATCGAACCATCAACCAGAAAATGGCATGTTTCCCGGCAAGTAATCAGGCTGTTAAGCAAATGGTTTCTATTGATAAGAATATTAATCTGACACCTCAGGAATCAGAACAGTTATCTCAGTATGTTTCTGATGACATGTATGTAAAGAGACAGAAGAAGGATATACAGGAGCTTACCAGTATGTTCCGGGATTTAATGGGCAATGGAGAACAGGAGGAAAATAAAGAGGAGTTTATAGAAGATTTTAAAAGTCACTTTACCCCTCAGTCAGGTTTTAAAGCAGTTTATAAAATTCATGTGGAGGGGAAAGCAAATCCTCTTATAATAGAAATAAACGGATCGGATCATAATTATTATTATGGAAATGCAGATAACCCTGATGTTGAAATACAGATCAGCAGAGAAACCATGAATGATATTATCTATGCACGAATGACCTTCCAGAGAGCTTTTATGGGGGGAGCTATGAAGATGAAGGGTGATTTTAAAACTCTTCGGACGTTGGATCAGATATTTACCTTTATGGAAAGATCAATTTAATTTGAGGAGGAAAAATCATGAAACAGGATAATTGTATTTTTTGTAAAATTATTGCAGGGGAAATTCCTTCCCATACGCTTTATGAAGATGAGCAGTTTAAGGTAATCCTTGACGTAGGCCCGGCAACCAAAGGACATGCGCTTATTTTACCTAAGAATCATTATGCAAATCTTTACGAACTGCCGGAGGAGACAGCAGCAGATGCAATGAGACTTGCAAAGAAAATGATGATCACTATGACAGATAGATTAAAATGTGATGGATTTAATGTGGTACAAAATAACGGAGAGGTTGCTGGGCAGACAGTCTTTCATTTCCATATGCACTTAATTCCCAGATATAAAAATGATGGGGAGATCCTAAAATATATTGCAGGGGAACCAAGCCAGGAAGAACTGGCGAAAATCAAAAAAACCATTACCCAATAGATAAAAATGGAGTTTGTTTAATATGAGGGCTATTCAGGCAAAAGAAATCACAAAAAATATAAAAGAAATGTGCATTGAAGCGAATCACTATCTTACAGATGATATGAAACAGGCATTGCACCAGGCGGCTGAGAAAGAGAGATCTACTTTGGGGAAGCAGATTTTGCGTCAACTGGAAGATAATCTTCAAATTGCAGCAGAAGATATGATTCCTATTTGTCAGGATACGGGAATGGCTGTGATCTTTATGGAAGTGGGACAGGATGCCCATGTGGAAGGCGGTTTACTTGCAGAGGCAGTGAACGAAGGCGTAAGGCAAGGATATCAAGAAGGCTTCCTTCGGAAGTCAGTGGTGAAAGATCCCATTTTTCGAGAAAATACAAAGGACAATACACCGGCAGTTATTCATTATGATATTGTTGCAGGCGATCAGATTAAAATTACAGTAGCGCCTAAAGGATTTGGGAGTGAAAACATGAGCCGGATTTTCATGCTCAAGCCTGCAGACGGAATAGAAGGCGTTAAGAATGCGGTCCTTACAGCAGTGAAGGATGCAGGTCCCAATGCCTGCCCCCCTATGGTTGTAGGGGTAGGGATAGGGGGGACCTTTGAAAAATGTGCGCTTCTTGCCAAGAAAGCGTTGACCAGATCTGTGGATGAACACTCCGATATTCCTTATGTGAAGGAGATGGAAGAAGAATTGCTGGGTCGGATCAATGGATCTGGGATTGGACCCGGAGGCTTAGGGGGGAGCACCACAGCGCTTGCTGTTCATATTAATACTTATCCTACCCATATTGCGGGGCTTCCGGTTGCGGTTAATATCTGTTGTCATGTAAACAGGCACTGCAGCAGAATACTTTAGAAAAACATGGAGGATAGCATGGACAGACATATCACAGCGCCATATAACGATCAGGTTGCAAAGGAACTGCGCAGCGGAGACTACGTATACATAACAGGAACAATTTACACGGCAAGAGATGCTGCACATAAAAGAATGTACGAGGCATTGGAGGAAGGCAGAGGGCTTCCCTTTGACATCAAAAATAATGTTATTTATTATATGGGACCTTCTCCGGCAAGGGAGGGACGTCCTATTGGATCGGCAGGTCCTACAACAGCAAGCAGGATGGATAAATATGCTCCCTCTCTTTTGGACTTGGGATTGAAAGGAATGATTGGAAAAGGAAAAAGAACGGAAGAAGTAAGGCAGGCGATTATCCGAAACGAAGCGGTATACTTTGCAGCAGTAGGCGGCGCCGGAGCATTGCTTTCCAAATCCATTATAAGCTCTGAAATAATCGCCTATGATGATCTGGGAACAGAGGCAATAAGAAAACTGCAGGTGAAAGATTTTCCCGTTATCGTTGTAATTGATTCTAAAGGGAATAATTTATATGAGACTGCAATAAAAGAATACAAAGAAGAATGACAGGCAAACAGGAGCAATAGATATGAGAATTGCATTAATGGTAATCAGGCTTTTTTGGATAGCTCCCTATTATTTGCTTAAAATATGGTGGTGCGGTATAAGCAGCAGAATTACTTATGAAGAATCCTTTTGGTTTATAAAAAAAGTAACAAAAAAAGCAAATCATGCAGGAAGAGTTACGATTGAGACATATGGGATCGAAAACATCCCTAAGGAGGATGGATTTATATTTTATCCTAACCATCAGGGAATGTTTGACGTACTTGTATTTTTAGATTCTTGCCCCAGACCTTTTTCTTTTGTAGCAAAAAAGGAAGCCAGTAATGTGATTCTGTTAAAGCAGGTGATTAAAGCATTAGGCGCTTATGCCATGGACAGAGAAGATATTAAGCAATCTATGAAAGTGATCCTTTCAATGGCTGAGGATGTAAAGAAAGGGAAAAACTTTCTGATCTTTGCAGAAGGAACCCGAAGCAAAATGGGAAACTCCTTATTAGAATTTAAGGGAGGAAGCTTTAAATGCGCCGTTAAAGCAAAGTGTCCTATTGTGCCCTGCGCCTTGATCGATTCTTTTCAACCCTTTGATGAAAAGTCTATAAGACCTGTTACGGTCAAGCTGATTTATATGCCTCCCATACATTACGAAGAATATAAAGATATGAAAACAGTGGAGATTGCAGAAGAAGTTAAAAGAAGGATCGAGGCTGTAATCAAAACCTATTTATAGCATATGGGATAGGTATCAAAGCGGTGTTGTATTTAAGAGTCGATTTGTGCCATAATCTTTGTGGTGGTGTGCGGTTAAGTACGCTGAATTTTGGAAGAAAAAGCATTGACAAACGAAATATGCTTAGGTATAATAACATTTGCGTTGCAAGATATATTGCAGTGCCACAGCAAAATATTGGTAGCGGTGTAATTCAGATTTTGGAGAAATACTCAAGAGGCTGAAGAGGCGCCCCTGCTAAGGGTGTAGGTCGTTCACGCGGCGCGAGGGTTCAAATCCCTCTTTCTCCGTTTAGCTGCCAATAGAGTTGGAAGTATCTGATACATGGTACTTCCAAATTTTTGGCTTTAAGCTAAAAATTATAGCATAATAGACAAATGTCAATGATGATTTTTGGTTGAATGACCAGAAATAGTTTATTGACAAGTTTTTACAGAGAATGCTATAATGAAATTCCACCGTTTGTGAATATGAATGGTGGAAATGAAAAAATTTAAAAAATGTCTTGACTAAGATAAAAACTCGTGATATTATATCAGAGTTGCGTCTGAGGAAGACAGCAGTAGGAACCTTGACAAATGAACAGCAATGCAGCCCTGAAAATTCAAGAGAAT
>CAMWCA010000029.1 GCA_947172705.1 uncultured Lachnospiraceae bacterium
ATCCATTCAGAAAATTTCACTTTAGGACTTGACTTTTAATAGTTAGTCTTTCAAATATAAAAAATTTCCGAATCTGTTACACCTGCCTTTTCCACCCTTCCTCGATCGCCCAATTCTGCATTTCCATGTACATTTTCCCCTTCAGATCCTCAAACCTGATCCATACCAATTTATGATCCTCTTCCATGGGTTCCTGTACCTTTTCCAGCAGTTCCCCTGCGTAATAAGTTTGAATGGGATGAAAATAGCCGATTTCCGGAGCTTTATAATAGGTTTCTGCAGAGCCGATTTTCCTCTTGATCACCACATTGTAACCCGCTTCCTCCCTGCATTCCCGCTCAATGCATACTTCATCTGATTCATCCCCATCCAGTCCGCCGCCCAACAGAAAATACCCTTTGGGGGTTTTAACAACCCCAATCTGATCACCCTTAATGGGTATAATGTACGCGCCTTTCCGGTCTGTATACGTTACCTCTTCCCTGTTTCCAAATATCCTGTGCGTTTTTTACCTCCATTCCGAAGCGTCTGCGCTGAGGAGGGCGAGCGAAATGTCAGATTTCGCTCTACCATCCAAGAATTTGTGGCGCTCCGACACAAATTCCTGGTTGAAAAATCAGCTATCAAGCTGATTTTTCAACTTTCCTCCATTCCGAAGCGTTTACGCTTCCTGTAAATATGTATTGACCGCCTGCTAAAAGCTCCATGGAACATACGCCGCCAAAATGGCAAGCAGAACCGCCGGAAGCATATTTGCCACGCGCACTTTTTTGCCCCAGACCAAATTCACCCCTACACAAAAAATCAGAACAGATCCGATCAGAGATAAATAGGAAATCGCCGTTGGAGTCATAATCGGCGATATCAGCCGAGCAAGCACGGTTATTGTCCCCTCGAAAATAAACACCGGAATAGCGGAAAAGACACATCCCCTGCCCATGGAAGAAGTCATCACCGCTATAATGATAAAATCCAGGACGGATTTCACGGCAAGAGTGGAATAGTAGTTTAAGATTCCGTCCTGGATAGCTCCCACGATCGCCATGGCTCCAATACAGACGGTTAAAGACGCCGTTACAAAAGCATTTACAAATCTGGGATCGCCGCTGTTGCCTGTTTTTTTCTTTAACCACTCCCCGAAGCTTTCAAATCCCTTTTCTATCCCCAGCAGTTCTCCGATAATCGTTCCAACTGCAAGACAAAGCACCACCAGCATAGACTTTCCGCTGCTGATTTCGGTTCCCTGAATCTTCAACATCCCTTCCATCGCGCCGGCGACTGCAATGAAAATAACACTTATTCCGCAGGCTATATTTAAGGCTTCCTGCTGCTCCTTTTTCAATAGCTTTCCTGTAAAGTGCCCTGTCAGACCTCCTGCAATGATACAGATGCTGTTTATTATGGTTCCGATTCCTATCATTTGTCCTCCTGCTTTCTCTAATTCGTATTTTTTATAATCCGCATCATCTCTGCAGGCGTAACAATAAAGTCCCTGAAAGGATAATGTTTTTGATTGCCAGTAACCAAATAAGCTCCATCATCCCGCTTTTCCATAGCCACCTCATAAAATACAAGATCATCCAGATCTATTAATATAGCTCCTGTAGGCTGGGGAAACACTTCCACTCCATACTGTCTTATTGCCTCGACTACTGTCTGTATTGTTTCCTCTTTCAAATGAAACTTTTCCCTGTGAAGCACTTCATCATATTCCGCCAAAATATCTTGATGATACAAAGGAATAATTTTTCCATCAAAAACAGCATCCAATACTTTAACTGTAGCTGTATCTTCATTTTTAGACAACAGCGCCGAAAGCAATACATTTGTATCAATTACAGCATAATATTCCATGACGTCTACCTTTTCCCTCTTCTTGCCGCCGTGATCTCAGCATTTATTTCCTCCAGCGACATTTCCGGCACATCAGCCGCCTGCCTGCGCAATGTATGGAAAGCATTCTTTGCCTCTGCCCTTGTTATCGTATTTTCCGGTAGTGTTGCATCAAATGGAAGCCCCTTCACCATTTTACTTCTGGTCATAAACATGCGGAATGCCGTAGGTAAATCCATTCCAAGCCTTTCGTATATTTCAGTAACTTCCTGTTTTAATGCTTTATCAGCCCTAAATTGAATCAGCACCTGCTCTGTCATCGCAATCCCTCCTGTAAACATATTGCAGTTGTTTTGTAGTTGTTTGTAATTATATTATATGCCATATATTCAAAACTATCAATTACTTTTACCTGTTCCATCATTTTTATGATTGACAAATATATCAGTGCTGTTATAATGTACTTGTACATTAAGTACATTTTGAAACAGAGGTACAAACGTGGAAATCATTATCAGCAACAATGTCAATAAACCAATTTATGAGCAGATCACATCGCAGATCAAGGCAATGATCATGAGCAGCGAATTGCAGACCGGAGATTCCATCCCCTCCATGCGGTCTTTGGCAAAGTCCATTCACGTAAGCGTCATCACGGTTCAAAAAGCCTATGAAGATCTGCAACGGGATGGATTTATTGAAACCACCGTTGGCAGAGGAAGCTTTGTATCGGCACAAAATAAAGAATTTTATCAGGAACAGCAACAGATGATCGCCGAGGAACACTTGCAGGCCGCCGCTGAAATTGGGCGGGTGAGCAATATTTCTCTCGAAAAGTTGACGGAGCTGTTGGCTTTATTCTACCGGGAGGACAATTAGCCATGGAAAACATCTTAGAATTACAGCAGGTTTCCAAGACCTTTTCAAGGTCAGATTTTACATTGGATAAAATCTCTTTTTCCCTGCCCTATGGCGCCATAGGCGGCTTTGTTGGGGAAAACGGCGCGGGCAAGACCACAACCATCGGCTGTATTTTAAATACCATCCACAAGGACAGCGGAACCATAAAATTATTTGGCAGGGAAATGCAAGATGCCGATACGGATATTCGGGAAAAAATCGGCGTGGTTTATGACGGAGATAATTTCCCCGGATTTTGGACGGCGAAACGCTTATCCCAGGTTATGGAAGGGATTTACACACAGTGGGATGATGGGTTATTTCAGAAATATTTAGCGGACTTTCATTTGCCGCCCCGGCAAAAAATAAAAGACTATTCCAAGGGAATGACCATGAAGCTTGCCATTGCCGCCGCTCTGTCCCACCACCCGCAATTATTGATTTTAGATGAAGCGACCAGCGGTCTGGACCCTGTGATGCGGGATGAAATGTTGGACGTTTTTCTTGAGTTTGTACAGGAGGAAGATCACTCTATTCTTTTATCCTCTCATATCACCAGCGATTTGGAAAAAATTGCAGACTACATTACTTTTATTCATAACGGAAAGTTGATCATGACAGTATCCAAAAATGACCTAGTATACAACTATGCTGTTATGCGCTGCAAGGAAAGCCAGTTTCTTGCCCTGGACCCCAGCGACATGATCGCTTTCCGGAAGCGGGATTTTCAGATCGACGTTTTAGTCTCAGATGGAAAAAAGGCACAGCGCAAATACAAGGATGTTGTTGTAGATCATGTTTCAGTTGACGAGATCATGCTGCTTTTAATAAAAGGAGAAAGAGTATGAAAGGACTTTTAAAAAACAACCTGTATGCAACCCTCTCAAATGCAAAGGTATTCTCCTGCTTTATGCTTCTGTTTGGACTTTTTGCCGTTGCCCTTATCAGCCAGTCCCTGCAAATCGGTTATGTTATGATCGGCATCATTGGTTTTTCCGTAAATGCCATTGCGGTAGCTAAAAACGAATTCCGATCAAAGTGGGGAAAATATAAGCTGACTCTGCCGGTAAAGCGAGCCGCTATTGTAAAAAGCCTGTTTTTCAACCAACTGATCTGGCTTCTTGCAGGACCCCTTTTTGCTGGGATCGAACTGGGATTGTCATGCCTTTTTCACGGATGCTCCTTTGACCAGCGTATCGATATTCTCTCTCTGTTTGCGCTGGGCATCAGCATGAGTCTCTTTATGAGCGCCATCTTCTTTCCTTTATTTTATGCAGGCGGCGAGGAACGAAGCGAAGTATTTTTAATTATCTCCTTACTTTGCGCCTTCGCCATCGATTTTGCAATGATCAGTGCCATAAATCAATTACTGGAACCCGGGATTGCTTCTATTATAGCAGGCGCAGTCATTTTGCTTGCGTCCTCATTATTGGCTTTCGCTTTATCCTATCCCCTGGCAGTTTGTATTTTCAGGCGAAAGGAGTATTAACAAAATAACGATCTTTTATTTTTCCTTATGAATATACATCCTACTCATTTGAGGCTCACCGTCTCCCTGCACCATACATAAAAATTTCCATCCATAGCGCTCATAAAAAGAAGTATGATCCGTAACCAGATAAAGCGTGTCTATCCCCTTTTCTTTCATATCCTTGCAGACAAAATCCAGCAGTTTTCCTGCAATGCCCTGACAACGACATTCCTTTTCCACATATACCGCACATACATTGGGCGTCAGATCCTTACGGTCATGAAAGTCATTTTCAATAACCCCCAGACCCCCAACTATTTTTTCTTCCTCCATGGCAAGATACCACTGGGGAACAACTCCGCCGTTTCCGATACATTCCTCCATACTCTCTCTGTATGCCTCCACGGGAACGCCCCACTTTTGATGAAACCATTCTGCGGCAGCTGCAATAAGCTCCTCGTTTTCCCTTAACTTTATAATTTCAACCATCTCATTTTTCCTTTCTTACTTTCATGCAAGATTCAACACCATGCACTCCTCCGATTCTGTAAAGCCAAGCTTATGATATAACGGTCTGCCCGATTCCGTAGCATCAAGGCTGATTTCTGTGACTCCTCTTTTCTCAGCCTCCTCCATCAATATTTTGACCATTTTATATGCGATTCCCTGCCTGCGGTATCTGCTATTGGTATATACATTCATCAGATGCGCGCGCTTTCCCGTTGGATGGGAAAAGGTGGGCATCAACTCCATATAGCATAACGTTGCACAGCCGATCACCCCCTGATCCATTGCCAAAACGGTGGTCTGATCCCCTCTTTCAAAATACTCTCTGGTTGCTGCAACAAACCCATCCGGAAACACATGGTCAGAAGGCAGGGCGTTTACCACCTTCAGCATTTCCAATCTGCTGTCTATGAGCAGTTCCATATCTCCCTGGGACGCTATCACATATTTGATCATACCCATATCTTCCTCCAGTCTTTTCATTTATCACGTTTATTCTAACGCCCACTTTATCCCTTTCGCCATTCTCAGACTGACATCCTGAAAATGCCCGCCCTCGTTTAACTCAAAGACAGTCTGAATCTTTTGGGCGGCAAAAAATCTTTCTATTTCAGAGGTGCGGGTTTCAACCTCCCGGTACAGCCTGTTTCTGGTATTTTTCTCAGAGCGTCCTACTGAAAAGTATACCTTTTCCGGCTTACAGGGCAGTTCTCTTTCTTTCACATAATTCACAAAATCCGGATACCACAACGAGCCTGAACACGATATCACTTTAGAAAAGATGTCTGTATGATACATTGCATAGACGGCAAAAAGCCCTGCAAGAGAGTAACCCGCCAGCAGGTACTCCTCCGGTTTTGCTTTCAGTTTCTTTTCCACCTGTGGCAGGATATCAACCGTCAGGGTTCTGACATATTCCTCCCCCATGCCTCTGAATTGCTTCAAAGTTTCTACTTTATAAGGGCTCATCTCGTCAAGCTCCTCCAAGTTTCGGATCAGGACCAGAGTGAAATCACCACATCCCAACTGCCTGCATTCCTTTATAAGCGCCTCCCCGTCGTCAACATAATGACAGACCACAAGGGGCGCAGGCTGCTTCGATGAATAATATATTTTTATTTCGTGGTTTTCCAGTATCAAACGTTCCATATTTTTGCCCTTAAGCCCCTATCGCCATAACCAACGTTCCAAACAACATAAGAAGGAGCCCAGCCAAAGCTTTCCTGCTCAATTTCTCTCCAAATACAAAATAGGAAAAAATAACCGTTATCACAATGCTTGCCTTATCAATAGGCACCACCACGCTGACAATACCATTTTGAATGGCATAATAATAGCACAGCCAGGAGGCTCCCGTTGCAAGCCCCGAGAAAGCTATGTACGCCATTTCCTTTCGATCGATTTCTCTGATCTGGGACTGCTTTCCCTTCATAAACACCATCATCCACGCCATCACAAGCACCACTACGGTGCGGATCGCCGTTCCAAGATTCGATTCTACTCCTGTAATGCCGATTTTGGCAAGAATAGATGTAAGCGCCGCAAAGACAGCGGATAAAGCGGCATAAAGAAACCACTTATTGCCTTTCTCTTTTTCCGCTCCCGGTTTCTTTTCTACCATCAAATAAATGCCTGCTGCAAGAAATACCGTACCTGTCAGTTTTACCGCCAAATGCCCTGTTTCTCCAAATAGGAAAATCGCAAGAAGCACAGAAAGAACGGTGCTGGACTTATCAACAGGCACCACTTTATTTACATCCCCTATGGATAACGCTTTGAAATAACAGATCCAGGATGCCCCTGTGGCGGCTCCTGATAAGACCAGAAACAACAGAGATTTCGCCGATATTGCCGTGATCATTTCCCAGGAGCCTGCCAAAAATACCATAATCCATGCAAAGAAAAGCACCACAACAGTGCGCAGTGCCGTCGCCACATCCGAATCGGTTTTCCGGATTCCACACTTTGCGAGGATCGACGTGACCCCTGCAAAGAACGCTGACAAAACAGCCACAAAAAGCCACATGGAAATTCACCTCCAGATTTTAAGATCGGTTTTGTTTCTTTCCCCTTAGTTTAAGTCTGCTTCTTATCAACACGACATTGGCAAAAACGGATAAGCCTGCAGCTATCGCCGCTGCGATTCTGGCTTTTTCCGTTTGTTCCGGCGTGGGATACATTTCAAATGAACCATGTAAAAAGCAGTAAAAACTAATTAAAAAAATAGCGGTTGCAAGCAAAATGCCCAGATCAAAAATTATTTTTTTCAACACAGTATCCTCTTATCTTTTATCATGCTGTAGCAGATCGCATAATTCTGTCAGACTGTCAACCGCACAATCAGCTTTTTCAATTTCCTTGTCAATCCTCCAATATTTTCCAAATCCCTGCCTGATCCATATGGTATGCATACCCAACAGCTTCGCTGGAACAATGTCATTGTCAATGCGATCACCTATCATCACCGCGTTATCAGGCTTGCAATTGCTTCTTTCCAGAGCGATCTCAAATATCCGCCTGTCCGGCTTTGCAACGCCTTCCTCCGCAGAGGCAATTACCAGATCAAAATATTTTAATATACCATGCTGTTCCAGACGCTGCCTGGTTCCCAATGCCTGATTGGCAATTATGCCAATTTTATACTTTTTGCTCAATATCTCCAGCGATTTGACCGCGTCCTCGTATAAAACCTCGCCTTCAATATACCAGCCTGGCAGTTCAACTTCAAAAAATTTTGCTGTCTCCAGGTCGCCTTTTTTATTTTGTTTGTAAAATTCCACGGCAATGCGGCAGACCTCTTCGTAAGGCACATTTGCCTGATCTGCAATTCCTTTTAATCTGTGCTCATATGCAATACGCTCGTCTATGATGGTTGAACCAAGGTCGAAGAACAGCCACTCTGCATTTTCAAACAATTTTTATATCCCCCTGATTCTATATCTCTTTATAAAAACCTCTGCTTTATTCTTTCCGGTAGATACTTCGCCAATTCCTCTACCAATTCGTACACTTTTGTCCCCGGTGTAATGTCGGTTGGTGTCCTGCCTTTTCCGTCCTTTATAATTCGCTTTGCATACCGTATTGCCAGTTTTGGGTTCCCTTTCTCCATCAGAATACTAAATATATTTTTCATGTTTTTTTGGTACTTTCCAATTTCTAATTCTCTAAACTTATCATTCAGAAATTTAATATACTCTACCCTGTGATTATTTGAGATATAGTAAGCAAAATGCAATATAAACCAAAATTCAATACACTCATTGCTCCATGCCACATGATACTGCAATCTTGAATTTTCTAAGTTAAGCTTGTCCACACGCTCCACTACACCGTTAAAATCTCTTGCTGGAAAGCTGTCTTTATCATAAACGCACCAAATCTGTCCTTTGTTAATCCTATTTTTGTGAACATACCTCTCCGCCATGCCTATTACCCGCATAGTCTCCGCAGCACATGGCTCAATTTCTACCAGAACCATATCCTTGTAAATCGGATTATCCTCTATCCGTCGTTTAAATCCCTCAAAATAAAGAGGTTCCGTTTGCGTTCCTTCACAAAAAATATAATAGCGATATTCTTTTTGTTCAAGATATTCCTTACGTCTCTGCTTCCTCCATTGCGTTGTCCCAACTTTTTCAGGCATTGACATCACTCCAATCTATAATCGTCTTCAGATACGGATCTGCGCCATATTTGCCCTCTAAATATTGTTTATCATATTTTGCATCCATGCGAACGGATTCTCCCTTTGTATTCTTGAACTCAACCAGTGAATAAAGTTTAGAATTCTGTTCCTTTCCCTTTGCCACAAACCATATTTCGTCTCGACGGAATATATCATTATTCATAGTGGACAGATCATGTGAGGTAAAAATTAACTGCGCACCATTCTTGTTAACTTCCATATTGTTGAACATCATAATGATATAGCGCAGCAATACCGGGTGAATTTTTGCATCCAACTCATCAATTACCAGCGTTGTTCCAACCACAAGGCTTCTCGCAATAAACGGCAACAGCCCAAACAACTTTTTTGTCCCACTGGATTCTTCTGATAAAGTCAATTCTGCATTATATCCATTTACCGTATGTTTTGTATAAACTTCTATATAGTTTTCTTCTTTCTCTTCAATGCGAAAATCTTCAATATCCAGATCCATCTCACGAATCATATCAAGTACAAGTCTTTTTACCTCTTCTGTCCTGACTATTGCAGTTCGAAGTTCTTGTCTTGGATTTCCATAATTCAAAAAATCAATAGACTCTTCAAACCATTCTATCACGTCAGAAATTATCTCATTTTTCTTATAGGTAATTCCAAGATAAGACAGCAATGGCAGATTTCCCGAAATTTCTTCGCTAATCTTAATCTTACTGAATACACCTTTTAGCGCAACTTCATTCCCAGTTCTTAGAAAAAGCGCCGACCTTCTTCCCGTATCTAATTTTATCCGATCCAAACTTTCATAAACAACAAAATCCTGCTTCACATGCAGGATATAACGGTATTCTGCAATTTCAGTCCTGAAAAACACTTCAAATTCCGTTGGTTCTTTTTTTGTTTCCTCTGAAAATGCAAACGGCTCCACAGGAATCTTTCTCGCTTTATACTCACATTCTATCTTATCACAGGTTGCACATAATGGTCTTAATATTTTGGAATCTAATGTATGCAATGCCTCCAATACATTTGATTTTCCTCCGCCATTAGGTCCATAGATCACAGATACGGGTAAAAAGTTTTCTCCATCTTTCGTCTGAATGATTCTGTCTTTATGCTCTGTAATAGCAGCGGCTTGCATGTCAAAAGTCATCTCTTCACGAATACTCTTATAATTTTTTACGGTAAATTGACATAACATAAGCTTTACCTCCATCATATATTTATATTATATATCGATTTCGGATTTTGTAAACAATATTTGAGATTTTATCTCATATTTTAATCTAATATTAAAACAAAAGAATGAGCAAATAAATATCCTGCCCGTGCTCACCTTCCTGAAGGTACATAATAAAATACTGTATTTTCATCTTCCTGTTTCATCATACAGATACGTCCATCCGAAAGAATCCCATACCCCACAATTTCAGTTCCTTTTACAGGTAATTCTGTCTCGGAAACTCTTTCTTCTATTTGACTTTCATCAAAAGCAAAAGCTCCGCTTTCTTTATTAAAAATCAAAAGTTCAGAATCTGTTCCTGCATAAATACCTGCATATGCAGCATCAGACTGTGGCAGTTGTAACTCATAAGTATAAAGACTATTTTCTTCCAGCCGCCCCAGCTTTCTCTCACCATTTTCTTTTTGATAAGCACAGTAAACAGCTCCTGATTTTCCCATTCCAATTCCTTCTATCCATCCGTCGCATACGATAACGGTTCCCTGTGTACCATCATTCAAAATTTGAACAATCTCTTTCCCACTTTCAAAATAATAATTTCCCTCTCTGTCAACAACAAAGCAAAAAGGTCTATTGTACCCGGAAGAAAACAGATCTGTTACATCTATTTCTCCTTCAATTTCTCCTTTATTATTTACAATCGTAATACAACTTTTTTCATAGGTAATGCGGTCAACGCTCTGATCCCCTGCTTCAAATTCTTCCACACTCATCCACAGTATGTGGCATCGCCCCTGTCCGTCAACTGCCATGTTAAATGCACGCATACATTCATCCATTTCTATGGAAAATTCCTGAAATACATCTTCTTCCTTCTGCATATAACCAAGAAAATAATCTTTATCTGCTTTGATCCCACAGACATACAGCATATTACTTCCCACTGCAAATACAGATTTCACAAAATTTTCGCCAGCATAATAAACGGTTGCACTTCTATCCGACACTTCCACATCTGTCAAAGGCATCATTCCTTCATCGTTTTTTTCATTTGCAGAAGGTATCTCTTCTGCATTTTCAGCTTCGCTTTCCATTATGTTTTCCCTCATGCTTTGAGTGGAATGCCCTGCACATGCCACCAAAGAGCCCACTACCAAAAACACCAAAATACATGCCATTACCTTTTTCATCATGACCCTTCTCCTTAAACAAGGCTGCTACACTTGTAGCAGCCTCATGCATTATTTTTTATTACTTCTCGTATAATGATGATCTACATAACCATATGTTTTCGTTGTAATCCTCTGCATATAGTTATATTCTGTATCTGATCCGTAAATATCCGGATAGAACTTAATTTCATCTCCATCGTACATCAATTCCAAAACCGTTCCTCCAGTCCAGCCTTCTTTTCTCAGACGAACGCCATTTCCATTAATGTACCTTGTTTCTACCGCTTTTGCAGCGGCGTTAACCTGAACAGTCGGCATAGCGGGAAACAATATTATTGCCATAGCAAAACAAGCAACTACACTTTTTAATATTTTCTTTAATTTCATAATCTGATCTCCTTTTCTGTTTTTAATTTCAATTTTCAGTAATTTTCACTGACATATATGGATGCACGATTCTGGATAATATCAATAACAGAATCAATCTCTCTGTCATCTTCAAAGTAACCGCTGACTTCCTCCAGAATAATGGTATATAGATCCAGATCTGTGGCATATGCAGTATCTACATTATCTACGATTTCAAGCAAGGTTTCCGCGTCCTGCCGGTTGATACATATAATATCAATGGGCTCCTCACCTTCAAATATAATACGGTCTTTTACCTTTTCAACCTTCTCTCCGGAGGCATTTTCCTCATATTCGATCTCGCAGGCTTTTGTAAGGCGGATCTCCAACTCCTTTTTCAGCAAAGGAAGTCCGCCTTCTATATTGCTTTGATACTCTTCCTTTAGAAAGCTTTTTATAAATTCCCAGGCTGCTTCCTTATGACTGCTGTTTTTGTTAATCCCCAAAACGATATTTCCCATACGCGCAATATTTCCATTGCTTCCGTTCAGTGGATACCCGATATAGTTAACAGGCACATCACCAAAAATGGTTCTCACCTTTGCCGTTTCATAGACGCCTGTTATAGACACCGGATATAATAATGCTTTCCCTGATTGGAACTGCTGCAAAACAGAGTAATCTTCATCATAAATCCTCTGATCCGGAAACTGGTCGGCAAACAAAAGCAATTCTTTAAACGCTCCATCATCAAAGCTGCAGGTTCCATTTGTCCAGTTCACAAAGTTCCCCATGCTTCCCATACATAGAAAGCCAAATACTTCCCTCCGTGAATCTCCGGGAAATAAAATCCTGTCCTGGGCATTTCCCTCAAAATATGACATAACTTTCTGCATATTCCAGCTTGTTGCATCTCCCAGATCTTCTTTGCGTCCGGCAAAAGACCGGATAGAAAACTGGGGAGATATCACATAGGCTTTCTCATTCCCCGAAAAAGCATCTATGACATTCATAAAATAGTCTTCCTCATGAAAATCCTCATCAGCGTCCATATATACCGACAAATCTTCCACTATTCCACTGCCCACTGCCATAGGAGAATACAAATATCCAAAATCAATGATGTCAGGTCCCCCGCCAGCAGCTATCTCCATTTGAATCATGCCCAGCGCATCGGTTCCCTCTACTGCCAGATCCCCATATGCCTTGATTTCTATCACATATTCCGGATGATTCTGATTATATGCTTCCACCTGCTTTTTCAAATCCTGACTGTCTGAGACTGTTCCTAATGTCAGCACTATTCTTCCATCTTCCGAAACAGTATCCCCATTACTGCCACATGCTGTCAGAAAAAGTAATGCTGTAAAAAGAACCATCATAATTCCTTTTTTCTTCATTTGCTCTCTATTCCCCATCCTCCACGTCAACGGTCACTGGAATGTAATAAAACACGATATTTTGCGCTATTCCCGCGTTTACAGGATATTCCTGGTCATCCAGATAAACTGTTTCCATCAGGCTTTCACCGTCTACAAAAAGAAACCTGCCATCCGCCAGAAAATCATTGCACACTCCTCCTTCAACAGAAAATGGAAATTCTGCCATATCAACTAACTTTTTTCCACTTTCCTCTCCCAGATCATAGGAATAGATTCCGTCTGCACCATATAAATATAAATCCCTATCGACTCCTGCACGAAGCCTTACACATCCGCCAAAGCCTTCTGGCAGTACTCCTTCATAACATTCTTTGATGCAAAGTTCTTCCGGATCAATAGACATAACTGCAATTCCGTCAGCATCTTTTAAAGAATTTGCAACATAAATTTCTCCATCTCCGCCTCGTGTTATGGAACGTATACTCCACAGCTTGCTGTATG
The DNA here is from genome assembly GCA_947172705.1 of uncultured Lachnospiraceae bacterium. GTDB lineage: Bacteria > Bacillota > Clostridia > Lachnospirales > Lachnospiraceae > Suilimivivens. The sequence continues at coordinate 12,959 of CAMWCA010000029.1, forward strand.
GACTATCTACCATTCCAAGACAATTTCCATCTTCATCAAGAACCAGCATTCCCCTTTTAGAGGCATCGGATCTGTTTTTTGAAATATAATACCTGCCCTCAGCATCTATGGCAAACTCACATAAAACCTGTAAAGAAGGACCATCCTTTGAAAATTCTTTTTCCAAATCAATTTTCCGCAGTATATTTCCTTCCCGATCCGTTACCCACATTTCGCATCTCTGTACACTCCTGTCGGCATCCGTAATAAAAATGTGCAGATTTCCTTCCCTATCCACATTGATACCCTGTATCATCATATCTTCCGGAATATCGACCGGCAGCTTCTCAGACGTTTCATCTTCGATTTTCATTTTATGTATCACATACTGCCGGCTGTCTGGTTCTATTCCCGCAAGAAAAATCGTATCTCCGGCACTCACTACGTAACAAATATAAAGATCCCCTTTATAGGTAACTGCAATTTCCTTATTTGACAGGGCTATGGTATCTGTTGCCTGAATGGAAACATCTACGCCCGCTATGTCCGTCACGCTTTCCACATCTGGCAATTTCTGATTGCTTGTTATGCCCTGATCATTGGCATCCTCCATTGTATATGAAGCATCCTCCTCCGTTTTTTTCGTCCCACAGGCACTCAAGCACACAGATATAATTGTCATAACTATGATCCAGACTTTCTTCATGGCGATTCTCTTTCCTATGATCTACATCATTTCCTTAATGTATCTGCTGGCGGCATATCCCACAGTACGGGTGGTTTCTATTCTCCTTACTTTGGACCAGCCATTAATATTATTATGATTAATGTCTAAATGAACCGTCTCATTTTTATACATCAATTCCAATCTTGTAGCTGAAGTATTCGGCGCACTGCGCAGTGCAACACCATCACCCGTCACAGTAGCTAACGTAAAACTATCATCCGGAAAGGCTGCGTGCGCCCCCATAACCGCTGCATTGCTAAGCACCAGTACGCCAAGTGCGATTGCTGTCACCTTGCTGATAATTGCATTTTTACATCTTGTTTTCCTCATAGAAATATCCCCTTTTCTGTATAATAAACCATCTATAGATACATGTAAATATTACTGCATTGGACTCCCCTCCTTTTTTGATTTCTATATAATGCCTAATAGGCATAATAGCAAAATTTAATATCGTCCTGCCAGGACGCATCCCCCATATGCTGCTTTTTGGCAATCATTAATAATTCATTATCATTGAGAAAGCAGCTCGTTGAGGAATTATATTCAAACCGGTCTATTTGAAAAGAGTTAATCACTTTTCGGCTCTTATCTTCACCTAAATTGTATTGATAAGCGCCCTTCATTCCCCTGATTAGAAAATCACATTTCTCTCCCGCTTCCAAAACCGAATACATATCATCTACAGGTAAAAAATCACCCAGGTTTTCCATTTCAAGATCTTTTTGAACAATATTAATCCTGTCAATCTCTATTTGAGCCGATCTCATTTGCGGGACGCTAAATAAAATGTACACCATTCCATTTTTTGCGCACCCCAGGCAATGAAACTCTCTGTCTCCATCCTCTATCCTGCACAGTTCTATTCCGTTATCGCCAAGCACGATGGTTTCATCTCCCAAGTATTCCCGTAAATAGTATCTCCCCTCATTATCTACGGCAAAGGCAGAAACGCCATACATATCACTCTGACTTATGACATGGGTAATGTCTGTCTTTTTAATAATCTCCTTGTTCTGAGATAATTCCCATATTTCGCATTTTCTGTTTTGATCATCGCAGAGAAATGCATATAATCTTTGATCACAATTAACATAAATACTGTAAAACAACATATGATTCGGCGGCTTGACCCCTATGTTCCAAGGTGTGCATTCTCCTTTTTTTGCCTGATAAATCTGTGACCTCTGTACTTGTCCGTTCCTGTCATATTCAATTCCGACAAAGTAGAGATCTTCATCATCCGCCACTAACGAAAATGGATAAAACTCCCCTTCCATGTTTAATATTTTGATTGAGCATGATTTATCAGAAAACTGAAAAAATAGAAAAAATAAATTAAAAACGATCAGCACACTTATTACTATCTGCTTTTTCATATCTGTCCTTTTTATTTGTACTATGTTATATAGTACTTATAATGTACTACATTGTGTCGCATTTTGTCAACACCTTTTTTGCAGACATTTAAAAATACTCAGCCATGTCTTTCCTGTTCATCCATATTCTTCTATAATGCCGACAGCAAGCGTACATGCTGCCGGCATTTCATTCAGGCAGATACCGATTAGTGAGGGCAAACATCATACGTCAATGTTGAAAGTTTGGAACCAAGTTTCAAATCATTACATTTACTGCATTGTTGAGCACTATATGTAGTAACTATACACCCACCATTACCATTTGTTTTATGAGTACAATATTCTCCCACTATATAACTATGATTACAAGATGCCTTTATTTGATTATTACCATTTAATTCATTATCCTTCGCAGGATATACCTTGTCATTCTCATCTATGAATAACTGATCTCCCTGGCTGAAATCCACATTCCAATCAGGATTTTTCCACTCCTCGCCCAACATCATTTCATAACCATCCTCCACAAAAATGCCCACATTATTCGATCCTTTAAAAGGCGTAATCTCTCCTTCTACGTGGCAAATTGGCGGCTCCTTATACGCCAGTGCAGGAATACTGCTGATTAGAAAACAGCCCGCCATGATCCCGATTGCTATCCCTTTTTTCCATATTTTTTTTGAATTTTTTCCCATAATCCTTTTCATCCTTTCTTCCGTTAAGCTTTTTGAGGCTCCCAGCGTTGCTGCTACCAGCTTTTTATTTTGATTCTTATCAACTGCTGCAATGATGCATTCCATGTAGTTCACCATTTCTTCTTTGGACATATCTTTCACTGCCACTTCATCGCAAAGCATTTCGCTTACAGCCATGTTCTCCCGAACCAGATAATAAGCAAGAGGATTATACCATTCCATTGCTACGATCACGAAAGTGAGAAAGCGGAATATTCCATCCTTATTCACAATATGCTTCAGTTCGTGATGTATCACTCCCTCAGAAGCAGCATATCTTTCATCATTTACCGGCAGTAGTATAATTGGCTTTATTATGCCTACTGTGACAGGAGAACCGATAGATGGAGAAAACCCTATCCGTATCTCTTTTCTTCCTGCTTTTTGCTTTTTTATATACCTTTTTGAATCCATGTAAATAACATCTTTTTTATAATTGCGGCACACTGCCAGATAAGTGATCATCCATCCTGCCAGGAGCACGCAGAATATAGCAAATATAGCCACAACAGCAAGCAGAATTTTTTCATAACCTGTTATATATTTGATTTTATTGTTTTCATCCATAATAATCTGGTTCGACCAGAAGTTATCGGAAGCATATATTGTTATCTTCCCCTGCCTGAATACAGGAAAGGTCATCCCCATCCCTTCCAGCCATACCTCCAGTTTTCCCTTTAATTCCGCCGCTATTAAGGGCAATGGTAATAAATAGAAAATAATATTGCATTTTAAAAAGATACTCCTGCATTTTAATGACAGCTCGCACGGCAACACCTTATTGAAGATAAGATAGAGCAGCGTGCAGATACTCCCGCCAATTACCATAAGTATATATAGCTTCATTCTTTTCCCCATTCCTCCAACAGCTGTTTCAGCCTGTCAATCTCGTCCTTTTCCAGTTTCTCACTACCGTTAAAAGCAGCGACCATTTTGACAATAGATCCCTGATAATTCTTATTCAGAAACGCTTTTGACTCCTTCAAAAGATACTCTTCTTTGGTCATGGCAGGAATATATAGCTTATGTTTTCCCTCTGCAATGATCTGCACTAAATTCTTCTGCTGCATCCTGAATAAAAAAGTATTCAGCGTCTGCTTTTTCCAGCTTTTCTCTGTATGGATATTAAAGTAATCCAATAGTTCCCCGAAAGACATTGGTTCATCCTTTTCCCACAACACCTCCATAACTTCCAATTCCGAATCTGATAGCCCAATAAAGTTCATCTTTGCCACCTCCTTTTGTACTATGTTTTGTGATACTGTAAGCATAACATTAAATCTTTGGTAATTCAATATTTATTTTATTGTTTCCAAGTCGCAACAAATTGAAATTTTTACCCCCAGGAAAACATACCATACAATAGACATATCAAAAACAGATGCAAACATACTTGTCCGCATCTGCTTTACATCAAAATCATAAACTTTCTTTTACTGTTCCTCCAATCAACACCTTTTTCCCGCAAAACGCAAATCCATACTTCCGGATACGCCGCTCTGAAATCCCTCTTGCCGTAAGCTTCGCCTGATAGCTCTTTTCCTCTATCTGCCGGAGCGCTTTCCATTCCAACACACAAATCACAAAAGGCATACCAGACTTTTACACCCGATATACCTTATAATGTTTATACTATTCTTTTGCCTGAAAAAGCTCTTTCTCATTTTCTGTTAAATCAAAAAAGTTTTTTTTCTTTTCCAACATATATTGACTCATTTTCCGCAAATTATAAGGGCAAAAGGAATTTTCATATGGAGAAGGACTTACACAATACGCACCGCTATAATTAACCATAATTCCATTCATAATCATATACCTCCCTTATCTTTCTACTTGCTTCTTCGTTTATAATAAACTGATATTTATTTTGAATCGGCATATGTACCGCTTTAAACATATCAATATAATGGTTTAATATTTTTTCATCCGAAGCATAACCGTATATATAACCTTCATGACCATATTCTAGTGATTTTTCAGATGCTATTGCAAATAGATGCCCCCCCAACACCTATATAATCTTTTTTTCCATTATTCTTTTCTCTATTGTTATTAGGTGCTGCGCTTGCCCAATGGATATATACAGCATCTGCTTCTTTGGCATCTCTTATTCCAACTAAGCCTTGTATTGTCATATCTCCTTTAACACGCAAACCGTAAACTTCTACTTCCTTTGGCAACAAGCTCCAGTTAATATTCCATCCAGTACGTGTATTAAACTTTTTTAAATCAGCTTTTTTCTTAATACAAATAACTTCTGTTGGTATGAATTTACCTGTTTTTGAACTCTTGAGGCATTTTAAATAATTTTTATACGCTATTTTGGTATCTTATAAACAATGTTTGAGTTTTCTCACATATTCAGCTAATAAGCAAAAAGCAGATACAAAAATATTTGTCCGCATCTGCTTTTCATTAAAATCATAAACTTTCTTTTACTGATACTCCAATCAACACCCTCTTCCCGCAAAATGCAAATCCATACTTCCGGATACGCCGCTCTGAAATCCCTCTTGCCGTAAGCTTCGCCTGATAGTTCTTTTCCTCTATCTGCCGGAGCGCTTTTTGCACTGTATCAGATAATTCCTTTTCATCCTCATCCTGCACTTTAAATTCCAGTATAATTGCATCGTTTTCCGTATTCCTTGGTTCCAGCATCACATCATATCGCCCCAAGCCGCTTTCCTGATTTGAAGTGATTACATAACGGTCGGCAAGCTCCACGATCAGCCCCAGAACAAAACCATGATAAAACCTCTCCGGCTGTCTCTCAGACGGCTTGTTTCCCGTATCAAAGCTGCTGAATATTTCCGAAGATACCTTGTTCATATATATATTCATTGCCCTGATATCCCCATCCAGTAACGCTCTGATAAAATCATTGTAATCAGACGCTGCATTGTCAAACCACCCTCTTACCATATCGACGAACATGATTCTGGTTTCCAAATTCGTCAGCGCCAACTCGTATTCTTCTTTCCATACGCCGTATTCTGTCATATACGCCTGATGATCTTTCACTTTCAAATAGCCGCTGGCAAGCAAAAGGCTCCAGATCGCATTTTTCTTCGTGGAAAGCTGGTCATAAATGATCTGCTCATCTATCTCCATCCGAATACTTTCGCCCTGAATGAGATGCTCAAAGGTTTTCTTGACCTCCGGGTTCCCTTCCCGTATCAATTTGCCCACAAGACCATTAGAGCTTGTATTCACCCAATAGGGTCCCACTTTCTCATCGTCCAGAAAGTTAATCACAGACCATGGATTATAAATGTCCGACCGATCTCCAAAAATAAATCCATCATACCAGTCTTTCACCTGCTGTTCCCGATCAGACAAGCCATACTCTCTCAATGCTGCAAATACTTCCTCTTCGGTAAAGCCAAAACAGTCTGCATATTTCTTCGAGGTTGTCGTCACCACCTTTAAGTTGTTCAGGTCAGAAAAGACTGATTCTTTACTTACTCTGGTAATTCCCGTCATAATGGCGCGCTCAAGATAGGGATTCGTCTTAAAAGTGGAATTGAACAGACTTCTTGTAAATACCACCATCTCCTCCCAATACCCGTTGACATATGCTTCCTGCATAGGCGTATCATATTCATCTAAAAGGATAATCACCTTTTTCCCATAATATCTGCCCAGGAAATCTGACAAAGACCGAAGGGACACTGCCGCTATACTATCAGACATCTCCGCAGAAATCTTTTGGTAAAAATCCCTTTCCTTTTCATTGAGAAGACCGCTGTCCAAAAGGTAATCATGTTTATTATACTGCTCTTCTATCGTCCGACAGATATTTTCCCGCGCGCCGGCAAAAGAACTTTCCTTAATACCTGCAAAACTGATAAAGAGCACGGGATATGTTCCCTGCATTTTTCTATATGTATATTCTCCGTCAGGAGATTTTTCCTGCCATATCGAAAGCCCTTCAAACAGTTCCCCGCGATTGGCATATTGAATGGAATAAAATTTTTCCAGCATACTCATATTCAGCGTCTTGCCAAAACGTCTTGGTCGGGTAATCAACGTCACCTCATCACCGGACTCCCACCACTCCCGTATAAAATTGGTTTTATCTATATAAAAATGGTCGTTTATTCTGATTTTTTCAAAATCCTGATTTCCAATACCGATCTTTCTTGCCATAACCCTCTTTCCCTTCCAGCACGCACTTACAAATTCTTCCTCTTCCTGTCGCTTATCTATAGTATAGCCGTTCTCTTTTTTACATGCAACTCAAGAAAAATATTCAAATTCAAAAGAAGACCTGTCCGTTTCAAAGGCAAACAAGGTACAGCCTTTTTTACGAAATCGATAGGACGCCCGACAGGATGCGCTTTCGTGGATTGTCCTTACCATGCTTCCATTCGCCGGAGCCTTAAGCGGCCGCGCAGACGCTTCCAACAGACAGGCATCCAGTTCCAGATCGCCCTGCACAATCCGAACCCTCCTGTTTTGAATCCAAGCCACTCTGGCTCCCAGATATGTGGCGATTCTGTACTCTTTTCCCCGCCATAGTATAACGCCGATAATACCGGTAAAATGAATCCCCGCCATGGGAATATCCGCCACCGACAGCATCAAAGACCCGCCTGGGAAAAAGCATTGGGTCCACAGATATTCTTTGGGGAAGGATCGTCCCTGATCTCCCTCCCAATACCCCAGGGCATTCTGAAAAGTATATTCTTTTCCATTGACCCGCATCCTTCCCATGACAGAATGCCTCATGCTCCACACGCTATGGCGGCATTCCATAAACGGTATCAGCGCAAATGGTCCCATAATTTGGTATTTTAAAGGAGAAAGCCGCCCAAAATCCAACTTTCCCCTGATGGTTAACTGCAGCGTACGTATTGACAGACGTATGCCTTTTTCACCGAATCGGTTCTCTCCAATGAAAATATTCTTATTTGTCCGCCGAAATAAATCCGCCTGAAACGTAACCGTCCAGGCGTCATCCTCCGTAATCACCTGAACAGAGCAGGTGCGCTTATTCTTTGTATTGTGAACGGCGGGTATTACCGCTAAGGTCTGTGTGTCGGATTGGCATTTTAAATACCAACCATAAAAGAAATCTTGCATATGCTTATCTCCATGAAAAAATAATATTTATTTTTCCATGGAGAAGCTAGATTTATACATCCTGATAATCGTTTATCACATACCCGTTTTTAAGACTCCCCATGATAATTCAAATCACACCATTTCATAGATTCATCCAAATGTTCCGTGGTATCTGGCGAAAATGTCTTACGATATACTTCTATCAGTTCATCATCGGCACGATCTGAAACGATCACCTCCAAACAATCTGTCCCGGAATCCCGACTGATCTCTATCCGGCGCACACAGACCAGCTTTTCATCTATCCACTGATGAAAGGTATGTACCCCTGTCCCCATTGCACTGCTCCGGTTAAAACCATAAATGGTTTTCGTTTCTTCATCCAGGTCAGGTACAGAAATCTCATCAAATTCCGGTATCTCCACAAACCGTTTCTGCTCTTCCTCCCAAATCCATAGATGGTCGTAATAAGGCTGATTTCCCATGGCATAGGTATAACTAAAATCCATGTACCCGTCAAAATTAGCATCTATAATGTCAGATCGGTGAAAACAGTTAGAGGCTGCTTCCATGCTTTGCAAAGGCGATTCCATGGAACCGGGATTCCATACCTTAAAATGCAGCATAGCATCAAAATCCTCCGGGGCATGGTTCTCATCCAATTCCACTGTCACCAGAACCTCCCCCAGTTCCCCCTTGGTGTCCACCAGAAAAGCGTCATGGGTATCGTCTATTACCTGTTCCTCCAACACCTGCCGGGGCGTTTTTTCATGCTGATCCATCGGTTCCTGGGCTACATCCTCAGTACTGTTTTTCTGACAGGCACACAGAAAAAGGCAGAAAAATAATAATATCTTACACCGTAATCTCAATTTGATTTCCCTCGATCCCCACAATACAGCTTTCATAATAACCATCCCCCGTCGTCCTTGGTCCGCTGATCACATGAAATCCGTCCTTTTGCAATCGCTCCGTAAGCTCATCCACCGCTTCCCTGCTTCCCACGCTGAAAGCAATATGAATATAACCGGTACGCGCCAATTCCTTTTCGCCATCGCTCATACCGGGCTTATTCATGATTTCCAGCCTTGCCCCATCCTCAAAGCTCAGAAAGTAGGAACGGAAATTTGTTGTCTGATTATGATAGCCGTCGTTTGATACGGCATTAAAATATTTCACAAAAAAGTCCCTTGCCTGCTCCAACTCATTTACATACATTGCAATATGTTCTACTCGCATACTATTCCTCCAATAAACCATACAAACGATACATGGACAGCATATTCTGGTACTGCATTTTACTGCCCATCAACTGCCGGTATGTTGCTGATTTTTCTTTTCCTTCCTCTTTCAATTGTTTCATTTTGCGATCAATCTGATCATAATTTTCCCGCACTGCCGATAACATTTTTTCAAAGGCATCTATTCTGCTTTCCTGATCCATTTTTCGCCTCTCATTCTCCTTCTATGGTATAACCTATACTATACCGCAATTATCCCATCTCCTCAATCGATTTATTCGAGAATAATTCCAGGAAACCATCATTTCGGAAATCGCACCACAACCTCCGTCCCTTTCCCCATCACACTGTGCACTTCGATTTGCCCGTTGTGTATCTTCACCCCATGCTTCACGATGGAAAGCCCCAGCCCCGTGCCTCCCACCTCCTTCGAACGGCTTTTATCCACCCGATAGAACCGCTCAAAAATCCGCTCCTGATATTCGCCGGCAATGCCGATTCCCGTATCCCTGACGGAGATCACTGCTTCGCCGTCAAAGTTCTGAACGCTTATCATCACTTTCCCATCTTCTTTATTATATTTAATCCCATTATCGATCAGGTTATAAACAATGCTGTTCAAGAGCTGCACAATGCCCCAAAAAGGCGTCTTCACGCCGGATACCTCCAGGGTAACATGCGCCGCCTCTGCTTCCGGCTCCAGGCTTTTGACCGCATTTCCCACCAGCTCGTACAGATCTACCGTTTCATACTGCATATCCTTTGCCCCCTCATCCAGGTGGGAAAGGCTGATAATATCCTCCACAAGCCGGATCATGCGCTGTGCTTCGTCATAGATCTTCCCGGAAAAGGGAGCCACATCCTTTTCCATGACCATATTATTTTTCAAAAGCTCGGCATATCCGGAAATGGTATGAAGGGGCGTTTTCAATTCGTGGGATACGTTTGCCGTAAACTCCCGCCGCACCTGCTCCGCCTGAAAAAGCGCTTCCTGCTGACTGCGAAGCAATGTCTGCTGGTCGTTAATCCGCTCTAAAAAAGGCGTAAGCTCCTCATACTCCTGATTGGGCAGCGGCTGGTCAAGATTCATTTCATTAATGGGATCTACGATTTTTTTGGAAACCTGCAGGGCAAGGACAACGGAAAGAATCAATATCACCACAAAAATAAGGCTGATGGGCTGCGCCATGCCAAGCAAAAGCATAAGAACAGAACTCTGAGGAATAGACAAACGAAGTATTGTACCATCCTCAAGCCTCCGGGCACAGTACAGGGAGCGCTCAAACAGCGTTATGGAATACCGCTTACTTTCCCCATAACCATCTGAGATCGCCTCCTTTATTTCCTCCCGCTCCAAATGATTTTCCATCTCGGTTGTGTCTGATCTGCTGTCATACAGAACCTTTCCCTTTTCGTCGATCCATGTAATGCGGTAATCAGTCACCTCTAATTGATGAAAAAAATCGATTCCCTGATTTGCAACCCCCTGGGCGGCAAGATTGGTCTGCATCTTAAGCTGCGCCTGCTGAACATTGGAAAAGTATTCATACAGCACGCCCATAAACAGCACAATGGAGGCAAGAAACCCTGTAAAGGAAACCAGACAGATGGAATGAAAAATACGCTTTGTCATAACCTTCCTCCTGCCTCCTTTACCATCCGATATCCCACTCCCCGTACAGTTTCAATGTAATCGCCGCATGCTCCCAGCTTCGTGCGCAGGGTTCCTATATGCACATCCACCGTCCTGGTCTCTCCTGTATAATCCACTCCCCACACACGTTCAAGAAGCTGGTCGCGGGTAAACACTTTTCTTGGATTTTCCATCAGAATACGAAGCATTTGATATTCCTTGCGTGTAAGGCTGACAGGCGTGCCGTTTGCAAGAACGGTGTAGGTTTCCGGATGCAGCTCCAAGCTTCCAATTTGCAAGGGACGTTCTGTCTCCTTTGGAGAGGTGCGCCGAAGCACTGCCCTGATCCGGGAGATCATTTCCATCATGCCGAAAGGCTTTGCAAGGTAATCGTCCGCCCCTAGGTCAAGCCCGATCACTTTATCATATTCTGTTCCCTTTGCCGTCGCCATAATGACCGGAATATCCGCCGTATCCGGCTGCCTGCGCAGCTTTTTCAAAATAGATATCCCGTCCTCACCGGGGAGCATAATATCAAGCATGATCAGCTGTGGCTGTTCCTCCTGCAAAGCGTCAAAAAGACCGCTTCCATCCACAAACCCCTTAGCTGCAAATCCGGCGGAATTTAAAGTATAAAGCATCAGATCGCGCACGCCGCTGTCGTCTTCCACACAATAAATCATATTTTCCTCCATCCTGTCAGTCTTCTGTCTCCTGCGGTATCTCTATTTTACCCTTTTTTCCGGGTAATTCATAGCGTTTCAAATACCCCTGTAAAAGCAGATCAAATTCGCTGCCTTCCCCCCGCCAGAGACTGTCAATGTACGCATGGGCATGGGTATCATCCTCGTTTAGCTGCAAAATATTAATGGCAAGATTGGAACAGTGGTCGGCGATCCTCTCATAATTATTGGTAATATCCGAAAGAACAAATCCCATCTCCGCCGTGCATTTCCCTTTTCGAAGGCGCTTCATATGGCGCCGTTTTATCTCCTTTTGAAGGATATCAATGGTTTCCTCCAGGGGTTCAACGGATTTTGCCCTCTGAGTATCCTCTTTCTCAAAAATTTCTACGGAAAGTTCCACGATGTCCCTGACCGCCTGTGAGAAAATCTTTAATTCTTCCGCCGCCTTGTCCGAAAAGCCCCATTCCTTCCTCTTTATTTCCCTTGCACAGTCTGTAAGGTTCATGGCATGATCCGAAATTCGTTCCAGATCTCCTACACTGTGTAAAATCATGCCCAGTCTCCTGGAATCCGGTTCACTCAAATTTCTACTGGAAAGCTTTAGAAGATATCCGCTGATTTCATCCTCATATCTGTCCACAAGGTTTTCCAGACGCTCCACTTCCTCCGCATTTTTCTCCTCATATTCCAAAAGATTCCGGACTGTCCTGTTAAAGGCTTCCCTGGTCAGGTATGCCATTTTCCGAGTGTAGGAATACGCCTGCTCCAAGGCAAAGGAAGGGGTATCCAGAAACCGTTCGTCCATCCTTGCAAAGCTTTCCTTTTCCTCCAACTGCTTCTGTTCCTCTTCATCCGGCTTAATGATGATAAAGGACAGTTTCTCAAGCACATTGGCAAAAGGAAGTAAGACCAAGGTAGTAAGCAGATTAAATCCCGTATGCACCAGGGCAATTCCTGCGCTGTCAGCCGCTTCCTGCATAAATTCAAACCGGATCACAGCGTTCAGGGCATAAAACACCGCCATAAAAACCGTCGCACCAATCACATTAAACAATAGATGAACCATGGAAGCGCGCTTCCCATTCCTGCCGGCGCCAACTCCCGACATCAGCGCCGTAACGCAGGTTCCGATATTCTGCCCAAGAATGATCGGCACTACTGTGGCATACCGAATGCTGCCGGTTGCGCATAATGCCTGCAAAATACCCACAGAAGCGGAGGAGGACTGGATCACCGCCGTGAGCAGCGCCCCCACAAGCACCCCCAGGATAGGGTTGCTGAACAAGGTAAAAATACCCGTAAACCAGGGCACGCCGCTGAGCGGCTTCATCGCCTGGGACATGGTCTCCATCCCTGTCATTAAAATGGCAAATCCTACTAAGATCCCGCCAATATCGCGTTTCCTGCCGTTTTTCAAAAATAATATGAAAACCACACCCACCAGGGCAAGTACCGGGGAAAAAGAGGTTGGTTTTACCAGCTGAAGAAAAAAATTACTGCTTTCTATGCCTGTCAGACTTAACAGCCATGAAGTGATGGTGGTTCCAACATTGGCGCCCATAATGACGCCGATCGCCTGGGAAAGCTTCATAATGCCTGAATTTACAAATCCCACCACCATAACCGTGGTGGCGGAAGAGGACTGGATCACCGCCGTCACTCCCGCCCCAAGGAGCACCGCCTTTAATCGGTTGTTGGTAAGATTTTCCAAAACTCTTTCCAACCTGCCTCCGGAAAGCTTCTCCAGCCCTTCGCTTAATAGATGCATTCCATACAAAAACAGAGCAAGTCCGCCTGCCATCGTCAATAAATCAAAAAAATCCATAATCTCCTCCTGTATGTTTATAGCTTTCGGCTTTCTATGCCATATCATACAGAAGAAATATCAAATTCAATACCAAAAGATTGTAAAATTAATGTAAAGTATTACTAATGCCCCTCTATATTATCCGGAAACGGCGCAGAGGATTCCAGATAAAAAGAATAATACCCATCCTCAATTTCTTTCACATAACATCCCGCTGGGTCAAAGCTGTAATAGTCTGACATTGCCCTTTCAATTTCCCTCTCCTCCATGTCCGTTGAGAATTGAATGACAGACAGGCAGTCCACGTGATTACCCGTTCCCGACAGATTTCCTGTTTCGGAATAAACGCTGACAATTTCAATATCCGGAATTTCCCTTACCAAATTATCCTGCAATTTTTCTGTCTGCCGGCTTGTAGCGGCATGGTTCATGCACATGCCAAAGACTTCAAATGCGATCAGAAAAATCATCAAAGCAACGGGCAATACTATAAGTACTATGCCAATTCTCTTCAGGTACGTCATTGGATATCAATCCCCTCCATAACCTCTTCGATCAGCCTGACTGCTTCCCGTACGCCGCCCTCGCTTTGTATTTTTCCGGAAATTTCTTCTGTCTTTTTCTTCTTTTCCGCATAAGTACGCTGCATTTCCTCTATCGCTTCCGTCAGCCGTTCCCTGCTTAGTTCCTTTGATTTTATGGGCTTCGTAGAAACGCCCAGTTCATAGAGCTGCATTGCAAACCCCATTTGATCCAGCACATGGGGCACCGGAATGGAGGGTATGCCATAGATCATGGATGCCGACGCCGTTCCAAAGCCGCAATGATGAATAACGCAGTACCCCTGCCTGAACAGCCAGCTATGGGGAACCGACCCACATGCCATCATTGTGTCCGGCAGTTCATAATTCTCCAGAGTCTTCCGAAAGCCCTGAATGACGGCTCTTTTTCCCGCCGCCTGAAAGGCTCTGACAAACATATCCAGCTTTTCTCTCTCCTCCTGGGTCTCAAAGGACATTGCCCCAAGCGCCAGAATAATTGGTTTTTCTCCCGCCGCAAGGAAATCTGCCAGCTGTTTTTCCGGCACGAAATCCTTTTCATCCTCATACCAATATCCTGTCAAAGTATGCTGCTCTTCCCAATAGGGATTTCTTTCTTTTACGTATTGACTGATGGGAATTAAATTCAGCCTGTGGGATATGATCTCATCCGCCGCCTTGCACCTGGGCAGACCATATACCTTCCGGATCTTATTATAGGGCTTCGCCATCTGTCCGCCGATCATGGCTCCAATTAATTTACCCGTCCACTTCTGCTCCTTGCATTTTTCCGGAATCATTTCTGTTTGAAGAGTTACGCTTATCACGGGAATGCCGAGAGCTTCCCCTTCTGTTGCCCCCATTTGGCTGTGAGAGGCAATAATCAGATCTTTCCCCTGACACACCTGATAGATTTCTCCCGTTGCATTCTGTATGATCTTAAAGACAAAATTCATCGTCTTCAACATACTGATCATAGGATTCGAATTCTTTCCCCGTATCAACGCCGCTTCTTTTTCAATGTCAATGTCCGGTCCTACCCCTGCAAACAAAACGCCGGCTTTCTCCACCAATTCCCTCCAGCATGGATGGGTTCCGATTATCGTCTCATAACCGGAATTGTTTAATGCCCTTGCCAGGTAAATATAGGGCTGAATGTCTCCTCTTGTCCCCATTGTAAAGATTGCTATTTTTTTCATCCTGTTACTCCTTCCGGCATAATATCCGTTTTGGATTTTATAATAACCCCATTCTCCTTAAAAACCTCTTCCATAAGCCGATGTTCTATCGCCTTTCTTCTCTCCAAATGCATCAGCAGCCCTTCCAGCCCCATCAACCCATGCCTCTTTCCATAGGGCGATTCTTCCAGATATTTTATCATCAGCGGAAACCACATTTCATTTCCCTCTTCATCCGTTCTTTCCTTTCGGATGGTGGCAATGGCGTCAGGAATATCGTCCACATCAAGATAAATGATCTTATAGGGCTTGTCTCCAAGGACATCCTTCAATCTTCTGTAGAAATCCAGAATTTCCTCTTCCTCCATCATCAGATAAAGCATTTGATTTTCGATAATGTTCTGAAAAATGGAGCACTCAAAAATCTGTCCTTCTCCACTCCACTTCCCAAACCGCTCAAGAATCACATTTTCAAAAGACTCTTTATCCAAATTTCCGTTATAGATCTCAAACCTTTCCAGATCTTTGTGAAATCCTGGGGTTTCCGTCAAAATCCGGGTATAGCAAATAATTTTATGATCGCCCTCTGCTGTCGTTTTCTCCCTGATTTCTTTATGAAGGGAAGGATATCTGTCCAGCACGCGGTTGTACTCTTCCTCCGTAACATAAGCGCACCATGCCAGTTCCACCGGAGAATAGTCCCCCTCGTAAAAAACCTGATAATCCCTCAGGCGTTCCTTAAGCCGCCGTACAAAGGTAGTTTTACCTGCCCCCTGAAGACCTTCCACAAAATAATTATTCTTTTCCATTTTCCCTCCCAATATTTCTCAGGCAATGAATGCCAGTTTCCGCCAAGTATATGAAAAAAACAAGGCTGCCGCCCGGCAAAATGAATTTTGACTTTCTCATTTTGCCAATGCAACAGCCTTTTCTTCAAAAAATCAATTCACCTTACAGGAAAATATATTTGCAGATAAACAGCACTGCAAGTACATACATAAGAGGTGTGATCTTTTTCGCTTTTCCGCATACCAGATTGATCACTACATAGGAGATAACACCTACTGCGATACCTTCGGAAATGCTATACAGCAAAGGCATTGCAAGCAGACACAGGTAGGCGGGAATTGCCTCTGTGAGATCCTCGAAATCGATCTGCACAACGGCAGTGATCATCAAAAATCCTACAAAGATCAGCGCGGGAGCTGTTGCAAACCCGGGAATCGTTGTAAAGATAGGAGCAAATATAATTGCCAGCAGGAACAGGAAGCCGGTTACAACAGACGCAAGACCTGTTCTGCCGCCCTCTGCTACGCCTGCAGAGCTTTCTACAAAGGTAGTGGTGGTGGAAGTACCCAGCACTGCGCCTGCGCTGGTTGCAACAGCGTCTGCTAAAAGTGCCTGTTTGATGCGGGGAAGTTTTCCTTCCTTGTCCAGCATATCCGCCTTATTTGCGCATCCGATCAGAGTTCCCAATGTATCAAACACGTCTACAAACAGAAATGCAAGAACAATTACAATGAAATCAACCACTCTGACTGATCCAAAGTCCGCTTTGAAGCACTGCCCAAAGGTTAAACCAATGGAGCTGATGCTGAAGCTGCTCCAGGAAGGAATCAGGGAATAATATCCTGCTTCCGGTACTACTGTGTACAAGCCTGTGAGCTGGCAGATCACGCCCAGAATCCAGGTTGCAAAAATACCAATCAAAATAGAACCTTTTACCTTCTTTACATGAAGGATAACGATTATGAAAACACCGATAATGGCAAGCAGTGCGCTGATGCCTGCCGTATGGAAATCCGCCGTAAAGTCAATTACGGTTACCAGGGTGCTGTCTGAATTCACTACGACTCCTGCATTCTGGAATCCGATAAAGGCAATAAACAGACCGATGCCCACGGATACGCCTCTTTTCAACTGCATGGGAATTGCATTAAAGATCGCCTCACGCACATTTGTTACGGACAGTACAATGAAAATCAGTCCTTCTACAAACACCGCCAGCAGCGCGATCTGCCAGGAATATCCCATAACGCCGCATACCGTGTAGGCAAAGTAAGCGTTCAGCCCAAGTCCCGGAGCCAGTGCAAAGGGATAATTTGCCATCAGCGCCATTGCCAGGGTACCGATAAATGCCGCAAGGGCGGTTGCCATCAGCACTGCATTGCTGTCCATGCCGGACGCCGAAAGAATCGACGGGTTAACTGCCAGAATGTACGCCATGGTCATAAATGTGGTGACGCCGGCAACTACTTCTGTTTTGATGTTGGTGTTGTTTTCTTTGAGTTTGAACCATTTCTCTAACATCACTTTTCTCCTTTTCTCATAAGTGGTAAGTATAATTTATTTGCCTTCATAGACGATGACGCTGTCCACATCGTAGTCTTTTAACCGTTCTCTTCCCTTAAGTCCCGCTAATTCCATCAGGAAAATCACTTTTACTACTTCGCCGCCCAGCTCTTCGATCATCTGAATGCTCGCCTCAATGGTACCGCCCGTAGCGATCAGGTCGTCCACCACAACTACTTTTTGTCCCGGCTTAATGGAGTCTTTATGCATCTCCACTACCGCACTGCCATATTCCAGGTCATATTCCTTGGAAATAACCTCCATGGGCAGTTTCCCTTTCTTGCGAACCGGCACAAAACTTTTATGTAAGGAATATGCAATGGGAACGCCAAAAATAAACCCTCTTGACTCGGTTCCCACGATCACGTCAAAATCAATTCCCTCCAGCAACTTTTTCATGGAATCAATGGCAAGCGCCAGCCCATCCGGGTCCTGCAGCACGCTTGTCACATCTCTGAAAATAATACCTTTCTCCGGAAAATCCGGAATACTTCGTACATACTCTTCCATTTTTTTCATAGCATGGACCCCTTCCTTAATTTAATATTAATAATACCTGATTATTCTATCAGAAAATACCGCATAGAACAAGGAAATTTCACTTTATGGTAAAAGTTTTAAAGAGAAGTTTGCCTTTTGCGCTCCGCTCTTTCCCTCTTTTTTATTATATTTATTGCATTATTATTCATATTTTATGAATATTATTCAATTATTTTTATTATTTGTGCATAAAATCGAAATATGTTTTAAATTTTATGCATAAATAGATGTTGCATTTCCAACCGATCTGTTGTATATTGTCAAAGGAAAGTAATTGTTAACTTATTATAAAACCATATGGAGGCATTAATTATGAAGGAAAAAGTGATTTTGGCATACTCAGGCGGACTGGACACTACCGCGATCATCCCCTGGCTGAAAGAAAATTTTGACTATGAAGTCATCTGCGTCTGCATCGACTGCGGGCAGGGCGAGGAATTAGACGGACTGGAAGAAAGAGCAAAATTCTGCGGCGCTGAAAAATTATACATACTGGATGTGACAGATGAATTCTGTGATGAATACGTTGTTCCCTGCGTACAGGCGCACGCTGTATACGAAAACAAGTATCTTCTGGGTACTTCCATGGCAAGACCCCTGATCGCAAAGAAACTGGTTGAAATTGCCCGCAAGGAGGGCGCTTCCGCTATCTGTCACGGGGCTACCGGTAAGGGAAATGACCAGATCCGTTTCGAGCTGGGTATCAAGGCGCTGGCTCCCGACTTAAAGATCATTGCGGCATGGAGAAACGATAAATGGACTTTAGATTCCCGTGAATCTGAGATCGCATACTGTAAGGCACATGGAATTGATCTTCCTTTCTCCGCCGATTCCAGCTACAGCCGTGACCGTAATCTGTGGCATATCAGCCATGAAGGACTGGAACTGGAAGACCCCGGAAATGAACCCAACTTTGAACATCTCTTGGTGCTTGGCGTTACCCCTGAAAAGGCTCCCGATGAGGGCGAATATGTTACCATGACTTTTGAAAAGGGCGTTCCCACTTCTGTCAACGGCAAAAAAATGAAGGTTTCCGATATCATCAGAGAGCTGAATACATTAGGCGGCAAGCACGGTATCGGTATTGTGGATATTGTTGAAAACCGCGTTGTGGGCATGAAATCCAGAGGCGTCTATGAGACTCCCGGCGGAACCATCCTTTATGAGGCACACCAGCAGCTGGAGGAACTGATTCTGGACCGGGATACCTATGCCGTTAAAATGGATATGGGCAACAAGCTGGCGCAGATCGTTTACGAGGGCAAATGGTTCTCCCCGCTCCGCCAGGCAGTCCAGGCTTTCATTGAATCCACCCAGCAATATGTAACAGGCGAAGTGAAGTTCAAGCTTTACAAAGGCAACATCATCAAAGCAGGCACTACTTCTCCTTACTCCCTGTACAATGAAAGCATTGCTTCCTTTACAACAGGCGATCTCTACGACCACCACGATGCTGAGGGCTTCATCAATCTTTTTGGGCTTTCCACCAAGGTGCGCGCCCTGAAAATGCAGGAACGCGGAGAACTGAAATAAGGAAATAACAAAAGCTATGGAGGCTGATCACCTTTATGGATGTGATAACACTTTTATTATCTTATTTTATCGGAGTGAATCTGATTGGATTTGCCATGATGGGCATTGACAAATATAAAGCAAAAAAAAGGGCCTTCCGGATTCCGGAAGCAACCCTTTTTATTGTTGCGATCATTGGCGGCAGCATAGGTTCTATCCTTGGAATGTACACCTTCCGCCATAAAACGCGGCATCGCTCTTTCGTGTATGGAATGCCCTTTATTTTAGTTCTGCAAATAGCTCTCATCATCGCTCTTCTAAACGCGCCTGTTGAGATTTCGGTGTTGTAGGCTGGCTGGACAAAAACCCCGGTTTTACATGGCGGCGTACCAATAAAAAAAGTAACTTGTGCGAACGACTTTTGCACCATGGAGATGAGACTCTTTTAAGAGGCTCATCGTAATGCCCGGTGCAACGGAGCAAGCACGAGTTCTTTTTTTATTGGTACGCCGCCATGTAAAACCGGGGTTTTTGTCCCGGATGCATCCTAAAATATTGCGGAGCGCAGCTACAATGTGACGATTACGCCGCCGTCATTGGCGTACATGCTGCTGACTCCTTTGGTGTCCATAATCAGTACGTCTTTTACTTTGATTTTGGAGAGGATCATTTCTTTTGTGCTCTGGGCACGGTCGGGGCAGTTGCAGTGGGTGATCATTAAGGTTTTATCTTCGGGGTGTACTGCTTCTTTTGCCACCACCTCCGCCATCTTTGCCAAGCCTTTTTTGATACCGATCGCCTGGCTCAGTTGAATGATTTCTCCTTTTGTGGAGCCCATCACCGGTTTGATGCTTAAGGTGGAGGCAACTAACGCTTTCACTCCGGTAAGCCGTCCGTTTTTGCGAAGGGTTTCCAGATTATCCAGCACAAAGTAGGTCTTCATTCTGTCTCGATATTCTGTAAGCTTTTTGCAGATCTCATTAAAGGACAGCCCTGCATCCGACCATTCTACTGCTTTGCGTGCAAGCTGGGTTTCTCCGCAGCTTGCCGATTCTGAGTCGCATACGAAAATATTTTTATTTCCATGCTCTTCCACATAAAGCTTTTTCCCAAGCTCCGCACTGTTGTAACTTCCGCTCAGCTTCGATGATAGGGTAAATACAAATATGTTTTCAGCGTCTGTCTCATATGCCTCTTTAAACTTTTCCGGGGAGGGACAAAAGGACTTGGGGCATTTCGGGGAAGCCGCTACCTTTTTCAGAAACTGTGCCTGATCAAAGCTCTCATCATCCATAATCAATTCCGTGTCCACTTCCAGCCCCAGGGGAATGCGCTCATACCTGGAATCCTTTTCCCACTCCGGGGGGAATTCACAACAGCTGTCTGCAACAATTTTATAGCTCATAGCAACCTCCAAAACCATCTCATGTATTTATTAGTATCCATAGTATGTAGTTTTCATTACTACTTATAATAACATATACTGGAATTAGTGTAAAGTATAATTCATAGAATACCCACATTTTCATGTTTCTAACTTATAAATGCATTTTTTTGAAAGCATTTTATTCTGTTCTCCCTATCTTTCATTTTTATGCTATACTGGATGTGTATGTTAATTGTTCAGAGAAAAAGCGAGGTAATCATATGACCACAAATGAAAAAGCACTTATGCTTCACGAAAAATGGAACGGAAAGCTTGAAACCGTGTCTAAAACTCCTGTTAAATCCAGAGAAGATCTGTCTCTCGCCTATACCCCCGGCGTTGCAGAGCCATGCAAAGTAATTGCGGCGGACAAAGAAGCTGCCTATCGGTATACCATGAAGGCAAACACCGTAGCCGTTGTCTCCGATGGCAGCGCTGTTCTCGGACTTGGCAACATTGGTCCCTATGCCGCTATGCCGGTTATGGAAGGCAAGGCTGTTCTTTTTAAGGAATTTGGCGGCGTCAATGCAGTTCCCATCTGCCTGGATACCCAGGATACAGAGGAAATAATTAAGGCTGTTACTTACCTTGCCCCCGGCTTTGGAGGAATCAATCTGGAGGATATCAGCGCCCCTCGCTGTTTTGAGATTGAAGAAAGGTTAAAGGAAATTCTGGATATTCCCGTTTTTCACGACGACCAGCACGGAACCGCTATTGTAGTGCTTGCCGGTATTATCAACGCATTGAAAGTGGTAAATAAGAAAAAAGAAAACTGTAAAGTAGTGGTCAACGGTGCAGGCAGCGCAGGCGTCGCCATCACCAAACTGCTTTTGACCTACGGCTTCCCCAATATCGTCATGTGTGATAAGGTGGGAATCGTATCGAAAGATACTCAGGGATTGAACTGGATGCAGCAAAAAATGACCCAGGTAACCAATCCGAACAACGAAACCGGCTCTTTAGCCGATGCCCTCAAGGGCGCAGACATTTTTGTAGGCGTTTCCGCCCCCAATATCGTCACCCAGGAAATGGTTGCCTCCATGAATCGGGATGCCATTCTCTTTGCCATGGCAAATCCGGTTCCTGAGATCATGCCGGATCTGGCAAAGGCGGCAGGCGCAAAGGTAGTGGGCACAGGTCGAAGCGACTTTCCCAACCAGGTCAATAACGTGGTTGCATTTCCGGGTATTTTCAAAGGCGCTCTCGAGGGACGCGCCACTCAGATTACGGAAGAAATGAAACTTGCCGCTGCAGAGGCGATCGCTTCGCTTGTACCGGAAGAAGAATTAAACGAAGATAACATCATGCCGGAAGCGTTTAACCCAAAAGTTGCCGAGCTTGTGGCGGACGCTGTGAAATCTCACATCCGTTAAGCCCTTATGAACCGTTTACCCTCGCATATAACAGCCCCCCATAAAGATCTATGGCACGGGAAACCCTACTACTCTCTGGATGCCTTCTGTAAAAATACTTATGGGGAAAAATTGTATAAGATTGCACTGAATGCAGGTATGACCTGTCCCAACCGGGACGGAACGCTGGATTACAGAGGCTGCATCTTTTGCAGCGCAGGAGGCAGCGGAGATTTTGCAGTCCCTCTTTGCAGTTATGCTGCACTGGAAGACAGCGGGCGGCAGGAGGAAACCGCCAGACTGTTTTCCGCCTCCTTTGAAAAGGGGATTTCCGCACTCTCCGGCAAAAAAACGGGACAGCGGTTTATTGCTTATTTTCAGGCATACACCAACACCTATGCCCCTCTTTCCTATTTGGAAAAGGTGTACCGCCTTGCCCTTGCCATGCCCTCTGTTGCAGGCATCTCCATAGCTACCAGACCGGACTGCCTTCCTGCTTCCGTGGTGGAGCTTCTGGTCAGACTGAAAGAAGAATATGCGCCAAAGTTCATTTGGCTGGAATTGGGACTGCAAACCGTCCATGAGCGCACGGCAAATCTGATCAGACGCGGCTATCCTCTATCCTGCTTTGAGTCCTGTATGCAAAGACTGGAAAATGCTTCTATTCCCGTGACCGCCCATGTAATATTGGGGCTTCCGGGAGAAAATCAACAGGATATGACCGCTACCGTAGAATATTTAAACCGACTTCCTGTCTGGGGTATTAAGCTTCAGCTCCTGCACATTTTAGAAGGAACGGATCTTGGCAAGCTTTGGAAGGAATCGCCTTCCTCCTGTGGTTCTTTTTCCACCCTGGAAGATTACCTGGAGGTTCTGATTCCATGTCTTGAGCATCTTCGCCCTGATATGGTAGTTCACCGGGTGACCGGAGATGCGCCCAGAGGGCTGCTGCTCTTTCCCCTCTGGAGCGCTAATAAGCGGATGGTTTTGAATACGCTGCACAGACAAATGAAAGAGCGGGGAGCCTGTCAGGGCAGACTTCAGGGTCTTCAGGACGGTTCCCGGAAAACTACACTGTAAATTTTTGATTTATCTCACGGAGAGACTATATGCGCGACCCCATTACCCTTTACAAACTGATTGTACTATATATGCTAAGCAGAGTTGATTTTCCTCTGACCAAGGCGCAGATCAGCGATTTTATGCTGGAAAAAGAATATACCAACTTTCTTTCTCTCCAGCAGTCCATCGGCGAACTCACCGACGCCGGTCTGATTACTGCGCAATCTATTCGAAACAGAACCCACTTGAGCATTACAAAGGAAGGAACGGAAACCCTGAACTTTTTTGGCAACCAGATCACTGACAGCATTAAGGCTGACATCGATCATTTCTTTACTGAAAATGAGATTCATTTACGAAACGAATCTTCCATTCTTGCCGATTACTATAAATCCACCTCCGGAGAATATGAAGCGCACCTGATTGCAAAGGAAAAAGGAGTGAGATTGGTTGACATAACTTTATCTGTTCCCTCGGAGGAGACTGCCGCCGCCATCTGCGACAACTGGCAGAGCAGGAACCAGGATATTTATCAATATTTGATTCAGCAGCTTTTCTAATCTGCAACAAAAAGAATGCCCGGAGCAGTATATAACCGCTTCGGACATTCTTCCTATCGAATAATCTCATTCCAATTGGAAATCCCAATCAACCCCTTTGCAAACTCCGTATACTCTGCATGGCTGGGCGTATCGATATATTTAAACACATTGTAGATCTGCTTCTGTCCGCCTCCTGAATTGGTAAGCCCAAAGGCAAGCCCCTGCGCCACTTCCTCCGGCGCATCCGTTTCCCTGTTTAACAGAAAGCCGTCGATCTCATCATACGCAGCCACTTTATAATAAGCATAGGCAAATGCCGCCGCCTGGTACGCTTCCCCTGCGTGAGAAGTATAGCCCTGCTCACTGAGCAGGATGCTGCGCACCTCACCGCTGTCCGTCAAAAACTGGGGCTGCTTCATATAGTTGACCAGTACCTCTATGTTTGCCATGGTGACCATGGAGGTGTCCACACTGTGCTTCACATATCGGGAGGATGCCCATGTGCGCGCCTCTGTCAGAGGCACATTATAGGGATGCTGCGCCACGCCCCAATCTATATTACCCTTTGCCGTGATCTGGCGGTTGAACACATCCAGAATATCCCTGCCGTCATAATTGGTATTATTTTTAAGATTTCTGTCCCACTGCTGATCTATGGAAATGTAGACCCTGGCGCTGCTGCTTACGCTTTTGATCGCCGTATAGAACACTCTGAAAGCCTTAGCATATTCCTCCACATAGGTTTCCGTGTCCGTATGCGCCATATAATTCCATTCTTTTCGGGCGTTGACCTCATTGGCGATCACCCAGTTGGAGATCCTTCCATGCTTATCGCCGGAATAACGCTCCGCAAGAAAGGAACCGATTGCCGCCATATACTCCACTCCGGACTCTTCCGCACCGTTAAACATACAGTAGGGCGCCGTACTGCCGCTCCTTGCCTGGGGATGAGTCAACTGGGGATATGCAGAAGAATAATTATTTAAAATAATTGCTGTGGTGGTGATCCCCTTCGCCGTAAGAGTGCCAAACACCAGGTCATATTCCGCCACCACCTGCCCGTTAAAGGCGTAGGTTCTGCCGTTATATGTATAGTTAATGGTTGGATAAACGGCGCTGGTGGTGGGTCCTAACAGCCTTGCCACCGGTATATTATACGCCGCCTGTTTCACTCCCAGATCGTCCAGTTCATTGCCCCGCAGCCTGTTGGGGTCTACCAGAAGCCCCTTTTTGGAACCCGGCTGATGGTAGACGGAACTGTATTTGGCAATCGCCTCCGGATTGGTAATATATCTGGAAGGAGACACCTGCACATATTTACCGTCTTTCTTCACTGCAACCACAAACTTTTTATACAGCCGACTTCCCGCCAGATTGTAATTCAGGGCGGCAGTCAGCCTGGTCTCATTATCCTTGTAATCTCTGCTGATATAATCGCTGTTCTCACCTATTTCCTTCTCGTAAGTATTCAGCGCAAAAAGATAATAATATTTATCATCGCTTTTGGGAACCCCCTCCCCCTCCAGAGTCACGGAGACCCTTTTGGTCTCGGGATCGATAATGCATTCCGTTATAGATGCAAAATCGGTGCTGCTTTCTTCCGTCAGTTCATAGCTTGGGGGACGTTTGTGGAAAGCGTCCCATACTGCGCCTCCCGCCGTCGTAATATGATCCAGAATACTCGTTCCCAGCTCCTGCTCTTCTGCCCGAGGGATGATCTTCTCCACAGTTTCAGGTAATTTTACCTCCTGGGGCATCTCCTTCCCGTCTCTCCCTGAAAGGGCAAAAAAAAGAATCGCGCCCACTGCCGCAACGAAAACAGCGCCAAGTAAAACGGCAAGACCCACCGCCATTTTTTTCATATTTGCTTTTTCGCCCTTTTTTAAGGGGCGTTGTCTGACTTTTTTCACTTTAACAGGCTTGTCCTTTTTTACAGGCTTATCTTCCGCCGGTTTATTCTCTTTTCCGGTTCCAAATTTCATTTTTTCCTGTTTCCTTCCGCTTCCCTGATTCTCTTCATGTGTTCCTTTACCTTCACCTCATAGCCATTGCCCGAAGGGT
This sequence comes from uncultured Lachnospiraceae bacterium, assembly GCA_947172705.1. GTDB lineage: Bacteria > Bacillota > Clostridia > Lachnospirales > Lachnospiraceae > Suilimivivens. The sequence goes on from CAMWCA010000029.1 coordinate 38,758, forward strand.
GATAAAATTCTTTTTCTCCAAGCTCATAAGGCAGGTATTGCTGGCGTACATAATGATTGGGATAATCATGGGCATACAGATACCCTGTGCCATGTCCCAGTTTAGCGGCTCCCTTATAGTGGGCGTCCTGCAAATGAGTGGGAATTGCAAGATTTCCCGTCTCCTCCACTGTCTTCATTGCCTCTCCGATGGCCTTCACACAGGCATTGCTTTTGGGAGCACATGCCACGTACATTACCGCCTGGGCAAGGATGATCTGTGCCTCGGGCATCCCCACTCTTTCTACTGCCTGAGAGCAGCTCACCGCAACGGTAAGCGCCTGGGGATCGGCAATTCCCACATCCTCCGCCGCGCAGATCATAATCCTCCGGGCAATAAAGGTCACACTTTCCCCTGCCGAAAGCATCCGCGCCAGATAGTAAACCGCCGCATCCGGATCAGATCCACGCATGCTCTTAATGAAAGCGGAGATGGTATCATAATGGTTATCTCCGGTTTTATCATAACGCAAGACCCGTTTCTGGATGCATTCCTGCGCCACCTCCAAAGTAATATGGATCTTTCCGTCTTCCCCTCTGTTGGTGGTCATAATGCCCAGCTCAATGGCATTTAAAGCATGTCTCGCGTCTCCCCCGGAAATTTCCGCAAGGAATTCCAGGGCATCCTCATCGATCTGTGCTTCGTAAGCTCCCATTCCCCTGTCCTTATCATAGACGGCTCTCTGCAGCAGCTGCTTCACATCCTCTATGGCAAGGGGCTTTAATTCAAAAATGATGGATCTGGAAATCAGCGCGCCGTTTACCTCAAAATAAGGATTTTCCGTAGTGGCGCCGATCAGGATCAATGTGCCGTCTTCCACAAAAGGCAGCAGGTAGTCCTGCTGTCCTTTGTTAAATCGGTGGATCTCATCAATAAAGAGAATGGTTTTTTTACCATACATCCCCATTCTGTCCTTTGCCGCCTTCACCACCTCTTCCATATCCTTCTTCCCCGCCACTGTAGCGTTGATCTGGGTAAACTCTGCGCTGGTGGTATTGGCAATGACCCTGGCAAGGGTGGTCTTTCCGGTGCCGGGAGGTCCGTAAAAAATAATGGAACTGAGCTTGTCCGCCTTGATGGCGCGATATAAAAGCTTATCCTTCCCGATAATGTGCTGCTGTCCCACTACCTCTTCCAGGGTTCTGGGACGAATTCTTGCCGCTAAAGGAGATTCCTTTTCCATATTAGTGGAACGCATATAGGCAAATAGATCCATATTCTCCTTCCATTCTGAAGCGTTTTACGCTTTCCTCCTGCTAAACCTGGGTTTCTGAAAACTGTTTATAAAGTCTTGCCTGATCTGCAATGCATCTGTTTCCGCTGTTGGCATTGGCTGTCACACATATAAACTCTTTTCCATTCTCGTTCACGGCATAGCTTGCCGCACAGCTTCCGGACTGGGTCACATAGCCGGTCTTTCCACAGACCACCTCGCTGACACTGTCCCTGTCTTCGATCCGCCGCAGAAACCAATTGGAAAGAATGATGCCTTCCGGATGCTGGGTCGTCTCCGAAGTGGTATAGGTATGGGCAGACATAACCATCCTGCAAAGTTCATTGTCCATTGCAGCTTCCATGATCATTGCCATATCATATACCGTGCTGTAATGATCTTCTCCGTAGATCCCTACGCAGTTTGTAAAATGGGTGGTCTCCCCCAGTCCCAGTTCCTTCAGCTTCTCGTTCATCAGCTCCACAAACGCCTCCTGGCTTCCGGACACGTAAACGGCAAGCGCCACCGCCGCATCTGCGCCGGAGGGCAGAATAGCGCCATAGAACAGATCTCTTATGGAAACCACCTCTTCCTTTTCAAAGCCTGCATAGCTACAGTCATTTATATAGCAGTAATCCGTGATCTCCCGGGTCATGGTAAAGGTATCGTCCAAATCCTGGATATGCTCCGCCGCCACAAGCACCGTAAGGATTTTCGTCATGGATGCAGGGTTGATTCTGGTATCCGCATTTTTCTGAGCCAGAATCTGATCGCTTTCCAGATCCACTAAAACTGCGTATTGACTGTAAAAAACATCCCCGGACTGCAGGATCTCGCCAATCTCCAGGGTATCGGCAGTTGTCTGCGCCTGATAGACTTTAGGTGGCTCCAAATCAACAGCCGTGGGTTTTCCTTCCCCGGCTTTTCTTTGGATCTGGTCTTCCTGCTCTCCCTCCTGAACTTTTAAGCCTTCCGCTGTATTGCTGTCACTTTCCTCTATTTGAGTCTCTTTATCTTCCTTAGAATGCCTGCTCAAAAGCCCGGCTCCTGCAAACAGCAAAACAAGCGCTGCAAGGATTCCCACCCCCACAGGCGCATATTTTTTCATGTATTTACGACGCATCATCTGCTTTTCCTTGCTCCGACGCATCTCCTCTATTCTTTGTCTATGTCTTTCTCTGGCGGTTTCCTCCTGGCTCTGGGAGAATTCCGCCTGCAAATTTTCCTCTAACTCTGTTGACTCCACGCTCATTCCCTTTATATCCTGCTAAAACGACTCCCGCTCCATCTCTTCCTGAATCTGCCGTTCACAGGTACGCATGGCAAGTATGGTCTTTTCAAACAGATCGTTCAGCTCCCAGCCCAGCATCTCTGCTCCCTGCCTGATCACATCCCTGGAACACCCGGCGGCAAATCTTTTATCCTTAAACTTTTTCTTTATACTGGACACTTCCATATCATCCACACTTTTAGAGGGACGCATAAGCGCCGCAGCACCGATCAGCCCGGTAAGCTCGTCCACTGCAAACAAAACCTTCTCCATCTCATGCTCCGGCTTCACATCACTGCAAAGTCCATATCCATGAGAGCAGACAGAGTGGATCATCTCTTCCGATACGCCTCCCTCCCTTAACAGTTCAGGCGCCTTTTGGCAGTGCTGCTCCGGATACAGTTCAAAATCAATATCATGTAAAAGCCCTGTCATCGCCCAATAATCAGCATCTTCCCCATAGCCCAGTTCATTGGCATACCAACGCATGACGCCTTCCACCGTAAGCCCATGTTGGATATGAAAAGGCTCCTTATTATATTGCTTCAATAATGCCAACGCTTCTTCTCTGGTTAAATGATTTTCCATTCTTTCCGCTCCTCCCAATATTACCTTCACTTGTGATATCATATCACAATCCCCTGCTCTGGTAAACCTTGAGTTTTCCATTAAATGCCGCAGCGTTTCTTAAATCGTTCAGCCACAAAACCCCGTAAACCACAATAAAAACCACTCCAATCGCCACGGCAAGGATCACTGCCGCCAAAGGCTCATAAATATTTCCAAAAATATAATTCAATCCAAAAACCATCCCTTCGATCAAAAGAAGATGTATGGCTCTGCGAATCAAAACTTCCTTCACACTCAGTTCTTTCCCGGAACGGGTAACAGCTCCAAACAGAACGGAAAAGAAGGCAAAGATCGGCGGCGAAAAGAAAGCATCAAATCCAAACTTCGTCTCCGGATAAAGCAGCATACCTACAAAACCTTCCAAAATCGTGATGCACGCCGTACACACAAAAAAAGCCATAACCCCTTCCCTCATATCTTCTCTATTTTTCATCCTCGCCGCCTCCCATCACGATCTGTCTTATTTTCCGGGCATATTGCCTGGAGATCATCAGCTTTTCCCCATTTTTCATATGGGCAAAAAAACGTCCGTTCAATGCCGGGCTGATGCTGTCAAGCTGCATCAGATTCAGCACCACGGACTTGGAGCATCTTACAAAATGGTTCCTTTCATAAGCCTGCTCCGCCTCATACAGGCGCATTTTCATTTCATATATCTGCTTCTCTGTGTAAGCAAATACCTTCTCGTCCACCGCTTCAAAATAATATACGTCCTCCAGCAAAAACCGCTGCATACACTGGCACTCCGCCATGCCTGACAATTCCACGCCCTTTGTCAGGCAATAGCTGTGAATATCCCTGATCTGAGAGGTGATCTCCACACACTGGATGATTACCTGCTCTTCTTCTTTTTTTCTGATTTTCCTGATACTGACCTTCATATTAAAATCCTTTTTAATAAACAGCCTTTAAATTCAGTTCTCCCTTGTCTTTTAAATAATAGTCAAACCAGCAAAGCACTACCTCATTTACATTTTCAATACAGGTTCTGGCGTCCACCTTCCCCACTCCCAGCATCTTCGCCAAAACAGGGGATGCAAGGGGCAGATCGGTAAAGTTCAGATGCCCTGCATCCCGGAAAACCACCTCCCGGTAATCCGCCGCGTTTTCCCCTACATAAAAATTCACATATTGCAGACCCATGTCTGCAAGTCTTTCCGCTTCTTCATGAACCCTCTCCGAATTCACATCCAGTACCGGTATAGGGTAAGGCTCCTGATTAAAAACCTCCGTGCCGTTTTCAAATCCCACATATTCGCCAAGCATGGTTCCTTCCAGATCGATCACCGCGTCAATGTCCTCTCTTTCTCTCCCTAATGCCACAGAACAAGCGCCTCCCATGGAATGACCAAACAGTCCTATTTTCTCCGGGTCCACCAGCCGGAAAGGGCCTTCCTCCCCCTGCTTTACCTTATCCAAAATCGTATCCAGCACGAAATTTTCATCAGCCGTCCGAAGCGCCATCCATTCCACGCTGTTCAAATATATTTTTTCTTCTTCCTCAGGGTCATGGTTCCCCCCTGCCGTCATGGCGCTTTTGAAAAATTCTGAGTTCACCAGTGTGGTCTTTCCATTTACATCCTTTACATACATGGCATGATAAGGATGGGCAATGCTTACCGCCACATAGCCGTTGGAGGCAAGCTCCATGCAGGTGGAATAATTACTGTCGATCACCCCAAAGGCTCCATGAGAAAATACCACAAGGGGATAACGCCCTTCCTCCTTGGGATACCAGAATTTCACCGTCAACGCACGATTTTCTCCCGTGTCCGTAAAGGTCTCCACCCTGCCCGCATCCTCCCAGGTATATTCCCTGATCTCCACCTCATAGCTTCCCGTAACCTGGGGCTGCTGGTAAGGCGGAAATAAAATCAACCGAAACGCCGCCAACAGCACAATAATGCCCACCGCTACTGTGCACCTTGCTCCGATCCTTCTTCCATTCTGCTTTTTATCCTTTGCTGCTTTTTCTGTCTTCATTTCCATTTCCTCCATTCTTTCATGAAGCAAATATACCATGAATTTCTTTCCCTCCAAATGAATCAAAGGATAAGATGCTTTTTAGCCGGATAAAATGCACGTTTCTCTTCCCATATAAAAAGCGCAGACAAAATCAGCCTGCGCCATCTTCCCAGCTTTTCACTTTCAGCCTGTACTTCGGTTCCGTCCCCGCTAACCTTTCAGCCCTCTGGACTGCCTGTCCATATCTTCTACCACTATATCATAAATCTCGCCCAGGGTAGCGCAATACTCCAGCACCTTCCAGGGCTCATTGGTATGGAAATGAATCTTAATAAGCTCCTCATCTCCCACTGCCAAAAGACAGTCCCCTTTAAAGTTCTCCGTAAAGTATTGGGAAATAACATCCTCGTCCAGATCTTCTCCCTCTATCAACAGCTGTGTGTCATATTTAAATTCTAACATTTCTTCCTCCTTTTCTTCCCCTCACGACCGTATTCATCATATCATTTTTACCTGTCCTGAGCAAGGAAAACCTTAGGAATGTTATCGCAATTGTGTGATCAGCGGGGACGCACGCCACCGGGGCACGGTATTCCTACAGGGCACGGGAAGGAGCGGCG
>CAMWCA010000030.1 GCA_947172705.1 uncultured Lachnospiraceae bacterium
AATTTTTCTCAGTATATGATTTAATTTTGCAAATAAAGATAATCATATATTATCCGTTATGTATGTATAAAAGTTACTTCTATGGAAAGCGATTCATAAGTTCCCGATTCTGTCTGACAGGCAATACAGGCAATACCTGGCGGGGAAATCTACAGTTGTTGTTTGTTTAAATTCGTGATAAACTAGGCATATCAGCTTAGTCCGGCAACGCAGGTATTACATTTACAATAACTTTGCAGGGGAAGAATGTATATGAGTGTAGCGAATATCATTGCTTGTGTAGCGGTAGTATTTAGTGCATTAAGTGTGCTTGCCAGTGTTTGTGGCGTAATCGTAATGAGTCTTCAAATAAAGTCAAACGTGGATTTAAAGCGGGACAGCCAGACTTTTATTAAAATTGAAGAATTGGATGAGATGTTATACCGCCGTAAGAGACTGAAAAAACTGATCAAAGCAATTCGGTTGACGGATGATTGTAAAACCCATTGTTCCCTTTCGGAAGCGGAGGCTATTTTAAAAAAATACGGCGAAGGGAAAATATGTGAAATTCTTAATTTTTTTGAAGATTTATCATTATCTGTCTTTTTGGGAAATATCAATGTAGAGATATTAAGACGGATTTACAGTGACAGAATATGTAATGCATATAAAAAGCTTGATCCTTTTATTAAATGCATTGCTGATAAATATGAGGACCCCAATAAAAAGCCTTATCAGCATTTTGCAACATTACATAAACTGTTATGTGAGTTGGATGGAGGAGAAAATGGATATCAAGATGGCAAAAGCACTTTTAAAGAAAGACGGAGAGCCCATAAAATATATAGAAAGTATAAAGTCAAACTATAACGCAAACAACGGATATGGAGTCTGCGGTGGAGCCTGTGGCGCCTGTGGCGCTTGCGGCGCCTGCGGCGGCAGAGTGATGGATCAGGAATGAATCAGTTAAAGAATGCATGGATTACAGTGAATCGCCAGTGCAATTTGCGCTGCCAGTGGTGCTATGCCGGAAACACAGCTTTTAAGAGAGAATCAGATATGCCGGTTTCTTTGGCAAAAGAACTGACGGATCTGATTGCCCGGACAGATATTAAAAATGTTGCCTTAACTGGCGGTGAGCCAACTTGTTATGAGGGACTTGAAGAGCTGGTTCATTATGTTGCATCCAGTGGGTTAAACGCCGTTTTAATTACAAACGGAGTGGCACTGTCTGACCGGAATGTATGGGAGACCTTGCGAGCACAAGGACTGGCAGGCGTAAATATCTCACTAAAGGGCTGCTCTGAAGAAGATTACAGAAAAAATACTGGCGTAGAGGCATATGAGCAAACGCTCCAGGCGATTTCCAACGTGGCGGTAAGCGATGTAAATTATGTGGTGTCGATGGTGTTAAGCAGCGATAACATCAATATGTATTTGCATGCCATAAAGGATGCGGTTGATTGGGGAGGAAAAGAATTTCATTTTTCCTTTGAACATGATTTTTCCGTACTGGATGGAAAGGAAAATCCATATGACATTCGGAAGGTGTTTCGGCTGGTCGATGGATTTCAAAACAGCTATGAAAAGCTGGCGGAAATTACAAAAGGACATTTTCAACTGCATCAGTCCCTGCCTATTTGTATTTGGAATAAGAAGTTGATCCAAAAACTCAGTGAAAATAATCAGATCATCACCTCATGCCAGCTGCTGGAACGGTCTGGGCTGGTTTTTGATACGGACGGTTCTCTGATTCCCTGCAATTTGATGTATCAGGTTCCCATTGGGAAATTTGGTGAAGATTTTCAGGATATTGAAAGCTTTATGGCATTTTGGAATTCCCCTGAAACAAATGAAATATATCAGGGGATTTGTACTTATCCGGGAAAGGAATGCCTTCACTGCGCGGAAAAACATCATTGCGGAGGCGGATGTATTTCCAACTGGTATCACTATAGTTATGCCGAGTTGATGGAGGCTTTTGGAGCAGAAAGGCGGGGTTAATTATTAGAAGGGCAATTCAATCTGTGTATACTCCTCGTCAGAAACAATGGATTTCATCTCCCTCGTGGTGATCTTCTCATCCCCAATTAGCCTTCCTGTTAGTATTTCTGAGTGTACGTCATGTTTTTGGCAGTTTTCTTTTACCTTGTTATAGCTGTAGTTGGCATAGCAATATGCGCAGTAATGCTGGCAGGTATTGTACTGACCAATGTCAACGCTTTTGACACAGCCGCATACCTCCCGCTGGGTATCATCTTTTTTTACATTAACAGGCTTTCCGATGATTTGGGAGACGAGGCGGTCGTCGATACATTTTCCTTTTCTAATGCCGTATTGTGACAGATTAATTTCCTCAGAACAGGTTTCCAGCTTTAAACAGTGTTTTTTTGCTATCTTTGCAAAATGTTCCCCAACTTCCAGCATATCTTCCCTGCTGATCTCCTGTAAATGAAGTTCTTTTGTGTTTCTTTTGGTTTTATCATACAGGTCTAAAAAGCTGATGACACATAAGTTTGTGTAATCGTGCAGGCTGTTACACAATTTTTCAAACCATTCATAATGATATTCTTTGGTGTATCGATCGGACAATAAAATGGGGTCATAACGCCATATCACTTTTTCCCGTCCAATTTTGCCGGATAATTCCCGGAAGGTTTTAACCAGTTGATTTTTGTCAGGAAAACATGGTTCAATATCTTTGTCATAAGGAGTCAGCGTATATTGAAAATAATAGGGAAACCCCTTTTGATCTAAAATAGAAAGTTTATCCATCATAGGTCGGGGGTTTTTGGTCCAAAAGACAAAGCAGTCCACGGTCTTGGGGCTTAATACGATTTTGCTTACCTGTTTGCGGTTCATAGGGTTGACTGCGTACAGGTATCCGGCATCAAGGCGGTTAAAAAACCATTCAGAATAAAAGGCGGGTATATCTGTCCGCCTGCTGGCACTTACGATCATGTGTTACCTCGTTTCTTTATATTTTGTAAGGATCTGCAATATTTTCACAGGGTGGGAAGTCCTGATTGTATAAATAGTCTGTTTTTGTGCAATATGTTCTGGGCGCAAGCAGATAGGCATCCTCTGTTTCCAGGGAATCATATACTATTTGCCCTAACGGCTTCCTGATCATTACTTTGTAAGCTACTTTTGATTTCTCGGCAGGTGCATATCGGTGTGATACAGTATACTCAACGATGGAAAGACAGTGCCCCCAAGTGCATCTATTATACCATTTTCCGCAGCAGACAGGAATAATGTATTTTAAATCTGAACGTGGATTTTCCCTGAAGTAGTTTCTGACCTGGTCTGACATTACAACAGAATTAAATTTCTGGTCATCGTTTCGATTAGTTACATCCTCCAACACAAATATCCCATTGGGCGATAGATGTTGTTCCGCCAGGGCAGTCAGCTGATAAAATACCTGTTTGTCATTTGACTGGTTGTATAATTCATTGCACATTTTAAAAGACTGCATAATATCTATGGAAGGAATATGTTTTATGGTCAGGCTTTCAGCAATGTCGTTTACGCAGGAGAACTGTACAGAATAAGTATATACCATGACTTGATTATTTCTGTTAGGCATGAACTGATAAAAATCTCGAATCAATTGCCGCTGTATGTTTAAAGCATCCCGATTTCCATCAAAGGAATAGATATCGATCTGTTTGGAATGAAAGCATTCATTTAAAGTTTGAAGAAGTCCCAACAGATCTCCACCGGTCCCCGAACCGATAATGAGGATATTAATCGGGTTCTTTTGCTGGTAGCAGTTGTATATTGCCTGATTTTGAAATAACTGAATGTATATATTGTAAGATTCTACAAAGGTTCTGGGGAAATAAGTACCTAAGTAGCTTCTGTTTTTATCGGCATCGTTGTTTAAGTTATTTCTAGCAGCAATGGCATCCGGCGCGTAAACGGCGTTCAGACGATCAAAAATATATGTTTCCAAAAGGGGATTGATGGTTTCCATGCGGTTTCCTCCTTAGTATATTCGTATTAATATAAGTATACATTTTATCAGGTATATTGCCAATGCGTGTCAGTTCCGGAATAATATACCTATTGTTCGGGGACAGGAATTGTGGTTATACTTTATTACGGAGAATATGGGAAAATATGTGGTTGTTGCCCTTGAAAAATCGTGATAAACTAGTCATATCAATTTTGTACAACAACACAGTACTCTTGTAAAGAAGAAGAAAAAATGATACGATTACTTGGATAAAAAAAGCAATAGTGAGGAACATGATGTAATATGAAACCTCTTATTATTATTCCAGCATATAATGAAGCTGAAAATCTGGAAAAACTAATTGAAAATATTATTCAGAATTACCCCCAATATGACTATGTGGTGATTAATGATGGCTCCACAGACACCACCCGAAAGTTGTGTGTGGCAAAAGGCTATAATTTACTGGATCTACCGGTGAATCTTGGACTTGCGGGGGCAGTTAAAAGCGGCATGAAATATGCCAATTTTTATGGCTATGATTATGTGATTCAGATTGATGGCGACGGGCAGCATAATCCGGCATATATTGTGGACATGCTTCGCAAGATGGAAGAGACGGATGCAGATATTGTGATAGGGTCCAGGTTTAAAACAAATAAAAAGCCCTTTACGCTTCGAATGATCGGCAGTCAGATTCTCACTTATGCGATCAAGCTGACCACAGGAGGAAAGTATATTGGGGATGTGACCAGCGGCATGCGTCTATTCAATAAGCGCATGATCAAAAGGTTTGGCTATAATATGCATTATAGCCCGGAGCCGGATACCCTTGCCTATTTGTTGAATTGCGGAGCAAAGATCGAAGAGGTTCAGGTGGAGATGAATGAGCGGAAAGCGGGAGAAAGTTATCTCATTGGTTTTATGTCATTTCGCTACATGGCTCAGATGTTGTTTTCCATTTTATTATTTCAATGGGTACGAACCAGAAATGAGGTGTAGTTAATATGTCAAATACAATGCAGATTTTAGTCTTGATCGGAACCTTTGTGTTTGTTATTTATGTTTTGCTTAGGATACACAAGTTAAAAATTAAGATGGAGGATGCCATATTCTGGATCTTCTTTACGGTGGTGGTTGCAGTTCTGGGGACGATTCCACAGGTTACATACTGGTTGTCCGCTGTGCTCGGTATTCAATCGCCGGTTAATTTGGTATATTTGATGATTATAGGGCTTCTGGTAGAAAAATTATTTACGCTTTCTGCAAATTTATCTATACTGGAGGAAAAGGTTACAATTTTATCGGCGGAGGTAGCAATCAGAGGAAGGGATGCAGCTCACAGCAGAGACGAATTGAAACAGGATATCACAGAAATAAAACAAAAAACAGGAATAAAGGAAAGTGATGAGGATTCAGAGGATGAGGGAATCCGGTCGAGTGTCGGTAATCATACCGGTATATAACTGTGGCAGATATTTGGAAAAATGCCTTAGCTCGGTAATGGCGCAGTCCTATCAGAGACTGGAAGTGATTATAGTTAATGACGGCAGTACGGATGATTCGGCAAACATTATCGGAAAATACGCCGCGACCTATGCAAACGTGGTAGTGATTGAGCAGGAAAATAAAGGGGTCTCGGCAGCAAGAAACAGAGGAGTGGAAAGTGCCTGTGGAGAATATCTTTTGTTTCTTGACGGAGACGATTATATCGGATCAAATTATGTAAAGACCCTGATAGAGGCAGCGCAGAGGTATGCTTCGGATTTGGTGATCTGCGGCTGTACTATGGTAGACACGGAAGAAAATGTGATACAGGAGCTAATCCCTGGCACATATAAAAGAGGAGAGCAGGAGGAGTGGGCATACCGTTTGTCTTCCGTCTGCTCTCATTTGTATAGGCGGGAAATGTGGATGGATGCCGACATTCGTTTTGCAGAGGGAGTTAGGGGGGAGGATATTCCAATTGATTTGTTTTTCAATTTTACCTGTAGCAATATTGTCATGATACCGGAGGGGCAATACTATTATGTGCAGCATAAGGATTCTGCTATGGGAAATTTCAGAGGCTTACGGAGTTTCCAGCTGCCCATAAGAGCGATCGAGGAAGTGCTTGAGCGTCTGACGCATATAAAACAGGGCAATAGCCGGGCATTTCTGGAATATGGCGTTATGAAGGTTTTTGCCATGTTTCTTTTTGATTTAGGCCGGGGAGCCGACCGGGAGGCAGTCAGAGAGCTTTGCCGGGAGACGGAGGATATGGTTCGCAGATACTTTCCTTCTTATAGGCAAAATGCAATGTTTCGATGGAATTCTCATATCGATATGCCCTTTACGGTAAAGGGAGCGGTATGGCTTTTAGTGAAATTATTGAAACTGCATATGCTTTATCCGTTTATGTGGATTTATTGCAGGGTGACTGGATGATTGGGAGGAAAGAGACATTGAGTATTTGTTTTGTGATATTACATTATAAAAAGACAGAGGAAACTGCAAGATGCATAGAATCTATTCTTAAGATGCAGGGAAGCAATAATAGATGGCAGATCCTGGTGGTAGATAATTCTATAGGCGATAGCAGCGGTCAGATCATCAAGGAGCGTTATCGTCACTATGAGAATATATATGTGATTCCTTCTGAGGAGAATGCAGGTTTTTCAAGGGGCAATAATATTGGCTATCAGTATGGGGTAAAACATTTTTGTCCGGATTTTATGGTGGTGGTCAACAACGATATTGAATTTCTTCAGGAGGATTTTGAAGAGAGGTTGGAGAAGCTGTACAGACAGACGGAGTTTGCCGTGCTTGGTCCGGATGTGATCCATGGAGCAACAGGCGGACATCAAAGCCCTATTGATTTGAGGCTTCGAACAGAAGAAGAGGCGGAGGCAACGATCAGGAAAAATCGAATTGCGCTTAAGCTCTTTGCCTTTTTAGCACCCGTTTTGAGTTTGATTTTGGATAATATGTATGAAAATAAAGGCAATAGACTGCCTGTTTCCTATGAAGAAAGGCACCAGCAGGTGGTGCTGTTAGGAGCGTGCCTGATCTTTTCAAGAAAGTTTATGGACTGTTGTCAGAAGGCGTTCGACCCGGAAACAGCGTTTTTTTATGAGGAATATATTCTTGCCTGCCGGTGCCAGCGGATGGGAATGAAGATGATATATGATCCATCGATTCGAGTGTTACATGAAAGCGGTGCAGCCATCAGGCAGTCTTATAGCGAGCGCAGGGGAAGACTGAAATTTATTCTTTGCAATACTATGAAAGGGTGTCAGGTGTATTTGGCTTACAGGAAGGGTTTGAATAGAAAGTGATTTATATTATGAATCAATTTTACAAGCTTTTCTATAATGTGATTTTCAATTTTTCCTAGAAGAAGTTCTAATATAAATCCTAATCCAATGCATATAATGAAAATCAAAAAAACAATTCCAATTAAGAAGCACAGACCAGAGAAAACATTACCTATGATCAGGTTACTTCCTTTTATAAATTTAGCGGCAACCTTTACCAGAGTGTTTTCCAGTGCAAAAACCGCAAACATATTTTTCGTAAATTTATTGATGTACTTAGAAGAAAAAGTCATATCCTTAAAAAGGCAAAGCAGAAGGATTGCGATTGCTATGTTTGTAATACTATTATCCCGGCAGAAGGAATGGGTGATGGAACCGACTCTGATGGGATATAGCATGGAAATGGTATTTATAATCCATAAAGCAAGAAAACATAACACTTTTTTGGATTTGCCGGAGGGTTCATTTTTATACAGGCGAATGTATCGTCCAATGAGGTAGAGTATGATCATTTGGATAAGACCTTTACCGGCATCCTGCATAATTTCAAAATAGAATACGGTAGGAAATACACTGAAAATCAGTAAAGAAATACCTATTACTTTTTCCAGTTCCTGCTTTTTAAGGGTATCTATGAATTTCTGGATATAACCGCTAAACAGAAAAACGCATAAGTAGCAGGAATAGAACCAATATTTTCTGCTGATAAAAGGCAGAAAAGACTTGATCAGCTGTTCCAAAAGTACAGATCCCTGCATTTCTTCCGGAAATATCTGTATTAAGATAAAAGTCTCCAGAAGGGAATAGGTTATCATCATGATTTCAAACTTCAGAAGTTTTTTCCATGAAAATTTCATGCCGAAATATCCGGATATCAAACAAAAACAAGCTGGTCCAATGTTTGCAATTCCAACGATTGCAGCTCCCAGAACATCTCCGATACTTCCGGATAATCCCAGATCAGACAGATTTACGGCAGGAGCTAAATGAATCAGTATAATCAGGAACATTGCCAAAATTCTAAATAATTCAAAATTGGAGTTTCTATTTATTTTATTTATATTATTCATGGCAGATCCTCTCTGCTTTGTAATTCTTCTATGTTTGACATGTTTTTTTATAATCTTTAAACCAGGGAAGACCTGTTACGCAGCATCCATATCCGCAGTAAACCAAAACATTTGTTATAGCATAAGGCATCATATCAATCTCTTCATACCAACATAGGTAATGCCCATAAGTGGCGAGAGATAAAATATTGAGCAGAATCAGTAGCCATATTGACCTGCTATTGTAGAAAACGTAGATCAGTGCAAGGATTTCATATACGAATCCATATCGTTCATGCATTCCTGGTAGAAACAGAACACAGGTATATACGCTGATCAGTGCCATTCCAATTATATTTTCCGTATTTAATTTGATTTGTTTCACAAACCAGTAAAGCATCCAGAGGACAAGAATACTGACAGTAAGAAGTATGGCAACAGGCTTTAACTGATAATAATACATGCTTACTTCTTTTTGTAAAAATAGAACCCAGAAGCTGGGGTACATAATGGAAATGCTTCCCTCTTCGTGACTTTGCTGATAATAAATTAAAAAGGCGGATAAAATCTTTCTTCCAGCAAGAATACCGGGTATTGAAGACAACCATAAAACAAAGGGCAGTACTGCAAAATTCAGAATGGAAAACTTTTTTTTGTAAAACCAGATGAACAGGTAAAGTGGAAGCACGAAAATTGCCTGTAGTTTAAAAGATAAGGCAATTCCTAAAAAGAGAAAAGATTTCATATAGCTGTCTTTTGCCATCATAACCAAGGATAAAATAACAAATGCTGTATAAATGGAATCGCATTGCGCCCACATAGAGGAATTGAAGAAGACGACAGGGGACAATAATACTAGGGAATAGGCAAAAATACCCCTTAAGATGTTGTTCCCTTCGGAAGTATGATAGACAAAAGATCCCACTGTAATAGCGAGAATATAATCAAAGATGACGCTGAACAGTTTATAGACGGTTAAAGGTGGAAGGGGCAGGTAAGTTAAAAGCGCAATACAGGTTTGATATAGGATGTTGTAATTACCGGTTTGCTCGCCAAGCCCTTTTAGGCCCCCGGCAGATTTGATCTGCTCATACCATTCCAAGAGAAAGGTATCGGCGTCTCCGCTGCAGATATCAAGAAGCGATAAGCGGATCAGGACAGCGACAATCGAAATACCAAGAACTGCAAGGATGTTCATATAGCGTTCGCAAAATTGTAAAAACTGCTTTTCAACTTTGAGCATATTGACCTGGTCTCCTGACAAATTGGGTTTTTTTAATATTAACAGAATACAGAAACTTTGTAAATATCCTTTTCATATGGATAATTTCATGCTACTCTTAGTTAAGGAAAGAATTCGAATTCACGAGAGTGAAGGATGAGGGCAAATATGAAAGAACAAAAACTCACTAGAATATTAACCTATTTCTATCTGGCGCCTTTTGCGGCGATGATCGGTTTTAATGTGGTCAATAGCCTGCTTCGCACCACCTATTTTGATCTTTATGCGGTTATGGAAACGGCAAGATATAAATGGGATAATCCGGTTGTTGTTCTTGCGTGTTCGGCTATGGCGGCAGCACTCATTTATTTGTTCGTAAAGTCTGAAAAACTGAAGGGGATCAATATAGAAAAATTTGCTTTGGCATACAGTGTGCTTATGAGCCTTTTTGTAGTATTGCTTTTCAGATGTGTTGTTACATGCGACAGTGCTTTGGTAAGCGATGCGGCGGTGGGATTTCTCCAAAATAATTATGATGCTTTCGAGCAGGGACAGTATCTTTACAGATATTCCTTCCAGGTGGGATTTGCCGCTTTGCTGGAACTGATTTACTTTCTTTTTGGGGTAGAAAATTTTATAGTATTCCAACTGGTTAACATTTTATCTGTTTATGTGATACTTAAGATGCTTGGCAAGATTACGGCGGAATTGTTTGAGAATGAAAAAATTTGCAGGATAGAGGCAATTTTATCCATGGGAATGTTGCCTCTTTTTTTGTTTTCAACTTTTGTTTACGGAGATATTATTGGCTGGGGCTTTGGTGTAAGCGGCATATATTTTATGATTCGTTATTTGAAAACGGACAGGTGGCAGAACCTCTTAAAGATGGCGGCGTTGCTTTCGGCAGGCGTAATTGTGAAATCCAATATCAATATTTTGGTAGTGGCGGCAGTGATTGCGGTTCTTTTGCATACAATACAGAACAAAAGATTTAAAATGTTGATATGGATTCCTGCAATTGTGTTGATTTCTCAGGTGGGGATGTGGGGAATAGAAGGAATTTATGCTGCTCGAGCAGGACTGGAACAATTTCCGGAGGGCATTCCTAAAATAGCATGGATTGCAATGAGTATGCAGGAGGGAGACGAAGGAGGCTATGCCTGTGGGTGGTATAATGCCTATAACTGGAATGTATACGAGGAAAATCAGTTTGACCAGGCGCTGACGACACAGGCGTGTGCGGAGAATTTAAAGGAGTCCCTTGAAAAATTTTGGAGTGAAAAGCGTTTTGCAGTAAATTTTTTCTACAAAAAATTTACTTCCCAGTGGAATGCGCCTACCTTTCAGGCGATGATTACCAATGAATGGAACAGCAGGCATGTGGAAAATCTTTCTCCGCTGGCAGAATTTTTTATTTATGGGACAGGCAGGGCGGTTCTTTATCAGATCATGAATGTTTATCATTTTTTCATGTTTTTGTGTACGGGCATATATTGCTTTTGTTTTCGCAGAAATTGGTCTGTAGAGATTGCATATTTTGTTTTAAATATTTTTGGCGGATTTTTGTTCCATATGCTATGGGAGGCACAGTCACGATATATTTTGGGATACTTTGTGTTAATGCTTCCGTTGGCGGCATTTGGATTTAATGGAATTTTGAAAACAATGGATAAAATATTTGGCAGGAAAAGAGGAAAAGAAGGATGAAGATTGCAGTTGCGGGAACAGGATATGTGGGTTTGGTAGCAGGAGTTTGTTTTGCTGAAAAGGGCTACCATGTAACCTGCGTGGACATTGATGAGAAAAAGGTGGAGATCATGCGGCAGGGAATTTCTCCTATTTACGAGGAAGGCTTGGAGGAATTAATGCGGAAAAACAATGCATTGGGAAGGCTCCATTATACTACCGATTACATGGAAGCTTACAGGGATGCCGATGTGATCTTTATTGGTGTCGGAACGCCTGAAATGCCCGATGGAAGCGCGAATCTGAGCTATATAGCGAAGGTTTCCAGGCAAATTGCGGAAACTGTGGAAAAGGACTGCCTGGTAGTGGTAAAATCCACGGTACCGGTGGGGACAAATGATAAGGTTGAGCAGTTTATTAAGGATTTTCTGGTGCATGATGTAAAGGTGGAGGTCGCTTCCAACCCGGAATTTCTTGCCCAGGGAACGGCGGTCCATGATACCTTACATGCAGCAAGGATCATCATTGGAACGGAGAGCAGAGAGGCGGAAGCGCTCCTTCAAAAGCTGTATGAGCCTTTTGGACTGCCCATTGTATCCGTAAAGCGGCGTTCTGCTGAAATGATTAAGTATGCCTGCAATGATTTTCTTGCCCTGAAAATTTCTTATATGAATGATATTGCCAATTTATGCGAGCTGGTGGGAGCGGATATTACGGATGTGGCGAAGGGGATGAGCTATGATGAGCGGATCGGCAGCCGGTTTCTGAATGCCGGAATCGGATTTGGAGGAAGCTGTTTCCCGAAAGACACGAAAGCATTGAAATTTTTGGCGAAGGAGCACGGATACAGCCTGAAAACGATAGAGGCGTGTGTGGAGGTGAACAGTGCTCAGAAGACCCGGCTTTTTGAGAAGGCAAAAGAGAGGATGATTTCTTTTGCAGGATTGAAGACAGCTGTACTGGGGCTTACGTTTAAAGCGGGAACAGATGACTTAAGAGAAGCTCCTTCTATTGACAATTTAAAGCTTCTTCTTGCGGCGGGAGCGGAAGTGTATGCCTATGACCCCAAGGGGGCAGAGCGGGCGAAGCAGTTGTTTCCCGAAGGTGAGCTTGAGAAGGGTTCCATGCACTACACTTCTTCTGCGGAGGAGGCGCTGCAGGGGGCGCATATTTGTTTTGTGTTTACGGAATGGCAGGAGATTAAAGGAATTTTGCCGGAGAAATTCAGGGAGGGTATGCATACGCCTCTTGTCTATGACGGAAGAAACCTGTACGATCCGGTTCGGATGAAGAATGCAGGCGTAGAATATTACAGTATAGGGAGATAACAACGGACGGTGTACGCCGGGAAGAACCATTATATCAAAAAGATGCGGTTAACAGCCGCATCTTTTGCTTATGATATATCTGGGGCGTGCTTTAATTTCATCGTAAATTCTGGAGATATAGTGTCCGATGATACCCAAGCTGAGCATAAGTGCGCTTCCGATCATCAGCTGCAGAAGAATCACGGTGGTAAAGCCTTCCTGTGCCGTGCCGGAAAAGTATCGATAGAGGGACTGGATGCCAAGGACGATGGATATGACAAACATGACCCAGCCCAGCAGGGTGATCAGCTGCATGGGGGCACCGGAGAAGGAGGTAATGTTCCGGATGGCATATTTGGTAAGACTCCAGATGGACCACTTGGAGGAACCGATTACGCGCTCTTCTACTTCAAAGGGAAGGGTAACGGTCTTAAAGCCTACCCAGGAGGAGAGGGCGCGAAAAAAAGGGGCGCGCTCCGGCAGAATCAGGAGAGCCTCTACAGCCTTTCGATCCAGTAGCTTGAAATCGGAAGCCTTGGACATATCAATGCCGGTTGCCTTGCTGATAATGTGATAAAAGCTTCTGGCACATAAGGTGTGGAAAGGATTTTCTTTTCCGCGGGAGGACTTAACGCCCTCGACTACTTCATAGCCCTCTTGCCAGAGACGGTACATTTCAGGAATCATGGCGGGAGGATGCTGAAGATCACAGTCCATGATCAGGCAGCAGGCGCCAACGGCGGCTTCCAGACCGGCAAAAATGGCGGATTCTTTTCCGAAGTTCCGGGAAAAGGAGATGCCCTTTGCTTCTGAATATTCGGAAGACAATTCCTGAATGCGCAGATAGGTTGCATCCCTGGATCCATCGTCTACGAAAATAATTTCAAAAGGTATGTTCTTTTTCTGCAAAAGATCACGAATTTTATGAAAGGTTCGGTGTATATTATCCTGCTCATTATAAGACGGGATGATGATGGATAGTTGATCCTTCACTGCCATTATGTGGAAAGCTCCTTTATTTCAATATAATAATACAGCTTAAGTATATATGAGAAAATGTGGATTGACAAGCTTTGAAAAGAGATTTGACGAAATAGAGCAGTAAGTATACAATAAAAACACGATGAAAAGAACAGGTGGGATCCAGTATGACAATGGAGAAAAAAGATAAATTTAATCAATGGGTGAAGAAGGGGGATAAATGTGTCAGAAGGCTGATTACGCCAAAATCTTTGGCAATTTTCACCTCAGCTTTTTATGTGCTCAGTCTGATTCCTCTTTTTTGGATCGCCTGGTATAATTATCCCAGTGCAGATGATTATTCCATTGGAAGCAATTGTCATCAGGCATGGTTGGCAACTCATAATATATTTGCAGTGATCTGGCAGGGGATTGTAAGAGCAGCAGAGGATTGGATGAATTGGATGGGGTATTTTACTTCCAATTTTCTGATGGCGATGCCTCCTAATTCTTTTGGAGAACGCTGTTATGTGCTGACTACCTGGATTATGTTGGGAATGCTCAGTTTGTCTGTTATTTATCTGTTCCGCTGTATTTTTGTGAAGATCTTTCATGCCGATGGATACTTGTGTCACAGCGTTTCCATGCTGGTGCTTTTTGTATCAGTACAGTGTATGTGTCCAGCGGGAAGAGGGGAAGCTTTTTATTGGTACAGCGGAGCGGTAAATTATATTTTTGTTCACAGTATGTCGCTGTTTTTCTTTGGGCTTTTGATTTCAGCAGCTTATGATAAAGGGAAAAAAAGGATGTGGGACCTTGGAGCGGCATCTTTTTTAGGGTTTCTAACAGGCGGAGGAAATCAAATGACTGCTTTAAACGGAGCGGTTGTGCTTTTGGCAGCGCTGGCTTTGATTACGGGCTTAAAAAAATGGGGAAAATTAAAAAAAATATGGGTTCCAATGGTAATCTATTACCTTGGATTTTTTCTAAATGTATGTGCTCCCGGAAATTGGGTGCGGGCAGAGGGAACCAATGGAATGAACCCTATAAAGGCAGTGCTGGTTTCCTTTTATGATTGTCTTGACAGAGCAATGAACCAGTGGACAACCTGGCCTGTGATCGTGATCATGATCGCGCTGATTCCCCTGTTTTGGCATATGGCAAAGAATACCTCTTTCCGTTTTCCATGTCCGGTATTGGTAGTTGTTTTTGGCTTTTGTCTCACGTCGGCTATGGTGACGCCGCCCTTGTTTGCAGTAGGAGGGATGGATGCAGGCAGGATTCAGGCGCTAATGTATCTCATGTATGTGCTGATGCTGACCTTATGTATTGGATATGTAACCGGATGGTGCAGAAAAAAATGGAGCAGTGCAGAAGGGGAGAGCTTAAGGGAATCAGAAAATGATGTAAAGACATTTTCGGCTGAGACCTGCTGGTGCCTGTTGGGATGCCTTGCATTTTTAATCTTTGGATCGTTCCTTACCGTAATACCGGAGCCTCATTATTACACCTTTTCCTCGGCGCTTACGGAGTTGTCAAATGGCAATGCACAGGCTTATGGGGATGCCTTAAAGGAACGTATGGAAATATATCGCAATGCGCCCAGAGAAGGGATTGTGAAGGTGGATCCTTTGCCGGTACAACCGGAGCTGCTTTACTTTTCAGATATTAAGAAAGATCCTGAGGACTGGGAAAACAGGGGCTTATCCAGATATTACGGGTTTGAAGGAGTGGCAGTTAGAGATGAATGATCAAAGCGGCGTGCTTTCATCAGAAAGAAGAGAGCGGAACTACGGTATCGACGGTTTACGGATGCTGGCAATGTTGATGGTGATTATTCTCCATCTTTTAGGACAGGGCGGTGTACTGGAAGGAGCTGCCTGGATGTCAGGACAGTATCAGGCGGCATGGTTTTTGGAGATCGCTGCTTACTGTGCGGTAAATTGCTATGCCCTTATTTCCGGTTATGTGGGAGTTCATGCCAAATACAGATATTACAACCTTGCGCTGCTATGGCTGCGGGTAGTGTTTTATACCTTGAGTATCACATTAATTTTTTCCTTTGTTATGCCAGGAACCATAGGGCTTAGGGATTGGGTAAAGGCGGTTCTTCCTGTAAGCGGCGGCTATTATTGGTACTTTACTTCTTATTTTGCCCTGTTTCTCTTCCTTCCTTTGCTGAATATGGCAATCAACAGGATGACCAGAAATCAGTTTGGGGCTGTGGTGCTGGCACTGGTTGCAGTGTTTTCCGGATGGCAGACATTGCTTTGCAAAGAAATCTTTGGAACCTCTTCTAATGCATGGTGGCTGATGATTCTCTATCTGATCGGCGGTTATATTGGAAAGTATGGCTTATGTAAAAAGCGGGGAAAGGGATTTTTCTTTTTAGTTTATTTGGGGATGATCACCTTCACCTGGCTTTCCAAGCTCCTGATAGAAACCGGGAAGCTCCCCTTTTTAAATATTTTTGGCAGCAACTATTTGGTCAACAACACATCGCTGACCATTCTTATTGCAAGCCTTTCTCTTTTACTGCTGTTTGAACGTCTTCATACTTCCCGGAAGGCAAACAAGCTCATCCGTCTTTTTGCCCCTGCGTCCTTCAGTGTTTACCTAATCCATGCCAATCCGCTGGTATGGGATCATTTTCTTGTCCAGAGATTTGCGAAATACGCCGAATATTCCTTATGGGGGGAAATTTTGTTGGTATTGCTGACCGCATTGGCGATTTACCTGTTGTGTTCCCTGATAGATTTTCTGCGGGAAGGAATTTTTAAGGTCTTAAAACTAAAACAGTGCCTTGCAAACCTGGAGGAACGCTGCCTGAAAAATCTCTGGAATTAAAAACCGGAAGAAACATAAAGCGATAGCGGGATGTGCAGGTCAAAGGCAGGGAGGCGCTTGGGGGATTGGCGCTGCGGCTATAAAAAAGAATTTGTGCGCGCTCCATTGCACCGGGCATTGCGATGAACCTCTTAAAAAGTCTCATCTCCATGGTGCAAAAGTCGTTTGCACAAAATTCCTTTTTTATAGCCGCAGCGCCAATCCCTCAAGCACCTCCCTGCCTTTGACCTGCACATCCTTCCCACCTCCACCAATAGTTTTTCTCTATATGTCCTGTAACAGGACGTAAAAGCAAAAAGAGTGTAATAAAATATCTGTGTCAAATTTGATGGAGATAGGTTATGGCGCGAATCATTGATTGCGAGACTCAGAATGTGGTGGGTGAAAAAGTCAGGAAGTACAGAATGGAGCGGAAGCTGAGCCAGAAGGAGTTTTCTGAAAAGCTGGAGACTTATGCGATCTACATATGCAGAGGCTCCATTTCCAGGATCGAAAGCCATGAACGAACGGTAACGGACTTTGAACTCCGTGCTATGGCGGCGATTCTGAAGGTGTCCATTGAGGAATTGTATGAGGACTTTACAACCTAGAAAAATGCCCGGGCAGGAATGAGTCGGAAAAAGAAAGGGAAAAAACGAATGAAGAAGAGGAAAATCAGGAAAATGAAGGCGGTGCTGATGGGAATCGGCATTTTTTTAGGGGGTATAAGCGGACTTGGCGTCCGGCAGGCGCAGGCGGCGGAGCTTTCCGGAGACAATGCTCCCATAGTGGAAAGACTACAAGTGCAGATGACGGAAGATCAGATGCATCTTCAAGCCCAGTGCAGTTATCAGGCTTATGATGAGGAAAAGGGCTGTATCATGACCCTTTACCTTTACAAGGTGGAGGATGGAAGGGTTTCCATTGCAGCGGATCAGGAGCTTTCTTATGCACAGACAGGGCAGGGAAGTACAGAGCTTGTGCCGGCTGAGGAAGGAATATATCAGGCAAGTGTGGGACTGGATTACGGGAGTATCATCAGACAGATCAATTCCCGGCGTTATTATCAGGTCATCCGGTGGGAGGATCGGTTTCAAATTTCAGAGGTAACAGATCCGGAGCAGGAGGAAACCGGCAATGACACTTCCCAAGGGGAGGAGAAAGGTATGGGAAAGGAAGGCTGCCCTCATGTTCCGGAGGCGGTGCAGGTACAGAAAGCAACGCCTGTGAAGGATGCGGTGATTGCCTATGAATGCACTTTGTGCGGAGAGATCTGCGGCTATGGGGAAGTCCCCAATTCAGCTTATGAAGCTTTTCAGGAAGAAGCGGTTCGGAAGATTCAAAACGCCGAAGAAGGAGAAGTGGTGATCAGCACAGAGCTTTGGGTGAGTTTTCATGAAAGGGTGCTGGAGGCAATTTCCGAAAGACCGGAGGTGACGGTAAGGATCTGCTACCATTATAAAGGAGAGCTGTGGGAACTGGTGATTCCTGCAGGAACAGATGTAAGTCACATGGCGGACGAAAATGGGTTTTGCGGTTTTCGGTATCTGGAGCAGAAGCTTCAGGAAGCAAATATTTGACGAAATCACTTTGGCAGTATAAAATAGAACCGTTGCAACCAATAATAAATGTAATGAAACAATAAAGAGGAATATATGAAGCCATTAGACCCATCCAAACGCTATCTGATTACCGGCGGAGCAGGATTTATCGGTTATTATCTCTCCAGGGCTCTTCTGGAAAAGGGAGCGGAGGTAACAGGATTTGACAATTTAAATGACTACTATGAGGTTTCCCTGAAGGAGGACCGCCTGTCCATTCTGAAGGAATATCCCAAGTATCGTTTTGTAAAGGCGGATCTGGCGGATAAGGACGCCGTGTTCGCCCTGTTTGAGGAGTTTAAGCCCCATATCGTGGTAAACCTTGCCGCCCAGGCAGGGGTTCGATACAGTATCGACAATCCTGACGCCTATATTCAGTCTAATATGGTGGGATTTTTCCATGTGCTGGAAGCATGCAGACATTATCCGGCGGAACATCTTGTATTTGCATCCTCCAGTTCTGTGTACGGAGGAAATAAAAAGGTGCCCTTTTCCACCAAAGACCAGGTGGACAAGCCGGTAAGCCTGTATGCGGCAACCAAGAAGTCCAATGAGCTGATGGCGTACGCTTACAGTAAGCTTTATCAGATCCCCCTCACCGGTCTTCGTTTTTTTACCGTGTATGGACCCATGGGAAGACCGGATATGGCATATTTCAAATTTGCAAAGAAGATTGTTGCAGGGGAACCCATTCAGATCTATAATCACGGAGATATGATGCGGGACTTTACCTATATCGACGATATTGTGGAGGGTGTGGAAAATATCCTTTGCAATCCGCCCAAAGCCGACGACAACGGCGCGGCTTATAAGATCTATAACATTGGGAACAATAAGCCGGAAAAACTGATGGATTATATAGCAGTGCTTGAGCGGTGCCTGGGCAGGGAAGCCCAAAAAGAATATCTGCCCATGCAGCCGGGGGATGTGTATGAGACCTATGCGGATGTACAGGAGCTGATGGAGGATTACGGATTTAAGCCTTCCACCACCATAGAGGAAGGTCTTGGCAGGTTTGCAAAGTGGTTTTTAGAGTATTATAAGCAATAAAATAGCGTCGGCATGCTTTGCGTGCCGGCGTTTTTATGGTATGATAGGAACATATGTAAAAAAGGAGCAGGGGTACCCAGTGAAGATTCAAATGGCGGATACGGGAAGAAGGGAAAAGTTTAATCAGATCATATTGGCAGGTATTTTCCTGGGTTATTTGATTTTTAACGGAATTCTTCTTGCAGGGCATGAGCCCTGGAGGGATGAGGCAAATGTATGGATTATGGCAAGGGAGCTTTCGCCCCTGGAGTTGTTTAGGGAAATCAGGTATCAAGGGCATCCTTGTCTTTGGTATCTTCTGATCATGCCGTTTGCCAAGATAGGGCTGCCCTTTCGCACCATTGGGATCGTCAGCTATCTCGTGATGGCGGTCAGTGCGGGTCTATTTATTTTTAAAGCGCCTTTCCACAAGCTGGTAAAGGGCGCAGCGATATTTTCGCCTGTTTTCACTTATTATTATGCGGAGATTGCCAGAAACTATTGTCTGATCGCTCTGTTTTTGATCCTGCTTGCCTTATATTATCCAAAGAGAAATGAAAAATGTGTTTTGTACGGCTTGCTGCTGGGGCTGCTGGTACAGTCTGATGTCATTGCATTGATGGCGGCGGGAATGATCTCGCTGATGTGGCTGGGGGAGGCAGTGTGGAAATGGGTAAAGGAAAAAAGCCCGGCGTCTCTGATACAGGTTTTAAAGGGGATATGGATTCCTCTGGTCAGTTTATTTTTGCTTGTAGCACAGTTTTACCATGTATCCGACAGCCCGGTGTTTGAGATGAAACGATTCGGGCTGAGGGAGCTTGCCGGAGAGATTCGGAATTATGGGTATTATATTTTAGAACGGCTTACGGGAAGAGGAGAGAGCTTTTGCCTGCTTTTTTTTGTGCTTGTGCTGGGGCTTTTGCTTGCCGTATCCTTTCAGTTGAAGAATTTCTGGAGTTCGCTGGTGCTTATTGCCGCGTATCTCTTTGAAGCGCTTTTCAGCGTGATGGTCTATCAGCTGCATATCTGGCATTTTATTGCTCTGTGTTTTGTGATGCTTTGGACCATGTGGGTGCTGTATCTGCAAAAAGAGGAAAGACAGGCGGAGGGAAAGGTTTTGCGGGGCAGTCTGGCGATCCTTCAGCTCATGCTGCTGGTGCTGTCGGTGTGTATGTTTATGCGGTGGAATGACCCGGAGGAAGCGTCAAGTCTGGACAATGCCCTTCATGGACTGTATTCAGACGGGGAAACCGCGGCGGAATATATTAGAGAAAATATACCTCTCCAGGAGCTTGTGGTATCTGTGAACGTACCCTATGCTTCTACTGTGCTTGCATACCTGCCGGAGCATCAGTTCTATTTTGCAGGGAGCGGTCAGAGGGAAAGCTACGCAGACTGGAGCCAGGAGCAAAGCGGGGAGATCTCATTTGCGGAACTCCTAACATGGGTAAAGAAAAATTTTCCGGAGCGGAAGGCATTTTATCTTCTGGATTCCGGAGATTCCTGCCTTACCGACCAGGAGGGATTGTGGGAGCAGGAACTTTTGTATGAGACTAAGGAGGCTACGGCGCGGGGAGAGGAATACAGGATCTACCGGGTGGCTTTACAATAGAAGAAATCGGAAGGAAAGGGGAGCAGCCTTATGGCGCAGCAATATGATAAAATTATAATCGGAGCCGGCTTGTATGGTCTTTATGCGGCGGCATTTTGCGCGGATTGGGGACAACATGTGCTGGTGCTGGAGTATGACAGTGCCCCCTTTATGCGCGCTACCTTCATCAACCAGGCGCGAGTTCATATGGGGTATCATTATCCAAGAAGTCTCACCACGGCGGTGAAGTCCGCAGGGTACTTCAGGAGGTTTGTGGAGGATTTTGGATTTTGCATTCATGACCGTTTTGAGCAGATCTACGCTACCTCCGACCGCTTTTCATGGACCAATGCCCGGCAGTTTCAGGAGTTTTGCAGGGCGGCGGGGATAAAGTGCGAAGAAGCGCCGGTTTCCCGGTATTTTAAGCCGGGTATGTGCGACGGCGCATTTTTAACGGAAGAATACACCTATGATGCAAAGCTTCTGGAAAAGTTTTATGAGGACAAGCTTAAGGAGAATTCGGCGGTGGAGATGATCTTTGAGGCGCGTATCGACAGGATCGTAAAGCAGGATCATAGCTTTCTGGTGGAGTTAAAAGATGGAAGCAGTTATGAAGCTCCTTATGTGCTAAATGCCACTTATGCGTCTGTGAATCAGATCATCGATCAGGTGGAGGGGATGGAGAAGACTTTTTTTGATATTAAGTACGAGCTGTGCGAGATCATTCTGTGTAAACCATCCCAGGCATTAAAGGACATTGGAATAACGGTGATGGACGGTCCATTCTTTTCCATTATGCCTTTTGGAAAAACAGGGCTGCACTCTCTTACGGCTGTTACTTTCACGCCCCACGTAACCAGCTATGATCTCAAACCCGTGTTTTCCTGTCAGGGGCATGAGGGGAAGGAAAGAGAAAGGTGTTCGCCGAGACAGCTTGGTAATTGTAGCCAGTGCGCATACAAGCCGACTTCGGCATGGGATTATATGTCTCATTTGGCGGACAAATATATGAAGCCGGAATACGCCTATACTTATGAGAAGTCCCTGTATTCCATGAAGCCGATTTTGAAGAGCTCTGAGGTGGACGACTCCAGACCTACGGCAATCAAGGTGATGAGCAGCAAGCCTGTTTTTGTCAGTGTTCTTTCAGGAAAGATCAACACGGTATACGACCTGGACGAATATTTGCTGCTGGAATAAATAATAGGAGAAAAGGATCTGATGGAAAAAAGAGGTAAAAAGGAAAAGAAATTTATATCATTAGTGGTTTATCTGCATGATGCCGCTCCTTATTTAAAATATTTTCTGGACACGGTGATCTCGGTATGTGAGGAGAATTTCGAGCAATTTGAGCTTGTGTGTGTGGACGATGCCTGTCAGGACGGCACAGTGGAGATTTTGCGGGAATATGTGGAAAACAACCGGATTAGCGCAATGGTGAACGTAGTGCATATGAGCTTTTTCCATGGATTGGAAAGTGCTATGAATGCCGGGAGAGATATTGCGATTGGAGATTTTGTCTTTGAATTCGATGATATTTTTGTAGACTACGAGCCTGCTGTGATGATGGAGGTGTATACAAGACTTCTGGAGGGAAATGATATTGTGGCGGCAAGCAGCAAAGGGAAACAGCGTATAACTTCCAGACTTTTTTACGCCCTTTATAATCAAACCAGCAGAGGAAACGGGAAGATTGGTCCGGAGACTTTTCGCATCGTGTCCCGAAGAGCGATCAACAGGATCAAATCTATGGGGCAGTATATTCCTTACCGGAAGGCGGTTTACATGAACTGCGGGCTGAAGGCGGACACGATCTTTTATGACAGCAAGGATGTAAAGGTGAGAATCAAAAATAAAACGGTGACGTCTGAGAGATCCAACCTTGCCTTTGATTCTTTCATTTATTTTACCAACGTGCTGGAGCGGATCTCGGCGATCATCTGCGTTGCTTTTCTGCTGATCATGGTGTTTGTGGGAATTTATCTGATTTCCGATCTGTTTAACGCTACCAAACCGGTGGAAGGCTGGCTTTCTACCATGGGCTTTCTTGCCCTTGGCTTTTTCGGGGTATTTGCCCTGCTGACTATTATTTTAAAATACCTGGCAGTGCTTTTGAATCTGATTTTTAAGCAGCAGAGGTATCTGGTTGCGGATATAGAAAAGGTGGTAAAAAAATGAATGCAGAGGAGTTATCCATCAATCTTTTGTTTCCTGTTTTAAATGAACGGCTGAGGCTGGAAAAAGGAATCGAGAATACCATGGCGTATTTAAGGGAGAATGTTTCCATTCCCTATTGCCTTACCATTTTGGACAACGGTTCAGAGGATGAAACGCCTGAGATCGGGAAGGCATTGGCGGATAAGTACCCGGAGGTCTCCTATGTGCGGGTAGGGGAAAAGGGGGTGGGCGTGGCGTTTCGCAAGGGAATCGCCATCAATGAATGCGCCCTGGTGGGCTATATGGATATTGACCTGTCCACGGATCTGAAGTATCTGGGCAAAACCATCGAACTGTTTCAGGAAAGGCAAGAGTTGGAGTATGTAAACGGAAGCCGTTTCAGTAAGGAATCTGACACCAGAGGACGGAAGTGGTACCGAAAGATCACTTCCATGGGGCTGGTCTTTTTATTGAAGCTGTTTTTTCACATGAAGGCAACGGATGCGGTGTGCGGCTTTACCTTTCTTCGGAAAGAGACAGCGGAACGGCTGGCGGCAGCGTGCAGCAATGACAACGGCTGGTTTTATACCATTGAGTTCCTTCTGCGGGCGGAGCGGATGGGCGTGGTGATCTATGATATGCCGGTGGAGTGGCAGGAGGATTATAATACCACAGTTAAAATTTGGAAGACGATTAAAAATTATCTGGTGCAAATGTACAGGCTGAAAAAGGCATTCAGGCAGGAACGCATTTCTCAGCGTAAAAGACATCGGAAAGATGGAGGGGAAAATGTTAAAAAGAATTGATCTTGCGAGAGACTATCAGAGGCATAAGAAGGAATATCAGGCGGCAATTGAGGCGGTGTGTGAGGAAACCGCATTTTCCGGAGGAAGGTTTGCGGATCAGTTTGACAGAGAGTTTGCTGCATATTGTAATGTACCATATGCGGCGGGGGTGAACAACGGAACCTCGGCATTGCACTGCGCCATGCTTGCCCTTGGCATCGGGGCGGGAGATGAGGTGATCGTGCCGGCAAACACTTACATTGCAACGGCATGGGGCGTTACCTACACAGGAGCGGTTCCGGTCTTTGTGGACTGTACGGCGGATACATGGGAGCTTGATCCGGATAAGATAGAGGAAAAGATCACGCCTAAAACCAGGGCGATCCTGGGGGTTCACTTATATGGACAGCCCTTTGAATTTGGCAAGGTGAAGGAGATCGCCGACAGGCACGGGCTTTATGTGGTGGAGGACTGTGCTCAGGCGCACGGCGCAGGTTATGAGGGAAAGCTGGTGGGAAGCCTTGGAGATTTAGGGTGCTTTAGCTTTTATCCCGGGAAAAATCTGTATGCCTTTGGAGAAGGAGGCAGCGTTACCTGCCATAAAAAGGAATACTTTGATACCATCACTACCCTGAAAAATCAGGGCTGTCAGGTGAGATATTATCACGATATGGTGGGCTATAATTATCGTCTGGAAGGAATACAGGGAGCCGTTTTAAGCGTCAGCCTGAAATATCTGCCGGAGTGGACGGCAAGGCGGAGAGAGATCGGCAGACGTTATATAAAGGAGATTACCAATCCTCTGCTGACCATGCAGGCGCATCCCGAAAATACAGACCCGGTGTTTCATCTGTTTGTGGTCACGGTGGAAGATCCGGAAGATTTTCTTGCCTATATGGCACAGAAGGGAATGGAGTGCAACAGACATTATCCGGTGCCTTGCCATCTTCAGAAGGCGTATGCGGAGCTGGGCTACCAGAAGGGAGACTGCCCCAATGCGGAATATCTGGCAAGCCATTGCGCCACACTGCCGTTGTTCCCGGAAATGACCGATGAGGAAGCGGGCATGGTAATTCGGGCTTGTAACGATTACAGAGGATAAGGTTGACTACAATAAAAGAGATATAAATCTTAAGATACAAAACGAGGGAAATGGGATAAGATGAGTAGAATCAAATATCTGATTTTGGGCGCCGGACCTGCTGGACTTACCTTTGCCAATATGTTGAAGGCAAGAGGGGAAAGTTCTTTTCTGGTGCTGGAGCAGGAAAAGGAGGCGGGAGGACTATGCCGTTCCTGTCTTGTGGACGGGAGCCCTTTTGATCTGGGAGGCGGTCACTTTCTGGATGTGGTAAGACCTAGGGTAAATGACTTTTTATTTCAGTTTATGCCCCGAGAGGAGTGGAAGCTGTTTACCAGAGACAGCCGCATTGACGTAAAAGGCGCAGTAGTGGGTCATCCCATAGAGGCAAATATCTGGCAGTTTGGGCTGGAGGAACAGGTGGCTTACCTGGCGTCTATTGCACGGGCAGGATGCAATCAGGGGAAGGAAAAACCGGAACGGTTTGTGGATTGGATCTTGTGGAAGCTGGGAGATAAGATTGCAGAGGATTATATGCTTCCCTACAATCGAAAAATGTTTGCAGACGACCTTAACACCCTTGGCACTTATTGGCTGGAAAAACTGCCCAATGTGAGCTTTGAAGAGACCTTAAGGGCATGCCTTACCCATAAGCCCTACGGAACGCAGCCGGGACATGCCCAATTTTATTACCCCGTAAACTACGGCTATGGAGAAGTCTGGCTGCGCATGGCGAAGGAGATCGAACCCAGAGTGCGGTATGGAGCCTGTGTTGCGGAGATGGACTGCAACCACCGGAGCGTAAGGACGAAGGAAGGAGAACAGTTTACGGCGGAAAAGATTATCACTACGATTCCGTGGACTTGTTTTCAGAAGATACAGGGGCTGCCTGATTCTCTTGCCGGGAAGGTGAAGGAATTGAAAACAAGCGCCATTGAAACCAGATATGTACCGGAGGATCTGGATACGCCTGCACAGTGGATCTATTGCCCGGACCCGGAGACTCCTTATCACAGGATATTGGTACGTCATAATTTTTGCCAGGGCAGCAGAGGCTATTGGGTGGAGACTCGTCTGGAGAGAACAGAGATGTTTCCTTCAGAGGACAGGAAGGAATGTTATGTAAACCTATATGCATATCCTTTAAACACCCTGCATAAGCCTCAAATTATGAAGGAACTGCTGGAGTTTGTCCGGAAAAAGGGAATCTATGGTCTTGGGCGATGGGGGGAGCATTCCCACTATAATTCTGATGTGGTAGTGGAACGGGCGATGGATCTTGCCGGGACATTAACGTAGAATGGCAGAGCGGGAACAGGAAGCGGACAGCAGTCTTGGCAAATGAAAAGTTGATGGAAATGAGGAAGATATAAATGATCAGGCAAAATATCCGAAAGGCTGTTTATATTGGCGGAATTTTACTTTTGCTTGCGGCGGCAATGGCAGTTTTGAATCATACGGCACAGAATGGGCGGAGAACAACGGAGGCGCTCCCGGAGATTGTAGATCAGCCGGTTTATGTGACCTGTGAGGAGGGGGAGCCTTTGGAGGTGTCCCTTAAGGCGAAGGAAGATGTTTCAGTGGGCGGTTTTTGGCTGCTCCTGGTGAATCTTTCCCAGGAAAGCAGCGGAACGGTGCGGGTTGCCGTTACAGACAAGGCATCCAATCTGCTGATGAACCAGACCATACCGGCGCAGACGATCACCCCGGGAAAATGGTTTCTGGTTTCGGCGGATTTCCAGATGGCTCAGGGGGAAGAGTATCTGCTCTCTGTACTTGCCGACGGAAGCGAGCCGTATTTTATGCAGACCCTGGAGGGCGGTCTGGAAGAACTGCCCTTTGAGGAGCTGGTGAGTAAGAAGGGAGAACCGGTGGGCTGCGGAATTTCCCTTGGCGTCAATTTAGTGGAAGATACTGCGGTTACTTATGGAGAGATTCTCTATTATTCCAGGCCGGTGTGCGTTTTAGCGGCGTTGCTTGGGATTCTGGGAGTGCTGTTTGGCTTTGAACGGCTTTGGAACGGGCTTCGCCGGATTCCTTTTTCTGCTTTTTTCCGCAGATACGGGAGCGATTTGTTTCTGATTCTGCTTTTTGCCGCGGTCTGCGTGAGCATTTACAGCAGGGCATATGTACAAGGCATCTATATTTCCTCCGATTCCGCCGGATATTTAAGGGAGGCGGTGAATTTGGCAGAGGGGAACGGCTTTGGCTATGACCGGATGGCAGGCTATGATTCCTGGTTTGCCAATTGGCCTATCGGATATCCGGCGATGATCGCTCTGGTAATGCTGGTCACAAAAACCAATGCTTATCTTGCCTCTAAAATTTTGACCATGATCCTTGCAGGGGTAATTCTTTTGCTTTTGCGTCTGTGCTTTCAAAAGGATGGGTGGATCTATGGTCTGTGCCTTACCAATATTGGCTTTTTGAATCTTGCTTACTATACTTGGAGTGAGATACCTTTTATGCTGTTTATGCTGGGCTTTGCCCTTGTGCTTGCACGCATCCTGAAGGAAGAGGAGAGCCCGGGGAAATGGTATGTGCTGCTGGGGGCGCTGGGGCTTGGCTGTTTCCTGACCAGGTATTTTGGGATTTATGTGTGGATGGTAACGGGAGGCTATATTTTGTACCTGCTTGTGGGTTACAGGAAGAGCCGGGATAAAAAGGTGATAAAAAAGGCGGCGGGGCTTACCCTTACGGCGTTTATTTCCGGCGGTCTTTCCATGGGCTATCTTTTGATGAATAAGGTGATGAACGGCATGGCATCCGGCGTCAGCAGGACCATGTGGTGGGACGATTACGAAAAGCTGACCAACGACCTGATTGAAAGTCTTTTAACGGAGTTTTTTAATATTTTTTCCTTACAGATCCCTAATTTGATAGAGGAGTTCCCTTTTCATATAAAGCTGTTTGTGCTGGTGGGATTGTACATTGGGCTGCTGTGGTTTATCGTCAGGAATTGTAAGCATTTCACCAGAGAATCGGTGCTGTTGACCATGGCGGCGGCATATTATGTGATTTTTATAGGAATCCGATATGTTTCCTCTATGGATACCTTCTATTTTCGCTTTTTTGAACCGGCAAGCTTTCTCTTTTGCATAGGTATTTTAGGGCTGTTGCTGCCATATGTCAGGGGAAAAAAGGGGTTCCACTTCTTTGCAGGCGCAGTCAGCCTGCTGGTGGTTCTTGCTGTGTGGAGTGTTTTTGAAAACGGCGGCATGAAAAGAACAGGGGGCTATTACAGCCAGATTACAGCCCAGTGGGAGGATGCCTATGAGGAGATACCGGAGCGGTCGGTGGTTATTTTTAACGACATTGACTTCAGGTCTTCCTACTACCGTCCGGACGTGGTGGAGGGAACCATCACTCCTGCTGATACCATTGAGACAGTGAAAGAAACCTATTATGGTTCCCGTTATCTGTGTATTCGGGCTGAATTTGCGGAGGTTATGCTGGAATCGGGAGAGTATGACGTAAGCGTCAGCGAATGGCTGGAAGAGGGAATGGAGAAGTTGGAGGAGGGAAAGAGTTTTTTGCTGCTTCCTTTAAATGAAGTTTAAAATTTTCTTAATATTTCTTAATTTTGGAAAAGAAGTCTATAAAAAGACTTCTTTTTTGTTATACTAATTATCAGAACTTAACGGTTGCTGATTTCAGGGAAATCAGTTTGTGTAAAAGCCAAGCTTTTAAGGGAATCGTTTTTTTCGGAAGAACCGTGAGGAAAAGAAATAGCATGGTATCCGGCAAATGCAGTTCCTGTGAGAAGACAGGCGGCAATTGATAAGGGCGTGAAATAACACAATAAAAGTGAAGATGCGGGAGGCGAAAACAGCTTGTTTACGTCAATGGTTTTTCCCCTTTTTTTGGGGGCTGTTGCCGCGTTATATTTTTTGCTGCCGGGAAAATGGAGACCAGCGCTTCTGCTTTTTGCCAGCTATGCTTTCTGTGGTTGGATAGACCTGCGGGCGTTGTGGTCGCTGGTTATGATCTCCGCCGTTACATGGCTGCTTGGAAGGAAGATCGAAAAGCTGCGCGTAGAAGATCGAGGGCATAACCGTAGGTATAGAGGAAAAATATATGCGGCAACTGGAATTGGTATTTATATTTTAATCTTATGCATTTACAAATATGCGCCTTATTATGGCGAAAATCTGAGCCAGAGAATGGGATTGTCAGGGGACGTCCTGAGCGATCTTATCATGCCGGTGGGCTTGTCCTTTTATCTGTTTCAGGCAATCGGATACCTGGCGGATGTTTGCGGGGGAAAGATAAAGGCGGAAAAGAGTTTTTTATTTTTTAGCTGTTATCTTGCCTTTTTTCCCAAACTGGTGAGCGGTCCTATTGAAAACGCCAGGGATTTTCTGCCGCAGATAAAGGCGCTGGGTCAGGTGACCTTGAAGGACAGGGGCAGGTTATCCACTGCAGCGGCATATATGTTGTGGGGATACTTCATGAAAATGGTAGTCGCCGACAGGCTTGCGGTGACGGTAAATGGAATTTTTGAAACCCCCGGGGAGTTTGACAGCTTTTGGCTGGCGTTAGGCGTGATTTTGTATACTATTCAGATTTATTGTGATTTTGCAGGCTATTCTTATATTGCAATAGGCTGTGCCAGGGTTTTTGGGATTCGTCTCACAGAAAACTTTAAAGCGCCTTATTTAGCGTCAGGTATTATGGATTTTTGGCGCAGATGGCATATTTCCTTAAGCGGATGGCTCAGAGATTATATTTACATTCCCCTGGGAGGAAACCGGAAGGGCTTTGCCCGTAAGTGTGCCAATACCATGGCGGTATTTCTTGTGTGCGGTATGTGGCATGGAGCAGGGCTGAACTTTGTGGTCTGGGGACTTTTGCACGGACTTTATTCTGTGGCGGAGACCTTCGGAAAAAGAAGAGGGTGGAAGGTGAGGGGAGGCAGGTTCTTGACCTTCGTGGCGGTGGCCTTTGCCTGGATCTTTTTTCGGGCGGAGAGCCTTGGGGACGCTTTTTTCTATGTAAGCCGAATATTTACGGCAGGCATTCATCCGGAGAACTGGAACCAGAGCAGGATCGATTTGCGGTTAACGATGGTGGAAGCAGTGCTGATGGTTCTCGGCGTTGGAGTGGTTTGGTTGGTGGATAGATTTTGCAGCAAGAAAAAGCTTCATTTGCCAGTGTTTATTCAAGAAAAGCAAAATGCAATGCGATATCTTGTTTTCTATCTGCTGCTCATTGCTATTTTTATTTTCGGAATGTATGGACCGGGTTATCATGCAGAGCAATTTATTTATATGCAGTTTTAGGTGTTTATTATGGTGAGAGAGCGTGTAAAAAAGAATATGGTCAGAATTGGGTTTGCACTGCTTCTGGCGCTGACCCTTTATCTAGTGGCAAGCGTTTTGCGTGTGAAATCCCAGCATGGCATCAATCAGAACGAGGGGTTGTACTGGCAGCCCAGAGATTCCATAGATGTGGCAATGATGGGGAGCAGTCACATCCATTGTAATGTCAATACCGGACTTCTATGGGAAAAGTATGGAATGGCAGCATATGATTACAGCGGGGCGGAGCAGCCTCTGTGGATGACATATTATTATTTAAGAGAGTTATATCGATATCAAAATCCCAAGGTAATCGTATTGGATGTGTATGCGCCTGCAAGGTTTAAAGAAGACTATCAATACCGATGGATTGCAGAAAATATATATGGAATGAGATTTTCGCTTAACAAACTGGAAATGCTTTCCGTCAGCGTGGAACCTCAGAAGATTCCCCAGTATTTTCCATCCTTTGCGGTGTACCACAGCAGATATGATGAGCTTGAAAAAGATGATTTTGAAAGCTTTTTCTGGGACATGGAGAAAAAGGAGGCTTTTAAAGGTTATACGCCTTATTGGGTTCAAAATCCGCAGCAAAGATCTGTTGTTTCCGAGAACAGGAGCGCTGGGCTGACAGATAAGTCTGAGAAATACCTTCGGAAAATTATTTCCTATGCCAGGGAGAAGGAATGCCAACTGATACTCATTGCCGCGCCTTATGTGTTAACGGCAGAGGATCAGAAAGTTTATAATCAGATAGGAGAAATTGCAGCAAAAGAAGGCGTTCCCTTTATTAACTATAATGAGTACTACGATGAAATAGGGCTTAATTTTACAACTGATTTTAATGATGCTTCCCATTTAAATTATTGGGGAAGCTGTAAATTTACTTCTTATTTGGGCGAATATTTAAAGTCTCTTTCTATTATCCCGGACAGGCGAGGGCAAAAGGGATATGAATCATGGGACGACAACGCGGAGATGATCCGTGAAGCGGTGGAGGCGCAAGCAGGCTCTTAGATGAGGGGCAGGGCGGCGGAAAACAGAATGGCAGGGGGCGGAGGAAGGCATTGGGTTTCAGGGCTGTCTCCAAATCGGATTTCACTAACGGAATGGGAAGGGTAGTCGAAAACTGGACGGGTCGGAACCGACGGCATCCATGCCGTGTGGCTCCTGATTCCGCCATCCGTGGCGGAATCCCCCTGAGTATTGACCATTCCGTAAGTGAAATAGCCGATTTTCCGCCCAAAGCCCCTGAAACCCAATGCCTTCCTCCGCCCCCTGCCATCCTGTTTTCCGCTGCCCTGCCCCTCATCTAAGAGCCTGCTTGCGCTTTCCAAAAAGAAAAGCAATCAAAACCTGAGACTTGTTTTTTCTCTTCACATAAATTATAATAGGCTTTGCGGTTAAGAATATAGTATGACAGGGATAAACCTATTGAATAAACAAAGGAGAATGATATGTCAGTTAAATTTCACAACTTTGGCGGTACACTTGGGTGGAATCTACAGAAGCGATTTCCCAAGCTGTCTTCTGAAAGTTATTTAAAATTGCAATTTCTTACGAGAAATAAGCTGCAGCAAAAATACATTGATTATTTCTTAAATGGGAAGGAAGTTCCTATGCCGTTGGTGGTCAATCTGGAAACCATCAATCGATGTAACAGCACCTGCTCTTTCTGCACGGCAAATAAGAATGCGGAAAAGCGCCCTTATAAGAGGATGGATGATAAACTGTTTTACAGTATTATAGACCAGCTTAGGGATTGGGGGTATAAGGGACATTTAACCCTGTACGGAAACAACGAGCCTTTCCTGGATACCAGGATCGTGGAGTTTCATAAATATTGCAGGGAACAGCTTCCGGACTGCTTTATCTTCCTTTCCTCCAATGGACTTCTGCTGACGGTGGACAAGGTGAAGGAGATCATTCCCTATGTGGATCAGTTGATTATCAATAACTACTGCAGAGATATGAAGCTTCATGACAACGTGAAGGAGATCTATGATTACGCGAAGGCGCATGAGGAGGAGTTTCAGGATGTGGAGCTGTTGATCCAGATGCGTTATATGGATGCGGTATTGACCAACAGGGCGGGAAGCGCTCCCAACAAGCAGAATACACAGAAGATCATTAAAGAAACCTGCCTGATGCCGTACACGGATATGTTTATTTTCCCTGACGGAAGGATGGGGATCTGCTGCTGTGATAATTTTGAGGCAACCACTTTGGCGGATCTGAATGAGACGCCTTTAAAGGAGGCTTGGAACAGCGTGGAATATCAGGAGCTGCGCCAGGCGATCAAGAAGAGCAGAGGAGATTACAATTTCTGTAAATACTGTGATTTCATAGACGCGGGTCTGCGGATGGACGTGGTGGACGATACGTTAAAGAACAGGGACGCCAATCATGGCGCCCGTCAGTCTCTTTTCAGAAAATAAAAACAGAGGTCAGTTGGCGTTTGTGCCAGCTGGCCTCTTAGTATTTTTAATCAACCTCAGCTTCGTTTTTGTGACCTTCCTCATGGTATTCCTTTTCGGTGTTTACGTTCCAGACATTGGTCTTGTCCTTCTGTCCGCTTAAAATATTTTTTACCGACTCAAAAGAGGTTACCATGGAGTGGTCGATGTTGTTGTATCGGTGCTGACCGTTGCGCCCTACGCAGTAGAGGTTATCAATAGAGCTCAGGTATGCCACCAGGGTATCGATCTCATCGTAGGTATCAAAGTAGGCAGGGTATGCTTTCTTTACCTTCTCCATGTGGGTGTCCATCACCACGTCAGGGCTGTCGATCAATCCCAGCTTGATCATTTCCTGAATCCCGATCTTGGAGAATTCTTCTTCGCTCATATTCCAGAAGTTGTCCCCTTCGTTGACAAAGTATTCCAGTCCGATCCATACGGTGTGCTCAAGGTCTTTGATCATATAGGGGGACCAGTTATTGTAGATCTGGAACCGCCCAAGCTTTACGTTCCGGTCCTGCACGTAGACCCAGCAGTCGGGAACGATATTACCCACGGTTTTCAGTTTTGTCTTGTTTTTCAGATTGATCCTGGGAACAAGAACACCTAATGTCATGTAATCCCGGTAGGGAAGCCCTGCTGCAATCCGTTTGGGATCAGCCGGGACATCGTTCATGCCGTCTACCAGATCCTTTACAGGCATGGAGGAAATAAAGTAGTCGCCTTCCATAGTATGCTCCTGCCCGTCCTGTTCATAGGTCAGGGAGGTGATCACGTTGTTTTCATTTTTATGAACCTTTGTCACCTTCGCATGTTTTATGATGGTTCCCCCCAGCTTTTCGATTTCGCTGGCGGTAACGTCCCACAATTGACCGGGTCCAAGCTTGGGATACTTGAATTCCTCAATCAGAGAGGTTTCTACTTTGCGGTTTTTCTTTTTAAACTTCTTTTCAAACACATCCTTTATGATTGCCATAATGGACAGACCCTTGGTCCGCTGTGCCCCCCAGGAGGCATCGATCTCACTGGGGTGGCGTCCCCAGAGATTTTCGGTGTAATATTCGAAAAACATGGAGTACAGCTTACGACCGTAACGGTTGATATAAAAGTTTTCCAGATTATCGTCCGGCAGCTTGTGAATCAGGGCGGCAAGGTAGCTGAAGCCTACCTTCATGGTGGTGAGAAAGCCAAAGTTTTTAAAGGTTTCCAACTTCAGGGAAATGGGATAATCGTAAAATTTGGAATCAAAATAGATGCGGGAGACACGATGCCTTGTAAGCATGACTCTGTCTTCCTTTTCCGGGTCGGGACCGCCCTTGGAAAGGGGCATGGGTCTGTCCAGAAGAATATCGTCATAGGTAGGAGCTCCCTGCATGGGCAGCATCTTGTCCCACCATTCGTTGACCTCGGGAATCTTGGAGAAAAAGCGGTGACCGCCCATATCCATACGGTTTCCCTTGTAATTTACAGTTTTGGAAATACCGCCGAAGCAATCGCTTTCCTCAAATACGGTAACTTCAATGTCTTCTGACTTAGTCAGAAGCTCATAAGCAGCGGTTAGACCCGCGGGACCAGCGCCTATGACAAGTGCTTTCTTCATACTTTTAAATCCACCTTTCCTGTATGAAATCGTGTTTTCATAACGTTATATACATTGTATCATTGTAACATAGTTTAAAAATTGTGTCCACTTATGGGAAACATTATATCTATAGAAATCTTAAAGAATTATATACTGGTGCTTGGAATGGAAATGGTGTAGAATGGGAGGAAAGCAGATGAGGTGAGATGGGTGGAGTACAGGCATGAATTGAAGTTTCTGGTTTCAGAAGCGGAGCTTACAATGATAGGATATCGGCTAAAGCTGCTGATGCGTCAGGACAGTCATCAAAAAGAGGGTGCTTATAGGGTAAGAAGTCTGTACTTTGATGATCTGCAGGATTCCTGTGTCCGCGAAAATGAGGACGGGATTGATAACAGAAGAAAATACAGGATACGGATCTACGACGGTCAGGACAGTCTGATCAGACTGGAAAAAAAGATCAAATATCGGGGAATGACCAGAAAGCTGGGACATGGGATCTCAAGGGAAGCATGTCTTTGCTATATGCAGGGGCGGGTTCCGGTTCTGAGGGCGGAAGGTTCGGAAGTGGAAAAGGAACTTTACGCTGAAATGCGAATGAACGGCATGCATCCCGTGAGTATTGTAGAGTATGAAAGAACGGCTTTTGTAGAGCCTGTGGGAAATGTAAGAATCACATTTGACAGAAATATAAGCGGGAGTGAAATGGTGGAGAAATTTTTGGAAGGAGCTTTTACGGCAGTTCCCCTGCTGCCCCAGGGACGTCATGTGCTGGAAGTGAAATATGACCAGTTCCTGCCGGAATATCTTGCCCAGGCGTTGGAGATTGGAACCCTTCAAAGAACGGCTTTTTCAAAATACTATTATGCAAGAAACATGCAAAATTTTTAACTGACAGAAGAAAGGAAAGACGATGAATTTCAGTGACGTAATCAAAAAATCAGTATTGGAAGGATTTTCTTATGCGGATTTACCTACAACGAAAATCGTAACTACCCTGGCGATCACTTTTCTGATTGCGCTGTATATTTTTTGGGTGTACAGAGTTACCAGCAAAAGCGCCTTTTATTTTAAAAGCTTTAATGTCTCCATGGCGATTATTTCTGTGGTGACAGCGGGAATTATTCTTGCCATGCAGTCCAGTATCGTAATTTCCTTGGGCATGGTAGGCGCTCTTTCTATTGTGAGATTCCGTACCGCCATCAAAGACCCTATGGATCTGTTGTTTTTGTTCTGGTCTATTGGCACAGGAATTATCTGTGGAGCAGGCTTGTATAAGATCGCAGTGATCCTTGCGGTGATGGTGACGGTGGGTATTATTTTGCTGGACATGCTTCCGGTGAGGGTCAGCCCCTGCCTTCTGATCATTAATGCAGATAACAGGGAAGTGGAGGATAAGATTATTCCGCTGGTAAAGAAACTGACGGGGTCTTACAGGCTGAAATCCAAAAACATTACAAAGAATGGCATGGATCTGATCTATGAGATAAGAGGAAAAAATGAAAAAGAACTGATGGATCAAATTTCCGATATGGAGGGGATTGCAGGGGTATCCCTTCTGCGGCATGAGGGAGAAATAAAAAATGGATAACGCGGGTAAGATTGCTCATAAAAAAAGCTGGAGAGGATGTTTTCTGGTGGTGTCGGCATTTCTGATTATGCTCATCGCAACCAGATCTTCCTTTTTATATCCCTGTAACGACTGGAACGATGCTAACAGCTATTTTTCCGTAGGGAAGGCTCTTTTTAACGGAAAAATGCCTTACCGTGATGTGTTTGACCAGAAGGGCATGTATCTTTATTTTTTTTATGGGCTTGCCTACCTGATCTCCCACACCACCTTTGCAGGGGTGTTTTTTATGGAGGTGATGCTTGCCGCCTTTGATCTGTTCGGTATTTACCGGATCTTGGAACTGTATATGAAAAAGGGAAGAGCCCTGGTTTTAAGTATTCCCACTCTTGCGGTAATGGTCAGCTCCTACAGCTTTTACTGGGGCGGAAGCGCGGAGGAGGTCTGTCTTCCGTTTTTGATCTGGGGGCTGTACTTTTCCCTGGATTATTTTAAAAATCAATATCCTGAGAAAACTATGAGTTTCAGGGTCGTTTTCATAAACGGCATTCTGGCGGGAATGGTGGCAAATATTAAGTTTACGGTGCTTGGTTTCTTTTTTGCATGGATGATGTGCGCGGCGTTTTCTTATCTGGTGAAAAAGGATCTGTGGGGAGCGGTAAAAGGATGTCTGGTATTTTTAGGAGGCATGGCGCTGCCCTTTATTCCCTGGGTGATCTACTTTGCCTGGAACCATGGCTTGTATGAATGGTACTGGGGATATGTGTATATCAACGTATTTGTCTATAGCAATTTAAACGGGGAAGGTCCCGGGCTTTCTGAGAGGATTTATATTTTAGGCAAGCTTTTGTACTGGGTTATCAGAAAAAATTTTATTTACTTTTTCTTTCTCATCCCAGGGGTATTCTGGCAGATATTAGGCAGAGGCAGGAAATGGCTGGAGCGGTTTAACGTACTGGCATTGTGTTTTTTCCTGTTTTTGGGAATTTATGTGGGAGGATCAGAGCTGCCTTACTATGCCCTTCCGCTCTCGATCTTTACCGTGCTGGGCTCGGCGTTTGTGGGCGTATCAGGGGAGCGGCAGGATCAGCGGTATCCTGAAAGAAAAATACCCATAAAAAACTGGGAGGATATCTGGGCGGTTCTCATGGTAATAACCACCGTAGTTGCCGTATACATGATTTCCATGAATACGCCCCACATGAGGGAAAAGAAGGAGGACATTTTCCTGTACCAGTTCAAGGAGATCGTGGAGCAGGAGCAGAGCCCTACGCTGCTGAATATCGGATGTCTGGATGCGGGGCTTTATACCGTGTGCGATATCGTTCCTACCTGCAGGTGGTTCCAGACCCAGACCCTTGCCATCGAGGATGTGGATCGGGAACAGGAGCGGTATATTGCGGAGGGGCAGACAACCTTTGTGCTGGCAAGGGATGCCTATCCCGATGTGATCCATGAAAAATATGAGCTTGCTGCCCAGGCACCTTGGTATTTGGAGGGGCAGGAGTTTACCTATTATCTGTTCCGGTTGAAAAAATAAGAAGGAAATAAAAAAATGATAGTATTAAAAGTATTAGGACTTGTTTTCTGGCTTCTTGTGGTCCCGTTTTGCATGGGGCTTCTTCCCCTGCCGCTGTTGGAGCGGCGTTTGAGAACGCCGGGGGTGGCTTTAATCGCCGGATATATTCTGATGTTTACCCTTTTTGAATTGGTGGGTATTCCGGTGGTACTTTATGCCCTTTACAATGGGTTTACCACATTGATCAAAATTTTCACGCCCATTGTCCTTTTGTGTGCCCTGGCGGGGATCTTTGTCACATGGAAAAGCATAAAAGGGGGGAAGGCGTATGATTTTTCCCTTCTATCCGGTTTCAGGGAAAGCTCCTGGGAGGAGAAGCTGGTCATGGGGCTGTTTTTCCTTCTGGTGGGTTTTCAGTTGTATATGGCTTTTACAAAGGCTTCCTTTGACGGGGACGACGCTTATTATGGTGCCCAGGCGTTGATCGCCCAGCAGTTGGATACGCTCTACAGAGTGAACCCTTATACGGGACGCAGTTCGCCCCTTGACGTGCGCCATGCCCTTGCTCTTTTCCCTATATGGGAAGCCTATATAGGCAGCATGTGCGGTGTTCATGCCACCATCATATGTCACAGCGTGGTTTCCCTTGTGTTGATTCCCCTGACCTATGTTCTGTACGGACAGTTGGGGAAGGCGCTTTTGGGGAAAAGAAAAGACCTGCTTCCCATGTTTCTGTTTCTGATTGCTTTATGGCAGGTGTTTGGCAATATTTCTATTTACACCACGGAAACCTTTTTCCTCACCAGAACCTGGCAGGGAAAGTCTTTTGCAGGGAATTTTGTAATA
This sequence comes from uncultured Lachnospiraceae bacterium, assembly GCA_947172705.1. Classification (GTDB taxonomy): domain Bacteria; phylum Bacillota; class Clostridia; order Lachnospirales; family Lachnospiraceae; genus Suilimivivens. The sequence goes on from CAMWCA010000030.1 coordinate 37,810, forward strand.
CCGGCAGTGATCTGGATCTTCCTGTGCCTTGGAAAAGAGGGGACGGAAGAAAGAAAGGGGCTTTGGCTTTTGCTTACCTGTCTGAATTTTGCAGGAGGGGCAAGCAGTTCTCTTGCGATCCTGCTCAGCTGCCTGATGACGGCGGGATACGGCGTTTTGTTTGCGTTCAGGCAAAGAAAACCGCAAGTTCTCGTAAAGGCAGGCTTAAGTTGTGTTCCCGGAGGAATTTATGTGCTGCTTTATATTTTCCTGACTCATGGATGGCTGGTGCCCTAGTTTAGAAGGAGAGAGTTTATGTTTGGAATCTTTATGGAAAGTCTGGTGATCTTCAAATTATATACAGGCTTAAAGCTTCTGCTTTTATTGAGCCTCCTTGCCTGGGGTTATCTTTTGGTAAAGGAAAGGGATAAAAGAATTCGTCTGCTGTTGGTCTATGCTCCTCTTTTTGTGATACTGCTGTTTTTATTCCCGGTAAGCAGAAAGGTGTTTGTAGGGGCAGGGCTGGACGGCGAGACTTACTATCGAATCCTGTGGACGGTGCCTATGGGGCTGATTTTTGTGTATGGAGCCTGCCGTCTTTTTGCGGAGCACAAAAGGATCGGTATAGGAATTTGTGGATTGCTGATCGTTCTTTGCGGAAATTATGTTTATAAAAGCCAATATATTTCAAAAGCGGAAAATCTATATCATATACCGGATACCGTAATCAGGATCTGCCACCGGATTGCCCCTGAGAATTCTGATACCCACGTGTCTGCGGTAATGCCAACGGAGCTGATTCATTTTGTCAGACAGTATGATGCCGGAATTCACATGCCCTATGGCAGGGAGATGATCGTGAACCAGTGGTCTTACTATAATGCGGTTTATGAGGCAATGGAAAAGCCGGAGGTAGTGGAGGTGGATGCCCTGCTGAAAGCGGTGCGGGAGGATTACTGTCAGTATATCGTGATGGCAAAGGATCGGGCGACAGATGTAGATCCTCTGGATCGGGGGCTGGTGCTTTTGGATGAGATTGACGGCTACTATATTTATGAGGACCCGGTCACTGCGAAGGTGGTAGAGCAGTGGCAGGAATATTATGAGGACGAGGAATAATGCTGTTTAATTCTTACGGTTTTTTATTTCTGTTTCTTCCCCTTGCCCTTGCCGGTTACGGAATCTGTAAATGGCTGGGAAGGAAGCTGTGGGGAGAGGCGGATAAAGGAAGACTTGGCATTTTATTTTTGCTTGGCGCATCCTTTGTGTTCTATGGTTGGAACCGTCCGGCGTATCTGCCGATACTGGTGTGCAGTATGGCGGTGAACTACGGATTGTCCTGGCAGATGGAGAGGACGCCCCATAAAAAGCCGATGCTGGCGGCGGGCGTGCTGTTCAATGTGGGCGCGCTGGCGTGCTTTAAGTATCTGGGGACAGGAGATTTTGTGCCCCTGGGAGTGAGCTTTTTTACCTTTACCCAGATTGCCTTTCTCATGGAGTACTACAGAGGCAGTTTAAAAGGGGTAAGGGCGCTTCCCTATGGTTTGTATGTAAGTTTTTTCCCGAAAATCATGCAGGGTCCCATTGCCCTGCCGGAGGAAATGCTTCCCCAGTTCGAGGATGCCCCCCAAAAGGCGGACTGGGAACGGATTTTCAGATGTCTTTACTTGTTTTTAATGGGGCTGTTTAAAAAAGTACTGATTGCGGATACCCTGGGGAAAGGGGTGGATTTCGGCTATGCCAATCTGGCGGCTTTGAATGCAGGGGACGGACTGATCGTGATGCTGTCCTATACGTTGCAGCTCTACTTTGATTTTAGCGGATACTGCGATATGGCGATGGGAATTGCCGGGCTGTTTGGTTTTGACCTGCCCCTTAATTTTGACTCGCCCTACAAGGCGTCCAATATGATGGAATTCTGGAAAAGATGGCATATTACCCTTACCCGCTTTTTCACCAAATATTTGTACATTCCTCTGGGGGGAAACCGGAAGGGAAAAGCCAGAACCTATTTGAACTGTCTGATCATTTTTCTGGTGAGTGGGATCTGGCATGGAGCGGGTCTGCAGTTTGTAGTATGGGGGATGATGCATGGAATCCTCTTTGTGGCGACCAGGGCATGGAAGGACTTTCGCAGGGAAAAGGGGAAGGAAAAGGACAGGGAAAATAAAATTGCACATGGAATCTGTGTGTTATTCACATTTCTATATGTAAACGGAGCATGGATCTTTTTCAGGGCGCCTTCCGTGGGAGAAGGGCTGGAACTTTTCAGGAGAATTTTTTCCGGCGGCTTTGGAAAGATCAACTGGGAGCTTGCCGGCTGCTATAACCTGGATGAATTCTGGTATGTGATCAAGGTACTGGGCTTGGACAGACTGCCCTGTGCCCACTATATTTTGATGTTCCTGTTTCTTGCCCTGTTGTTGCTTGCAGTATTTTTCGGGCAAAATGCGGTGAACATTGCGAAAAAGGCAAAGCCCGGCGTTTTGAATATCCTGATTATGACTATCCTGCTGGTCTGGAGCGTGCTTTCCTTCTCCGGCGTCAGCTCCTTTTTGTATGTGAATTTTTGACGGCGGAATCTTTTGGAATGGAGGTGAAATGAGCTGACATGAAAAATCCTTTTAAGAAGGCGGTGTTGTGTTTTTTTACCCTTGCCGCCTGTGCCTGTATTTTGGTTATGGCGCTGGTGATTTATGTAGATCCCTTTTTCCATTACCACAGCCCTTTAAAAGGGTTTCCCTATCTGGTAGACAATCAGTTATCCCAGAATCCGGGGATGGCGGCGCATATGGAGTATGACAGCGTGATTTTGGGGTCTTCCATGACGGTAAATTTTCAAACCTCCTGGTTTCAGGAACTGATGGATCTGCAAACCATTAAGCTGAGCTACAGCGGCGCTTTCCCGAAGGATCAGGCGAACATCATGGACATTATTTTCAAAAGCCCAAATAACCAGGGAGGGAAACGGATTAAAAAGGTATTTTTAGGGGTGGACGTGATCACCTATACCGGGGGTGTGGATGAGACCAAATACCCCATACCGGAATATCTCTATGATGAAAATCCTTTTAACGATGTTGCCTATGTGCTGAATAAAGATGTGGTGTTAAACTATATTCTCCGTCCCATTGCCGATCCCGATCCTACGGATCTCTCCAATGTGTACGCCAGTTGGTGGACAGAGGAATATTACAGTCAGGAGTGGGTGCTTCACAATTACACCTCTCCGGATCAGGTGGAGGAAGAAGCCCTGCCGGAGGCATACCTTGCCGCTGCTGAAGCAAATCTCGCCGCCAATATATGCCCCTATATAGAGGCAAACCCGGACACCCAATTTGTGATTTTCTTCCCGCCCTACAGTATCTTATTCTGGAACGATGTATTGAAAGAAAATCATCTGGACGCTACCATAGAAGAATATCGCTACATCGCTAACAGGCTGAATGCTTACGATAACGTGGAGATCTACTTTTTCCCGGACCAGGAGGAAATTATCTGCGATTTGAACAACTACGCAGACTATAGCCATTATCATCCCAGATACAACCGTTACATGACGGAGTGCTTTGCAGACCGGACCCGTTTGGTTGCCAAGGAAGGACAGCCGGGAAAGACCATCGATGAATATCTGCTTCATATGAAAGAGATCGCAGTGAATTTTGACTATGAAAAACTGCTGTCGCAAAAGTGAAATTTGCGGCAGCAGTTTTACTTATAGTAATGAAATCTCCCGGCGTCAATCATTTTTGCATCTTTTTTGACAATTGCGGAGATTAAATATGCACTTTTTTTGACCATTGGTAACAATTTAGCCCTGCCGCGAGGAACAGAAGCGTATCGGTGTCATGGCGATGCACCTGGGTGACATACATCCTTTCCGGACTTT
>CAMWCA010000031.1 GCA_947172705.1 uncultured Lachnospiraceae bacterium
TAGAGTATGGCATAAAAGAGCTGACTATCCAAGGCGTTGGATTTGACGCTTACGACTTTTCGAGGGATTGTAACCCGTTTTACATGGTGCTAACAAAACTCTAACAAATGTCATATTATAGACCGCAATGAACTACCATACAGAAATAGAAAAAGCCCTGAATATTCAGGACTTTTCTTAAAGCTGCTGACGGGAATCGGACCCGTGACCTCCGCACTACCAATGCGACGCTCTACCGACTGAGCCACAGCAGCCTGTAACGCATAATCTTGCATCACCGAATTGTATTTTACCACAGTATAAATTGCTTTGTCAACGACATATCTATTTTTTCTGACTGCGGCGTAGAATTCAGGAGTGGAAATGATGTAAGGGAACCTGTCAGCTTTCCTCGTTGATTTTACGGATTACCCTACAGGGATTGCCCACCGCAAGGGAATTGGCGGGAATGTTCTTTGTGACAACGCTTCCTGCGCCGATAACAGAACCCTGACCGATGGTTACGCCGGGCAGAACGATCACGCCTCCGCCTAACCAGCAGCCATCCTCAATTTTGACCGGCAGGGCGTATGTACGGCAAAAGTATTCTCCTGTTTCTTCTTTCCAGTTGGGGGTAAGCCGTTCTGACAATGGAACAGGGTGAGTTGCGGTGTAGATCTGCACATTTGATGCGATCAGAACATTGTTGCCAATTAGGATCTGATTGCAGTCTACAAAGGTACAGTTCATGTTGATGGATACATTGTTTCCCAGGTAAATATTGCGACCATAGTCACAGAGAAACGGCAGGGCAATGGATACATTTGTGCCTATACCGCCTAATAGCTGTGTTAAAAGGGCAGTCTTTTCTTCCTTTTGTTCGTAGGAGAGGCTGTTGTATTCCGCCAGTCGTTTTCGGGCATTCTGTTTTAATTCCAAAAAATCCTTTGCGTGACAGTCGTATAGCTCCCCTGCCATGCATTTTTCCAATTCCGTCATGCTTTCCTCCATTTTTCCTGTTTTCCGTCTTTGACTATATAGAAACATAACATGCATATTCTCTTCTTAGACGGTTTATTTCTTATTATATAGAGAACCTGGGCTTTTTGCAATGAGTGGAAATTTTTGAAAATAGCTGTTATAATAGAAAAACATATACAAATCAGAGAGGTAGATATATGCCTGGAATAGCTGGCATTACGGGGAAATATATTCAGGTAAGGCGGGAAGATAAAGGGGTTGTTACCTATGGAGGCGATCAGGGGTTTTTCCGGAGCGCAGAGGAAGCTTCTTTGGATGACCGGAAAAGGCGTATGGGATGCGGTATCGTTGCTCTGGGAGATATTCTTCTTTACCTGGCTTCCAGGGATGCGCTTTATTGTATCAAAGAAAATAGAAGTTATGTCAACCGAATACTTTCTCAAAAAGAGTATGCCGCATATTTTAATTCCATATATGATTTAGTAGGAGGTCTGCCTGGGGGAAAAGGGAATGGGCTTAGCGGCATTCGGCTGCAAAGAACCTTCAACCGTATCGCCCGTCGGGAAGGCTGGAAACTCCATGCTTTGTGGGGAATCAGCGGGAAAAAGCTGTACGGAAGAATGGTGGAGATGCTGAAAGGGGATATCCCTGTTATTCTGTGTATTCCGCTTTTACTTTTTGCAAAAGATCCGGAGCAGGGCATTAGTTTCTATAAAAAAAGCGGGGATCAATATCAGAAGTCGTGTACTGTTTCTGCTCATTATGTGGTGGTGACAGAGATTCTGGAAGAGAAGGAAGATATTTTTTTGGGGATTTCCTCCTGGGGAGTCAAATATTATGTCAACTGGAAAGAGTATGAAAGACTGATACACAGAGCCTTTTTGGGGACAATATTAGGGAATATTTTATATATCAAATGAAAGCGGCAGGTTTAAGACAGTGAAAAAATATAATATGCTTACGGACAGTCCGGGAAAATCCTTATTCTTTTTTGCCCTTCCTATGATTTTAGGAAATCTTTTCCAGCAATTTTATTCTACGGTAGATTCCATTATTGTAGGGCAGTTTGTTGGAGAGGATGCTTTGGCGGCAGTGGGGGCATCCTATTCGCTGACAACGGTTTTCATTATGATTGCCATCGGGGGAGGGATCGGAGCGTCCGTTATCACATCCCAGTATTTGGGGGCAGGACTGTATCGAAAGATGAAAACCTCCATCCATACGGCGTTGCTTGCCTTTTTGGCGGTGAGTATTGTACTTGGCGGTATCGGATTGATTTTCAGCAGGGGAATTTTGATTGGACTGCACACGCCGGAAAATATTCTGGCGGATGCGATTTTGTATCTGAAGATCTATTTTGTGGGGCTTCCCTTTCTTTTTATGTACAATATTTTATCGTCCATATTTAATGCGTTGGGAAATTCCCAGACGCCGTTATATTTATTGATTTTTTCTTCTCTTTTAAATATTATTATGGATCTGGCGCTTGTGGGGGGATTTGGATTTGGAATTGGGGGCGCTGCTTTTGCAACGGTATTTGCCCAGGGACTTTCAGCGGTGATCTCCTTTTACCTGTTGATCCGCTCCCTGAAGACTTATGAGGAGTGTAAAACAGATGAAAGATCACCGGAACAGGCAAAAACAGCGGTATTTGATGTGAAGATGCTTGGAAATATGGTGAAGGTGGCAATTCCCTCCATGCTCCAGCAGTCGATTGTGTCAGTGGGCATGCTTCTGGTTCAGTCAGTGGTCAATGGCTTTGGATCTTCCGTTTTGGCAGGATATACGGCAGGCATGCGGATAGAGTCAATTTGCATTGTCCCCATGATTGCATCGGGAAATGCCATGTCCACCTTTACGGCGCAGAACTTAGGGGCGGGAAAACCGGAGCGGATCAAAAAGGGATACCTTGCCGCGGTCAGGATGGTGGCTGCTTTTGCAGCGGCGATTTGTTTGATTTTAAGTATTTTTCATGAATATATTATCAGATCTTTTTTGGAAGCGGGGAGCGAACCGGCAGCATTTGAGACAGGCAATGCGTATCTGTCCTTTATTGCTTTTTTCTTTGTGTTTATTGGATTAAAGGCGATTACAGACGGGGTGCTTCGAGGTGCGGGAGATGTGGTGGTTTTTACTCTGGCAAATCTGTTTAATCTAGGGCTGCGAGTCACAGTGGCATTTACCTTTGCGCCTCTTATAGGCGTGCAGGCGGTATGGTTTGCGGTTCCTGTGGGATGGGCAGCAAATTATTTGATTTCACTGATACGTTATTTATCCGGGAAATGGAGCCGGAAGAGGCTGATAGGAAAATAAGGGAGTGTCGCAAAATAACTAAATTATAGTTATGGAGCGATGCTCCTTCTTTTGTGGCAGAAGAAATCAGGGGAAGCTTCCGCTTGTGGAAGGTTTCCCCTGATTTCTGGCATACTTTAATAAAAGTCCTGTTTCTTCTTGATCATTTCTAAGCTGTTTTTGCATCGAATAAGTGGCTTCCCAATCTGTCATTCTGGATCTTGACATGCAGTTTGTTGATGTTGTATCCAAAACACAGCAGAAGAATCTCAAGTTTTACTTTGGTTTTCCCGCGGAGCAGAAATCTTTGGAATCCATAATCATTTTTCAGGACACCGAAAGCCCCTTCTACCTGTATGGAACGGTTCATGCGGTATCTTATCCCTGTTTCGCTCATGATGTTTTCATAGGATGCCTGCCGGTGCTCTATAAAGTTTTTAGATACCTGAAGTTTTTTGTTTCCCTTTGCCTTTGTGCATTTGTTTTTGCAGGGACACCCGCCGCAGTCCGTACATTCGTATACGGTTACTTCCGATTCATAGCCGTTGCGGTTCTTTTGTTTCTTTACATACACCGGATACAGCGTTCTTCCCGCATGACAGGTATAGGCATCGTTTTTGGCATCATACCCCATGTTTTCCCGTTTGCTGATATCCTGCTTAAAACTCCTCTTTTTCCATTTTTCATAAGTCTGGGGTTTTATGTAAGCCCTTTGGCCGTGCTGCCTGAGATACTCATAAATCTCTTCGCTTTCATAACCGGAATCTGCAGTCACACCCGGATAGCGGAATCCGGTCTGCTTTTCCATGTGTCTTAAAAACGGGATCATTGTCCATACATCCGTCCTGTCCTGGAAAATATCTGCCGCAACGATATATTCACTGTCCACGCCGATCTGTACATTATATCCGGGTTTTAACTGGGCGTTTCTCATATGGTCATCTTTCATGTGCATGAATGTGGCGTCCAGATCCGTTTTGGAATAACTGTTACGATCCCCGAAACGTGAGTGGTGCAGATCATAAAGAAGTTGCCTGTCAAGAAAGCGTCGGAACAGTTCAAGGTAACGCTGATGCACGCTTTTCCTTTTTCCACGGCCATGCACGAAAGCGACTGCGTGTTCCATACAGTAATCCTCCAGATAATCCACGATCCCCCGGAGGCCGGCAGTCCTTGTTTCTTTCAAAAGGACAAACGACTGCATATACTCCCGGTTGAGCATCTCTACGGCAGCCGCCATCTTCGTAAACATCTTTTCTTCCCATTTCCCTACAGATTTCTTCCAGACAAAAGTATATTTATTGGCGCAAGCTTCCAGTTTTGTCCCATCAATAAATACTGTTTCTTTTGATAATTCCCCCATGGATGCAAGATGCCGCACCATCTGATAAAACAGGTCTTCGCAGGCCTGTGCAAGAAACCCGGTGCGGAAACGTGCGATGGTACTGTGATCCGGCGCTTTGTGCCCCGCAAGAAGCCACATGAAATTGATATCCCTGCGGCAGGCTGTTTCGATCTTTCTGGTGGAATATATGTTTTGGGAATAGGCATAGGTCAGGATCTTGAACATGGTCTTTGGGTCCAATGCCGGATTTCTGCCTTTGGCAGAGTAAGCCTGATACAGCAAAGTGTAATCTAATCCCTCCAGTTCGTGGCTCAGCAGTCTGACAGAATCATCGTCAGGAACCAGACCTTCCAAACTTAATGGCAAAACCAGTTGATAAGGCTCGCCAAATTCGGTATAATTTTTATGGTATTTTAATTTACTCGTCATAACTTATTATACCACGGATGGCAGGTTCTTCGGAGCCTGCTTTTCTGTTTTTAGATACAAAAACGGAGCTGTTGCTCCGGTAGATTATTCACCTACTTTTGCAACAGCCCCTTTGTATTTATTGGGGAGCTCCGTTCCCGTCATCTGGCGGCGGAGGGGCAGGCTGTTCAGGAGCAGGCTGCTCGGCAGGCGGCTGTCCGGCTGCTTCTGCAGCAGCTTGCTGTTGTGCGGCAGCCTGTGCAGCGGCGATTTCATTGCGTTGCTGCTCGATAATGCCCTCAATGCCCGGCTGGGTCATAAACTCTATATTATGAGGACAGAAGCCTGTCTGATTTTGAGACGCCGGTACAGTGGAAACACTGCCGTCCTCATTGGTTACCTGCTGAGTTACGCCTGAACCCTGCTGAAGGATGGGGTCTTCGACAGGTAAAAGTTCCAGTATACCGTCCACGCCAAAAGGACATTGTTCACAGGCAGGCAGGTTGGTATATTGACAGATCTTACCCTGATAGTGGGCGTCACAGCTTTCGGTGGGAACCGTTCCTTCTGCAAAGAATTCTGTCCGCAGGGTTCCGTCACAAAGCCCTGCTATGGGGAGTTTGCCGGAGCGGGAGCATACTGTTGCCTGTACAATGCCGCTTGCGGGCATAGGGAAAGATTCACTGGGCAGGTCTTCATGGATCTTTGCCATAACGGCACGCCATAGTTTTTTAGCCAGGTTTCTCTCATCACCTTTACGAAGCTTGGTATTATTGTCATAGCCCGCCCAGGTGGTTGCCGTGTAGTAAGGCGTATATCCTGAAAACCAGATGTCGTTATAATCGGAAGTGGTACCTGTTTTACCGGCAATGGACATATTGCCAAAGTTGACGGAACCGCCGGTACCCTGGGTCACCACATCCATCATGGCGTCTGTCAAAAGCCAGGCAGTGGTTTCTTTGATGACCTGCTTGGAGTCCGGTGTGGTATTATCTAAAATCACATTGCCGTCATGATCCACTACTTTCGTGTAAAGCTTAGGTTTAATATAGGTTCCCTGATTGGCAATGGTTGCGTAGGCGGCATTCAGTTCTTCATTGGTGACGCCGTCTGTAAGTCCCCCAAGGGCGAGAGATTGTTGAATATCGGAAAAAATTTCTGTTTTACCGTTTACAACAACTTCCTTGCGGTCTACCACAGTAGTAAAGCCAAAATTTTTTACATAGTCAAAACCAAGCTGTGGAGTGATAAGCGTCAGAGTCTTGACTGCAATAATATTCATGGAATCAATAATACCCTGGCGCAGAGAGTTCAATCCCCGGTATTCGCCGCCCCACCAGTTGCTCACAGGTCTTCCGTTGGCGTAATTGAATGGAGCGTCGTTCAGCACAGTGGCAAGGGTCAGCCCTGCACTGTCAAGAGCAGGAGCATAAGCGGAAATGATCTTAAAGGTGGAACCGGGCTGACGTTTGGTGTCGGTGGCGCGGTTTAAGGTCTTGCTGCCTTCCTTTGGCCCGCGTCCGCCTACCATGGCGAGCACATATCCCGTGTGCTGGTCTTCTACGGTAATGGAAACCTGAGGCTGAGGAGTGAGGCTGATATTTTCACCGAATACCTCGTCCCCGGAGCCTACCACCACGCTTTTATAATCTTCGATCTGTGCGTAAGCCTCCTCCTGAGAATCATAGATCAGGTTAAAGGAGGAATTTTGCTGCTTGTAATAGTCACGGAACATTTCCGTGCTGTGGTTCTCAAACTCTCCATTTGCTTTTTTAACGGTTAATGCGTAATTCAGATACCACCTGGTATTGGCAGGGTAGTTTTCTTCATTGGAGAAGACCTCATCGCAAATAGACTGAATATGAGGGTCCTGAGTGGAATATATTTTAAGCCCTCCACTGTAGAGCAGTGTAAAAGCCTGTGTTTCATTATAACCGGCAGCAAGAAGATCCTCCATTACATCATCGGTTAATGCGTCCACAAAGTATGTATTAACCATGGTATCTTCAATTTCCTCATTTACAGTTTGAATGCGGGAATAAACATCGTCTGCAAGCGCCACATCATATTCCGCCTGAGAAATATATCCCTGCTCCAGCATATGATCAAGCACCTTTTTACGTCTTTTTGCGTTGTCTTCAGGATGAGAGATCGGGTTATATCTGGAGGGGTTCTGGGTAATCCCGGCAATGACGGCGCACTCAGAGAGAGAAAGCGCATTTACCGACTTATTAAAATAGCGCTGGGAAGCAGCCTGGACTCCAAGGGTATTCTGTCCCAGGTTAATGGTATTCATATAATTGAGAAGCACTTCATCCTTGGACATGGTTTTACTTAATTCAATGGCAAGGTATTGCTCCTGGATCTTTCGTTTCATACTGTCTGCAAAGCCTTTTTCGCTGGTCCAGTCAGTAAAAACATTATTTTTAAGGAGCTGCTGGGTAATGGTACTGGCGCCTTCTGAGAAATGAAAGCCATTTGTAATGCCTACATATGCGGCTCTGAAAATACCCTGAATATCAATGCCGTTGTGCTCATAAAAACGTTCGTCCTCAATGGCAACGAAGGCGTGGGCAAGATCTTCAGGAATCATATCCTGTGTAACAGGGATACGGTTGGAATCCTGGGAGATCAGTTTGGTAATCTGATTCCCTTCCAGATCATAGACAAAGGTAGAAAAACGGGTAGGTGTAACCTGTACATTCTCAATGCTCGGCGCAGTGTCAATGACACCCTTAAAAATACCGAAAGCCATGCTGACACCTATAATGCCTACAGCCAGAACACAAAGAAGGGAAAGATTTAAAAGAGATAAAAGAATTTTCTTTCCCACTTTTGGGGTTTTCTTATGCAGGGATTTTTGCCTGGCGCGAATCCCTCTTTTACTGTAATTCATTTATATGCCTCCATGTAGATTGAAATCAACTTCAAATTTGCAATACTTAGAGTATACCAAAATGTGGGACTGAAATAAAGTTTTTTTACATTTTATTAAGAATTATTCACAATTAGATACACTTTTATTCCCTGCTGTGCTAAACTTCAAGGCAGGGAGTTTATATGGATTATAAGAAAGCAGCAGAGGAAAAAGGGAGAATATGGCAGAAGAACGCAAACAATTTCCGCCCTATAAAGTGATTTTTGAAAAGGGATATGGGGAATATGAAGAAAAGAAATCACGTTTTATTGCAAGCGTAGCGCCGGCTTCCACAGAACAGGAAGCAGTGGCTTTTATAGAGGCTGTTAAGAAAAAGTATTATGATGCCAGGCACAATTGTCATGCCTTTATAATAGGAAGAAATAAGGAATTAACCAGATGCAGTGATGACGGCGAGCCGGCAGGTACGGCGGGAAAGCCCATGCTGGAGGTGCTGCTTAAAGCGGAAGTGACCGATGTGGTGGTTGTTGTGACCAGATATTTTGGCGGAACCCTTCTGGGAACCGGAGGACTGGTGCGCGCTTACACCCAGGCGGTCCAGGCAGGGCTGGAAAATGCAGGGATTGCCCTGATGGAGTACAAGGAAGGAATGACCCTTGGCATGGGATATACAGAGGTGGGAAAGATACAGCATTTTCTTGGCGGAAAGGGAATTCAGATCCTTCGCTCCAGTTACACAGATAAAGTAGAATTTGATATTCAGGTTCTGAAAGAACAGGAAGAAGCCGTGGAGAAAGGGCTGACGGAAGCAGCAGCCGGAAAAGTGACCATCCAAAAAAAAGGCGCCCGGTATGAGATGAACAAGCAATTCGTTGACAAAGCAGATGCAATGGGCTAAAGTAAGAAGGGATTTAAAATAAAAGCAGTTCTCGGAAAGGTGGTGGTTTTTATGAAAAATAGTATAACAGGCAGTAATACTGACATTCCTCCTCATGAGCGGAGCATAAAAATCACATATCAAGGAGAATCGCTATGGAAGAAATCAAGGATTTTGATGTAGTTAAGGAACTATTGGAAACAAAGCAGTACACTAGGCTCCGTCAGAAAATGGCAGAAATGAACGAGGCAGATATTGCGGTGATCATGGAGGAGCTGGACGAGGCAGAGCTGCTGAAGATTTTTCGTATTTTGCCTAAAAATATGGCTGCGGATGTGTTCTCGTATCTGGAAGTGGAGAGCCAGCAGTTTATCATTACCAGTCTTTCAGAGAAAGACGCAGCAGGCATTATCAATAACCTGATGGCGGATGACGCTACTGACCTTCTGGAGGAAATGCCGGCTAACGTGGTGAAAAAGCTGCTTGCCAACGCAAGCCCCGAGACCAGAAGAGATATCAACCATTTGCTTCGGTATCCGGAGGATTCCGCCGGAAGCATTATGACGGTAGAGTATGTTGACCTGAAGGAAAATATGACGGTGGAAGACGCTGTCGCCCGTATCAGAAAGGTAGGGATGGACAGCGAGACCATCAATATATGTTATGTGCTGGATGCCAAGAGAACGCTGGTGGGAACAGTGGCGCTGCGGTATCTGCTGATCAGCCCGGGGGACGCGGTGATCGGAGATATTATGCATGAAAATGTAATTTTCATCAACACCCTGATGGATCAGGAGGAGGTTGCGCGGCAGTTCCAGAAGTACGATTTTACGGCAATGCCGGTTGTAGATAATGAAAACCGCCTCGTAGGGATTATCACAGTGGATGACATCGTGGATATTCTCCAGGAAGAGGCTACGGAAGATATGGAGAAGATGGCTGCGATCGTGCCGTCGGATAAACCATATATGAAAACAAGCGTTATTGAAACCTGGAAAAAGCGTATGCCATGGCTTTTGCTGCTGATGATCTCAGCCACTTTGACAGGAAGTGTGCTTACGGCATTTGAGGATGCGCTGATGGCGTATGGTGTATTGATCGCCTATATTCCCATGCTGATGGATACAGGGGGAAATGCCGGAGGACAGGCAAGCGTTACCATTATCCGCGGTCTGTCGCTGAATGAAATTGAATTCAGGGATGCTTTGCGGGTATTATGGAAGGAAATCCGGGTGGCGGTGCTCTGTGGTATAACCCTTGCCGCCGCTAATTTTCTCAAGCTGATCTGGTTTGACAGAGTTACGATCATGGTAGCGCTGGTGGTGTGCCTGACCCTGGTAGCGGCGGTGATGATTGCAAAGATGGTGGGCTGTATGCTGCCCATGCTTGCCAAACGGATCGGTTTTGACCCGGCGGTTATGGCAAGCCCCTTTATCACAACGATTGTGGATGTATTGTCTTTGTTGGTGTATTTCCAGATTGCAGCACAGTTTTTGCATATGGAATGATTATGGTTATAGAAAACAAACGCTGCCGCACTTCGCGCGCGCCAGCTTATTGTTAATGAAAACGCCGGTCATGGATACTGACCGGCGTTAAATTTAGATTTAATTTGTAAAATTAGTTTTATGAGGGAGAAGCGGAGCGCATGGCGGCACGTTTCCTCATGGTAGGGTCCAGGATCTTTTTACGAATCCGCAGAGATTTTGGCGTTACCTCTAACAGCTCGTCCGTATCAATAAATTCCAGCGCCTGCTCCAGGCTTAACACCTTGGGCGGCGTCAGGCGCAGGGCTTCATCGGCGCTTGAAGAGCGGGTATTGGTGAGCTGTTTCTTTTTGCACACATTCAATTCAATGTCTTCGCCCTTTCCGTTTTGTCCCACCACCATACCGGAGTAGACCTTTTCACCGGGACCGATAAAGAGGACGCCTCGTTCCTGGGCGTTGTAGAGACCATAGGTAATGGCTTCCCCTGCTTCGAAGGCGATCAGGGAACCTTGTTTACGGTATTGAATATCGCCCTTATAGGGACCGTAGCCGTCAAAAACACTGTTCATAATGCCGTTTCCCTTGGTATCTGTCATGAATTCTCCCCGGTAGCCGATCAGCCCCCTGGAGGGGATGGAGAATTCCAGTCGTGTGTAGCCGCCGGAGGCAGTGCCCATGCTTTGCAGTTCGCCCTTCCGCTGGCTCAATTTTTCAATAACGGAGCCTGAAAATTCTTCCGGCACATCGATATAACATAATTCCATAGGCTCCAGCTTTTTCCCGTTTTCATCTGTCTTATAAAGAACCTCAGCTTTGCTTACCGCAAATTCAAAGCCTTCCCGGCGCATATTTTCGATGAGTACGGACAAGTGCAGTTCGCCGCGTCCCGACACCTTGAAAGCTTCGGTGGTATCGGTCTCCTCCACACGGAGGGAAACATCTGTGTTAAGCTCCCGGAACAGTCTGTCTCTGAGATGGCGGCTTGTAACATATTTGCCTTCCTGCCCGGCAAGTGGTGAATCGTTTACAATGAAATGCATGGCGATGGTTGGCTCTGATATCTTCTGAAAAGGAATGGGAGAAGGGTTTTCAGGAGAACAGAGGGTATCTCCGATACGGATATCGGAAATGCCGGAAATGGCAACGATAGAGCCGATTTCGGCTTGCGCCACCTCCACCTTATTTAAGCCGTCAAATTCATAAAGCTTGCTGACCTTTACTTTTCTTGTTTTGTCAGGATCATGGTGATTTACAATAATAACCTCCTGATTTACTTTCACGGAGCCGTTGTCCACCTTGCCTACGCCGATCCTTCCCACATATTCATTATAATCAATGGTACTGATCAAAACCTGCGTACCGGCGTCAGGATCGCCTTCCGGTGCGGGAATATAATCCAGAATGGTTTCAAAAAGGGGAACCATGTTGACACCGGGTTCATTGACATCAAGGGTAGCGGTACCTGTTTTGGCGGAAGCAAAGACGAAGGGACAGTCCAGTTGAGCCTCATCTGCATCCAGGTCCAGGAAAAGTTCCAGAACCTCGTCCACCACTTCCGCCGGGCGTGCTTCCGGACGGTCGATCTTATTGACACATACGATCACCGGAAGCTTTAGCTCCAGCGCTTTCCGCAGTACAAACTTGGTCTGAGGCATAGCGCCTTCAAAAGCGTCCACAACTAAAATAACGCCGTTTACCATTTTCAGCACACGTTCCACCTCGCCGCCGAAATCGGCATGTCCCGGTGTGTCTATGATATTGATCTTCGTTCCCTTATAGGTTACGGCAGTGTTCTTGGAAAGAATGGTGATACCCCGTTCCCTTTCAATATCATTGGAATCCATCACCCGCTCATTCACTTCCTGATTCTCACGAAACACCCCGCTTTGCTTTAAAAGCTCGTCCACCAGAGTGGTCTTCCCATGATCCACATGGGCAATGATCGCTATATTTCTTACATCCTCTCGTTTCTGTTTCATAACTTATCTCCTCATAAACGCAGTATTCCTCACATTTCAAACTTTATTAGTATAGCACCAACCATAAACCCTTGTAAATATAAATTCTCAGGAATACCCTCCTGACATGTCGAAACCAGCGGTAAATGACAGTTCTGATTCGGGAATTTTTTCATATATATAGTAATACATGACAGGAAAAAATTCTTAACGTGTAAGAAGGGAGAACAAAGATGACAGATAAGGTAATTGAAAACAACCAGGTGGTAATCATGGGAGAGGTCGTAAGCGACTTTGTATTCAGCCATGAAATTTTCGGAGAAGGCTTTTATATGGTAGATGTGAATGTACCGCGGCTCAGTGACTCCAGTGATGTGATCCCACTTATGGTATCGGAGCGTCTGATCGATGTAGAGGAGGACTATAAAGGGTTAAACATTATGGTTCAGGGACAATTCCGTTCCTACAACCGCCATGAGGAACGCAAGAACCGGCTGGTGCTTTCCGTATTTGCAAGGGAAATTGAATTTGTAGATGAAACGCCGGAAAGCTCCAAGACGAATCAGATCTATCTGGACGGCTATATTTGTAAAGAGCCTATTTACCGCAAGACGCCTCTTGGAAGGGAAATTGCTGATTTACTGATTGCCGTAAACAGACCTTACGGGAAAAGTGATTATATTCCCTGCATTTGCTGGGGGAGGAACGCCAGATTTGCCAGTAATTTTACGGTGGGAACCAGGTGTGAGATCTGGGGAAGGATTCAGAGCAGAGAGTATATGAAGCGTCTTTCGGATGAAGATGCAGAAAAGAGAATTGCCTACGAGGTATCCGTAAGCAAGCTGGAGCTTGTGGAGGAATAATTTTTTTAAAAAGATTCCATATCCAATAATTGTTGATTTTCGTATGCTTCTATGATATGATAAGCAACGTAATTTTATATATGGTTGTTTCGGTTCTTAAGAGGTGTATTTATGAAAAAGGGATTGATACATATATACAGTGGAGATGGACATGGTAAATCGCCGGCGGCTTTAGGCACTGCTGTGATGGCGGCGGCTTCAGGTAAAAGTGTGGTTATCATCCAGTTTTTGAAGGGAAGAGGACCTGCTGATACGGAGTTTGTCAGGAGGCTTGAGCCTGAAATAAAGATTTTTCGTTTTGAAAAATCCGATGGCAATTTTTTCGAGCTTTCCCAGGAAAAAAAGATGGAAGAGACCATTAACATCAAAAACGGTCTCAATTTTGCAAAGAAGGTTCTGACAACCGGAGAATGCGACCTGCTGATATTGGATGAAATTTTGGGATTGATTGACAATGCCATCATTACGGTGGATGATCTGGTAAACCTGTTGAGTACCAGGGATGAGGAAACAGATGTTATTTTAACCGGCATTTCCTTAAACGATGAGATTGCCAGATTGGCTGATGAGATTTCTAAAATTGAGACCATAAAGCTCAGGTGACAGCATTTTTTGCAAGATAAGCAGCATAAAATCATAGTATCTGTGCGTTGACAGTGTTGACGCATGGTGCTATGATGTTTTTATAACAGGAAAAATAATTTCATAAGATTTAGAGGTAGAGGTTGCGTGTTTTATGAGTAATTTTTTGGATGTGACAGGCACAGTAGAAGAAAAATGAAAGGGAAATACGCCGAAAGAATTTGCAGCTCCTGTGCGCAGGTTCTTGGGCATGCAGTGAACAACTGTATGACTGTCATCAATAATTGATGGGGCGCTATCCGATGAAAGAGGAACTGGAAGAGTCGGTGCGCATATAAGTGCATCGATTTTTTATGCACATGCCCGCATAAGGAATACAGTTGCTTACAGCGACATGCAGGCGGCATGGTGAGCAGGAAAAATTATGATAGCTGAAGGAGGAAAAGTTATGGCTGTTTTTACAGGTGCAGGTGTTGCGATCATTACACCCTTTAAGGAGAATGGAGAAGTAAATTATGAGAGATTTGCCGATTTGATCGAGGATCAGATTGCAGGCGGAACAGATGCGATTATTGTGTGCGGCACCACAGGAGAATCATCCACGCTGACCCATGAAGAACATTTGGATGTAATCAAATATTGCGTGGAGAAAGTGGCAGGACGCATTCCGGTGGTGGCAGGAACCGGGTCAAACTGTACGGAAACGGCGATATACCTTTCCACAGAAGCGGAAAAATACGGTGTTGACGGGCTGCTTCTGGTTTCTCCCTATTATAATAAGGCGACTCAGAAGGGGCTTTATATGCACTATAAGAGGATTGCAGACTCCGTAAAGATTCCCTGCATTCTCTATAATGTACCCAGCCGCACAGGCTGTAACATTGCGCCGGAAACGGTGGTAAAGCTCTGTACAGAGGTTGAAAACATTGTAGGCGTTAAGGAGGCAAGCGGAAATATAGGCCAGGTCGTAAAACTGATGTCCCTTGCCAATGGAAAGGTAGATCTGTATTCAGGCAATGACGATCAGATCGTACCTTTGCTTGCACTGGGAGGCAAGGGTGTTATTTCTGTACTTTCCAATGTGGCGCCCAGGCAGACCCATGATATCTGCGCAAAGTTTTTTGCAGGGGATGTGGAGGGAAGCTGCAAAGAGCAGCTTCGCGCTATTCCGCTGTACAATGCGCTGTTTTGTGAGGTGAATCCCATTCCTGTGAAAATGGCATTGAACCTGATGGGGAAAGAAGCAGGCTCCCTGCGTCCGCCGCTGACACAGATGGAAGAAGAAAATGTGGTGAAGCTGAAAAAAGCCATGGAAGAATATGGAATTTTATAAAGGTACAGAGTATAAGAAAGGGTAGGAGGCTGTTTTATGACAAAGGTAATCATGCATGGATGTAACGGTAAAATGGGGCAGACCATTGCCGGATTGATTGCAAACGACGATGAGATCACATTAGCGGCAGGGGTGGATGCTTATGATGAAGGAAAAAATTCCTTTCCGGTATTTACTGCAATCGGAGAATGCAATGTGAAAGCGGATGTGGTGATCGACTTCAGCGCAGCGCCCGCAGTGGACGCTCTGCTGGACTATTGTGTAAAAGAGCAGATACCTTGTGTTTTGTGTACTACGGGACTGAGCGAGAACCAGCTTGAAAAAGTGGCGGAGGCATCCCAAAAGGTTGCTATTTTAAAATCCGCCAATATGTCTCTGGGAATTAATATGCTGTTGAAACTGCTGAAAGAGGCGGCGACGGTTCTTGCGCCGGCAGGTTTTGATATTGAAATTGTGGAGAAGCATCATAAGCTGAAGGTGGATGCGCCCAGCGGGACGGCGCTTGCACTGGGGGACTCTGTGAATGAGGCGCTTGACAATGAGTATACTTATGTCTATGACAGAAGCCAGAGAAGAGAAAAACGCCCTCAAAAGGAAATAGGCTTTTCGGCGGTAAGAGGGGGTACCATTGTGGGAGAGCATGACGTGATTTTTGCCGGTGCGGACGAGGTGGTTACTTTTTCCCATACGGCATACTCTAAGGCGGTATTTGGAAAGGGAGCGATCCAGGCGGCGAAATTTTTAAAGGGAAAGCCGGCAGGGCTTTATGATATGAGTCATGTAATAGGCTGACAAAGGAACTGCAGTTGATTGAAAGAGCGGAAGGTAAAACAGTGATGAATGAGTTTCAACAAATGGAGTTAAAGTATTTAAAAAGTCTGTCCCATCAATATCCCAATATTGCAGCAGCGTCTACAGAGATCATTAATCTGCAGGCGATCCTGAATCTTCCCAAGGGAACCGAGCATTTCATGACGGATATTCATGGAGAATATGAGCAGTTTAATCATGTGTTAAAAAACGGGTCCGGCGCTGTGAGACGTCAGATCGATGAAGAGTTTGTAAATACGCTGAGCAATAAGGACAAAAAGTCCCTTGCGACGCTGATCTACTATCCTCAGGAAAAGCTGGATATTGTTGCCCAGGAAGAGGAGAATATTGAGGACTGGTACAAGATCACCCTGCACCGACTGGTTCAGATCACCAAAAAAGTGGCATCGAAGTACACCCGTTCGAAGGTGCGTAAGGCGCTGCCTAAGGATTTTTCCTACATTATTGAAGAATTGATTACGGAAAAATCTGATATTTCTGATAAGGAAGGGTATTACAACGAAATTATTCATACCATTATCCGGATCGGCAGGGCGCCGGATTTTATTGTGGCGCTCAGCAACCTGATTCAGAGGCTGGTGATCGATCACCTGCATATTGTGGGAGATATCTATGACAGAGGTCCGGGCCCTCATGTGATCATGGATACGCTGATGAATTATCATTCCGTGGATATTCAGTGGGGAAATCACGATATTGTGTGGATGGGAGCCGCCTGTGGCCATCTCCCCTGTATTGCAACCGTGATTCGGATTGCAGTCCGATATGGAAGTCTGGACACCCTGGAGGATGGGTACGGCATTAACCTGATCCCCCTTGCCACCTTTGCACTGGATACTTATCAGGATACAAATTGCGATGCCTTCGCCATTAAATATAACACAGACTATAATACCAAGGATCTGAGTCTGGATATGAAGATTCATAAAGCGATCGCTATCATGCAGTTTAAACTGGAAGGGCAGATGATCAAAAAGCATCCGGAATTTAAAATGGATGAAAGGCTGCTCCTTGATAAAATCGACTATGAGAAGAAAACGGTTTTTGCCTATGGAAAGGAATATGGGATCAGGGATACGGATTTCCCTACGGTAGACCCGGCAGATCCTTATAATTTAACGCCTGATGAAGAACAGGTTATGGCAAGACTGCAGCAGGCGTTTTTAAAGTGTGAAAAATTACAGCGGCATGTCCGGTTTCTGTATTCCAACGGCGGATTGTACAAGATCCATAATTCCAATCTCTTGTATCATGGATGCGTACCTCTTGACGAGCAGGGAAATTTTAAGGCTGTGAATGTGGACGGAAAAGAGTACCGGGGAAAAGAATTATACGATGTTTTGGATAATTATGCCAGAAAAGGCTATTATGCCAAAAACGATCCGGCAGGAATGCGTAAGGCGCAGGATTACATTTGGTATATTTGGGCGGGACCAAACTCACCGGTCTTTGGCAAGGACAAAATGACTACCTTTGAGCGGTATTTTATAGAAGATAAGGAAGCTCATAAGGAGACGAAGAATGCTTATTATTCCATGCTGGATCAGGAAGAAATATTGAATCGCATTTTAACGGAATTTGGTTTGGATGTAAAGAAGTCCCATATTATTAACGGACATGTTCCGGTGGAATTGAAAAAGGGAGAAACGCCTATCAAATGTGATGGAAAGCTGTTGATCATTGACGGCGGTTTTTCTAAGGCATACCAAAGTAAGACCGGAATTGCAGGCTATACCCTGGTGGCAAATTCTCACGGCATGCGCCTTGTGGCACATGAACCTTTTGAGTCCACAGAGGCGGCGATCCAGCAGGAATCAGATATTTTTTCTGATTCAACCATCGTGGAAACTGCGGTTAACAGAATCCGTGTGGCGGACACTGATATTGGCACGGAACTGAAGGAAAGCATCAAACAGCTTGAACAGCTTCTGCAGGCATATAGAGACGGTATTATTATAGAAAAATAAAGCAAACGACCACTCTTAAAGGAGTGGTCGTTTGTCTGCTGAAACCATAAACAGATCCATGTTATTTGTTTGCAGCTGTGGTGTTGTTATTGTTGCCGCCATCATTGCCTACCAGGTCGTCTGTAACGTTGGATATGCCGTCGGTAACATCATCTACTACATCGCCCACTGCATTTCCGGCATCGTCCAGAATGGAACCGTCGTTCTGATTGTCGTTTCCTGTGCCATTTGTGTTGGCATCTGTTCCGCCATTGTCGTCGGTTGTGGTGTTCCCATCATTGACGTTTCCGTTATCACCTGCCATAGTGCCGTTGCCGGCATCATCTGCAATTGTGGTGTTGTCTGCTGCACCGCCGGTGGTTGTATTATTACCAGTGGTATTATTACCAGTGGTATTGTTGCCAGTGGTATTGGTGTCTGCAGCAGTGTCGTTGGTGGTATTTCCTGCCATGTCGTTTGCGTTGTTCTTCTTATCAGTTCCGCAGGCTGTAAAAATACACAGCATTGCAAGGACAAGAGATACCGAAATCAGTTTTCTCATATTTTTCATAATTTCCTCCTTACCTCCTTATATAAGAACTGCATTATAGTCAGTTCTATTGCTATTATGCGCAGAGATTTTTAAAATATACTGAGAGAAATTTGAAGGAAATTTTGTGAAGAAAGAAGAAATATGCTATACTAAGCATGCAATTTTAAAAATTTTTGACGGACGAGGTATGGAAAAGGTGAGATTCAGACCGTGTATCGACATTCATAACGGCAGGGTAAAACAGATCATAGGCGGCAGCCTGAGGGATCAGGGAGACAGTGCCGCTGAAAATTTTGTGGCAAGCCAGGATGCGGCTTTTTTTGCGAAGCTGTACAGAGAAAAGGGGCTTGTGGGAGGTCATGTTATTTTGTTGAACTCCCTGGCGAGCGAATATTATGAAGAGACAAAAGCCCAGGCGTTAAATGCGCTGCAGGCATATCCGGGAGGGCTCCAGATCGGAGGAGGAATGAATCCTTCCAATGGAGAATTTTTTTTGAAAGCGGGGGCATCCCATGTGATCGTCACTTCCTATGTATTTCAGGACGGCAGGCTTCGGGAAGAGCGCTTAAAGGATATGCTTTTGGCAGTGGGAAGAGATCATCTGGTGCTGGATCTGAGCTGCCGGCGAAGGGACGGAGATTATTATATCGTTACCGACCGGTGGCAGAAATATACGAATATGAAGTTGGATTCTGAAACCATTGCAATGCTTTCGGAATGCTGCGCTGAATTTTTAATCCATGCAGTGGACGTGGAGGGAAAGGCGCAGGGGATGGAAGAAGAACTTGTGGAGCTGCTTGGAAAGGAATGCAGGATTCCGGCGACCTATGCAGGAGGCATTCACAATTTCCAGGATCTTCAGAGACTGAAAACGCTGGGAAAAGAGAAGATAGATTTTACCATTGGAAGCGCGCTGGATCTGTTTGGCGGCGCAATGAAGCTTGAGGATGTGCTTGGATTTTAAAAAAATGCCGCATCATCATCGAAAGATGATTGTGCGGCATTCTTTTCTTAATCTGGTAAAACAACATTACGAATTCAAAATAAAATGAAACATTTATATTTAGAAAAGGTACATTGCATCACGGATTAATGCGTTATAAGTAGTCGGACTCTAATTATAACTTTGTTACATTTACTGCCTGAGGTCCTTTTTCGCCATTTACTACATCAAATTCAACGGAGGCACCCTCTTCAAGAGATTTAAAGCCTTCCATGTTAAGTCCTGAGTAGTGTACGAAAACGTCGTTACCGGATTCATCGGAGATGAAACCGTAACCTTTTTGGTTATTAAACCATTTTACTGTACCTTTGTTCATTAATGTATACCTCCAAAAAATAAATAATAATGCATGTTACTTAATGTGTAACACAATCAGAATAGCACAGTTATTCTAAAAAGTAAAGAAAATTATGGTATTTTCGTAAAGTTTAGGAATTACCAGAAAATGTAAATAAAGTTGCGTAAATTTGTTACCTGTGTTAAAATGAAAATAATTGACCGGAGGTGACAAGTAATTATGGAGCAGAACGCTAAAAGAAAAAGCAAATATGCCTTGATCCTGGTACGTGAAAAAGAAAACGGAGTCATTAAGAAACATCAGATAAGTTCTACGGTGGTGGAGATAGCTGCTACGATATTATTTGTGTTGTTGGTTGTGGTAGTCTGCAAGTTTGTTTATGATGGAATTATCATGAGGGATGCAAGAAAAGAGATTGTGAACCAGATCGCCATGATCAATAATCTGACAGATGAAAATGAGGCGTTAAGTATGGAAAACGTTACGCTTTCAAGTAAAGTGTCAGTTTTAAGCGAGACTGTCAGCATGAAAGCGGAGGCAGAGGACGCTATTTCTCAGGAAACAATAGAAAATGCCCTGCCCAAGGGGTTTCCTTTAAGCGGTTCCGCAAGCATGCGGGAGGCAGAGGAGGGAGATCCCATGTTGATTTTTACCGCTTCAAGCGGCGTGAATGTGATCACATCGGGAACCGGTACGGTAGTCAGCGTAGATGTAGATGAAACTTATGGAACGAAGATTGTGATCGACCATGGCAATGGCTATCTGTCCGTTTACCGAAACAGCGGGACTCCGCTGGTAAAGAATGGGGAATCTCTGGGCAAAGGATATATTTTATTCTCTGTGAAGGAGGATAATCAGGAATTGGGTTATCAGATTATGCAAAATGATGAATATATTGATCCTATGATATTGATCGACATAAACGGATAAGTCTTAAAGCTTATCCGTTTGATTGTGTTCCTGGTGGCTTGAATTCTCATTTTCGTTAGGATTTAGGCGCTCAAATACCAGATCATAGCCATCGTTGCCATAATTAAGAGAACGGTTTACGCGGCTTATGGTTGCAGTGGAAGCGCCTGTCTTTTCTGCTATTTCCAGATAAGTTCTGCGTTCTTTCAGCATGGACGCCACTTCATAGCGCTGAGAAAGAGAAAGAAGTTCATTTACGGTGCAAAGATCTTCAAAAAAATCATAACACTCTTTCTTATTTTTCAGACATAAAATAGCCTCAAATAAATGATCTACAGCAAGTGTCTGTATTTTTTTATTCATATCTTAAAATCCTCCGAAGTTATTCACACAGTAGAATTTTAACATATTAAAGTCTTAAAGTAAAGAGGCTCAGGATTTTTCATCAGGAGTAGTTGCAGTTTTAAAGCTGTCTATCATTTTTTCAATGAGCAGTTTTTTTACATAAACATCGTAGCTGAGCATGGAAATAAAGGAAAAAAGCTGAAGGACTTCCCGGTCCTTCTCAGGAGCATCCTGAAAAGTGGTTTGGGAGGTAGTAAATTTTTTGATGATATTTTCTTGGAGGTCTGCAATTTCACCTTCCTCAAGACTGAATACTTCTTCGTAGACAGCGCTCAGGTTCAATTCCCTGTTTGTATGGAAATACTTTTCGGTAATGGGTTTTAACAGAGTTTGAATGTCGCTGATGGAGAGAATACCCTTATAGTAATAAATAAATATGAGCAAAAGAATATGTTCTTTGCTGTACTTTTTCTTTACAGGGGGAGGAAGAAGGTCATTTTTGGCATAATTATTGATCATGGTTTTCGTCAGAATTTTATCTTCTTCCGGATTCCTGGTAGTGCTCCGGAGCCTGCTTTCCATAAAGGTAGTGACTTGATCCATATATAAATCAATATTGGGAATATCGTCTGGTTTGATATGTTGTATCCGTGAAAGGCTTTCAATAATACTGTTTAATAAATTTTCTCTGTCGATTGTCATATGAGCTTTGACCCCACTTATATTTTTGTGAAAATTTTATTCCGTCTTTATTATATAGTATTTAAAACCACATGACAAGTTTTTATATATAAAATGTACAATATTGAAATATAAGTCAAATATTTTTCGTAAAAAATAAAAAAATTGAAGACATATGGAAAGAGGATTCGTTATAGTCAGTGAAAGTAAAAAAGTGAAAGTGAGGTGGGAAAAATAAGTACTATGGAAAAGACAGCGGGCTGTACGGAAAGCAGGCTTGCCGAATTGCTGGAAACATATGATAAACTTGTTTTTTCCATCTGCTATAAACTTACCGGTGATTACTTTACAGCGGAGGATCTGACCCAGGAAACGTTTTTGGCTGCATTTCAAAAATACGACAGCTTTGACGGTGAAAATGAAAAAGCGTGGATATGCAGAATTGCAACCAATAAGAGCATTGATTATCTAAGGAGCGCAAGCCGCAGGAGCGTACCGGTAGAAGACAGCTTTTTTGCATTGACGGCGGAGCAGAGAGGGTCCCCGGAGGAGGTCTGCCTGGAGGAGGAGATCAAAGATCAGCTTGCAAAAAGCTGTGATGACCTTAAACCGCCTTATAATGAGGTGGCAAGAGACTATTATTTAAGGGAACTTAGCCCAAAGGAAATAGCCGCAAAGCAGGGAAAAAGCGTTAAAACCATACAGACACAGATCTACCGGGCACGGCAGATGCTCAAAAAAGTTTACAGAAAGGAGGAACCGGCATGAACAAATACCCAACAGACGAGGAATTAGCTCTTTTGATCCAGGAATTGGAACAGCAGGAGCTTTATGCACCCAAACATATGAAGGAGCAGATCTTAAGTCAGGCATTTCAAAAACAAACCGAGGATATCCGGCAAAAATCCGGGGGTGCTGCAGGAACAGCTCAGCTTCTGGCATATCGTCTTAAAATTGTAGCAGGGATGGCGGCAGCGCTTCTCATGCTGATTTTACTTCCTTCCATTAAGATGAGCAGTGAGTACAGAATGAACAGAGAGGAGATCAAATGGCAGGAGGACAGCGCCGCAAAGGTGATTCAGGAAGAAGAGCATGAAAAAATGGATATAAATGATGTGTTAAATGAAGGCGCCCGTCAGGTGAATCAGAAATTTAACTACTGGTTTGGGCAGATCGGAAATTTATTCGGTGAAGAAAATGGAGGAATTGGATATGAAAACTAAAAAGAAAAACAGATTTTGGACTTTTTGTACAGCGTGTATACCGGGAGCGGGACAAATGTATATGGGATTTATGAAAATGGGACTGAGCATGATGCTTATATTTGCAGTTACAATTATGGTAGCGTCATGGGCACAGCTGGGAGCGGTGGGTTGTATTGCAGTGGTGGAATGGTTTTACAGCTTTTTCTATGTGAATCATCTTGTCAGCTTAAGCGATGCAGAATTTGACCTGGTAAAGGATGAATATATGCTGGGGCTGGATGGGATTCCAGGAATAAAAAGCTTTACGGAAAAATATCATAAATGGATTGCCTATGGGTTGATTTTACTGGGGGTTTGCTTCCTGTGGGATACAGCGGCAAGCTTACTGCGCAGCGTGCTTCCGGAGCAGTATTACTTTATTTCCACGATTATGTGGAGAGTGGGCGATTATGTTCCCAGTGTTTTGGTGGGATGCGGTATCATTTATCTGGGGATAAAGCTGATTTCAGGGAAAAAGGTGGAAACCATATTGACGGAGGAGGCAAAGGAGCCGCAGGAAACGCAGGAAGAACAGACGGCATTGCAGAAGGAGGAAAAATAATGGGGAAACAGACGATTCGAATACACAGGGTAGGTTCCGTTACCTTTGGCATTGTGCTGATCGTTACCGGCGTTTTGTTTCTGATTCATTTGTTCCTGCCGGGGATCGAGTATGAAATGGCATTTCGGTTCTGGCCGCTGATTCTGATCACCCTGGGAATAGAAGTGCTTGTGGGAAGCAGGCAAAAAAACTATGAACTGCGGGGCGAAAATGGGCAGCTTGTGGAACAGAGCAAGGTGGTTTACGATGTTCCGGCGATTATCCTGACCATGCTTTTGACCGGATTTTCCATGGTTATGGGGATGATAGACTGGGCATTGACGTATGGGAACCATATTTATATAAACTAAGCAGGAAACTGATACAGAGACATGTGAAGAGAAAATGCAAAAGGGAAACAGCGTTTGGATAGAAAGCTGTTTCCCTTTTGTATTATGGTAAGCCGACTGGCAAAGCGCGGCGGCGTTTGCAGTTTATTTTACTGCTTTTTCAGCAAAGGAGGTGGTTACAAGTTCCTCATATGGAACCCGCTGAGGCAGTTCGCCGGCTTCCTCCAATATATTCTGAAGCAGGGTAAAGGAATCCTCCTGGAAGATCAGGTCGCCTTTCCAGGTATCCTGGTCATAGTAGCGCTTTACAATGGTGGTGAGAGTCTCCAGATCTGTTTCCTCAAATTGAGGCTGAATGGCTTTGGCAATTTCCTCCGGGGTGTGGGACGTAACATAATTCATTCCCTTTTGGAGTGCATTGGTGAAGGATTGAATGGTATCGGGATGGGCTTCAATGTAACTTTGTTTTGCAGAAAAAGCCGTATAGGGAACGTATCCGGAATCTTCCCCAAGGGATGCAACCACATAACCGTCGCCCTTTGCTTCCAGAGATGTGGCATGAGGCTCGAACTCAACTGTATAATCTCCCTGTCCGCCGGAAAATGCCGCTGCAGTGGAACCAAAGTCGATACTTTGATCAATGGTAAGATCTGCTTTGGGATCAATGCCGTTTTTCTTCAGAATAAATTCAAAGACCATTTCAGGCATACCGCCGGCGCGGCCGCCCAGAACAGTGGTTCCTTTCAGCATATCCCAGCTAAAATTGTCTACAGGGGTGCGGGAGACCAGAAAATTGCCGGCGCGCTGGGTAAGCTGTGCAAAATTCACTACATAATCCTGCGTGCCCCCTGCATAAGTATAAATAGTGGACTCGCTTCCCATAAAACCGATGTCGGCTTCGTCAGTGAGGACAGCGGTCATGGTTTTATCGGCGCCAAAGCCGGTGACAAGGGTCAGGTCGATGCCTTCCTCCTGAAAATAGCCTTCTTCAATGGCAACATACATAGGGGCGTAGAATATGGAGTGCGCCACTTCGTTCAGGGTAACTTTGACAGCTCCGCCGGAGCTTCCGGAAGAAGTGTCAGCGCTTTCTTTTTTACACCCGCTCAATGTGCCTGCAATCAGAAGCGTGGCAAGTAGAAGAGCTGTTGTTTTTCGGATGAAATAAGACGTCCTGGAGGGGACGGCTTTTCCTGGTAGTTTTCTCATAATAACCTCCATGTTTGCTTGATTTACCGGTTTAAAACCTATACCGGCGGTTGATGATTTATCATATGTACCAAAAAGGAAAAGTCGCCTGTCCCGCCGTTTCTTTTTATAGACAACAAACGACAAAAACTATATAATAGAAGCAATAGGGATTTGCCCCGGAAATGAAGGAGGATAAAAAAATGGGTTTGATCAAAGCAATTACCAGTGCAGCCCAGGGGGTTATGGCTGATCAGTGGAGAGAATATTTCTACTGTGATTCACTGGATACAGATGTATTGGTGACAAAGGGAAAAAAGCGCTCAAATGGAAAAGGCGCAGGAAACAACAGAGGGGAAGAAAATATTATTTCCAATGGTTCCGTGGTTGCCATCAATGAAGGACAGTGTATGATCATTGTAGACCAGGGAAAGGTCATTGAATTTTGCGCCGAGGCAGGAGAATTTACATACGATGCGTCTTCTGAACCGAGTTTACTGTACGGAAATTTGGGGGAGAACGTCAAAAAAACATTTTCCACAGTAGGAAGACGTTTTACCTTTGGCGGAGAAACCGCAAAGGATCAGAGAGTTTATTTCTTTAATACCAAGGAGATCATGGGAAACAAATATGGAACAGCCAATCCTGTTCCCTTCCGGGTGGTAGATGAAAATATTGGTTTGGACATTGATATTTCTTTAAGGTGTAACGGAGAATACTCCTACAAGATCACAGATCCCCTTTTGTTCTATACAAATGTGTGTGGAAATGTGACAGAAGATTATGAGAGAAGCGAGATCGAAAGCCAGTTAAAGGCGGAGCTGATGACAGCGCTGCAGCCGGCATTTGCAAAGATTTCCGCCATGGGAATTCGTTACAGTGCGGTTCCCGCCCACACCACGGAGCTTGCGGATGCCCTGAACGAGATTCTCTCTGCAAAATGGGCGCAGCTCAGAGGAATCGAGATCGTATCTTTCGGAATTAATGCGTTGAAGGCTTCTCAGGAAGATGAGGAGATGATCAAGGAACTGCAAAAGAGCGCAGTGCTCCGCAATCCCAACATGGCGGCGGCTACTTTGGTGGGAGCGCAGGCAGAGGCTATGAAGGCGGCTGCATCCAATACCTCCACAGGTCCCATGATGGCTTTTGCAGGTATGAACATGGCAAATCAGGCAGGCGGCATGAATGCCCAGCAGTTGTTCCAGATGGGACAGCAACAGCCTGCCCCGGCGCCTCAGGCTCCGGTTCAACAGGAAGCGGCACCGGAAGTGAAGGAAGCGGCGCCTGCCCCGTCAGGCTGGAACTGCACCTGTGGAAAGACAGGCAATACGGGAAAATTCTGTTCTGAATGCGGCGCGCCTCAGCCTGCACCGGAAGGCTGGACCTGCTCTTGTGGAAATGTAAATAAAGGCAAGTTCTGTTCCGAATGCGGCGCTAAAAAGCCCGCAGGAGAGCCTTTGTACAGATGTGATAAATGCGGATGGGAGCCGGAAGACCCTAAAAACCCGCCAAAATTCTGCCCGGAATGCGGCGACCCATTTGACGAGGGTGACATCAGGCAGTAGTTTTCTTTTGAACGGAGGAGAAAGTGAGTGGGTTTGATACGAATTTAGATGCTGAAGTTGCATCTACTATGGAAGAAACAGATAAAAAATGCCCATCCTGCGGCGGGGTCATGGATTTTGACCCCGCCACAGGCGGGTTAAGCTGTCCTTACTGCGGGCATATGGAGGAGATTACCGTCAACAAACAGGAAGCTTTGAGCGCGGAAGAGCTTGCCCTTGATAAGGCGGATAAACTGGAAAATTGTGACTGGGGAGCGGAGAAGAAAACCATTATATGCAATTCCTGCGGTGCAGAATCGGTTTATGATGCGCTGGAAATTGCGGCAGTCTGTCCTTTTTGCGGTTCCAATCAGGTGATGGAGGCTGCCGATCAAAATACCATGGCTCCAGGGGCTTGAACCCTATCGAACGGCGGAAAATAAGGCATATAAGCCGGAGTATATTGCAGGCTTTGTGGCGGAGAGATATTCTCTTGGCGTCAGCAATGCATGGGAATTGACCAAAGACAGTATGCGTTTTAAGTTGAAGGAAAACATTGAGCGTGACATCAGAAGAGAGCATAACGCAGACCGGGTGAGAAATTTGAAGATCGATACCCTGTTTCAGAATATGACGTATAAATATCTGCTGTTGCCGGTTTGGATCTCCAGCTATAAGTATAAGGAGAAGGTTTATCAGTTCATGGTAAATGGGCAGACGGGAAAGGTGTCCGGAAGAACCCCTATTTCGATACCCAAGGTAGTTATTAGCATAATAGGCGTTATTTTAATAATTGCTTTGATTATGTGGATGAGCAGATAGACGGAGAGAAGATGAAGAAGGGATAAGGAAGCTATGAATGATAGTGGGGTGCTGATGGGGCAAGTGATTGGCGGCGTTGTATGTCTGGGGATACCTCTTTTGGTGGTAGGAAGTGTGTTTTATGTGATCTGGAGATTAAGACGCCTTGCCGAAAAGGCAGCCAGGCTGTCTGAAGAGGCATTCGGAACCTCTGACCTCAGGGAGGGATTCAGACAGGTGGAACAGGAGTATGCGGCTACCCCTAAATCAGTTTCAGCAATGACAAGTCTGTATCTTCCTAAAATTAAGAAAGATTTTCCGGAATTTCAGTATGATGAGATGAAAAGCAGGGCGGAGAATGTATTGACTTCCTATTTGCTTGCCGTTGACGGTATGAATCCCGGCGTTTTAACAGAAGGAAACAGAGAGCTTCGGGATAGGCTGGAAATGCACATACAAATGCTGAAAGGTGCCAGAAAAAGAGAATATTACAAGAGCGTTAAGATCCATAGGACAGAAATCAGCGATTATAAAAAGGGAAGTGGAAGATGTATCATTACCTTTCAGACCGCGGTTCAGTATTATCACACCGTTAAGGATGAAGAGGGGAAGCTTCTTGAGGGAAGCAGCGAAATGCTGACCCAGTCAAAATACAATACAGATGTTATTTATATACAGGACAGAGAGCTGATCAAGGATGAAAGGGACTTATCCCTGGGATTGAACTGTCCTAACTGCGGTGCGCCTATTGATGGAACGGGAAGAAAAGTCTGCGAATATTGTGGGACGCCCATTGTGGAGCTTAATATTTATGCCTGGAGCTTCAGCAATCTTACGGAAGCAAAATAATCAGAGTTTTGGGAGTTTGATACATGAGCATTTATGATACCTTGAATGAACAGCAGAAAAAGGGCGTTTTTACCACAGAAGGTCCCGTGCTTCTACTTGCCGGGGCGGGTTCGGGAAAGACCCGTGTGCTGACCCACAGAATTGCTTACCTGATCGATGAACTGGGGGTGAATGCCTGGAATATTATGGCGATCACATTTACCAATAAGGCGGCGGGAGAGATGAAAGAGCGGGTGGAGGAACTTGTTGGCATGGGATCGGACAGCATTTGGGTGACTACCTTCCATTCCTCATGCGTGAGGATTCTGCGCCGTTACGGGGACAGGATAGGATTTGACAATCATTTTACCATTTATGATACAGACGATCAGAAATCGGTAATGAAGGAGATTTGCAAAAGATTTCAGATCGATACCAAAACGCTGAAGGAACGGACGATTCTCTCCGCCATTTCTTCCGCCAAGGATGAACTGATCTCTCCTGAGGAATATGAACTAAATGCTATGGGAGATTTCAGAAAGCAGAAGATTGCTCAGGTCTACAGGGAATATCAATCTGTTTTAAAGAAAAGCAACGCCATGGATTTTGATGATCTGATCGTGAAAACAGTGGAACTTTTCAAAGGGGATAAAGAAGTCCTTGAAAGCTATCAGAGACGGTTTAAGTATATTATGGTAGATGAGTATCAGGATACCAATACCGCGCAGTTTGAATTGATCAGGCTTCTTGCCGAGTCGCATCATAATCTATGCGTGGTGGGAGATGACGATCAGTCTATTTACAAATTCAGAGGCGCCAATATCAGAAATATTCTGGACTTTGAGCAGGTATACCCGGAAGCGGAGGTGATACGGTTAGAGCAAAATTACCGTTCCACTCAGAATGTGCTGGATGCGGCAAATGCAGTGATCCGGAATAACAAGGGACGAAAATCCAAGACCCTTTGGACAGATAAGGGAGAGGGGAACCGGATTCATTTCAGGCAGTTTGACAACGCCTATGAGGAGGCAGAATTTATTGCGGATGATGTGGCAAGGAAAAAAAGAGAAGGGAAGGCGGATTTTTCCAATTGCGCAGTACTTTTCAGAACCAATGCCCAGGCGCGTCTTTTGGAGGAGCGTTTTATTCTGGAAGGAATTCCCTATGATGTGGTCGGCGGTACAAATTTTTATGCCAGAAGAGAGATCAAGGATCTGCTTGCTTATCTGAAAACCATTGATAACGGGCGTGATGATTTGGCTGTCAAGCGTATTATCAATGTGCCCAGGAGAGGAATTGGGGCAGCTACCCTTGCCAAGGTGCAGGATTACGCAGACATGCGGGAGATCAGCTTTTACGATGCATTGCGCCAGGCGGATGAAATCACGGGGCTTGGAAAAAGCGCGGCAAAGCTGAAGCCCTTTGTGACGATGATACAGTCCTTTCGGAGCAAGCTGGAGTTCTATGGGCTGGAGGATCTGATCCGGGATGTGATCGAAACCACTGGCTATGTTGCCCAGCTGGAAGCATCCGATGAGGAGGATGCAGAGAACCGGATCGAGAACATTGATGAATTGATCAGTAAGATCGTAGCTTTTGAAGAAACACATGATCAGCCTGCTTTGGGAGAATTTTTGGAAGAAGTTGCGTTGGTGGCGGACATTGATCATGTGGAGGGAGGAAGCAATAAGGTGCTTCTCATGACACTGCATAGCGCCAAAGGACTGGAGTTTTCCCATGTGTATCTTGCCGGGATGGAGGATGGGATCTTTCCCAGTTACATGACCATTGCGTCGGACGATCCAGAGGAAATAGAAGAAGAGAGAAGACTTGCCTATGTGGGAATTACAAGGGCGAAGGAGGATCTGACCCTTTGTTATGCAAGAATGCGTATGGTGCGGGGAGAGACACAGATGAATGCGGTAAGCCGGTTTGTCAGAGAAATACCTGAGGAGCTGATGGATAACCGTCCTCCCGGTGCGAAGGTATATTTTGAGGATGCGCCTTTTGACCAGACAGAGACTGTAAAATCTCAGCCTTATCGCTACAAACCCTCAGCGGTGTTGTCGCCGAAGAGGACGGCATCGGAGAATAAGCCTTTCATTGCAGGGGGCGGAGCCGCCGCGCTTCAAAGCGCCGGAATTCATAAAGGAATTGGAGCCGTCACCGGAGGAAAACCTGATTATGATATAAATGACCGGGTAAAGCATACAAAATACGGGGAAGGAACGGTAACGGATATTGAGCCGGGTCCCAGAGACTATAAAGTGACGGTGGATTTTGACAATGCAGGGCAGAAAATCATGTATGCCGCCTTTGCAAGGCTGGTCAAAATATGAACTGGAAAAAATTAAAAATTTTGTAAAGTTTTTCAAATTACTGTAGTAAAAATTCACGGTAAATGTTATATTATTAATCAAGAAGGAAATAATATTTCAAAGGCATTTTGAGTACAAAAAGCATTTTGATGCGGTTTCTTGTGAAAATGAAATAAGCAAAGAGCATAAAAGAAAGGGAGGCATATACCATGAATACATGGAACAAGATCGAAGAATTAATGGAGTTTGTGAAAACCCATGATATCAAGGAGTTGAAGGACTACTGGAATCATAAGGAAGAGGAGAAGAGAAATAACACTCTTTTATGGGTGCTTGCCATTATCGGCGCTGTAGCGGCAGTGGCAGCCATTGCGTACGCTGTATACCGTTATCTGACGCCTGATTATCTGGAAGATTTTGACGATGATTTTGATGACGACTTTGAAGATGATTTCTTTGAGGACGAAGAAGACGAAGCGGAAGCAGAAAAGAAGCCCCAGGTGTCTAATGCAGCGACAGAGGAAGATTTTGCAGAATAAATGTTTCTTTAAGGTTTGAAAGCAAAAGTGGGATGTGCAGAAGTGTACATCCCTTTTTATGCGCAGTCCCGTGCAGAGGAAATATGCCGCTAAGGCGGCGCACAGGGAACGCGACGAGCAGGGAAAACTTTCCCTGCTCAATTGTATATGGCAGGGATGCCATATGTGACAGACAGGCAGGATGGTGTTTATGAAAAAAGGACAAGTGTTAACAGGAATGGTAGAAAAGGTTGATTTCCCCAATAAAGGGCTTGTATTTACCGAAGAGGGAAATTGCATTGTAAAAAATGTATTGCCGGGGCAGAAGGTGACTTTTATGGTGCAGAAAAAGCGGAATGGAAGAGCAGAGGGGAGGCTTCTTAAAATAGAAGAAAATTCTCCTTTGGAGCGAAAAAGCCCCTGTCCTCATTTTGGGGAATGCGGCGGCTGCGCTTATCAGTCTTTGCCCTATGAGGAACAGTGTAAAATCAAGGAGATGCAGGTGAAAAAGCTGCTGGAGGGCGCTCTTGCGGGACAATCGGAGGCATGGGTGTTTGAAGGGATCAAGGAAAGCCCCGCGAAAACCGGATATCGAAATAAAATGGAGTTTTCTTTTGGGGATTCCTACAAGGATGGACCGCTGGCGCTGGGGATGCATAAGCGAGGAAGCTTTTATGATATCGTTACTGTGAAGGACTGTCAGATCGTAGATGAGGATTACCGAAAAATTCTGGGTTTTACCAGAGACTTTTTCCAGGAGGAGAGCTTTTATCACAGGCTGAGGCACACTGGATATCTGCGGCATCTTGTGGTGAGAAAAGCGGCGAAGACGGGAGAAATCTTGATTGCCCTGGTTACCACCTCC
Organism: uncultured Lachnospiraceae bacterium; assembly: GCA_947172705.1. GTDB lineage: Bacteria > Bacillota > Clostridia > Lachnospirales > Lachnospiraceae > Suilimivivens. Next base: position 31,749 of record CAMWCA010000031.1, read on the forward strand.
CAGCGTGATCAGGAGGAAACACTATTAAATGAATGGAAGGACAAGCTGTTAAATCTTGATTTAACAGGGAAAATAGCAGGAATTTTGCATGTTGTCAATGATTCTGTGGCGGATGTAGTGCAGAGTGACCGCACGGATGTATTGTATGGTCAGGATTATTTTTATGAGGAATTGCTGGGATTGAAATTTAGAATTTCTCTTTTTTCTTTTTTCCAAACCAATTCTTTGGGGGCAGAGGTGCTCTATGAAACTGCAAGAGAATACATTGGCGACAGTGTTTCTTTGGGGAAAGATGGGAAACCGGAGAAGATCGTTTTTGACCTTTACAGCGGAACCGGAACCATTGCCCAGCTTATGGCGCCGGCAGCAAAGAAGGTGATCGGCGTGGAGATCGTGGAAGAAGCAGTGGAGGCGGCAAGGAGAAACGCGGAACTAAATGGTTTACATAACTGCGAATTTATTGCCGGAGATGTGCTGAAGGTGTTGGATGAGATCACGGAAAAGCCCGATATGATCATTTTGGACCCTCCCCGGGATGGGATTCATCCCAAGGCGCTTAAAAAGATTATTGGCTATGGTATTGATAAGCTGGTGTATATTTCTTGCAAACCTACCAGCCTGGCGAGAGATCTGGAGGTGTTTTTGGAAAATGGGTATGTGGTGGAGAGATCGGTGGCGGTGGATCAGTTTCCGTGGACAGCGAACGTGGAGGTAATAATAAAGATGCAGTATACTCCCCAACAAGTTGGGGTGGGAAAAGAGAAGAAATAGGGGGTCTAAACCACAAGATGTTGGTGGTTAAAGGCAAGCAAGCTTGCCTTGGGCAAAAATTGGAGCGAAAATCGACCAGTTTTTGCCCTATTTTTTTGCCCGTTTTTATAGATGCGTAGGAGTCAAAATCGGTTTTGGGGAATTTTCAGAATGGGAAGGAGGTGGAAACCAGAATATCTCATAAAAAGCGGGTTGTAGACAACTGGTGGAAAACTATGAACAGCGGGCGAAGGACATAGACGCTTTCCTGAGCAGTAATAGCGGTCGGATACCGGTGTTTGACAATGACCTTGTCAGACGGCTGGTTGCAAGTATCAAAGTAATGTCGGCGGACAGGATACAGATACAGTTCCAGTCCGGCATCGTCATGGAACAGGAGATCGGGAATGAGTAAACTGGGGCAGGGAGGACAACAGCATAAAAAGCGTTGTTCCTGCCGGTCTGCGGTAAGAATAAAATGCCTGTCGGGGGACGGGTGTTTTATTGTTGGCGCAGAAAGAGAGAAAGGAATGGAGAGGTGGAAAGATGGGTTTTGTAACGGGGTTATTGGGGAGGTATGTGATGTTTACGGTGGCGGTTTTTGTGGTTGGCGGGGTTATGGGGTGGTTTTTTGATGGGGAAGAAAGTATTATAGTAGACGGATATAAAAATATTCTAGTAAAAACAAGTGGTTAGGTTGAATTTATCCTAACGAATAGTATATAATATAAATAAAAAAGAAAGGGAATGTAATTTATGAATGTTAATTTAAAAAATCTGGTATCTATATCAGAGGCAAATCAGAATTTTTCAAAAGTTGCAAGAATGGTTGATGAAAACGGTGCAGCTGTAATATTAAAGAATAATGCTCCGCGGTATGTGTTGATTGATTATGGCAAACTGCAGGTAGATGTGGAAGCGGATAATGAAACACTGGAGGATGTGGCAACCCGATTATTACAGAAGCATAGGAAAGCATTTGAGGAACTGGCAAAATGATTTTATTAAGCAAAGAACAGATAAAGCATCTTCATAGCAAGCTGATACAGGAAACTGGCGGCATTGATGGAATAAGGGATGAAGGTTTATTGGATTCTGCGCTATCTGTACCCTTTCAATCCTTTGGTGGGGAGGAATTGTACCCAACCATTCCACGAAAGGCTGCTAGATTATGTTATGGATTAATTAAAAATCACATTTTTCTCGATGGCAATAAGAGAATTGGGGTTTATGCAATGCTGGTATTTTTAGAACTGAATGGAATGGAGATAGAATGCAATGATGAAGAATTGGTTACTTTAGGACTGGAAATTGCTGCAGGCCAATATAAGGATGAGGATATTGTGCTTTGGATCGTAGAACATGACAAATGATATACATGGTATGTTAATGTTTGTCGTGAGTTTGGGAGAAATATATGGGTTATATGGACGAACTGTGGCCGATTGAAGGCCAAAGTTTTTATGATATAAATGATACTGACTTTCAGGTGCATATTAAGTGGAGTAAAAATATAAAGAAAGATTACCAAAAGCTTTCTGAAGAGTTTTTTGAATGCGGCTACAAAATATGTGAAAAAATAGTGGATTGCGGGCACGATAATATAAAGTCGGATATGTGGTTTTTTCCAAGCATGTATCTGTTTAGACAAGGTATGGAGTTAGGCATAAAGGCACTTATATGCGGTGCAATTACTAATAAAGGGAAGATACAGCAGGTATTTCTTTCATGTAAGCATGATTTGTATAAGTTGTTTGAGGCTTATGAGGCGGAAATATTTAAGGAAATTACAGAGGAAGAATACAATTGGCTTAAAAAATATCTGTACTCATTAGAACTGATAGATGCGAAATCTGATCTTTTCAGATTCCCATTAGAAGATGAGTTTTTATCGACTTATAGAAATGAGTTTTTAAATATTGTTGATATGGCTAACAGTATGCTTCAGGCATATGAATTAATACAAAAATGCTTGAAAATCCCGGAAGGTGATAAAATAAACCATTTTGATCGATTGCGTTCAACGGAGTTTTTACAATTTGCTAATCATGGAATTGGAAATTGCTATTTATGGGAGTCTATTACTGGTGATGGATTCCATAAGCTGGTTTTAGGATATGGTCAGACAGCAGAATTTCTTTTTATCGAATGTACTGAAATATCAAAAGATGAAAAGATTTTCCCCATACTTTTTCTGCTGAGAAACCTTATAGAATTGGGATTGAAGAGAATGTTTTACAAAACCATAGAGCATGGGGTTCCAAAGAATATTTTTATGAGTAAGAGGCGGAGCCATTTATTATATAAAGAGTTATGGAAGAATGCCCGTCCAATGATTGAATATTATGCCAATGCACAGGGACAGAGTATACAAATAATAGATATTGTTGAAAAACAAATTCAGGAATTGAGCAGTATCGATAAAAATGGTGATATTTTTAGATATCCTACTTCATATAGTTTGGAATATCGCTTTGATAATATTTTTTTAGATTTGAAGAATGTCTATGAGTTTATGCAGGCAATATTTAACTTTTGTGATGGATGTGATTGTGAATTTGAGGCTGTTGCAGATTGGGAAGCTGATATGAGAAATGAAATGGCACAATATAATGATTGGTATTGAGTGGATCATTCCTGTTCAATATATTTACGAATAATATAGTGGAATTGCAAAAAAATATGTTATAATAGAAGTGAGGAAATGCTTATGGAAATTGATATAATAATTGATACTTTAACAAATTGTCTGGTTCGTACAGAGACAGGAAAAGAATGTGATACAGAATATCGTCTTGTTGCCAGAACAATTACAAAACAGGATGCGCTAGAGCTAAAGGCTCGTGGATGGAAGTTTGATTGGAGCCTTCCACATCAGAATGGCTATGAAGTATATGAGTTGCTCTTGGAAAACGATGATGAAGTACAGGGAATGATAGCACTTAAGCATATTCGAGATCAATATTATACTCATGTAGATATTGTAGAAGCAGCACCTTTTAATGTTGGACACACTGGAATGTACAAAGGTGTAGGGGCTCATTTGTTTGCGATTGCGTGTAAACTTAGTTGGGATGCAGGAAATGAAGGATATGTGCAGTTTACTGCAAAAACTGATTTGGTAGAACATTATATAAAAATGTTGAATGCAAAATGTATCGACTGGCATACTTTATATATAGACACATATGGGGCTATTGCATTAATAAAGAAATATTTTAAGGAAGGTGAATGATATGATTGTAGCTGAAAGAAAAGAGAAAACAGTTATAGATAAGTTTGACCGGTTCGGTGAAGCCATGACGGACGGGAGATTAACAGCACCTTCTGACGGTAAGGTATATCGTTTGCGGGAAGCAATATTATTATCCAAGCAGTTGGGAAGACCATTATCTCAAGATGAGATGAAAAAGTTTGAAGTATTAAGCAAGTAATATACAAATACCTCCTGTTATACAAAATATTAAGGAGGTATTTTGCATTTTAATTAACTGATTTTAAGAAGATAACATTCTATCAAAGTTCTTAAGGGAAATGTCATATATAACTTGAGATATTTGTCGTAAATAATATAATATGGTATAATCTACATATTTAGAAAATAGGTGATATTGTGAAAATGGTTGATAAGGAGAAATATTGCCTTAATAATAGGATAAAAGTTTTGTGGACGGATAAAATATTTGGTTTGGCAAAAGTGCTTTTTATTGAGGAAGGGATAGAAAGAGTTATAGGTATTGGGTTGATTACCGACAAACCATATGAGCAAAGTACGTTGAGTCTGAGTGTATTGGCAGGGGGAATAAAATGAATCTGAGTTTCTTTGGAGATAATATGGATGGCGAAAAATGGGAGGAATTGTGTGATAGTTGTTATCGAGTTCGCTATCAAGAAGATGGATATCAGAAAGTTCCTGCGACAGCCAATGGAGATGCTGGTATTGAGGGTTTTACAAATAATTTGGTTTACCAGTGTTATTATCCAGAAGGAGAATATTCTGACCAACAGTGGTATGCAAAGTTGAGAGATAAACTCACTAAGGATATTGGTAAATTTGTAAACGAAGAATATGCTGGTAAATTGAAAAGTTTGGGGGTTAAAAATATCAGCGAATGGCATTTAGTAGTGCCTTCATATAGAGATAAAAGGATTATTGAGCATGCCAATGCAAAAGCAGAAATGGTTTTGGAAAAGAAGAAAAAGAATCCAGAACTATATTCTTATATAAGGGATGATTTTGTAATAAGAATCAAAGTCGCAGATGATTTCAAAATGGAAATGACTCGACTTGTTAGAAATTCTTGTTTGGATATTAAATTAAATTCTGCAATTAAAGATGCAGAGGTCGATTTAAGTAAGTGTGAATCTGTTAAAGTGGAGAATATTAAGAGAAAAGTGAAAGCAGTAATGGGAAATATAGATGAATCAGATAAGCACTACATAGAATTAGTAAATACATATATTGAATTTTATATGCGAGGGATTGAATTGATGAAAATTTTCAGTAGAGATTTCCCAGAAGTCTATGGGGATATCAATGAGTTGTTGCTTGCATATAAAAAGAAGGTATATTCAAAAACAATGTTTAATCCTGATAAAAGCATGAATGCTACGATATTCAATGAAATATTGGAAGAATTTGGTGGACGTTTGGAAAAGGAGTTTAAATATTTATCTTTTGCATCCGTTACAGAATTACAGCATGATATGATAGCTGGGTGGCTTGCTGATTGTTCGATGGAATTTAGGTGATTGATATGAATGAAAATTTTCTTATAACGGATTTGGTAGTATTTGATGCAAAACCGGATGCAGTACCATATAGGTATAGAATAAGTTATAAAATTGGTCAAATATGTTTGATATTAAATATCTGTGGTGGCTCGAGTTGTTCATTTCTTAAAATACAAATGATATCAAATGCATTAAATGATAAGAAAAGTGAGAAAGAATTATTGGGATTTTGTGACGATAATAGTCTACTATTTATTTCAGCAATCCGATTTGATCCTGCTGTTAATCGGGTTTTAGGATATGCATTAGCCGATGGATTAATAAAACAGCTAGTGAAGGGAACGTATAAACTTACGGAAAAAGGCAAGAAATTTGTAAAGAAGATAAAATTAGATAAAGAATTGATGACAAACGAGATAGAGTTTCTAGAAAGAATCGGGAACAGATTATCAGAAGAAAAAATATCTGAACTGATGGACAGATGGAGGTATATGGATGCTGGAAATCCAAAGATTGAAAGTAACTATCATAACAGATAATGGTACATATGGACTTGATGAAAATTTTACCAGAGGCTTAAATTTTATTGCAAGTACTGACAATACTTGTGGAAAAAGCTCTATTTTAGAAGCTATATACTATTGTCTCGGATTTGAAGAAATTATAGGTGGTCAAACTGAGAAAGTACTGACACCTGTATATAAAAGTAACATTAAGGATGAAGAAGAGGAATATGCAGTTTTACAATCCAGTATGTTATTGCAAATTTCTAATGGCCATGATGTTATCACAATAATGCGAAGTGCTAAAATGGAAAATAGAAAAAGTAAGTTGATTACAGTATTTTATAGTCCAATTGATAATATCTATGATAAAGATACGGATAAGGATGATATGTATGTTCATTCGCCTAATGCTGCGCAACATGAGAAAGGATTTCATGCTTTTCTAGAAAAATTTGTGGGAATGACATTACCTGTTGTTGCGACAACTGATTCAACAGACAGAAAACTGTATTTGCAGCTTATTTTTTCTGGAATGTTTATAGAACAGAAAAGAGGATGGGCTGATTTCTTTTCAGCAATGCCATATCTTGGAATAAAAGATTCGAAAAAGAGAATAATAGAATATCTTATTGGTTTGGAGACACTCTCCAATGAAAAGAAAAGGAATGAGTTGGGATTTGAAGAGAGAGCAATCCGGCAGGATTGGGGAAGTGTAATTAGAGAAATTAATGCAATATGTTTTCGAGAAAATTGTCAGGTGCAAGGAATACCAACAGAACCACAAGTGATTGAAGTGGGAATTAGTACTATAACTAATATTGTTAAAAATACTGAAGGCGGAATAGTACTTGAAGAATACATGGCAAGTTTACGGGAAGAATATGACAATTTATTTTCCACAGAACCAAAAGTAGCTGATAATTATGAGCAAATTGAAGAAGAGCTAAGGCTGACGGAGGAAGCAATAGATAACTTAGAACAGCAGAGAAAAGAAGCATATCAAAAATTCATGGCAGAAAATTTAGCAATTAATAAATTAAATGCTAATCTGGAAACTATAAGAGTTGATATTAGCAATAATAAGGATGCAAAGAAGCTGCGAGATCTTGGAGCAGAAGTAGATAGTTTGGCATTAAAAGATATTTGTCCGGTATGTCATCAGAAAATACAAGACGCATTATTTCCAGAGCAGGATGCATATACATTTATGTCTATAGAAGAAAACATTAGACATTTAAATGCACAGGGGCAAGTGTTTGAGTATGCGTTAAAAAGCCATCAGGAAAATAAAAGAAAACTGGATGCCTTACTTACAGAACTTCAGGCTAAATTATCTACACTCAATAGATTAGCAAAAGCATTGAGAAATGATATATACGCAGTTGATGATGAATATGCGGAGAGCGTTGTATATAAAAAAATAGAGATATCCAAAGAGATAGAAGATTTGGAAAAACTGCAAAGTAACTTGCAAAAGCTATTTTCTACAATGGATGCATTGTCGGTTAGATGGAAAAAATATTTGGAAGACAAGGAAAAATTGCCAAAGAAAAAATTTTCGTCTGATGATGATACAAAAATAACAACGTTGAGAAATGTGTTTATTAAGAACCTTAGAAGATTTGGGTACAAAAGTTTAACAACAATGGAACAGATAGAAATATCAAAAGATACTTATTTACCTGTACGAGAAAATTTCGATATGAAATTTGATTCTTCAGCGAGTGATGGTATCCGAGCAATTTGGGCATTTACTTTGGCTTTAATGCAAACATCTATTATTCATAAAGGAAATCATCCTAATATTTTAATGTATGATGAGCCAGACCAACACAGTATTGTAATGAAAGATTTGAAGAGCTTTTTTGATACAATAATAGAGATTAATGTAGGACAGACAATCGTTGCTATTACAATTAAAGATAGTGATACCGAAGAAGCCATAGCAGCATTGAATCCAGATTCTTATAATATTATTAGAATAGGGAAGAGGGCATTTGTCAAAATGTCAGAAAAAATGGAGTAGAATGAGCAAAGGAAAACCTCTAAGTCAAATAGGACTTGGGGGCTTTCTTCTGCCCATTTCATTTTCAGAAAACCTACCCGGAAACAGCAAACTATGGTAAAATTGCAGTTAGCGGCAAGCATCATAGCAAGGAGCAGACCACAAATCAAGCCGAAGCCAGTCAAGGGCTTGCCTATCAACACAATTTTTATCTTTTCTATAACAGGTGCATCAAGGTGCAGGCGCATCTTTATCGCACACTCGTGGAACGTGGAGGTAATCATAAAGATGCAGTATAAACCCCAACTTGTTGGGGTGGAAAAAGAGAAGAAATAGGCGGTCAAAACCACAAGATGTTAGTGGTTAAAGGCAAACAAGTTTGCCTTGGGCAAAAATTGGAGAGGAATCGACCAGTTTTTGCCCTGTTTTTTTGCCTGTTTTTATAGATGCATGGAGTGAAAACCAATAAATTTCTACATAAATAATTGGTTTGTATTATGTCAAAGGCATGTATTAGAATTACGTAAGCGTCAAATCCGACGCCCCTCCTAAAATTTAAGCGCCGCTTAACTGCG
>CAMWCA010000032.1 GCA_947172705.1 uncultured Lachnospiraceae bacterium
TTCCCAGCCCCATTGCCCTGCGCCACCTGTCCTCCCGCAAACCCATCTTGTATGGCGCCGTATCTTGCCCCGTGGCGTGGGTGTGAAATGCAACCAGCTAAATCCATGATTTGGCAGCAGTTTAGCCTGCCGCAAGGAACAGAAGCGTATCGGCATCCTGATTTTGCACCCAGGGGACACACCTCTTTTCCAGGCTTTGGCGGAGAATTGGCAATTTCACTTACAGAATGCTCCTGTAACGAGGGCAAAACCGCCAGGACGGCGGTTTTAGAAACCTCGCGGCACGGATGCCGCTGGTTTCGACCCGACCGGATTAAAAGTTTTGCGCATTCTGTTAGTGAAATCCAATTCGTAGACAAGACTGGAAAGGAGGTGTGTCCCCTGGGTGCAAAATCAGGATGTCGATACGCTTCTGCTCCTTGCGGCAGGCTGAACTGCTACATCTTCGATCTTCAATTACAATATTGTTGCATTTCATAACATTTTCCATTAAAATGATAAAGAAGGACTAATTTATTTTACAGGATATGCCGATAACCATTATAACCAAATGACCAAAACAACCAAGGAGGGTGATATTATGAGCGTAAATGGAGTTACAGGTGCAAGTGATGCGTACAGTGCATACGCAACCAATACCAAAGGCACCGAAACCAAAACAGAGAACAAAGCAGAAGCTTCAAAGGACAAAACTACTGAATCCGCTGGTGCAGTGTACGAGCCTTCTAAGGAAACTACAACCGTTTCCAACAAGAAATATAAGCCCGATGCAAATATGGTCGCTAAATTGAAAGCAGATGCGGAAGCAAGAACAGCACAGTTAAAGAGCCTGGTAGAGAAGATGCTTACCAAGCAGGGCGAAACCTACGGAAAGGCAAATGACATCTGGAGTCTTTTATCCAGCGGCAAGTTTACCGTAGATGCTGAGACCAAAGCACAGGCACAGGCTGATATTGCAGAAGACGGATACTGGGGCGTATCTCAGACCTCTCAGCGTATTCTTGATTTTGCTACCGCTTTAACTGGTGGAGATCCGGATAAGATCGAAGAAATGCGTGCCGCATTCCAGAAGGGCTTTAAGCAGGCTGAAAAGACCTGGGGCGGAAGTCTTCCCGACATTTCCCAGAAGACCTATGACGCTGTTATGAAGGGCTTTGACAAGATGGCTGAGGATGCTGGTCTCAAGACAGCAGAAACCGAAGCATAAGCTCTGAACACTCATTTTAATTGAACGTGACAAAGGCTCAAAGCTGCGCCGTGCGCCGGTTTTGAGTCTTTTTTTATAATATTTATTTTGCTTAATACAACGGCGGATGCCTTGCTGCACAAGCCATCCGCCATTGACGCCCCAGAACACTTCGTTTATATGTTTTTCACGATCAGTATCTTATCCCCCGCCCTCACTTCATCTGATGTCAGATCATTGGTCTGTTTGATCACCGATACCGGTACATAGTAACGTTTTCCGATATCCCACAGGCTTTCTCCTTCTTTTACCATATACACCGCGATGCCTGGCAGTGCCGCCATTTTTTCCATATCCGGCTCATCCACCGTAATCTGCTCCACGATCTTTTCTTTCCAGGTGCGATAAACATTGGCTCTGAAATAGAGAACACATTTCACATCCACTTCCCCATTGTCAATAATCGCCACTGTCACCTGATCCACAAACGCCTGCACCGGATAAATGCAGTTCTCATCAATTCCCTCTGCGTCTAATTCGTATTGGAAGGGTATCGTTCCCTTGATAACGCCATACTCATTTTCTTCGTTGCTACATTGGTAGAAAATCTGCAGATTTACCACACCGGTAAGCTCGATTCCGCCCTCCAGCACATTTTGTCCCGTGATCTGCAGACTGCTTGTGGTATGCAGGATCTTATGAAGCATCACCTTTTCGTCCTCACACTTGAAATGCCCTGCAAGCTTTGCTTTTCCATTGCTCCTGGAAAGAAGCTTTCTGAATTCAGCATTTTTTTCCGCAACGGACACCTCGTTCACCACGCCGTAAACATCAGACAAAATATCAATGTTTTCTTCCTCATAAATACAGATATCCAGATCCAGGCATTGTTCAAAGGTAATGACCCTTTCTTCTCCGTCAAAGTCCGGTCTCACCTCTACTTCTCTGTTCTCCGCCCGGAAGCGAATTTCCGGTATCATGCCCTCCTGGGCGCCGGGGCAGTCCAAGCTTCCTGCAAAGGGAAGGGTGGTTTCATAATGGCATAGCTCTTCCTCATCCCCTTCTCCTCTGTAAAGGAAAAAGGCGCGCAGCTCCCCTTGCACACTGATCTTATCCTCCAGCACCTTAAATTCCACTGCGCCCGGTGTAACCTCTGACCAGATCATGGCAAAAATATTAGGAAAGCTTCCCGGGATCTCCACCTCTTCCTTCACCCTGAAAATATCCTTCTTCTTAATGGTCATAACTGCCACATCCAGCGTCTTTTTACGGAATTCTACCGGTTCTTCGCTGTAGAGATCCACTGCCGTCTCCTCATCGCAGATCTCCTCACAGGTCAGCCCCAGGGTTATCACAGATTGAATGCTGAGTTTTCGGGAATTAATAAGCCCTATGCTCAAATCCTCCAATTCCCAGTTTACATTCACACTGTCGCCGCCCCGAATGCCTTCCATGAAAACCATCTCATCAAAAGGCAGTTCCCCTTCCATATCCGCAACATTGGATTTTTCCGTAGTTCCTTTTTCTGCCAGATAAAGCACATGAAAGCATAGTCTGCCTTTCACATTCACATGATCATCTGTCACCTTCATCTCGTCAATTATCACATTTCCTCTATCCATGATCAGCTTTGCTGCATCCGGTCTGGAATCGGAGATGATTACGTCATCCTCCAGGGTCATCTGGGTATTTGCCTTACATTTCATGCAGTCAGTATGTATATTTCGTTTCATTAACTCCATAAAAATACCTCCCTACGGTCTACTTGTTTTAAATGTATGACCAAGGGAGGTAAAGTATGCCAAAAGAGACTTACTCCTTCACGCCGCCAATCAGCTCAGCGATATCCTCTACTCCATACTTTTTCATATAATCTTCAATTCCTTCCGCCACTTCCACCGTAGCATAGGGATTCACAAAATTCATTGCTCCGACCGCCACTGCGCTGGCTCCTGCCAGGAGAAATTCAATGGCATCCTCCGCCGAACCGATCCCTCCCATCCCGATCACCGGGATTTTTACCGCGTGGGCCGCCTGATATACCATCCGCACCGCCACCGGCTTAATAGCAGGTCCCGAAAGTCCTCCTGTTTTATTGGCAAGGGCAAAGGTTCTTCTGTAAATGTCGATCTTCATGCCGGTAAGGGTATTGATCAGGGAAAGGGCATCGGCTCCCGCCGCCTCCGCCGCCTTTGCCATTTCCGTAATATCCGTAACATTGGGACTCAACTTCATGATCACCGGCTGCTTTGCCTTTTGCTTAATTTGGGAGGTAATATCATAAAGACAGTCCGCCTTCTGACCAAAGGCAATCGCCCCTTCCTTTACGTTGGGACAGGATACGTTGATTTCCAGCATATCCACCTCTGTATCCCCCAGTCTTTCCACTACCTCCAGATAATCCCCTATGCTTTTTCCACACACATTCACAATCACCTTTGTATCAAACTGCTTTAAAAAGGGGAGATCCCGTTCTATCAGCACCTCAACACCCGGATTCTGTAAGCCTATGGCGTTTAACATTCCGCCATAGGTTTCCGCCACCCTGGGGGTGGGATTGCCCTGCCAGGGCACATTGGCAACTCCTTTGGTTACTACTCCGCCTAACCGATTCAGATCCACAAAATCGCTGTATTCCATACCGGAACCAAAGGTTCCCGATGCTGTCATAACAGGATTTTTCAACTCCACCCCTGCAATTTTTACCTTTGTATTCATCAGATATCCACCTCCCTTGCCTCAAATACCGGTCCGTCTGTACAGATTCTGGCATTATTTACATGGGAATGCCCATCCTTGTGGGTTGTTTTACACACACAGCCCAGACACGCCCCTACTCCACATGCCATCCGCTCCTCCAGAGACAAATAGGCGTCTATCTGCCTTTCCCCCGCATATGCCTTGATCGCCCGAAGCATGGGCATGGGACCGCATGCCATGATCACCTCTGCCGTGAGCCCTTCCCGCTCCATAGCCGTAAGCACATTTCCTTTTGTTCCCGCACTTCCGTCCTCTGTGGCAACATATACTCTGCCATATCGTTCCAAATCCTCCTTCAGGAAAAGCGTTCCTTCCCGGTAACCTGCAATGATCACAGGCTCACCTCCTGCCGTCTTCAATTCCCTAGCAAGCTGGAGCATGGGAGGAATACCGATTCCGCCGCCCATCAGCACCGCCTGTTTTCCTTCCGCTGCCTGAACAGGAAAGCCGTTTCCGAGAACTCCCAATATCTCTACGCTCTGTCCGCTCTGCCACCCGGCAAATTCCTCCGTTCCCTTTCCTGCAATTCGATACACAATGCGAATCCTTTCAACCTCCCTGTCCACCTCACAGATACTAATGGGGCGAGGAAGCAAACGGGCGCCGTCCCTGGGATAAACACCGATAAACTGCCCGGCGCAGGCGTCCTTTGCCAAATCTGTAAAAAGCCACATGTCATAAATATCCGGCGCTATTTTTCTCTGTTCCGCCACAATTGCCGTTGTTTTCTCCTTGCTCATTCCACATTTCCTCCGTTTAAAGTCTGCTCTTCCTGCCTTCTTTTCTTTTGATAAACCACCTTCCCATCACAAATGGCGGCATATACCACTCCCGGAAGTTCCTGTCCGATAAAGGGCGAATTGCAGGATTTGGACGCAAAATCCGATACCACCCAAGTCTCCCGGTCGGCAAACAACACCAGATCCGCCGGCGCTCCTTCCTCTATCCTGCCGCCGGGACATCCATAAAGTCGGCAGGGTGCCGTACTCATCCTGTGAATCAATTCTCCATAAGATAAATACCCCTTGTTCACCAGCTCTCTGATGCCCAGAGAAAGAGCCGTTTCCAATCCGATGATGCCGCTGGGGGCTTCTGTAACAGGTTTTTCCTTCTCTGCCTTACTGTGAGGTGCATGATCCGTTGCAATCAGATCGATCACCCCTTCCTTTAAGCCTTCTATAATAGCAAGCCTGTCCTCCTCCTCCCGAAGGGGCGGATTCATTTTTGCCAGGGTTCCTTTTTCGATCACGGCATCCTGGGTCAGGGTAAAATGATGAGGGGTTGCTTCTGCATGCACATGAGCTCCCTTCGCCTTTGCCTGACGTACCAATTCCACTCCTTCTCTGGTGCTGATATGCTGTATCACCACCTCTGCCCCCGTGACAAGCGCCAGTTCCAGATCCCTCTTGATCAAGCTGATCTCCGCCTCTCTGGGCGAGCCTCCAACCTGGTAAAACGCCGATGCCCTGCCTGCATGAATGCCATTATTGACAATTTTCTCAGGGTCCTCCTCATGAAAGCTAATGGGCTTTCCCAATTTCGCCGCCCGTTCCATTGCCTCTTTCACCAGATTCTGATCCATAAGGGGTATCCCGTCATCGGTAAATCCTGCCGCCCCGGCACTGGCAAGCCCTTCCATATCTACCAGTTCCTTTCCTTCCATTCTCCTGGTCACGTTCACACAGCTTGCAATATGAATTCCTGTTTCCTCCCCCTTAGAAAGCACGTATGAAAGAGTTTCCTCATTATCCACCGGCGGTTTTGTATTTGCCATCAACACGATCTGCGTAAATCCGCCTCTTTTCGCCGCCTCAGCGCCGCTGTAAATATCCTCTTTATAAGTAAAGCCGGGATCTCTGAAATGCACATGGGTATCCGCAAGCCCCGGCGCAACCATAAGCCCTCCGGCATCCAAAACACATTCCCTGGGAATCCCATCCAGACTTTGTTCCCTCTCCCCTTTCTTATGGGGCAGAATTTCAGCAATTTTCCCCTCTTCTATTCTCAGATCCGCCTCATAAAGGACGTCCTTCACCGGATCTATAATCGTACCATTCTTAATATAAAGCATCCATCCCCACCTCTTTCAACCACATCCTGATAAATCCACCAATCTTAACTAGTATGTATCAGCTTCTGCTTACTTGTCAATATCACTTATTACAAAACTAAAGTAATCTGTTGAAAATTTGGTTTGATGCAGCGGGACGGCACTATGGAAGGGGAAGCAGGTGGCAGGGGCAAGTGTGACTCGGGCATGGATGCCCGACCACACTGATCGCGTCGCCTGCCGCACGCCTTCCCCGGGATACTTAGTTCTTCTTACCGCTGTACATTGGATTTCAACTGTAATGCCAGGAGGCAAACCGGTCCTCCCTATGACAATGCCCCGCCGCCGTCTGTCCCTCCCCCCACGCAAAAAACAGCAGATAGCCAACCAGCTACCTGCTATTTTTCTAATTAAATACCACCGGTTTATCCACAAACTCCGTCTTGATCACAACGTAGGGGTAAGATGGCGCATCCTTTTTATCCGTTTCCGTATCCGCCGGATCAGGTCCGATCAGGGTTGTATCCGCGTAAATGGCATTTTCCGTAAGATACAGGGCATTCACCGTAATACTGTACCCACCGGTTACCTGTTCTCCATAGCCAATGCAGATATACAAAAATCCATTATCCTGGTACGTAACCTTAAAGGTGTTCCCCTTTTTCTCGTCTATGACCGTTCTAAGCTCCTCCGGAATATTGTCTTCCGCCAAAACCGTAAATTCCAGATCTTTAATTTTCTCCATCGGATTCTTCTCTTCCTTTGCGCACCCTGTCAAAATACACAGAATCAGAGTTCCCAACAGGCACATCCAGCCTTTTATAAGACGCAGGCATATTTTTTTCATAACGATCACCCATAAACAAACATTGTTTTCTTTTTATCAATTTATGAGCAAACCGCTAAAAGAATGCCTAAGGATCTTCTCCATGCCCGCCGCTTATTGAACGCTGCTTTGACCTCCCAGGGTCACCTCTACTGTTTTCGCCTGATAGCCTGTAGGGCTTCCCTGCATAATGGTCAGTTCTACCGTTGTGCCTGCGGCATAGTACTGAAGTTCCTCCTTCAGTTCTTCCATGGAGGTGATTTCCACGCCGTTCAGCGCTGTGATAATATCTCCTCTT
This sequence comes from uncultured Lachnospiraceae bacterium, assembly GCA_947172705.1. Taxonomy (GTDB): domain Bacteria; phylum Bacillota; class Clostridia; order Lachnospirales; family Lachnospiraceae; genus Suilimivivens. The sequence goes on from CAMWCA010000032.1 coordinate 7,121, forward strand.
ACCAGCCCTGCCTGGTCAGCGGCTGATCCTTCTGTGACTGAGGATACAAACGCGCCCTGAGGGGCATCATAAAGCTGAGAAAACTCCGCCACTACATTCATGCCTGTAATTCCCAGATAACCTCTGTCTGCTTCTTTCACCTGGGTCTTTGTTTCACGGCTCATCAGATCCTCAATAATACTTTGTACATCGGAGATCGGAATGGCATAGCCCATACCTTCTACATAGGAACCGCCGATCTTATTGGAAATGATCCCCACTACCTGACCATGTATATTTAAAAGGGCGCCTCCTGAATTTCCCTGATTGATCGCCGCATCTGTCTGAATAAAGGTATTAATTTCCGTATCTTCACTCTGATTCTGATACTCCCCGGGCATAGAGGTTGCCATAATCGCCCTGTCAAGGGCGCTGACTACGCCGGTGGTAACGGACTGCCCATAGCCAAGGGCATTTCCAATGGCAATCACCGGTTCTCCCACTGACAATTCCTCAGAGCTGCCAAGCTGTGCGATAGCGATCTGGCTCATGGTCTCCTCGCTGATATCATCCAACTGTACTGCGATCACCGCAAGATCCTTGTCCGCATCCGTTCCTTTCACCTGTGCCCGCGCCTGTTCACCATTTACAAACTGCACCGTCAATTCCTCTGCGGAATCTACCACGTGGAAATTCGTGGTAAGAATCAGTTCCGTATCGTTTTTACCAACAATAATGCCGGAGCCGGAACCAATGCTCTCTCTGTTATATTCCTGTCCCCAGAAGGACATTTTTTCCACATACTTATTATTTATGGAAACAATGGAAGGCATTGTACTCTTTACCACCTCGGTCACATCTGTGACAGTGGTTTGGATGACTTTATCCTCCTCTATCTTTGCTGTTTCTCCCACACTGGCTGGCTGATCATTTTCCGGAATCTGCTGTTTTTCTTCCTCTTGGGTCCGTTGAATGCCCGCCTTCGCCTTTACGTATCCGGAAGCAAGATCCACTGCCTGAAAACCGATCCCGGCAAAGATACCAAAAACCAGGCCACAGCCAAGACCGATCAAAAGCTTTTTGCCCACACCGGAAGATTTTTTGTGAGATTTTTCCGGTTTTTTACCATATCCGGAAGGAGCGGCATCGCTGTAAAATCTGTTGCTGGCTCCGCTGAAGCTGCCACTTCCGCCATATTGATAGGTATTGGAACTTCCCTGCCCATAATTTGTATTGTTTGCCCCGTTCTGTCCGTCTGCGGCATTGCTATAGTCATTTGGATACTGATTATCATACATAACAAGTTACCTCCTGTTCATACCTTTGTTATGTAATCAGTATATTCAGTAATTGTGTTCAATTTGTGACAAAAATTTGTTGATTTTGTTATTTCTTTCACATTTTCATTTCCAATAACACCGGTTCATGGAAAGCGCTTTTACCATTTTGGAGGGCAGCTTTTGGTATCTTTTTCCCAGAAAATATCCTATGTATTTGCAGCCGCTCTGCCAAATCAGTTTGCCTATCAGCCAGGGCTTTTTAACCCTGCAAAGATATGCACAGGATTTCTTCACCAGGCGAATCCCCTCAGATTCTGTCGCAATTCCGCTGAAAATTTCCGGATATTCTCTGTGGGACACCCCCAGGTCAAAATTTCTGCGAAGCTGCTCCCATCCGCTGTAATTATGAGAATGGATTACCTTTGCTTCTGCTGCATATGCAATCTTATTACCTGCATTCAGAAGCCTTCTGGCATAAATCATATCCTCATTAAAGATAGTTGGTTCTGTAAAACCATGCAGTTTGTCAAATACGTCTCTCCTGTATGCCGCACACACATTGGATGCAAAAAATGCCTTGATTCCCATATCCTTTATGTTGTCGGCAGACTTAATACACGATGTCTCCGGGTAATTAAAGGATCTGGTATAGCTTTCAATGACACCGCATTCTCCGGAGGGAAGCTGTCTTCCATAAACCATTGCAACGTCCCTGTCCGCAAAGGGGCGCAAAAGCTCTTCCACCAGGTTTTCATCCGCCGGAATTGCATCGTCCGTCATCAAAATGAAATAAGGCGCTTTGGACAAAGAAACCCCGTAGTTTCTCGTACCGCCATGATCAAAATCTTCCTTTTTGATATGCCGCACCATAAGATTTCCATACTTTTCCTTAAAATCCGTATCCGCAATAAACTGGTCAAAATAGCTTTTTTCGGTATTAATCAGAATAATGCTCCCGATCTGTCTGCTTTGGGATGCAAGCCTATCCAGCAGTTTCAGGAATCCGGCGGCAGGCTTATACACCGGAATAATTACATCTACTTCTGCCATAGTCACCTCACAAAGAAAGGACCAGCTTTCGTTGGTCCTTTGGTTTCTCTATTTTACATAAGCGCTTGTATCAGCCGCCACTTTCTCGCTGCATTCCAAAACCACCGCAGAAGGTGTATATTCCTCATCCTTAAACAGGAATTCATGGAGCCACTGTACATTATCTGCAAGAGACACGGGAACAACACAGCTTCCTTTAGATCCGATCGTTCCGGTCTTACGCATACTTTCCTCCGGAAATCCTCCCTGATCTACGATCTCATATTTACCGATCTCACCTAAAAGCTCCAGAATCTCTGACAAATCCAGAGAGGTATAAATCTCGTCCTTATCAAAAATTGCATTGGCAACAGAATTTAAGGTTGCCGGAGAAGCCGTTTTAGCCTTGTCCGCAACTGCCATCAGCACTTCTCTCTGACGCTCTGCACGCTTAAAGTCATCTCCTGCCGTGTAACGGATACGGCAGTACGCCGTTGCCTGAAGACCATCCAAAAGCTGATATCCGGTACCTGTTACAGGCGTATAATCTCTCTTCAGATTCTCCGCCATACAAATCTGATAGTTATTAATATGCTTCAGTTCTGCATCATCCACATCGATCATGACGCCGCCCAATGCATCAATGGTATCGCTGAGCCCTGCAAACCCTACGGTAACGAAATCCGTAATGTTCATATCCAGGTTCATGTTCAGCATATTGATCGCCTGCATGGGACCGCCCTTTGCATAAGCGCCGTTACACTTATTATAGGAATCATTACTTAAATTCAAATAGGTATCACGGTAAACACTGACCAGCCTGCACTCTCCTGTATCCAGATTAATGGAGGCGATCATAATGGTATCGCTTCGTGTATTCTTGGTAAGGGCGCCTGTAGTGGAATCCACGCCAAACAGGGCGATATTTCGATACCCCTTCATGGAAGTCGTCTCAACCTTCTCTTCCACTTCAGGATTGATCACAATCTCTTCCTCCGGCAGATCTACCTTACCAACCTTTTCCACCTTAAGAACGCCGTAAAGCACCACCACCATGATCAGTAAAATGAAAATCTCCAGAATAAAAAGAAGGATCTTTGTGCGTGTCTTTTTTGTTTTTTTCTTTACGGATGCAGGAACCTTCTTACCTTTACTGCTTTTCTTTTTCTTAACGCTTACAGGTTCTTCATGCCTTACCGGCTTTTTCTTCACAGGTTTCTTTGATGTTGTTGTCATATTATCAATCTCTCCCTTATTTACTACTTTAAAAAACGATTTGGGCCTTATCATCCGTGATTTCTCACAAGATACTATTTTGACACAAAATTTCCCATTAAGCAAGCCCCTGACTGCTTTTTTTATCTATCCTTAAGATTTGTAAATTACTTCGTTTATATTCAAAAAGTTTTCAATAAGCATTCTTATTCACAAAACCCTTGAATATAGTCAGAAACATGATCTTAAAATCCAGCGCCATGGTCCAGTTTTCAATGTAAAATAAGTCGTATTCAATTCTTTTACGTATGGAAGTATCCCCTCTGTAACCGTTGATCTGCGCCCAGCCGGTAAGTCCCGGGCGAACCTGATGCTTGATCATATAACGGGGAATTTCTTCTTTAAATTTCTCAACAAACTGAGGACGCTCAGGTCTTGGTCCTACCAACGACATTTCCCCTAATAAAATATTGAAGAGCTGGGGCAGTTCGTCTAAGCTGGTGTGCCGCAAAAACTTCCCGATCCTGGTAACCCTCGGATCATTTTTGACAGTCCAGCCTTTCTGTTCCGAGGATGGCTTCTGCATTTCCATGGTGCGGAACTTGTACATTTTGAAGGTTTTGTTATGAAGCCCTACTCTCTCCTGCTTAAAAATGATGGGACCGCGGCTGGTAAATCTCACTGCAAGGGCTGTAAGAAGCATGATCGGCGAAGATATTACGATTCCTACCGTAGCCCCTATAATATCCACTGCCCGTTTTGTAACCCAGTTCAAGGTATTGGTAAGCGGCACATAACGAATGTTGATCACCGGAAGTCCCATCAGATCCTCCGTGTACGGGTGGCTGGGCACCAGGGAATTATAGTCAGGAATAAATTTCGTGTGCACTCCTGATTTTTCGCACAGATCTACAATATATTCCAAATGGTCATAATCCTTAAGCGCCAGGGTGATGGCAATTTCATCCAGCTTATTCTCCGGTAAAATATAATGAATATTTTCAATTCTGCCTACCACTTTGACACCCTTGTAGACTGTTCCGCTGGGGATTCTGTCATCCAGTATGCCCCGGACTACATAGCCCCACTGGGGATTTGCATTGATTCTGGTAATATATTCTTCCGCCGCTCTGGAATAGCCTACCAGAAGAATATATTTTAAATTGTACCCCTTTTTCCTGAAGTAAAGCAGCATGTTACGGATCAGGGTACGGCATATGGTAGTAAAGGTTACGTTTACAATATAAAATGCTCCCATCATAAAACGGGAGAAATCCTGCTGCTTGATAATATAAAGAAATACGATAAACAGGACAATACCCACAGAATTCGCCATGATAATGCCTTCAAGCTCATATTTCCGTCTTGTGGCACGTTTGGGCGCATACATATTAAAAAAATAATATAAAACAATATATTCAGGCACAACAAAATAAAGGAAACTAAAATAGGTCCTCATATCCAGTGCCCCTGCCCCCGGTTCCGTATCGGCAAAAATGGTGCAGAACTTTATATACCATGCAAGCAAGTAGGAGATCGCCACTACAACAGCGTCTACCAACAAGTGCAATCGATTAAAATACTTCTGATTGTCCTTTATCATTTCCTGCTACCTTCTTGCAAACATTTTACAATATTATTACAAAAAGTACAACTTAAAATTGGAACAGCCTCCTAAGCATATTCAGCCATAACTGTCCCTGTATCCAAAAATAGTTTCCCATATTCCCAATCGAAAATTTTACTCTGTTTTTTCTTCCTTCTCCGGAACAGGCAAGACTGATGCCTGCTGACAATCCTTTAAAGTATGCCCCGCCCAGCCCCTTCAGCGTGAAAAAAGCTCCTTTGATCAGATGCCCTGCCGCCAAAAAGGGAAAATTCAGGAGAATCTGTAAAGCCGGCATGTTCTTACAGATCATATAAAGGTTGTTTCTTGCGGATAACTTCACTTTAAAAGCATTATGCCTGGAACCGCTCACTGCGCTTCCTGCATGAAAAACCTTTGCTTCCGGCACATATATATTAGGATAACCATAAATATTCGCCCGATACCCCAGATCTATATCCTCCAGATAAGCAAAATGGTTTTCATCAAAATACCCTATTTTTTCAAACAATGTTCTGCGGTATAACGCCGCCCCGGCGCATGCGGAAAAAATACGCCCTGCACGGCAAAAGGCGTACGCCGGCTTATCCTTTCCACGGGCAAACGCCCACCCAAAAGCATTATAAAAATCCCCTGCACCGTCCAGTCTGTCAGGATTATGAAGGTCAATCATTTTTGCTGCCGCCGAAAAAGCCTCCGGATGAGCATCCAGCCCTTTTTCCAGTTGAAAAACCATCTGTTCATCCGCTTCCGTATCGTTATTCAGCAAAAGCACATACTCTGTTTCGGCTGCTTTAATCCCTGCATTTACCGCTCTGCTAAAACCAGTATTTTCGGGAAAAGCAATCACCTTTACTTCCCTGTACTTTTCTCTCACAAGGGCAAGGCTTCCGTCCTGAGAATGATTGTCCACCACAATGATCTCAGGTACCGTCCTTCCCCTGTAAAGCGTTTCAAGACAGCGGTCGATATATTGAATTCCATTGTAGTTGGGTATTACCACAGTGGTTTTTGCCATAAATTAAATCCTCATTTGATATTATCAATTTTTTCCGTCATTTCCGGATCCCATACGATCCGATACCCCTGCTCCCGTACCTTCTGGCAAAACCTCCGGCTAAGTTCCAGAAAATCCACATCCTCCTTCAGGCAATCCTTCCAGTCAAACCGCCCGGTTCCCGGATGCTGAAGATAAGGAAGCCCAATCAGTTCCTCCAAAATTCCCTCCGCCGCCATGGATGCTTTCATACAGCGGATATCGATCATTTCCGCCTCCTGCTGCAAAACAGCCCTGTGCATGTATCCACTGTACTCCTTATGGAGTCCCAAATAAATAGGCGTTCCATCCTCTGTATACAAACCACCCGTTATTCTATTTTTTTTATCGATCAGCCTGCCTCCAACTACTGCCACATCAGGTCTGTTGGCAAGAAGATCCGGTTGGTATTCGATCCTGTAAAACCCAAGGTGGGGCATGTGGGACACCATTCCCTTAAAGCCTCTGGAGCGCAAAAAATCCTCCAATGCTCTTTTCCCTGCATCGTAAGCATACTGCTTGCTTGCAGGATTTTCCGCCGTGGACTGTTCATGACACCGCCAATGATACAAAACCCTGGGAATATGCGCCACAGGTATCTCTTTTTTCTTTGTCCTCAGCTTGTCTTTCCCCAGCATCATACTTACCGCCCTGAGAATCAGGTCATAGTCCTGGGCGCCGTCACAGACGCTCCTCAGTCCCAGTTCCTGCATCAGCTGACGCTTCATGACTGTAAAATGACAAATATAATTATTGGTCAAAAGCAGGTCCACATTAAAATCCGGTTTCCGGTTCACTTCAAAATAGCGGGATTGATATTCATCGCATTTGTCCTCATCTGAATAGATCATTTGCAGCTGAATATCCCTGGCATCATATTCTGCAATACAGGCGGCAACCTGATAAAGAGCATCCTGGGTAAGTACATCGTCATGATCCAAAAGCCCCGCATAATCTCCTGTGGCATACATAAGCGCCTGATTGGTGTTTGCCGAAATTCCTGCATTCTGCTTCAACCGTCTGTACATAATTCGGTCATCTGAATAGGTTTTCACCACCTGCTCTACCCTGTCGCCGGCGCTGGCATCGGCGAGAATCAGCTCAAAATTGCCATAGGTCTGCGCCAGGACAGAGTCCAGCATTGCCCTTAAATGCTCTTCCCTGGTTTCATAAGCAGGCACAAGAATACTGAATTTAATGGAAAACCTTTTGCCATCCTCCCTCTGCCTCTGAAGGCTTGACACATCTAAAGGCTTATACGTATAATCATCCGAAATTTCTGTCTCGATCCGCTCCCGCATAGCATAGTAAGCACGGCGTATCCCGTTTTTTCTTAAATAGCGCAATGTTTTTTTCAGATTATTTACCTTTATAATTTTTGTCAACTTTCCGTCCTTTCATTCTGCCGTAACCTAAGAATCGTCCTGTATAACCAGGACGATTCCCAATGAAGTAAGTCAAATCCGATTCGTGCCCCTCTGCACGTTGGTAAAAATCAAAGATATGCTTTCAGCGCCTCCGTCAGCTTTGCAACCTTATCGTCTGCATCCTCCAGGCTGCTTCCCTTAACCCCCATGTAAAATTTGATTTTAGGTTCTGTACCGGATGGACGGGCACAGCACCAGGAATCGTTAGTAAGGTCAAAATACAGCACATTTGATTTGGGCAGCTCCGCAGGTCTTTCTTCCCCTGTGGTAAGATCTCTGATCACTCCCTTATCGTAGTCCCTGAATTCTTTTACGGTAAGCTCCCCAAAGCTTTTCGGCGGATTGCTTCTTAATTTGTCCATCATCTGGGCGATCTGTTTGGAACCGTCTATTCCCTTTAACGTAATTGCATACTGAGTTTCTTTAAAATAACCGTATTTTTCATAAAGTTTTAACATTTGATCCCATACGGTAATACCGTTTTTCTTGCACCATGCAGCCATTTCGCAGAGACACATAACCGCAACTACTGCATCCTTATCCCTGGCATGGGTGCCTGCAAGACATCCGTAGCTTTCCTCCAGTCCAAAAACATAGTTGTTAGAGCCGGTTTGTTCAAAGAGTTTGATCTGCTCTCCAATGTATTTGAATCCGGTCAGCACTTCAATGAATTTAACACCGTAGTCTTTTGCAATCGCCGCAGCCATATTGGTGGTTACAATGGTAGTCACCAGTGCAGGATTCTCCGGCATAGTGCCGGTTGCCGTTCTTTCTCTTAAAATATATTCTGCAATCAGCATGCCCGACATATTCCCCGTAAAAGGAATGTATTCCCCTGATTTGGTGTCCAGGGCATAGATACCCAGTCTGTCCGCATCTGGATCGGTGGCAAGCACAATATCTGCATTTTTCTCCTTTGCCAGCTGAAGCGCCAGGGTAAATGCCTTGGGGTCCTCAGGATTGGGATAGTCCAGCGTGGTAAAGTCGGGGTCAGGAAGCTCCTGTTCAGGCACCACATACACATGCTTAAAGCCCAGCTCCGAAAGAATTCTTCTCACCGGAACGTTTCCTGTCCCATGGAAAGGAGAATATACGATCTTAATATCATCCGCTACTTCCTGTATGATCTCGGGGTGGATGATCTGCTTTTTCAGTTCCTCCATGTACGCATCGTCAATTTCCTTACCGATTACCTGGTAAAGCCCTGCTGCAATTGCCGCATCCTTATCCATGGTCTTAACCTGATGATAATCGGTCACCTTCTTCACTTCTGTTATAATTTCCACATCCTTGGGCGCCGTTACCTGAGCGCCGTCTTCCCAGTATGCTTTATATCCGTTATACTCCGGAGGGTTATGGCTTGCTGTAATTACAATACCTGAAATGCAATGAAGCTTGCGAAGGGCAAAGGAAAGCTCCGGCGTAGGACGCAAAGCGTCAAATACATATGCCTTAATACCGTTTGCGTTCAAACACAACGCCGCCTCGTCTGCAAATTCAGGGGACATTCTTCTTGAATCGTAGGCAATTGCCACCCCCCTGTCTTTTCCCCCCTGGCTGATGATATAATTGGCAAGTCCCTGGGTTGCCTTTCTTACGGTATAAATATTCATGCGGTTGGTACCTGCGCCAATGACGCCTCTGAGACCGCCTGTGCCAAATTCCAGTTCCTTGTAAAACCGATCCTCTATTTCCTTCTCATTTCCTGCGATGCCGCGCAGCTCTTCTTTGGTCTTCTCATCAAAATAGGCGTCTTCCAGCCAAAAATCATACTGCTCCTTATAGCTCATGTTCCATCCTCCTCGCGTTATTTTCGTATCCGGCACAAAATTTCAAAGTACCTGTATTATTTTACCATAATTTCTCTATATTTTCAAAGCAAAGTCGCTTCTGTCAAGAGAAAAATTTGGATTATAGTAGGGATCTCCTGCCTTAAGCGCCTTCTCCCACTTTTCCCGGAACTGCCGGGATTCTTTTTCATAGCGCTGCGCCTTTTCCCCATGGTCGTCCAGCCCCCGGGATACGGATTCAAAATGATACAATTCCGCAAAGGGCGTAAACACGTTTAAATAGCCCTTTTCCCGCAGCTTCAGGCAAAAATCCACATCATTTAAAGAAATTGCAAAAGACTCGTCCAGACCGCCCACTTCCGTAAACCGCGCTTTTTTTACCAGAAGACATGCTCCGGTCACCGCTGAGACGTCCTGGGCATAGCAAAGCCTCCCCATATAGCCCAAATTGTCCCGATGCTGCCCATAATGGCTGTGGCCTGCCGTCCTATGGGCGCCAAGCCCCAAAACCACCCCTGCATGCTGTATGGTTTTATTGGCATAGTACAGCTTTCCGCCTACTGCCCCCACATCCTCCCGCTGGGCATACATCAAAAGCTCTTCCATCCAGTTAACTGTGATCACCTGAGTATCGTTATTCAAAAACAGAAGATATTCTCCCTCGGCATGGGATACTCCCAGATTATTGACAGCGGAGTAGTTAAAGTCCCCTTCAAAGGTTACCAGCTTTACCTTCGGCTCTTCCTTCAGTTCTTCGTAATAATCGAAGATCTCCGGAGAACTGCTTCCGTTTTCCACCACGATGATCTCATAATTTTCATAGGTAGATCTCTCTAATATAGAAGTAATGCACCGCTTCAAATCCCCTGGGTGATCTTTATTTGGTATGATAATAGAGATCATGGGATCTCCCATAATCTGATATCTGATCTTAAAGATGGTCTCAAATGCCCGGGTAGAGGTGATCTGAAAATGCTCATAGCCATGTCTTCTCAAATGATCCGCCACAGCCCCCTTTGCTGCCTCAATAGCATAAGGCTTTGCCGTAATGTCCGACGCCGTACTGCCCGGATGGCTTCTCCAATAATAGAGAAGCTTGGGCACATGCACCACATGCCTGGCGCGATCCGTCAGCCGCAGGATCATGTCATGGTCCTGGCTCCCGTCAAAGCGTGAACGGAAAAGCTCCGTGCCATCCAAAAGCTCTCTGGCAAAAACACTGAAATGACAGATATAATTATTTGCCCGCAGATTATCAATAGCGTAGTCAGGCTTAAAGTGCAGTGTCAGCATCTTGTTGATATCCCCGCTTTTAAAGGTGGTTTCATCACAATATATGTAATCTGCATTTTTCTCATTGATTACTTTTACATATTCATACAAAGCGCTGGGATGAAGCACATCATCATGGTCAAAAAGACCGATAAACTCTCCCGTTGCCATTTTCAGACACTGATTGGTATTTCCTGAAATCCCTTCATTTTGGATCAGCTTCCGGTACAGAATTCTGTTCTTTCCATCCTTCTTCCGGTATTCTTCAACAATTTCTCCCACACGTCCATGCTCTCCATCGGAGCCGTCTGCAAGGCACAGTTCCCAGTTCTCATAGGTCTGGTTTGTAACCGATTCGATCATTTCTCTCAGAAAAGCCTCCGGCGTATTGTACAAAGGCACCAAAATGCTGATCTTTACCATCCGTTCAAAACGTTCTTCCCTTTGCCTGCGCGCCTCCTCCGGAGAGGGAAAACTTTTGGTTCCATAGTTTTCTCTCGCCTGCCGTTCAATCTGCTTGTATTTCAGCTTGGAAAAGATTCCCCTCAGATTGCCGCAATTTTTCACTCTGCTCACCTGACGTAACACAAAATGCATACATTTCCGCAGCGGAGCAGACATTTTCCACAGAGGATTGCTTTTGATCCTGTTTAATTTAAAATTCAGGTCGTCGCATTTCGCCTCCAGATCCGCCACACGTCCGGCAAGATCTGCATTGCGCAGATGCTCCTTTTCATAGGCTTCCCGATAATCCACCTCTTTTTTTACTTCACTTTCCATCTGTGCCTACCTCCAACACCCAATTGCTCCAGTTTACCAGTCTTTGCCGGGAGCACCGGTCTTCCACCAGCATTCCAAACTGATATACCCCTGCCGGAATCGCCTTTCTGCGCAGTTTCGCCGTGAATCCAGTTAAATCTACATTTAATTGATCCTTCAGGTTATCCCTGATATCCTTTCGATAACAATCCTCCACAGCAATCATCCATACTTTCTGATCCTCTTGATTTTTCAACAAAAGCTTCCTTTTATAACATGCGTTATCTGATCCAATAACAAAGGAATAACCCTGAAAATAGTAGCCCATATCTTCTCCGGACATTTTTTCCTTTCCATTTTCCTGGGAGACCTCCCAGGACACTCCATACTTCCATTTATAAATATCCATGGCGCATTCCATTCCCACCACCAGACATTTATCCTCTCTTGCCCTTTGCATTTCCCTCTCTCCGGGAACCGCCTCCGACCATGGCATTTCCAGTGTCACCTGGTATCGGCATGCCGGCGAATACTCTGACTCCAGCATATCTGTGGTCAGATAAGGATGATAATAGGGATCTCTTCCATAAAGCGCCTGATGTTTTTGGTATAGCAGATCTTTTTCCCGCAAAAGCCGAAGCTGCTTTTGGGAAGATTCTCCATCCTTCCCCCTGCTCAGGGACTCATGATGATAAAACACCACATCATTTCTTACCATATTATAATATCCATGCTCATAAATGGTATAGCATAAATCAACGTCATTAAACGCAACCGCAAGCTCTTCCCAAAACCCGCCTGCTTCCTCAAAGACCTCTCTGCGCACCATCAGGCACGCTCCTGTTACCCCCAGCATATTGTGGGCGCCTCTGTTCATGCCATAATAGTGATCTGTTTCGTCATGTAGAAACTGCAGCTTATGGGCAGGTCCTACCCGCAAATTGGTGATTCCTGCGTGTTGAATCACATCCGAGTCAGGATAAAGGAGCTTTGCCCCCACCGCACCTGCATAGTCCCACAGAACATTTTCCAACATAATATCCATCCATTGAGGACAGATAATCTCCATATCATCATTTAAAAACAAAAGAACCTCACCCTTTGCATTCTCCGCCCCCAGATTACACATACGGGAAAAATTAAAGTCCATAGGCTGATAAAGATACCTGCATTCCGTCAGCCGGACGTTCCCTTCTCTCTCTCCACTTCTTTTGCTTAACAGTTTAACCCTGTCTTCTATCTCTCTCCGGTTTTCCTCACAGCTTCCATTGTCCACCAAAATCAGTTCAAAAGCGCAGTTTGACCTGGTTCTCTCCACCAAAGAGTCCAGACAGTGAAAAAGAACCGCCGGATTATCCTTTGAAGGAATGATGACGGAAAGCAATGGACGGCTTTTTTCTTTTTCCTGTATATTATATTTTCTCTTTTCCAGTTCCCATGAGGGCAGTTTCATATCCTTAATTTGTTCATAGCCTGCCTCCTCGCTGTGATAAAGCACCTGTCGGATATGATACGCCGGTATTTTCCCTTTTTCTGTTCTCTTTTTGTATCCTTTTTCTTCCTGAAGCAGATCATAGAAGAGAAAATACAAGAGCCCTCTGCCATCTTCTTTTGTCTGCTCCGCCATATGATACCAGGCTTCTATTACCCCGTCCGCCCTACAGCGCATATAAATATCTCTCAGCGCTTCTGTCCTCACCGCCGCCAATCCGCCAAAATAAAAACAGGACAAAAACCGATCCGGCGACCAGTCCGGTTTCAGCCATGGCTCCACTCTGACGCCATCCCTGCACACATCTTCATCTCCGTAAACCAAGGGCAAATTTTCATTCTCACGAAAACACGCATCGATCAGCCCCAGGGCAAATTTACTTATCGTTCCCGGATAAAAACGCAGCAGTAACACTTCCGGAAGCCCCCACCGCATGAAATCTTCCATTTTTCTTCCGAAAAGTTCCGCCGAAACCAATAAATATTGCTTTTTTTCTTTCCTTTGACCATGATCGCTCACAAATTCCAGGATATGACAGTCCTCGTCAAATTTTGAAGGATTTCCACCATTTTCCACTTTATCCCTGCCAGATTGCACCCGTTCCCAATCATTTATCAGACATCTATCAAACGGCAGAGAAATCGCGTTATCAATTGGCAGGTTTTTCTCCTGTTGTCTAATCCAACTATCGTAATTTAGATTTTTTGCTTCAACCTCTTTTTTATATGCCTTATGCTGTTGTTCCATCAATATTTTCTTTACGCTTCGTTTCAAATAATCCACTTTTTTTCTCCATAAGCTTTCATCAGAAAATCTTTTTAATGGAAGAGATTACATCCTTCGCCGTTTCCGGAGAGACAGGGGTCATCTCTGCTTTAAAAGAAAGCACATTTTCACCTGCCATAGGAAGCTGGGATACTTTAATAATCAGGTTAGGGTCTTGGGTTTCAAAAATGTAACAGCCTGCCTTGACAATTCTTCCGTTGCTCTCTATATATTTCTTTTGAAGGGGAACCGGCATTCCGTTAAGGGACAATTCCGTAAGCTTCAGCATACAGGAATGATCGGCAGGATCAATTCTCAGGGTCTTCACATTCCCGTCCAGAGAGATCTCAGCCTCTATTTTATCTTTCCCCACATATATATCCGGCATGTAAATGGAGTTTTCTTCGCTAAAGCCGCTGCCATAATCATAATAAATCTGGATTCTCTCATCCAGGATTTCCTGAAGGCGGCGTTCCATAAGGAGCTTGGGGTCTATGCTGTAAGTGCCCAGCATGGCTCTGATCTCCCCCATGGATCTTCGTTTTCCGGTTACCTGCTTTTGGAATTTTTTCTCCTTCTCCCGATATTCCTCCGCCATCTGCTGGTTGATTCCCAGTTTTTTCATAATTAATTCAAGATTTAACTTATTTCTCTTTTCTTCTTCCAAAACATAGCAATAAACAGCGCGAAATGCAAGCTCCTGAGAAGAGATCCTTTGGTTTACGGTCCATTCATAATCGATCAGCGTCCAACGATCCCCGTCTACAAGAATATTGGCAAAAATCAGGTCGTAATCTGCAACATCCTGATCCTCTCCATAGGAGATCAATTCATAGTATCTGTCAAAAAGCCGGTAAAATCCCTCCATATCCTCTTTTTCCAAACACTGATCCAAAAGTTCTTCCAGAGTAACACCGGGTTCAAAGGGAAATTCCGCATAGCAGCCGTCCTCCCCAAGACGGCATGGATTAATGGTAAGCCCGCTTCCCTGATATCTCTCCTGCAGGCGCTGCCAGGAATCCCACATTCCTTTTATATGTGCCTTTGCCTGGCTGTTTAAGGGAACCTTCCGTACCGCCTTACCATTGGGAGTCTCCACAATTTCCGTTCTCAGCGCATATTCTCCTCCCCTGTCGTTGGAATACTTTACATAGCAGGTATCCGGCGTTCTGCCGATAATTGCCAGGTAAGAGTTGGAAAAAATGTCAAAAAGCCCATCCTTCACAATTCCATCAAACACATATTTTTCATTAAAAAGCACCATTCTGTCCCGATCAAAATTACGCATGTTATCGGTCAGCTCTCCCACATGCGGTAATCTTTGGTCAGAAAAGATGGTGGTAGGAAATTTGTAATCAGGATAGGGATAATAGAAAGCATAGCGCTCCACGCCGCAGTTATGAAAGATCTCTTCCAGCCCGGGTCTTGTAAAGGTTCGGGCGCTTCCTCCCTCCGGATACCCTTCCAGACCGCTAAAGTAGGTTCCCACATGATCTTCCTTGCATCCTGCCCAATATTTCAGTCCCAATCTGTTCTCTATGGCAATTACAATACAGCCGTCTTTTTTCACGTGCTTCATCATGATCTTTAAGAAATCTTCATAGGGGGTATGGGTATGGATATAGGACTGACCATATTCAAATACGCCGATCATACAGGCAAAATCATAATCCTCCGGCAGGGTAGGTTCAATATCACTGAAATTACCCACATGAATTTCAATATTGTCACGCTCCTGATTCCGATAGGCATTGATATGGCTTCTTTGGGCAGATAAATCAACGCAGGTCACATGTCCCGCCTTCTGTGAAAGCTTTTCCGTAATAGCGCCGCAGCCTGAACCGACCTCAAGCACCTTATCCCCTGCCTGAATGGGAAGCCAGTCCACAATATTTCCTCTCAGGGGAGATAAGTGATAAAGAATCGGCCAGCTTTTTTTCTCTTCAATGATTCGGGGGTATTCTACAGGGGAAGCATTTTTTACGATAGAAAGGAGCTCTTCCTCCACCATTCCGTCACTGTACAGATCTTCCCCCGGGTAATATTCATAATTTAAATCTACATTTCCTATTTTTACCGGAAGCTTCTTAAGCAACTCTTCTTCTTTTAAATGAATAGGTGTGGGTCTTCCTTTATTTTCACTCATGAACCCGATCCTTTCTTACTGCTCATCTGTAATCTTTATAACGGAATTGGTATCATAGTATCCCACCGTATCCTTGTCCGATATGACCGTCAGGTTCAGCACATCATATAAACGGTGGTATACCTGAAAATCTTCCTTTTCATATCCCGTCACCCCCAGCGAAAGGAGATACTCTCCTCCCTGGAGATCCAACTTCTGGGTAAAGGCGATATGCTTAACGCTTCCGGCTTTCACCGGCTCCAAAAATGCCTTTTCCACCATGGTATTGGTTCCGGTGATCTCCACCCCTTTGATATTCTTGATGGTAAAGGCAAAGATCGGTTCACTGATATCCGCCTGAAAACGCACTGTCATATGTATACAGCACTCCCCGCCCTTTAAAACGGCGCTGCAACGTCTGCCAGCCTCATCTGTCACATAATAATCCTCAATCACCGCATCCCTGGTGCCATACTCCAGAAGCTCCGGATTCACAGGCTGCTCCTCCGTCACCGGTTCTGCTTCTTCCTCCTCTTCCTCAGGCAGGGGATATTGCCCCACCAGCACCTGTTTATATGCGTCTATCATTTCCTTGGGAGAACCTTCCCCCAGCTTGATCCCCTGATTTAACAGCACAACTCTGTCACAATATTTGCTGATGCTGCTCAGATCATGGCTTACAAACACGATGGTCTTACCCATTTTCTTAAATTCTTCAAATTTATGGTAGCATTTTGCCTGAAAGAACACATCCCCCACAGACAAAGCCTCATCCACAATCAAGATCTCCGGATCAATATTGATCGCCACTGCAAATGCAAGTCTCACAAACATACCGCTGGAGTACGTCTTTACAGGCTGATATACATAATCTCCAATGTCTGCAAACTCCAGAATATCGTCCATTCTCTCGTCAATTTCTTTTTGGGAAAAGCCGATCATGGTACCGTTTAAGTAAACATTCTCGATTCCATTATACTCCATATTAAAGCCTGCCCCCAGCTCCAGAAGCGCCGAGATACGACCGTCTACCTGCACAGAGCCTTTGGTTGCATTCAAAACACCTGTTATTATTTTAAGAATAGTGGATTTGCCCGAGCCATTGGTTCCAATAATCCCAATCGTTTCACCCTGGTATATGGTCATATCCACGCCTTTTAAGGCAAAATGCTCTTTATAGCACTTTCTGCCCGAAAGCCCCAAGGCCTCCTTCAACCTGTCCGAAGGTTTGTCGTACAGCTTGTACGCCTTTTCCAGCCCCTTTACCTGTATGGCAATCTTTCTTTCATCCATCTATATGTTCTCCTGCCATTGCCCTGCCATGCTCCGTTTTGCAGCCTGACAAAATCTTGATCATAAAACATCCGCAAAATGCACCTTTAATCTCTTGAAGATCAGCGATCCAATACAAAACAAAGTGACGGTAAAAATCCAAAAATAAGTAGAGGAATAAAAATGTTCAAAAAACCATTCATCGCCGTAAATGGCATTTCTATAACCATTTACAATATAAACCAGCGGATTCAGCTTAAAGAGCGTAATCAGTTTATCATTGTTGAGCATATCAATGTTCCACAAAATAGGCGTTGCCCACATGCCTACCTGCAGTCCAATATTGATGATCTGGGCAAGATCCCTGAAAAACACCACGATCGCACAACTGCAATAGCTCATAGCAAGCACCAGCACAAAAAGGCAAAAGCTGTAGTAAATCACCTGAGTGGTATAGATATTGGGATAATAGCCGTAAAATGCCGCCACTACCAAAAGCACAACCACAAAGAAAAGATGGATAAAGGTGGCGGCGATCAGCTTAATAATCGGAAGTATGCTGATATTAAACACTACCTTTTTTACCAGATAACTGTACTCAAGGAGCGCATTGGTTCCATTTGTGATCGCCTCAGAAAAATAAAACCAGGGCACCAGCCCTGCCGTAAGGTATAAAACATAGGGAACCTCCACGCCGCTTGCCACCAGCTGGCTTCTGGTTTGAAACACCCGGTCAAAAACGATCCAGTACATCAGCACTGTGACCACAGGCTGCACCAGCGCCCATAGAAATCCAAGATAAGAACCGGCATAACGTTTTTTAAAATCGTTTTTGGCAAGCTTCCAGATCAGTTCCCGGCTCTGCAATAATTCCCTGGGAATAATGAACATTCTGTCATAATAAAGCCCGAAAATAATGCAGGCAAGCGCAAGCAGGGCACAGGCGCAAAACTTTTTCAAATTCTCCGTATGCTGATCCAGCGCCAGTGGGTTATTGTGCAGCAACACCATAACAGCTACCAGCATACAAACTCCATAAAATATTCCGATTCCCAGAGGCTTGGGCAGCTTTTTCAGTTCCAGCGGCTTTTTCTCTTTTCCCTTGTCCTTCATGCTTACCTGATCTTTCTGCTTTCTGTATATTCTTTGATGCCGTCCCAATTTTTATCCTTGTCAGACATGATCAATTCCGTTCCCGGCGCAACAGGCCATTCCACTCCGATCTCCGGGTCATCAAATCGAATTCCCCCTTCATCGTTGGGATGGTAAAAATCTGTGCATTTGTACGCAAACTCTGCGTAATCTGACAATACCACAAAGCCATGAGCGAAATTTTTCGGAATGAAAAACTGTTTCTTATTTTCCGCTGATAATATCACCCCATGCCATTTTCCGTAAGTGGATGAGCCGGGCCTTAAATCCACTGCAACATCAAACACTTCCCCTGAAATCACCCTTACCAGCTTGTCCTGGGGATAGTTGATCTGGAAATGCAGTCCTCTCAGAACATTCTTAACCGAGGAAGACTGGTTATCCTGTACAAAGATCTGATCAATTCCCGCTTCCTTATAATCATTATAATGATAGGTTTCCATAAAATATCCCCGTGCGTCCCCAAAGACAGCGGGGGTAATTATTTTCAGTCCTTCAATCTCACATGTTTCTACCGTTATTTTGCCCATTTCCGCAACCATACCTTTCCATTGTCCGGATTCCCCGGACAGATTTTGTTATCGTAAATCCCTCGGGCATCTTACAGCCCTTCCGCAACTTCCTTCATATATTTTCCATAGTCGGTTTTCATCAGCGGCTCCGCAAGCTTCAAAAGCTGTTCCTTGCTAATAAAGCCTCTCTTATATGCAATTTCTTCAATACAGGAAATATACAGACCCTGACGTTTCTGGAATGCAGCCACAAAATCAGCGGCATCCAGCAATGAATCATGATTCCCAGTGTCCAGCCACGCAAAACCGCGTCCCAGCGTTTCCACATGCAGGGTTCCCCTGCGCAGATACTCGTTATTGATGCTGGTGATCTCAATTTCTCCTCTCGCGGAAGGCTTTACATTTTCGGCAATTTCCACCACCTCATTGTCATAAAAATACAGCCCCGGAACTGCATAATTGCTTTTGGGGTTTTCCGGTTTTTCCTCAATGGACAACGCCTTCCCCGTATCGTCAAATTCCACTACGCCGTATTCCCTGGGATCTCGTACATAATATCCAAAGATGGTTGCTCCCTTTTCTCTCGCCGCAACCTCCCGCAGCACTCTTGAAAAGCTCTGCCCATAAAATATATTATCTCCAAGAACCAGCGCCACCCGATCCTTTCCGATAAACTCTGCTCCTATGATAAACGCATCTGCAAGCCCTCTGGGTTCTTCCTGGACCGCATAAGAAAACTGCATTCCCAACTGCTCTCCGTCTCCTAAAAGCGCCTCAAACACAGGCAGATCCCTGGGTGTTGAAATAATCAACACTTCTCTGATTCCTGCCAGCATCAGCGTGGACAAAGGATAATAGATCATGGGTTTATCATAAACCGGCATGATCTGCTTGCTGATTGCCTTCGTCAAAGGATAAAGCCTTGTTCCCGAACCTCCTGCCAAAATAATTCCCTTCATATGCAACACCTCCAAAAATGTCCTTCTCTTTCCATGCATAGCTTGTATTAGTATACCACAAAATGGAAGTCCCCGCAACGACCGCCTACCTTTGGCGCATGACTCTGGCACGTGGTCACTGGGGCGTCCCGCCGTCCTCCTCCTGCGTCCAGCGTCCTTCCACAATTCGATAATATTCAATCACAAATCCATCGCTGATCAGATCATCATAGTCCTTATCAAAATATCCTTCAAAATGCCATCCTTCCGGCTCATAATGGGGAAGATGCGAAATCCCGGTTCCCTTCTCCACCCAATAGTACAGTGTCTGGTTATAGCCCTGATCCAGGAAAGGGGCGTCATTACGCACTTCCACAAGGCAGAACTCCCTGCCCTCGATCCAAAGCTTATCCAGAAAGCTTAATTTTCTCGTCATAAAATCTTCCACTACAGCAAGACAGGGATCCAGCGTGTCATATTCTTCATAAGAGTCCACCTGCCTTTGATTGATATCCACATCTATCCCCTCAGGCATGGTAAAAAACCAGCTTAACCGGTTTTCATGCCATCTAAAGGCATCTAAAACCGCAGATCTGCGGATCTCTTTCACCCATCCGTCTATCTCTTTCAGGAGAATTCTTTCATATTCATCCCGAAACACCTGCACATACTTACTCTTGACCAGTTCCTGGAATTTTGGATTCCGCCACATGGCGGCAAGCCATCGATTCTGATTATTGTCATCCTCATTTCCACACATTTCCACTACCCCTGTAAGGGCTTCCGGCACTGCATACATAGGTTTGTTTACATTTCCCATGATACCGTCAAAGTCCCATACCGGTCCTGCATACCAGAGGGAATCCCCCTCTTTCAAGGCATATGCAAACTGGCTGGTAATCCCTACGTCATGGTCTCCCGACAGTTCCTCTACCAGCCATGCCTCCGCAAAGGATTCCATATGGATCAATTCTTCCAGAGGCTTTCCACTTATCTGGCTGACGCCATTTTCGGCAAAAAGAGCGCTTTCCACATCATTCAGCCTTCCCAAAAGCTGTGCTTTTTCTTCTTCTGTCACCGGATCATCTGAATGAATAATAAAAATCTGTCCTCTGTCCGTAATCATTTGCGTAGCATCATCTCGGGCTCTGAAATCCAGTTCCATCTCGATAAACCAGTTGGCTTTCGGGTCGATCTCCAGTCTGTTTGTGCCGATCTCCACCGCTTCCGTAAGCAGGTACAAGCCCTGATAAGCTCCATTTAAGTATACCTCTATAAACTCTCCCTGAGGCTCATAAGCATCTATACAGTTATAAGCAAGATCTCTGATTATCTTATTTCTGATAAAAGTGCCGTCAGTGGCATTCGCCAGCAAATTCCACTTCACCGCAGCCTCCATCCCCAACAGTTCTACAGGCTCCTTCAATGTAAAGGTAAAAGGTTTCTTGTCCAACTCTGCAGTAAGATTTCCTCTGACCTTAAATTTTTCCATTTCCCCTTCGCAAACAAGCTCCCCCTTTTGGTCAAGCATCTGCATATAACCTGTTTCAAAATATTTCTTCTCCGGCGATTCCTCTCGGCTTAATATTTCCTCCTGCTCCTGTGCCTGAATAAAAATAGCGGGAAGCTTCTCAGAGCACAAAACCTGCAATGTTGTACACACAGTTTTCGTCCCCGGCATTCCCCGAATCTCAAGCTCATGGATCTTCTCTTCTCCCTCATCCTTCCAATTCCTGCCGCTGCCATATGCAACACCATCAATCAAAACGCTTACGCCAAGAGTCTCATAATGGATCGAAAATTCACCCGCTTTCCCTGAAAACCAAGAGGGGAGGAACAGATAACATCTCCCATCCGCCGGATCCCTCCATACGGGAAAACTCTGCTCTCCTCCCTCACCCTCACAGGTAAAAGAAAGCTCCTCTAAAACTTCTTTCTCCAAATCCATATTTCCCATGGACAAAACAATAAGCAGAAGCAGCCCCAAAAAGGCGCCTGCTGTCAAGCCAAAGCTCATTTTGCTCTTATTCAATACAAAACCACCTTTCCCGGATCTGCCATGCTTCCTGTATTCTCTCTGGTGTTTCCGGCTTAATAGGTCACTTCGCCATCATGGGACAGCAATGAAACTGAGTGTATTCTCTGGAGTGCCGAAAGTTCGTTCACCAGTTCCTCATCCTCGCTTGTTCTCACCTCAATAACCAGATCAAGCTGTCCAGATGAAATATTTCTGGATTTAATCTTATGATATTTGCTGTACTTTTCTACAACCTCCAAAATTGCCTGACTTTGATGCTCCGCCGCATCCGTGTTCACCACCAGAATCATTGGACTCTTACCCACAGGCATCCTGTCCAATGCCAGAATCACAATGGTTAGCAAAAAAGAAACCAAAACCGCAAGCTTAAGCAAGCCCGCGCCACAGATAATCCCCAGTGCAAGCGACCAGAATAAAAATACCAGATCCAGAGGTTCCTTTATGGCTGTTCTAAAACGGACAATGGAAAGAGCGCCCACCATACCCAGAGAAATCACGATGCTGGACTGTATGGTGAGAATAATTGCCGTGGTAATGATCGAAAGTGCCACTAAACTGATATTAAAGTTTTTTGAATAAAAAGTCTTGCGAGTCATAATGCGATACACAAGATAAATATACAATGCCAAAAGTGATGCACACAGCAGCGTAACTGCAATATCCGTGGTTCCGATCTCTCCTCCTGCATATCCCTCTAAAAAAGATTTCCTGAAAATGTCTTTAAAACTCATTTTTTTTCCTTTCTTCCGCTTTTTTAAAAAAACGCACTGTTATATTTTCTGCACAAATAATATTTAGAAAACGCAGTCGCCCGCATATGCCCCAATTGGAGAATCTGTTGAAGATGATCTGGCAAAAAAGCGTCATATTTCACCTCCAACAACTCCGTTCCAAGAGGCAGTACCGCTCTTCCATAGATACGCTTTTCTAAAAAGTCTTCTGTTTTTGACGAGGATAAAATATTACTGTCAAAGGTGATTCTCACATTGCCATCCCGGTAAATAAAAGGGCGTCTGTCATACTCCACAATCACCTTGGGGCGCATCAGCCTGGTCTCCATCAGAATCCAAAGCTCCTGCATCAATTCCGGTGCCCTTTCAAAGGAGCTGCCCAAAGAACCACCGCCCACCAACAACTCGTACCACTCCTTTGAAAGGCGGCATCCTTCCTTTTGCGTCATTCCCCTGATTTTTCTTTTGCGTTCCAAATGAATCAGCTCCTGTCCGCCATTGTAAATACGAATCCGGTACTTTTCTCTTGGACATACGCCGTTTTCATTCTCATAATAGCATCTGTCATGAAGATCATCAAAATAAAGACTGCGGATTCTGTAGCTTCCATCCTCTCCTGCATGGGGGTCAGGTTTCATGATTCCCCGCAGCCTGCTTTGCAACATTTTTGTCTGCGCTGCCGTACAAAAATATTTAAATTCATGGCGAAACCTTATCTTCTCTGTTTCCAATCCCTTCCCTCCTGCTGTTTATTCCATTTCCGGGTTTGCTCTGAAAAACCCAAATTTTTCCCCATTGTATTCAAATTCCTCATGAAGGTAAAAACCGTCTGTCAATCCAGGATAGTTTTCCTGGAGATACCAAAGACTTTTCATGGAACAGAAAAACCATGGTTCATCCTCCAACTCATTGCGAATCCATTCCATGGTATCAAGAGGCATATTTAAGTAAGACCATTCCGTCGAATGGAGATGGACATCCCGGTCTACCATGGACATCAGTTCTGGGACTCCCTCCCCAAAGGACACTGCGTCCGGAGGAACCTGCACCCAAATCTGTCCTGCAAATTCCACCAGTTCCTGCCTTTTCCATATGGTTTCCCTGGATGTCTTCCACGCCCCGGGCATGGAATAAATACCGTCAAACGCCATTACAAATAAAAGAAATACCGTAATTACCCGCAAAGCTAAAAACAAAAAACGGTCAGGCTTCGCAAACCAGGAATCCTTCTTTTCCCGCCATTCCAGGTAAATCTCCTGACTTTTCCGGAAAATAACAGCCTGCAGAATCAACATCAAAAACAGGATAATAAACATACAGCCTTCTACGGGACGATTAATATAATAAAGCATCAGGGCAAGACTCATTACGCCAAGAAAAAAGTAAAAGGGCTTAAGGAATCTTCTGAAAGAATCTTCCTTTTCCCGGGAAGGAAAAAAGACCTGAATAACCGCCGGAGCCGCCGCTCCCATAAACAATACCGCTGATCCGATCCAGGCATGGGTAACGTTGGGAAGTGCCAGCTCGATCTTATCTATATAATCTCTGTCCGAAATAAGAGGAAACATAAATTCCCTGATACTTAAAAGCTCTCCTCCCGCAAGGAGATTGTAGCCGTTGATCAAAATATACGACAGCGCTATCGGCACAAGGGTATAGATCAAAATCTCCCGTACCAGCAGAAGAACCTTGCGAAGGGAAAGCGCATTCCCATCCATCACACCCATAACACATCTGTAAAGGGAAAAGGAAAGCATGGTAACAATTCCTACCTCTGTTGACCAGACAAAGGACATGGTAAGGATTACCACTGCCGCCACGCAATATTTCTTGTTCTTTTGGTATTCCCACAACGCAAAAGCCGCCAGCAGAACCGGAAAGATCATCCGGTGAGGATGCACCTGAAGAAACACTCCTCCCTGCATCAACTGAAAATACTGCTCTCCAACAGCAAACATTCCCAAATAGAAAATTAAATCATTTTTTGCAAAGTAATTTAAAACATATAAAAACAGAAGAACAGATATTCCTGCAATCAACGCCGCTATTATAAAAATCCCTGTTAGGTAATCTATGTGAAAGCATTTATGAAGAAACTTAAGCGCAGGCATATAAAGAATCCCATAATGCCCATAGAGAGATTCCATGTTTTTACTGTAGGGTATCATCCAGCAGACATGAATAATGCTATTGGTATAAGCATGGCTGTGATAGGTTCCCCCCTGCACATCCTGAAAAATATTAGGCGCATAAAACTGAACGGCTACGCCTGCGGCAAACAAAAATGACACTGCCCCACGGATTCTCTTTCTAAGCTTTTGCCCCTTTGGGTTGGATTCTCTGCGCAAAAGAAAAAGACACAACAATGTCCCCGAAACCATCAGTGCAATCCACAATGGGAACGGAAAAGTTCTGCGGATTAACTCCACTTCCTCCAGCGCCTGTTCCGTATTAGTTTCATTCATATAAAACAATATGATCCAAAGCCCCAGCAAGGCGATTCCACCAATGCTCCATAGTTTTTCCATCAATGGCTTTTCAGCTTTACGTTTTCTGTCTATAAGAAAATATGCCAGTAAAACCACACCAATAAAAAACACACATGCCGCAACAAAAAACTCCATGTTGTGCAGTGGTATCCAGTTTCGCAGCATTGCAAAAAGAACAAATGCAATGCTGCCGATCATAAAGCTTTTTCCTTCTCTCGTCATACAATCCTACCTGCCTTCACTCTGCTTTCAGGCACATCTTTACTTCTCTCCGTACATTGTCTCATAATAGTTCTGGTAATCGCCGCTTGTGACATTTTTCATCCATTCCTCATGCTCAAAGAACCACGCTATGGTACGTTTAATTCCCTCCTTGAACATGGTTTCAGGTTCCCATCCGATTTCCGCCTTGATCTTATCCGGGGCAATCGCATATCTCCTGTCATGTCCCTTGCGGTCTTCCACATAAGTGATCAGATCCTCGCTGACCAGTTCCTTTCTTGGGTCGCCTTCCGGCAGCATTTCCTGAAGCGTATCCAGAATGATATGGATGATCTCGATATTTTGCTTTTCGTTGTGGCCTCCTACATTATAGGTTTCAAACAGTCTTCCCTTTTCCTGCACCATATCGATGGCTTTGGCGTGATCCTCCACATAAAGCCAGTCCCGGACATTTTTGCCATCTCCGTATACAGGAAGCTTTTTCCCTGACAGGGCGTTGTTAATAATAAGGGGAATCAGTTTTTCCGGAAACTGATAGGGTCCGTAATTGTTGGAACAATTGGTGATATTCGCCGGGAACTTGTAGGTGTCCATATATGCTTTTACCAGCATATCCGAACTTGCCTTACTTGCCGAATAGGGGCTGTGAGGGGCATAGGGCGTTGTCTCATAAAAATATCCTCCCTCTTCCTCCAGGGAGCCGTACACCTCATCGGTAGATACATGGAGGAATTTCTTATCCGGCTTAAAACTGCCGTCAGGATTCTCCCATGCCGCTTTTGCACAGTTCAGCATAACGGCTGTTCCCAGCACATTGGTCTGGACAAACACCTCCGGTGTTCTGATGCTTCTGTCCACATGGCTTTCCGCCGCAAAATGCACCACCCTGTCAATATCGTTTTCTGCAAAAATACGGGAGATCGCCTCCTTATCACAGATATCCGCTTTGATAAAGGTATAATTTTCTCTGTTTTCCACATCTTTTAAGTTTTCAAGATTTCCCGCATAGGTAAGCGCGTCCACATTGATGATGCGGATATCGCCGCCATATTTTTGAAACATGTAATGAATGTAATTGGACCCGATAAATCCGGCTCCTCCGGTTACCAAGTAAGTTTTCATCTTCTTTTCTCCATTTTCCTTTTATTTTTTAATCCTTAGCATTCCAATGCTTAGTATCCCATATAACTGATATTCATGTCAACACTGCCCTTGATACCGGATACGCTTCCCTTTGAGGAATACTGCCACATATCATATTTGGTCTTATTATAGGTAGGCGCCGCTGCATATTGGGCAAGCCAGATCTTATAGCTTGCCAGGCTTGGGGCATCCACATAGCTGTTGAGCCATGTTTTATTGGCATAGATGCCTGCTTTATAGCCCGAATTCTGTATGGTCTGGCAAAATGCTTTACATGCCGCCGTCCTGGTGGAAGCATTGATGCCGTCGGCACGTCCGTTACTGGGCTCTACGTCCAGGAATACCGGATAACTGATATTATACCCCTTTATCAATCCTAATACCATAGAAGCTTCTTCTACCGCCTCCACCTCGTTCACTGCCTGGGTAAAGAAATAAACTCCTACCTTCAATCCCGCCCCGGAAGCGCCCTTTATATTACTTCTGAACATGGGGTCTTCTATCAGCGCTCCCGTGGTGGAACCCCGATAACCGCAGCGAATGATCACGTAAGATACGCCGCTGTTCTTTACTGCATTCCAATCAATATTTCCATTCCATTTGGAAACGTCTATTCCCAGGTGGCCGGAACCTGTATTCAAAGAGCCGTCGCTGTTAAAGGTATATTTTGCACCTTGAATCACCTGCTCTCCTGTCACTTTGTTTCCGTTTTTATCAAAGAAATAGGTTACGCCGTCAATCTCCTGCCATCCGGTATACCGATATTCTCCCGTGGTATTACTGATTCTCCGGAAAAATTCGCCGGCCGTATAATAATCCGCATATTTTGCCTCTCTGAAACTGCCGTCAGAATTCTTTACCCACAAAGTCTCTCCGCTGACGGTCTTCAATATGCTGGTCGTATCATTTTTAGCATTAGGCGTTGCCGTAGGGCTTACGGAAGGTGAAGCGCTGGGCTTTATGGTAGGCGATGCACTGGGCTTTGCCGTAGGAGTGGGTTTCGCCGTAGGCGTTGGCTTTGCGGTAGGCTTAGGCTTGTCCGTAGGTTTTGCCGTAGGCGCTGCGGTAGGCTTCGCTGTAGGCGCCGCAGTGGGCTTTGCCGTAGGTTCTGCGGTGGGCTTCGCTGTAGGTTCTGGAGTTGGCTTTGCCGTAGGTTCCACGGTGGGCTTTGCTGTGGGAGGCGCCGTAGGCTCCGCAGTGGGCTCTGCTGTAGGAGGCGCCGTAGGCTCAGGCGCGGGTTCCGCAGTGGGCTCAGGTGTAGGTGCTGGTTCTTCCGGTTCCGGCGTTGCAGTGGGGACAGGATCTACCTCTGCTGCAAACAGCCTGAACGCGCCATATGCAACCTTCTCCGGATCTGCAATCTGATCCTTGTTCACTTTTTCATAATTTTCTTCTGATTTTTCCGTTCCCTCTATCAGGGTCTTGGTAGACTCTACCCACTCTACCGTGTCCGTATTTGTAGATTCCACTACTGTCTCATTGACCTTCGTGTCTTCCACCGCCGCGTTTACCTGGGCTTCGGTCTTCACCTCGTCGGATACGTCTACCTTTTTATACTCAATGGTGTCCCTTACGGTAATTGCCGTGGTTTCCCCTGAAATGCCATAGGTTTCATCAGATGCAGGCGCTATCATTTTAACCTTATATTTTCCTGCCGCCAGATCGGTCTGATAAATAATGCCGTCTTTGTCCTCATCCTTTTTGGTATAGGTTTCGCCTGACGGCTTCTCGATCTCCACCTCGAAAGCGACATTGGAAACCAGCTTTCCTGTGTCCTTATTGATAAATTTTATTTTCAAATCTTTTTGAATGGACGTGAGATTCATCACCACTTCTATTTTCTGATCTGACCTTTTCTCCTCTTCTTCCTGCTCAGTCTCTTCCTCTATGGCTGCCGCTGTCATTTTCGCCGACTGTGCATCTGCAATGGCAAGAAGTCCGCTCTCGCCAATTACCTGAATTTCTTCCATCCCTGCACCCACCTCGGCAAAGGTTTCTATTTGCGCCTGATTTCCTTTTGCCTTCAGATACAAGGTTCCAGTGAGAACAGCAAAAGCAAGCACTGCCACGCCGGTAAGTGCAACAATATGATCTGCTGCCGACATATGCGTCAGCCTGTAAATCACTTTTCCTATGCCGCGAGCATCATCATCGTCGTATTCATATTCCTCATCATCGTCATATTCATCCTCTTCATCATATTCGTCCTCATCTTCGTATTCTTCATCCTCATAATACGCCTCTTCATCCTCGTATTCCTCGTCCTCATAATACGTCTCTTCATCTTCGTACTCTTCGTCCTCGTAATACGCCTCTTCGTCTTCGTATTCTTCATCCTCATAGTACGCTTCTTCATCCTCGTATTCTTCGTCCTCGTAATACGCTTCTTCATCTTCGTATTCTTCGTCCTCGTAATACGCTTCTTCATCTTCGTATTCTTCGTCCTCGTAATACGCCTCTTCATCCTCGTACTCTTCGTCCTCATAATACGCCTCTTCATCTTCGTATTCTTCGTCCTCATAATACGCCTCTTCATCTTCGTATTCTTCGTCCTCGTATTCCTCGTCCTCGTAATACGCTTCTTCGTCTTCGTATTCCTCGTCCTCGTAATACGCCTCTTCATCCTCGTACTCTTCGTCCTCGTACTGATCCTCATCGTCGAAATCCAGCCACTCTAATTCACCGGAATCCTTCTTATATCCCATTCTCTTTTTTGAGCTTTTCCGACCTCTCAAAAGCCTTCCCATTTATGTAAACCCTCCAAATTAATAATTCTGTAATATTCTTCAAGCCAGCCCTTTTATATCAGTTGACATTATAACATTTTTCCATATTATACACAATCTTTTTGTATTTTTATCTGTTATAAAGGCTTAATATTTAGAAACTTAATAGTTAACATAAATATTTATCGAATTCTGTCGTTCAAATCTTTTGTATATTACCTATAAGTTATTGACAATTACCCTAAAGGGTATATAAACTAAGAGCATCTTTACGACAATAGTTGTTTTAGAAAAGGGGAATCTTTATGATGTACATGCATTACTGCAAACCCTGTCACCGCATTTTTATGCTGAACGGTCATAAACTCATCTGTCCAAAATGCGCCAGTCCACTGACAGAACTTCAGATCTCTTATCTGGACTACGTTGAAATGGACATGGATGAACGGGATGCTTTCAAAAATGCCTGTGCAGACGAAACGCAATTGTGTAAGCTTAAAGCCAGCTACCGTATGTATAAATACAGTAAGTGGTACAAAGAGCTTCAGGCACACAACGAGAAAAACCTTCCGATCACCACTTTGCTTGCATCTATGGCTCGGCAAAGCGCTGAGGAATGCAATTTACATCAGATGCATTAAACGGAAATCGTGCTATGCAAACCTGCGCCGCCAGGCGCACAATAAGAAAAAGGGCTGGAGTTTCCAGCCCTTTTTCTTAAAACGATCATCTGTAATATACAAAAATTCCACAAAGAATCACAGCCATTCCCAATAGCTTTCTTTTGGTTATCTTTTCCCTGAAAAACAAGCATCCTAACAGCATCACTACCACATATCCCAGGGATTCCACCACAGGAACATTAGAAAAATCCAGCCCTCTGTAAGAAAGAACTGTAACAAACATGGACAAAAACATCAGCCCATATCCACAGACCACATACAGATTTAAGTATTCTCTGACAGGCGAGCTGTAGGTTTTCAGGGCGCTCTTTTTCAGCAAAATCTGAGCAAAGGACGCAATCAGCACCGACAAAAGCAGCAAAAGCAAATATTGATTCATTTCTGTTCTCCCTCCCCGCCGTTTAAAATGAGTATCCCTGCCATAACCAGCAAAATGCCGGCAATTTTCCACAGAGTAATGGTTTCATGAAAAAGAAAAATCCCCCACACCAGCGCCCACAAAAGGGTAACCGCCTTGTTTGCATAGGCAATGGAAAGCTCAAACTTCTTGATCACCTGCTGTCATAAAAGCGCGTAAACACCCAATACCAGCACGTCCACTCCGTAAAGCAGAATAAACGCCAGACTGAAGGTTTCCTGATTCGAGGCAAGCTTTGAAACCACACTGGATATACTGTAAATAAAAAAAACCACCTGAAGCAAAAGGATATTTCCCCATCCGGGTTTCCTTCCAGTAGATTCTTTCATAAATCTCCTTATCTCCCATCTATAATAAAATCTATCGCCATTTTATCACAGGAAATCTTTCACGTATATTAAATTTTTATGAATATATGGATTTTTTATCCAGATAATAGTAGAATAACAAATGATTATTTACGTACAGTTCTAAACACTCAAAGGAGATTTTTATGGAAAACAAAGATAAATCAGGCTTTCATGTGAACCTTCATCTTGTTCTGATCGCCTCTATCCTGCTGATTGCAGGCATTGCCGCGTTCAGGCTTTACAAATGGAACCAGGGTACGCCTCTGGATACGGATACCAGCGACATCGACACCTCTCAATTTGACATCGAGGCGCTGGATATGATCATTCCCATGGATTCTTCCCTTCTTGCCGGACGGGAAGACGACGGCGTGAATACCATCCTCTGCCTGGGTAATAACCCTTTTACTGACGACCGGAGCGAAAAGGGGCTTGCCGCACAGATCGCCTCCAAAACGGATTCCGTAGTTTACGACTGCGCTTTCCCTGATTCCTCTGCAGCGTGTAAATATCCTGTATACAATCCTGAATATACCAGGGATCACTTTAACCTTTACTATGTGACGGAATGTTTTCGCAACAATGAATTTACAGCCATTGCTTCCATTGCAGGGGACGAGCCTGACCCCATTTACCAGGAGACTGTAGATGTCATGAAAACGGTAGATATGGATAAGGTGGATATTATCATCATCATGTATGACAGTACCGATTACAACGTGGGAACTCCTTCCGATAATCCCGGAAATCCCAACGATGTAACGGCATTTACCGGAGGGCTCAGAACCACCATCAATAATATAAAAGCAACCTGGCCCTACATTCGTGTTTTCGTCATGTCCCCCACCTATGCACAGTATATGGACGAGGATGGAGAACTGCACAACGGAACCACCACGGATCTGGGAAACGGCACCTTGAATCACTATCTGGTGAAGCAGTCTGACGCCGCTATGGACTGCGGGGTTTCTTTCATTGACAATTACTTTGGAACCATAAACGAGGATAACTACAAGAAATATATGACCGACCATATGCACTATAACGATGCCGGACGGGAAATACTTGCCGACCGGATCGCGGAGATCATCAACAACCGGATGGGAACGGTCAACTCCACAACCCAGCAATGACAATGGTCGTGATAGCTCAGCCCTGCCGCGAGGAACAGAAGCGTATCGGTGTCATGGCGATGCACCTGGGTGACATACATCCTTTCCAGACTTG
>CAMWCA010000033.1 GCA_947172705.1 uncultured Lachnospiraceae bacterium
ACTCTACGGGTCTCAGACATTACTTCTGTTCCAATATCTTCCAATTCCACCTCCGGCTGAGACTGAAGCAGGCTTTCCACTGACAGTTCCTCCGGCTGCTCTGCGTCTTTTTCAGAGCGCATGCTGCGGATCACTACAAATCCCAGCAATGCCAATATGACCACGATCAAGACGATCTGCATGATATCCGAACCGGACACGCTTAAGCCTTTATGGTCAAAAAATACGTTTTCAGAGTATGCCACAATGGCAATGTTCTCTACCGGAAAGCCCGTTGCCTTGGAAACCACCTCATATAGTTCCTCCGGAACTTCCGTCTGGCTCTGACCGGCATTTGCCAGCTTATACTCTTCCCATGTAATGCCGTCCAGACCTCCCTGGGCGCGCACGTCCTCTTCCCTCACTACATTCATATTGGTTGCAGCAAGAGAAATGGTGGAATCCGTATAATTAATAGCGCCGGGAAGAATATCCTGATTGGTAATCCGCTCTGAAGGAAGATAATTTCTTTCTTCCTCTGTGGTCTCTGAATTGCTTTCCGCATTATCCTGATATACATATTCCGTCTGCTGACCGTTGGAATCTGTTCCGGGAATATCGGAACTTCCATTAGTCGCCGATGAAGCAAAGTTTCTTTCAGAGGAAAGGTAGCCCTGGGTATTATCCCCTGTCACATAATACTCGTGGTCAGTGATCTGCTTCGATGAAAAATCCATGTTTAAATTAACTGCCACTTCCACCTTATCGAAGATATTAGTGCCAAGAATCACCTGTCTGACATCATTTTTGACTTTGGTTTCCCACTGTGCTTTCACACCCATCTGAGAACTTGCAGTTCCCGCAGCGCTGTAGCTGTCGTCTCCGGAGAACAGCATATTGCCCTCCGTATCCATAATTACAATGTTCTCGGAAGTCTTATTGCCCAATGCCACCGAAACCGCCTTGGCAAGCCCCGCTGCAGATTCTGTGGTAAATTCTCCGTCCAGCTCCAGTATAATGGTTGCGGAGGACTCCGCTTCAGTAGCAATTAATGTTCCGGTCTGTTCCGGTATGTATAAATCCACCACTGCACTTTTGACAGCTGAAAATTTTCCAATAACATCATTGGCAAGACGGGTTTCCAAATACAGTTCATACCGTTTTTCTTTGTCTGACTCTGTTGTGGTAAATCCTCCGTCTGTTACATTATCTATGGTATAGGCATAAGATTGTATATCATTTGCACCAAGCAGCAGATTCGCCTCTGACTGCTGGTTCTTATTGATCTTGATCTGGTAGCCATCGTCCGAAACCTCATAATCAAGGCTGGCGCCCTCTAAAAGTTCCGTCACCTCGGAAGCTTCCTTGGTGGTCTCACAGTTCAGAAGCACTATATACTGAGGCTTCATTAATATGGAAATTAAAATTGCAAAGGCAAGAATAATCCCTGCCCCTGCTGATATGATAAATGTTTTTTGTCTGGTAGAAAATTTGTTCCACCACTCAAGAACTTTATTGAAAAGCTCTTTCGCCCGTTCTGCCATGATCTAAACCTTCTTCCGTTCTCATATCTATGTATCCGTTAAATCTGCATCTGCATAATTTCTTTATATGCTTCCATAAATTTATCCCGTATTGCCACCGT
The DNA here is from genome assembly GCA_947172705.1 of uncultured Lachnospiraceae bacterium. Classification (GTDB taxonomy): domain Bacteria; phylum Bacillota; class Clostridia; order Lachnospirales; family Lachnospiraceae; genus Suilimivivens. The sequence goes on from CAMWCA010000033.1 coordinate 1,625, forward strand.
ATACTGCAATGCTGCAGAAGCTTTCTGAAGGGCGTTGGTAAGTTCATGGGTATTTTCCGTCTCGCCCAAAGCCCACCGTATCTTTTCATTCTCCGCATCGGAAAGATAAGCATTGGCAGTATTTAAGCTTTCCATTGCCTTTTCAAATACGTCTCCGAAATCCCCGTTGGATTTCAGTGTCTGAGCGATAGAAGATTTGTCCGCCGCTTCTCTGATTACGCCGGATGATACATTATAAAAAGATGCGATATCCATTTATCCTAACCTCCTGTTATTATGACTGTCCCATTTCAAGCCCCTTCATGGCAATGCCCTTGCTTGCATCAAAAGCGGTTGCATTCGCCTCATAAGAGCGGCTTGCATCGATCAGGTTTGTCATTTCCGTAACAACATTCACATTGGGTCCCGTCACGTAACCATTTTCGTCCGCATCGGGATGAGAGGGATCGTAGAACATGTTCATCTGTGTCCAGGTGTCCTCCACCACCTTGCCAACCCTGACGCCCTGCCCTTTGAATCTGTCAGAGGCTCTGCCCAGGAAGCTGCTGAAGGTTCCCACTCGCTCCCCCCGTTCTTCAAAGGTAACTACTTTACGTCTGTAGGGTGTTCCGTCCTGTGTCCTGGTAGTATTGGCATTGGCAAGGTTCTGTGAAATGGTATCCATTCTGAAACGTTCTGCCGTCATGCCGGATGCATTGATATTAAAAGAATTAAATATACTCACTTATCCATACCTCCTTATTTCATTACCAGCTTCAAATTTGTAAATTCCTGATTGATGCTGTCGATCAGGCCATTATACTTGATTTGATTGGAAGCAAGCTCTACGCCCTCTGTGTCAATATCCACATTATTGCCATCCAGCCTGTAAGAAAAATTAGCGGAATCCGTATATACTCTCGCCTTCAGCTCTGTTCCGGTCACATGAGAAACCTTCGCATCAACAGTCTCATATCTGGAATTTCCCAATGCCCTTCTGAGTTGAGATTCAAAATCAATATCCTGTCTCTTATATCCTGGTGTATTCACATTTGACATGTTATTCGCCAGAATTTCATTTCTCTGCCATGCCGCGTCCGCCGCTTTACTCAGTACATTCACATAATCAAATACATTGCTGTTAATCATTCTGTGCTCCCTTTCTGTAAAGTGTCAAATCGTAATGCTGGAACTGTCCGATATTTTCGGAGTCTGCGCCCACACTATTACATTATAGATTATTTGCCTGAAAAGACAAGTTTTTTTTGTGAAATTATTCTTTCGTTCATTACATTTCCTGTGTTTTCAAGGCTTTTTTCACATGGTACTTTTTTCCTACTGCCATAAACAAAAGGACTTATGTTTTCAAATTCTTCATAAATCCTTTTATTATACGCCCATAATCCGTTATGTTTGCTATTTAATTTTATCTGAGCCAAAATATGACTTACCGCATATTTTCTCTCTTGATCTTCTCCACTTCATCAAAAACCATATCGTTAAGGACTTTAATGTAAGTTCCCTTCATGCCTGAAGATCTGGATTCTATTACCCCTGCACTTTCAAATTTTCTCAGGGCATTTACAATAACAGAACGGGTAATCCCAACTCTGTCAGCGATCTTGCTTGCAACAAGAATACCTTCCATTCCGTTCAATTCCTCAAAAATATGAACCACAGCCTCCATTTCAGAGTAAGAAAGGGTGTTAATTGCCGACTTGATCACGGCAAGCTTACGGCTTTCCTCCGCGCTCTCCTCGTTCACCGCGCGAAGCATTTCCAGCCCTACTACCGTTGTGCCGTATTCGCAAAGAATAATATCATCAATATCATATTGATCTGTACACTTATATATGAATAAAGTTCCCAGTCGTTCGCCGGCAATTTCAATGGGAGTAATGATCGCCTGGAATTTTCTCACATCCACTTCCTCAAATCCCAGGGTTTCCAAATTCACATTTTCTTTCGTGGAAAGAATTGCCAGAAGCCTTTCGTTCAGCATGGAATCAATAAAGCCTCCCACCTTCCCTGCCACCAATTCTGTAATGGAATCCACTCCGGAAGCATTCCCTACTCCCAGGACTTTGCCTTTTTTACTGATTACAAGCACATTGGACGAAAGGATTTCACATAATACCGAGCAAATATCGTTAAACACCACCTTGCTGGAATTATTGTTGTGAAGAAGCTTACCAATCTTTCTGGTTTTATCTAATAGCTGTACGCTGCTCATGTCATACCTCCCACTGTATGTCCGAATGATCTGGATTTTGTCCCACCAAACACTTTGAGCACATTTTATCACATGCAGAAAACAATTTCAACGACTATTCAAATAATTGTATGAAAAATTAATAATTGCACGAATTTTCTGACTTATTTTTCCACTTCCGGATTTTTCTCCACATAGCCGCAGGTTTCATCCATGCAAACCAGCTTATTTCCTTTCATCAGCAGCATATTTCCACACCTGGGGCATGCTTTTCCGGAAGGCTTCTGCCAAACCATGAAGTCACATTCAGGGTTGCCGGCACAGCCATAGTATTTTCTTCCTTTTTTGGTTTTCTTAAGCACAATATCCTGCCCGCATTTTGGACAGGCAACGCCGATCTTTTCAAAATAAGGCTTGGTGTTGCGGCACTCCGGAAAGCCCGGACAGGCAAGAAACCTTCCATGGGGTCCATACTTGATCACCATCTGTCTTCCGCACAGATCGCACACCTCGTCGGACACTTCATCGGCGATGTCCACTTCCTTTAATTCCTTTTCCGCTATTTTCACAGCCTCGTCCAGATCCGGATAGAAGTTGGACACTACTGTTTTCCAGTTTACGCTTCCTTCCTCCACGCCATCCAGCAGAGCTTCCATGTTTGCGGTAAAATTCACATCCACAATGCTGGGAAATGCCTCCCGCATCATCTGATTCACCACTTCTCCCAGCTCTGTCACGTAAATATTTCTGTTCTCCTTTACCACATAGCGTCTGGCAAGAATGGTAGTGATGGTAGGTGCATAGGTGCTGGGACGTCCGATCCCCAGTTCCTCCAATTCCCGCACCAGGGAAGCCTCCGTATAATGGGGAGCAGGCTGGGTAAAATGCTGCTTTTCCTGAAAATCAAGAAGTTTCAGGGGCGTCCCGGTCTCCACTCCCTTTACCAGCATATTCGGCTCTTCCCGATCCTCCTCTTCCACATAAACGCTCATAAACCCGTCAAACAAAAGCTTGGATGCCGCTACCGTAAAGCGGTGTTCTCCGGCATCAATTTTAATGGAGGTAGTCTCATATTTTGCAGGCTGCATCCTGCTTGCCATAAAACGCTTCCAGATCAGCTGATAAAGGCGGAACTGGTCTCTGGAAAGAGATTCCTTCATCACCACCGGCGTTCTGTTTAAATCTGTGGGGCGGATCGCTTCATGGGCATCCTGAATCTTTTTATCACTTTTTGTGGCAGCGCCTTCTCCCAGCGCATACCCTTCTCCATAATTTTTGCGAATATATTCCTCCGCCATCACTTCCGCTTCTTTGGAGACTCTTGTGGAATCAGTACGAAGATAGGTGATAATACCTACGGTGCCATTTCCTTTAATTTCAATTCCCTCATAAAGCTGCTGGGCAAGGCGCATGGTCTTCTGGGTTGAAAAGTTCAGCACCTTGCTTGCTTCCTGCTGCAAAGTCGATGTGGTGAAGGGAAGTGGAGCCTTTTTTGTCCGCTCTCCCTTTTTCACTTCGTTTACTTTAAATTCTTTCCCTTCCATCTCTTTTAAGATCTGATCCAGTTCCTCCCTGGTAGAGATGGAGACCTTGCCGTCTTTTTTTCCATAATATTTCGCAACCAGAGGCTTCTTTTCTCCCGGAAGCGAGAGGGAAGCATCCAGAGTCCAGTATTCTTCCGGAATAAAGTTATTGATCTCCTCTTCTCTGTCACAAATAATACGCAGCGCCACCGACTGCACGCGTCCGGCACTCAGCCCCCGCTTCACCTTCGCCCAAAGTAAGGGGGAAATCCGGTATCCCACCATGCGATCCAGCATCCGTCTCGCCTGTTGGGCATTCACCCTGTCCATGTCGATCTCTCTTGCATTTTTCAGGGACTCCTTTACCGCATTTTTTGTAATTTCATTGAATGTAATACGGTAGACCTTCTTATCCTCCAGTTTCAGCGCCTTCAAAAGATGCCATGAGATCGCTTCTCCTTCACGGTCCGGGTCGGTCGCAAGATAAATTTTTTCCGCTTTCTTTACTTCTTTCCTCAGTTTCGCTAATATATCGCCTTTTCCTCTGATGGTAATGTATTTCGGTTCATAGTCATGCTCAACATCAATCCCCAGCTGACTTTTTGGCAGATCACGGACATGTCCGTTACTTGCCGCCACTTCGTAATTGGAACCTAAAAACTTCTTGATGGTTTTTACTTTTGCCGGTGATTCCACAATTACCAGATACTTCGCCATAATGCATCCCCTTATCCTGTTCATTCATAACGTGCACCACTATACACCACTTTTTATGCGGTTGCAAGTAAAAAATTCATAAATTTCTACCTATTATATGCATCTTCTGCGCATTATGCACGTACAAACCATTTAAAAAACATGGTTAAGATTTGATTGCCGTATGTCATCGCTATAAAAATGCCCAGGCAAAGATAGGGTCCAAAAGCAAAGGTTCCGCCTTTCCTTTTTCTTTTTATTAACACAGGATGAATGAAAGTAGCGGACAGGGAAGCGATCAGAAGTGCCAGCAGCGCCTTGTCTTCTCCCAGCAAAAGCCCCGCCGCCAGCATAAGCTTGATGTCGCCTCCGCCAATTCCTCCGCCTCTGGTAAATAGATAACCGGTCAGCAGGATTCCTCCGGCAAGTGCCATACCAATAAGATAATCGCTCCAATGAGGCAGATCCAGAAACAGGTGCAAAACGCCTGAGATTCCCAGTAAAAGCGTCCAGCGGGGCGGGATCTCATAGGTTTTCCAATCCGCCAATGCCGCCCCCAGAAGGCAGAGCGTACAAGCACAAAAAAGTATGCTGTTCCAAATAACCTCCGTGGTCAAAGTTTTCTTTTACTCCTCTATGATCTCGTACTGCATCCATTCATATTTTAATTTGGTTCCCTCCGTAATTTCCGGCGGAAGCAGCGCCCTCGCTACTAGCTTTAGCTCATCGCTGTCTATATCCGTTCTCTTTAAGTTGGCATAATCGCCGTCTAAGCTTACCACTTCATAAAAAAATACGTTCATCGTTTTCTCCTTTCCTGAGCATTATAAATCTTATCGCTTTGTCCTTTATTATAACGCTCTGCTACATCCCCTGGCAAACCTTAACAAAATAATTTCCTGCCACCTGCTTTGCTTTCCCCGCCAGGCAAAGCTCCATCAGCCCGGTCAAAAGCCCAGGCAATTCCGGCGCCTTTCCCGCTTTCTCCATTTCTTTCAGGATGGCATCGGAAGATTTAGGATAACAATCCAGAAAACCCAAAAGCTCATCATCTTCCCCCTTTTTCTTCCTTTCCTCTCTATCGGGAACCTTTTTCCGTGAAAACTCCCCCTTTTCTTCTCCCTGCCGATTCACCAGGAGCTTCAGCTCCTCCAAAATATCATCCGGGGTCAGCGCTATACCTGCGCCCTGCCGGATCAAAAGATTGCAGCCGTCGCTTAACCGGTCCGTCAGCCGCCCGGGCACGGCATAAACGTTTTTTCCCTGTTCAAGCGCCATGTCCACCGTAATGCAGGTACCGCTTTGGGTTCTCGCCTCCACCACCAGCAGCACATCGGATAAACCCGCCACGATCCTGTTGCGCTCCGGAAATTGTCTCTTTTGTGGTTCCGTTCCCGGCGGAAACACCGAAAGAATACCGCCTCCGGTATCCACAATGTCCTGATACAGTTTCCTGTTGGATGAGGGATAACAGACGTCTGCTCCGCAGCCAAGAACACCATAGGTTCTGCCTCCTGCCCGGATCGCCGCTCTTTGGCTGATCCCATCGATCCCTCTTGCCATACCGCTCACAACCGCTACCCCCGCCGCAGCCATTTTTTCTGCAAAAGCCTCCGCCACATAACGCCCGTACTGGGAGCATTCTCTGGCGCCTATGATCGCCACAGAAGGCGTTTCCTCCCGGGGCAGCTTTCCCTTGCAATAAATGCCGTAAGGCGGGTGGCGCAGTTTCCGAAGCCTTGCCGGATATTCTTCCTCTTCAAGAAAATAAAAAGAAATCCCCTTTTGCTTCATTTCCTCATATTTCTTTTCCGCATCCCATTCTCCTGAAAACGCATTCAGCCTCTCCGCCGCCTTTTTCTTTATCACCGTCTTTAACGTCTCTTCCCCTGCATGGTAGACCGCCCGGGCGCTTCCGAACTTTTCCAGAAGTTTCTCAATGGTTCTGTCCCCGATGCCGGGCGCATTATGAAGCCAGTAAGCATATGCCTTATCCTCTCCCATTTCTCACCTCCCTGTTTTCTCTGCTGCACGATAACACGCCGCCTCCATCAAATGGCTTTTTTGAATCTTTTCACTGTCCTCCAGATCCGCTATGGTTCTAGCCACACGGATCAGCCTGTGATAGGCGCGCAGGCTCAGATCCAGCTTTTGAAATAATTGCTCCGCCGCGCCTTTTTCCTCTTTTCCCAAATAGCAGTATTTTCCCAAATCCCCTGGGGCAAGCTCCCCATTAAAGCAATAATCTGTGCCTTGATAACGCTCCTTCTGCCGTTTTCTTGCCCGCATAACCCTGTCGCTCATTTCTTCGGAACTCATCCCCTTTGACACTCCCTGTATTTCCCCCATCTCCACTCGGGGCATCTCCACCCACAAATCGATTCGATCCAAAATAGGTCCCGATATATGGCTCATATACTGATGTATTTCATGGGGCGTGCAGCGGCATTTGTTCAGGTCCGGGTAGTAGCCGCAAGGGCAGGGGTTCATAGCCCCCACCAGCATCACATCCGCCGGGTAAGTGAACGCTCCTCCGCTGCGGGCAATGCGGATCCTGCGCTCCTCCAAAGGCTGGCGCAAAAGATCCAGCGTCTGCCGTTTGAACTCCGGCAGCTCGTCTAAAAAAAGCACGCCTCTATGGGCAAGGCTGATCAAACCTGGTCTTGGTATCCTTCCTCCCCCGGCAATCGCCTGGGGAGAAACGGTATGATGGGGACTCAAGAAAGGACGGCGGGTAAGCAGACCGCTGCCTGCAGGCAGACGTCCTGAAATACTATAAACAGAAGAAATCTCCAGGCTTTCTTCCCCTGTCAGCGGCGGCAGAATCGTAGGGATCCGTCTGGCGATCATGGTTTTCCCTGATCCCGGCGGTCCCACTAAAAGCATATGGTGAAATCCGGCTGCACAGATCAGCGCCGCCCTTTTTGCCCTTTCCTGACCCACGATCTCAGAAAAGTTTCCTTTCGGAGTCTCTCTCTCCCGATGCGTTGAAAACACAGCCGGCGGCAAGATACCGTTTCGTTTTTCCTCCGGACAGCTTAGATATTCCATTACCTGCCCCAGGGAGGCTACCCCCGCCGCTTTTACGCCAGTCACGGCGGCAGCCTCCCCTGCATTTTCCAGAGGCACAAGGCATTTGTGGATTCCCTTTTTGTAAGCGCCTGCCACCATGGGCAGAATACCCCGCACTGGTTTGATCTCTCCGCTCAACCCCAATTCTCCCAAGATCAGCAGCCCTTCCGTGCACCCCGACGGCAGCTTCCCCATGGAGATCAGCACACCCACCGCAATGGCAAGATCAAATCCAGTCCCCTCCTTTCTCAAATCGGCGGGGGAAAGATTCACGGAGACATGCATAGGGGGCATATGAATGCCTGTGTTTTTCAGGGCGATCCGTACCCGTTCCCCCGACTCCTTCACCTCGCCTCCAAGGCTTCCCGTCATAATAAAGCAGGGCAGACCAGAAGAAATATCCACCTCCACATGGACCAGATGACTCTCGATCCCCCAAATCGTACTTGCCAGAATGGTACTGAACAAAAAATGCCTCCTTCCTGATCATCAATTAACTGGAAAAATAAGAATTTGAACTACAACAGAAACAAAGAAAAATAGACATACCTTTTCAGATATGTCTACTGTACCGAAAACAGAATCATAAATCAATTAAAATTCTATAAAAAATTCATAACAATTAAAGATATTTCTTCAATTTTTCAACCGATCCATACACTCTTGTAGCGGGACATCTCTTTGATGGCGGCTCATCATTATATGACTCGTATTGCCGCCTTGCTCTTTGAATTGCGATATCTGTCTTATCTTTAAACAAATCATACAAATTTTTAAGCGTCTTTTCATAACCACATTTTTGCTTTAGAATCTGTTGATACTGCTCACGTCCGTTATTTACAGCCAATTCCTGAAAGTGTAAAACAAACCATAATTCAATGCACTCATTTGACCATGCTACTCTATATTGTCTGTTTTCTTTTCTCTTTTCCGCACTATATTGCGTATTATCAAAATTGTCTAAAGGAAAATCGTCTTTATCATACATCAACCAGACAACTTCTGCCTGAGGAAAATCTCTTTCAACCTGCGTGTGGGCAAATCTTAACAATCCCTTGGTGTTTCTGCCCGTACCTCTCACAAAAACTCTTGGGCCAGAAGAAAACTCATAGTATTTTGAATTAATAGCATCTGCAAAGCCCTTAATATATTTGGGTTCTGTCTTTGTACCTTCACTGACAATATACATATATGGCGGCAGATCATCAAGTAATTCCTTTTCTTTCTTATACATTTTGGCATTAATCTTTTCCTGATTTTTCTTTTAATCGCTCACTTTCAATGGCTTAAGACTCATTTTCAGCCTCCCAATTTAAGATTTTTCTAATATATGGATCGGCTCCATAACGTCCCTCCAAATACTGTTTTCCATATGCCTCATCGTTTCTGGGGATTTGCCCATTCTCTTTTTTAAACGATACCAGGGAATAGAGCTTTGACGCATTTTGAGGATTTAATGCGCAAAACCAAATTTCATCTCTTCGATAAACTTCAGGGGACATTGTAGTTATATCATGAGATGTAAGCAAAAGCTGAGCTCCCTTTCTGTTACTTTTGGGATCTGTAAACAATTCGATAATATATTTTAATAATTTGGGATGTAATTTTGCATCTAATTCATCAGCTATCAATAAATTCCCATTTTTTAGACAATCCATAATTTTAGCTAAACAACTAAACAATTTTCTGGTGCCGCTTGATTCTTCTTCATAGGGTATTTCATAAACTATGCCATTTTCTAATATATGTTTAACATATATACATATTATTTTCCCATCCAAGTCCTTTTCTTCCCGTATATCGCAGATATTAATATCCATTTTCTGCATCATTTCAAACATTTTCATCCTTTCTCTTTTTGTCTTCGGAAGAAAGATTTTTCTCTCCTTTTGAGGATCATCATAATCCAGAAAATTCATATCTACAAACCAAGACATAACTTCATCCACCGGTTCAATATCATAATTAATAGCTACATGGACAAGAAGCGGCATGGAACTTTTAATTTTTTCAACAGGAATGTCTTCTAAATCTTCTCCTAACACACACTCGTTGGCTGATCGTTCAAATATAATATCAGTATCTTTTTCACCTAATATTAATCGATAAAGATTTTCTTCTATGATTTGATTGTGCATATGAGAAAATTGGTATTTATACTGCTTCCCTTTTGTTCTGAACAAAATATCGAAACTTATGGGCATATCCTTACATTTAGGATCAAACATATGATACTTTTCTCTGATCTCCGCCCCTGAATATCTTTTGATTATAGATTCAAATTCTGTATCATTCTGCATTTGAGACATAATAAATGGGCGCAACAACAACGTACTCAAATACCTCAGTGCTTCCAAAACAGTAGATTTTCCTCCTCCATTAGGTCCATAAATCACAAGCACTGGCAAAAATCTTTCACCATCCAGTTTATCATTTATAACACTCTTTTCATGATCCTTAATGGATTCTGCAGTAAAATCAAGAAAAGCTTCTTTTTTAAATGACTTATAATTAGAAAATGAAAATTGACTTAACATGTATCTTCTCCTCGAAATCGTGTTTTTTTCTCATATTGATTATCAGTATAACTATTTTACCAAATATATATTCTCATTTCAATATATATTCGAGATTTTTCCTCACGTCAGAAGCAACAACAAAAAAATAGACATACCCTTTCAGATATGTCTACTGTACCGAAAACAGAATCATAAATCAGTTAAAATATGTAACCTTCCCCTCAGATTGCAAATCCTTCCCGATAGTTTATTATAGTTTTATTATTCTCTGATATTAATTTCTCAAAACTCTTAATCCCTATTCCTACGGTTCTTGCCATAGTAATATATCCTCCACCTTATCCCGGGCAAAACTGAAGTATAAACCTCATTCCAACATATAATCTTATTATACATGCTTCTCATATAACCTACAAGAAAACTACATGAAATTTCGTGGTATTACCCTCTTCATATCATCCGCCGCTTACCCCTGCTCAAACCTCTCCCGCAGCTTTCCCAACGCCTTTTTCTCAATGCGCGATACATAGCTTCTGGAAATATGAAGCTGTTCCCCAATCTCCCGCTGAGTCACTTCCTTCCCCGTCAAAAGCCCATAGCGCAGATAAATGATCTCCCTCTCTCTGTCCGTAAGCACTTCATCCAATAATTTCACCAGTTTTTTGGTATTTTCATACAATTCCATCTGCTCCGTAATGTCTTCCTGCTCATGCTCTATAATGTCCAACAGATTGATCTCATTTCCTTCCTTGTCTGTACCGATGGGTTCAAACAGGGACACTTCGCCTCTGCTCTTCTTTTTGCTTCGAAGGAGCATCAACAGTTCATTGTCTATGCACCTGGAAGCGTACGTACTTAACTTTCCTTTTCCTGCATCAAAAGAGGAGATTGCCTTAATTAAGCCTATGGTTCCAATGGAGATCAGATCCTCCATGTCCTCATCCACATTCTGGTATTTCTTGGCTATATGCGCTACCAGACGCAGATTCCTCTCGATCAAAATCTCTCTTGCTCTGGCAGCTTCTTCACCATCTCCCTGCTGTAATGCCTGTATATAATGGGCCTCCTCCGCTGCTGTTAAAGGTTTTTGAAAGGTTTTCAAAGAGCGCCCCCGAAGTCATTTTTAATATTCTATGACCGCAAAAGCGCTGTAGTGCCTTTCCAAGAAAGGATTTATAGAAAAATGAATTCGGACATCACCATGTTGCTTACATCCATGCCAAAAGCCGTAAGGCGGATTCTTTCCTCGCCGGTATCCGGGTCCGTCCCCCTTACCAGAAGCCCTTTCCTCACAAAATCCTCCACCACCCCCGGATACATCTGCTCTATGGAAACATCAAAAAGCCTCTGAAACTCCTTCGTACTCACTCCTTTTGTCATACGCAGTCCCAAAAACATAAATTCTTCCATCTGCTCTTTCCGGGATAAAATCTGCCCTTCTCCTTTTACGCGCTTTTCCCTTTCGCCTTTTAAATAGCGGGCAAGGTATGCCTCCAGGGAAGAAGTGTTCTGAAACCTGACATTTTCCACCATGGAAGCGGCGCCAATGCCAAAACCTGCATAATTTCCTCTGGTCCAATAGATTTGATTATGCACACAGGCATATCCCGGTCTGGCATAATTGGAAATCTCATATTGTCGATATCCCTGATCAGATAAAATTTCACTGGTTATTTTATTCATTTCCCTTTCTGTCTCTTCATCCGGCAGTATGGGCCTATTCTCATAGAAAGGGGTTCCCTCCTCCAGAATCAGACTGTATGCGGAAATGTGCGTGGGCGGCGGCTCCAAGGAAACCACCTTTTTCAACGTTCCTGCATAGCTCTCCTTAGTCTGCCCCGGAATGCCGAACATCAAATCTATATTTATATTATTAAATCCTGATTTAATAGCATGACGATAGGTGCGAAAGAAATCCTCCCCGGTGTGAATTCTTCCCAACGCCTTCAATTCCTCATCCCATACAGACTGCAGCCCAATGCTCAGTCTGTTGACCCCTGCCTTGCGCCAGCAGTCCAACTTTTCCGGGGACGCCGTACCTGGATTGACCTCCATGGAAATCTCGCAGTCTGCTCCCATCCTATAGTGATCGTATACCGTCTGTAGAATCCTTTTCACACTTTCACCGGAAAGCAGGGAGGGAGTGCCTCCCCCCAAAAAGACAGACTTTACCGTATACGATTTATAAGAAACACTTTCTTCCAGAATCTCCCGGGTCAGCGCCTCCACATAGTGCTCCATCTCCTGCAAAGAGCCCGGTGCAGACAAAAAATCACAGTATAGGCATTTCCGCACACAAAAGGGAATATGAAGGTAAATCCCAAGCTCCCCTGAGGGTTCCTTTTCCTTCATACTTCCTCCTTACTTATCGTCCAGCTTAAGCACGCTCATAAATGCCTTTTGAGGAATTTCCACATTGCCGATCTGGCGCATCCGCTTCTTTCCTTCCTTCTGCTTTTCCAACAACTTTTTCTTGCGGGTAATGTCGCCGCCGTAACACTTGGCAAGAACGTCCTTGCGCATTGCCTTAACTGTTTCTCTTGCTATGATCTTTCCTCCTACTGCCGCCTGGATGGGAATTTCAAATAAATGCCTGGGGATCTCCTCTTTCAACTTTTCGCACATTTTTCTTCCCCGCTCGTAAGCGCTGTCCCTGTGAACGATAAAGGAGAGTGCATCCACTTCCTCTTTATTTACCAGAATATCCAGCTTCACCAGTTCTGACTGCTCGTACCCTTTTAATTCATAATCAAAGGATGCATAGCCCCTGGAACGGGATTTTAAAGCATCAAAGAAATCATAGATGATTTCATTTAAGGGAAGCTCATATTTCAGCAGCGCCCGGGTCTCTTCCATATATTCCATGCCAAGATACTTTCCTCTTCTCTCCTGGCAAAGCTCCATAATGGAGCCGATAAATTCTGTGGTAACCATGATTTCCGCCGAAACCACCGGTTCCTCCATAAATTCAATTTCCGAAGGGTCCGGAAGATTGGATGGGTTGGTCAGTTCTATCACTTCCCCTCCCATTCTGTGCACCTTGTAAATCACCCCCGGCGCAGTGGTCACCAGATCCAAATTGTACTCTCTCTCCAGCCGTTCCTGAATGATCTCCAAATGAAGAAGCCCCAAAAATCCGCACCTGAACCCAAAGCCCAGGGCAATGGAGGTTTCCGGCTCGTAACGCAGGGAAGCGTCATTTAACTGCAGCTTCTCAAGGGCATCCCGAAGATCCGGATATTTGGCGCCGTCCGCAGGATATACCCCGCAGTACACCATGGAATTCACTTTTTTGTAGCCCGGAAGGGGTTCTTTGCAGGGATTGTCCACATCTGTAATGGTATCTCCCACCGCCGTATCCTTCACATTTTTAATAGAAGCGGTGATATAGCCTACCATCCCTGCCGAAAGCTCGCTGCAGGGAATAAACTGCCCCGCCCCAAAATAGCCCACTTCAACCACTTCAGCGGTTGCCCCGGTTGCCATCATACGGATGTTTGTCCCCTTGGACACCTTTCCTTCCATGAGACGGCAGAAAACGATCACACCCTTGTAAGAATCATAAAGGGAATCAAAAATCAGCGCCTGCAGCGGATTGTCAGGGCTCCCTCCCGGCGCAGGGATTCTTTGAATAACAGCCTCTAATACCTCATCGATGCCAATGCCGTTTTTGGCGGAGATCAGCGGCGCATCCTGTGCCTCAATCCCGATCACATCCTCGATCTCATTCTTCACCCGCTCCGGTTCCGCGCTGGGCAGGTCGATCTTATTGATTACCGGAAATACCTCCAGGTCATGATCCAGGGCAAGATAAACATTGGCAAGGGTCTGCGCCTCAATGCCCTGGGCGGCATCCACCACCAAAATAGCGCCGTCACAGGCCGCAAGACTTCTGCTGACCTCGTAGTTAAAGTCCACATGCCCCGGCGTGTCGATGAGATTCAGCACATATTCCTCCCCGTCCTTTGCCTTATAAACCGTGCGGACCGTCTGCGCTTTAATGGTAATGCCCCTCTCCCGCTCAAGTTCCATGTTATCCAAAACCTGCGCCTGCATTTCCCTGCTGGTCAAAAGTCCCGTTTTCTCTATAATTCTATCCGCAAGGGTTGATTTACCGTGATCAATATGCGCCACTATACAGAAATTTCGAATTCTGCTCTGTTCTATATTTTCCATAGGTACCTCCTGGTTTTCTCCCCGTCTGTTTTTCTGGTTCAGTATATCATATCCCGTCTTTCAACACAATGGCAAGGATATGGGCAAGGGGATCGCAGGCGTTTAAAATTTCTTCTATCGTATTATTTTGGGCGCCAAGCTCGATCAACATGCTTTTAGGCTTTAAATGCATATTGAAGCGATAAGCCTTCAGGTATACCTTCCTTGCAATTCCAGGATAATATTCATTGGCCGCTACCTGTGCCTGAAAAGAAAAGGCAAGGTTCTCCTGTATATAAGGGTTTTCCAGATAGGTAATATCCCCGCTTTTCCTGCCATAGCTTAAGCCGTTAAAAAACATAAATCTTGCCGTAGGACGCCCCTGAAGATCCATCACCAGCTTGCGGTCTCCCGACACTGCGTCTCTGTGCAGATCGATCACCACCTCAATGGTGGGATTTTCCTCCAAAAGCTGCGTAATAACAGGCAGTGTCTCGTTGTAGGCATTGTCCCTGACGCTGTCGTAAACCTCCCTGTGATGCAGCACCCGGAATCCGTACTTTCCCTCCAGAAGCTCCGTAAGCTTATCTCCCGCCCCTACGATGGTGGTAGAAAGATCCCCCGGAACCGAATCCATAAACCCCTCGCTAGCGTGGGTATGATAGATCAGTATCTGAGGTCCCTCCGCCTCTTGGTTTACTGTTAAATCCTGATATAATAATTTATCAAGATCTGCATATTCCTCTTTCAGCCGGGTAGAATTATCCACTGCATAGAAATTGGATATTAGCCCCTCATAATCCCATTTTTCCGACCAGTCATAGGTATACGCAGGATATGCCGGCTCCTGAAATTCTTTTACCTGGGGTTTTTCCGGCATTTCCGATGTGTTTTCCCCTTCCTCTTCTGTCAAATCCTCCTGATTTTCCCTGCTATGTATTTGATTTTCCCGTTCCATCTCATCTAATACACTTTTGTCAATGTGAAGCGCATCCTCCCCATAATCCAGATGTTCTTCATCTATATTTTTATAATCCTCGTCCGTCCCCTCCTGGCGCAGGATCAGCTCCGCCATCAGGTCATCTTCCTGCTCCACCTCCGGCTCCTCCTGATCCAGCATATAATCATATAGTAAAAACTGCCGGAGTATGCATCTTTCCGCCCATGAAAGAGTATTCCTGGCAGCTTCTTCCTCATCCAGATACCTGGAAACCTGAAAATACGCCCGTTCCATTTGGTGGTTCAGAAAACCGGCAATATGGCTTTCCGCTGCCGGCATGCCATCATTGCCGGTTATTCTGTTTTTCATAAGACTGACTCCGCCGCACCCCAGACAGACCAACAGCAATGCGGGCATTCCCCATTTTTTTACAATTTGTTTCCATTTTCTCCCCGTCATGGCAAGCACCCCACTACGGAAGTATATGCTTATCCACTGAGGTTCATTCAAATTTCAAGGGCGCTGTTTAACGCCGTGCAGATGATATGGCTGATCTGTTTTATCTCATAGTCCACATCCTTCCCTGTTACATACATATTATAAAGCTCGCCAAGCCCTGCAAGCAGCTCATCCTGTATTTCCAAAGGTTCTTCACCGCTTTGGCGCATCATTTTTTCAAAAGCATCGCTTACAATGGTTGCCGCATCCACCACAGTGGGCACACCAATTGCAATCACCGGAACCCCCAGCGCCTCTCCTGTAATGGCATTTCTGTGGTTGCCCACCCCCGAACCGGGATGAATTCCTGTGTTGGTGATCTGAATGGTTCGGTTTAAGCGCCTGGTAGAGCGGGCGGCAAGAGCGTCTATGACGATCACAACATCAGGCTTTGTCTTTTCCACCACTCCTTTTATAATTTCCTGAGATTCCATTCCCGTTTTTGCCATAACACCCGGTATCAATCCGCTTACCATGTGGACCTGCTTCTTATTAAAAGCTGCCTTTCCATATTCCTTCACCATATGTCTGGTAATGGTAAGATTATCCACCACATTAGGACCTAATGCATCTGCAGTGACTTCCCTGTTTCCCAGGCCTACCACCATTATCGAAAGCTCCTTTTCTATCTCCGGAATAATCTCCCTCAACTGTTTTGCCAGTTCTTCAGAAATCTCTTCATGATAATTTTCATCGGGCTGTGCCATTGTCGGCGCCTCCAGGGTAATATAAGTGCCCATGGGCTTTCCCATCGCTTTGGCTCCATTCATGGTCTCGATCACAACCTTGGTAATACGCAGTTCGCTCTCCTTGCGATACTCTTCCTCTACGGATACTCCTCTGCACTCTTTGGCGTTTTCCTCCATACTTTCCCGTGCTTCCAACGCCAGATCCGTCCTTATTTTTATACCGTTCATTTCTCCTCCAGCTCGTATCATTTTAAAAGCCGATGATCAAAGGGCTTTCAAAAACAGTATTTTCCAAATAATCTTCAAATATGTATTGACAGATGCTGTTTTTACGGATAAAATAATATGCGTGTGTTTACATTAAGACGTCCGTGTCTCCGGCTTTAATGGAACATCATGAAAACTGATGATTGAAATAGGAGGTGTACATCGTGGCTAACATTAAATCTGCAAAGAAAAGAATTTTAGTAAACAGAACGAAAGCTGAGAGAAATAAAGCGATTAAGTCTGGTGTTAAGACAGCTACCAAAAAAGTAACTGCTGCTATCGCTGCAAATGATAAAGCTGCCGCTGCCGCTGCATTGGTTGCTGCTACAGCTACCATTGACAAGGCTGCTTCTAAAGGTGTTTATCATAAGAACACAGCTTCCAGAAAAGTATCCCGTTTAGCACAGGCTGTCAACAAAATGGCTTAATTTCATTGATACCATATAGAACGATAGAACCGACTCATACCCTCTTCTGAGCCGGTTTCTTTTTGCATTAAAAATAGCAGGTGCTATTTTACAATTTCTTCGTAAACCTGCCGGATGGTCTTTACAGGCACAGCGGCAATTTCCCCATCCAGGGTTCCTCCCGTAAGCATTCCCCAATATCTCCCAAAACCGTCAAAAATCCCGCAGCCTGACATTCCCGGACAGGCGTCTCCCCTGGCGTAAATCATTTCCTCCTGAAATTCCTCCAGAAAAACCGAAGGGGAAAGGATCTCTCCCTCCTTCCTGACAGGCATATTCCACTGAGAAGCGATATCCACCGCAAAAAATCCTTCCCCTTGTTCTATTTCCTCCGACCGATCCGCCAGGCGGATATTGCGCAAAAAAAGAAGCGCTTCATAGGGCAGTTCTTCCGTGGGAGTGCTTAAAAAACCCACATCAGAGCAATCTGAAACCCCTATAAGGCTTCCCGTAAGAACACTTCCATCGAAAAAGGTTACATAGCTGTCCTCATTCCAATATTCCAGCACATGGCGGTTGGTTACGATCACAATTTCCTTTTCCAGCATTTTATAAATACAGCCGCTGGCATAATGATCCCCTGCCTGTATCCTGACACATGCAGAAAGCACATTGGCAAATGCCCTGTCATAATCCTTCTCCTGCAGCAGGGGCGTAACCGCAAGCTCCAGACTGACTGCCGCCTGGTAATCACTTTCCGGCGTAGTTGCCTGAATTAAATGAGGCAGCCCGTTTGGTTCGGCAGCAAAACAAACGCCTCCCTCTATAAACCAAAAAGCAATGATCCATAAGACGGAGGCTGCTTTCCATACGCCCTTTCTTTTTTTTCCATTCATAGCCGGTTCCTTTGGGTCATTCATCATTTATATGAAAAATCAAGCAGAACGATAAGCCGGGTTATGTCGTTGAATGATCATCTATCTAGGGCTGTCGTTGCCGACAGTCTCGAGCGACCTACCTGAAAGCTCGCCGGGCAGACTGATAACGCTTTCTGTTTGGTCTTGCTTCGGATGGGGTTTACATGTGCCCTGCGAGTTACCCCACAGGCGGTAGTCTCTTACACTGCCTTTCCACCCTTACCACAAGCCGCAGCCGTCTTGTGCCTGAAGCACGCGCCGTCTGCGCTTGGGAAATCTGTCTTCACAGATTTCCGCCCGGCATTTGATATGCCGGGGGCGGTTTATTTCTGTTGCACTTGCCTTGGAGTCGCCTCCACCGGACGTTATCCGGCATCCTGCCCTGTGAAGCCCGGACTTTCCTCACCTGTCAAAAGACAGCCGCGATCATTTGTTCTACTTGATTTTTCTACACTTTGAAATAGCTTCCGCCGATAAACTCCCTGCATATGGAGTTAGCGGGAACATTATGACTGTCAATTCCCTGAAAATATTCCAAAAACTTTAACAGCCGCTTTGCCTCATAATATTCCGGTTCTCCCTTTTGAATCCCGAACAATAAAGGCTCTGCATACTGCTTGAGTACCGCAAGCTCATAAATGAGCGCCGAATTGAACATTTCATCTGCGCTTTCCTGATAAGGGAAAATATATTGCTCCTCCCCTCTTCTCACCGAAGACCACATTCCAATGGTTCCTTTGGCGCTGGTGCCTCTGGTACGGGCATCCCGCACCATCCGTCTGATCAGACGTCCGTCGGTGGTTGGAATCCTGTTATGCTCGTCTATATTCAAGCTGGTCAGTGCACTGATATAGATCTTAAATTTACTTTCATCGGGCATGGAAAAGGTAGTTGCCGGATTCAACCCGTGGATGCCTTCGATCACCAGAATATCCTCCGCGCCCAACGTCTTGAAATTCCCGTGATACTCCCGCTTCCCGGTCTTAAAATTAAACTGCGGAAGTTCTACCCGCTCCCCCTTAAGGAGCCTGTTCATATCTTCATTAAACTGCTTTAAATCTATGGCCTCAAGACATTCAAAATTATAATTTCCCTTTTCATCCCTGGGCGTATCTTCCCTGTTTACAAAGTAATCATCCAGGGCAATGGGGTGGGGAATCATGCCGTAGGATCTGAGCTGGATGGATAATCTGTGGGAAAAGGTAGTCTTTCCGGAAGAAGACGGTCCTGCAATCAGCACAAATTTCACATTCTTCCGCTCCACGATCTCCTTTGCAATTTTACCGATCCTTCTCTCCTGAAGCGCCTCCTGCACCAGAATCATATCTCCGATTTTTCCGTCCCGAATGGCATCGTTAAGATCCCCTACCGAGTCGATCCCCATTCTTTCCCCCCACTCGGAAGATTTCATAAGGGTCTTAAAGAATTTTTCTCTGGGCTCAAAATATTCGATCTTGGTAGGTTCCTCGCTGCCTGGTATCAAAAGCAGAATACCCTTTTCATATAGCATCAGATCAAAATATTTCAGATAGCCTGTGCTGGGCAGCATATAACCGTAGTAATAATCACAGTACCCGTCCAGGCAATAAATATTTACAAAGGAGCTTCTCCTGTAGCAGAACAGTTTTTCCTTGTCATACATTTTATGCTTGCGAAAAATTTCCATTGCATCGTCAATGGGATAAGACTTTTTGGTGATGGGAAGATCCTCCTCCACCAATTGGCGCATCCGCTGATTGATCTTTTTAATATCTTCTCCCGTAAGGCTCCTCTCCATTTTCAGGCTGCAATAATACCCCTGCCCAATGGCAAACTCCACCTTGATCTTATTGACCTTATCCGCCCCCAAAATATCATAAACCGCCTTGATCAAAACCATTACTGCCGTGCGCACATATGTCTTATGCCCAATATCGTCCTTCAGGGTCAGAAAAGAAACCTGACAATCCTTTTGAACCGTCTTGATCAGTTCTCTGATCTTCCCGTTTTCAAGTACCAGTGCGATCATATCCTGATAGTGAGGTTGATATTCCTTCGCAATCTCTTCAAAGGTGGTTCCCTCTGCATACTCTTTTGCAATACCGTCAATTGTAACAACCGCCATATTCTCTCTCCCTAATTTTGAGTCATTCCCATCCGTTCCGCCGCTCTTTTCAGATAGCTCATTTCTTCCTCCAGCGCCTCTTTGCGCACCCGGATGCGGGGCGTATCCTGCGCCTGTGAAAGCCGCTCCCGGATTGCAAGGCTGTTGTTCCATTCCCGTTCCAGATATTTTTCCAGAATTGGATGCCTGTTTTTCAACAGAACCGGACCAAAGCGGTCATAAAGCGGCTGCTCCGGGGAAGCAGGCACAACTGCGCCCGGAACTGCTTTTATGATGGGATAAAATTTATTTTCTTCCAATATCATATCTTCCCAGATGATCTCATATCCCGCATTTCTCAGATATTCCCGAAAAATTGGGATCTCTGACTGAGGCTGCAGAATAAGTTCCCTGAAATCCCCTGCTTTGGAAGGCGTACGCCGGAGAATCCGCTCCATCAAGCGCCCTCCCATTCCGGCGCAGATCAGAGTCTGCGCTTCTCCCGGGTTGTATGCTGCAAGCCCGTCCGACAGACGCAGCGTTATGTATTCCTCAAGCCCGGCTTCCCGTACATGCTCCCTTGCCCGCAGCAGAGGACCCTGGTTTACATCCATGGCAAGCACTGCAGGTGAAATTCCCCGGCAAACCAGATAAATAGACACAAAACCATGATCGCATCCCACATCGCAGACCCGGTTCCCCTTTGTCACCATATCTGCAACCGCCTGCATCCTTGCGGACAGAACCATTTTCTTTCCCATTAATCCAGATAATCCTTAAGCTTTCTGCTTCTGCTGGGATGACGCAGCTTCCGCAGCGCTTTTGCCTCGATCTGCCTGATACGCTCTCTGGTTACATTAAACTCCTTGCCCACTTCCTCCAGCGTTCTTGCACGGCCGTCATCCAGCCCAAAACGCAGGCGGAGTACTTTCTGTTCCCTTTCCGTAAGGGTACCTAAAACCTCTACCAGCTGTTCCTTTAACAAGGTAAATGCCGCCGCATCCGCCGGAACCGGCACATTATCGTCCTGTATGAAATCGCCCAAATGAGAATCCTCTTCCTCACCAATAGGCGTCTCCAAAGAAACAGGTTCCTGGGATATTTTCAGAATTTCACGGACCCGTTCTACCGGAAGGCTCATTTCCTCTGCAATCTCCTCCGGCGTAGGTTCCCGTCCCAATTCCTGCAAAAGCTGTCTGCTCACCCGGATCAGCTTATTAATGGTTTCAACCATGTGTACGGGAATGCGGATGGTTCTCGCCTGATCAGCAATGGCTCTGGTGATTGCCTGGCGTATCCACCAGGTGGCATAAGTGGAAAATTTATACCCTTTGCGATAATCAAACTTTTCAACTGCTTTGATCAGCCCAAGATTTCCTTCCTGGATCAGATCCAGAAAGAGCATTCCCCTGCCTACATACCGTTTGGCGATGCTCACCACCAGCCTTAAGTTTGCTTCTGCAAGACGTTTTTTTGCCACGTCTCCTGCATCGATATCGCCCTGGAGATTTTGAATCTCCAGACGCAGTTCCTGTGCTTCCGCCTCGTCTACTTTGTCCATTCTATTTTCCAAAACGGGAATCTTTTCTCTTGCTACGGCGCCCGCTTCCATTTTCTGGGCAAGATCGATCTCCTCCTCTGCACTGAGCAGGGGAACCTTTCCGATCTCCTTTAAATACATTCTCACCGGATCTTCAATGCTGATTCCGTCAGGAACAGAAAGGTCGATGTTCTCCACATCCACCTCATCCTCTTCTGCAAGAATGATCTCCTCATCATCTACCTCGTCCACCTCTGTAATGCGCAGAACATCCACATTATTCTGCTCCAGGGTTTCCATGATCTTCTCAAACTGTTCTTCTCCCATGGGAACATCAACAAAGTAATCCACAATCTCCTGATATTCCAACACATTTTTTTTCTTCTTGGCAATGGCAAGAAGCGCTGTCAGCTTCTCATCAAATTTTGCCTGTGTGTTTTCATCCATTCCGGTTTTCCGTCCTTCCTAACTTTATAAACATTACCATTATTAGCCTTAATCCAGGGAAATATGCGTTTTGCTAAGTTCTTCCAGCGCTTTTTTCCCTTCGATCACACGAGTGATCGCGGACACATCCGCCCCCTGACGGGAGGAAAAATATTCAAGACTGTTTCGCTTAACCGCCACCACAATATCGTGGAACGCCTTTTCCTGCTCCGCCCTGGTAGAAAGCTCTGAAAGCCTGGTGTTAAACACCCCCGCCGCCTCCCGCTGCTGCTCCTCGTCCACAAAAAGACTGATCACAGCCGCCGGATTGATGGCGCCTTTCTCCAGATCTTCAAAAAGCTTCCCGGCTATTGTTCTATATAAATCCTCCGTGAAATCACTGGGGGAAATATATTTTTTAATCTTCTGATACACGGAAGGTTCCTCTACCAGCCAGGTAAGCAGAAGTTTTTGGGGCTTCTTTTGATTTTCCTTAGGATCGTTTTTCGTCTGAATCCCCGATTTGGGTCTTACCGCGGGCTTTGCAAGCCCGGTCTGCGCCGCATAGGCAAGCACCAGCTTGCGCAGGTTTTCAAAGCCAATATGATATTTCCCCGCCACCGCTTCTATATAGTTCTCCCGCTCCACCTCCTCGGAAAAACCGCAGAGCTTTTTGGCGATCTCCCGGTGGAATCTGGTTTTAGATTCCGGGTCATTCAGATCATAATCCCGCTGCAGCATGCGCAGCTCAAAGAAAAAGCTGTTTTCCGCCTGGGCGATCCGCTCCCGGAACGCCTCCTGCCCCAGATTTTTTATAAACTCGTCAGGGTCTTTATAGGGTTCTAAGTTCAACACCTTTCCGGTAAGCCCAGCCTCCTTTAAGATACCAATGGCGCGAAGCGCTGCCATGACCCCTGCCCCGTCGCTGTCATAGGCGAGAATGATCTCCTGGGCATACCTGCGCAGAAGATTTGCCTGTCCTTCCGTAAATGCCGTTCCCAATGATGCCACCGCCTGGGAAAAGCCCGCCTGGTGCATGGCGATCACATCCATATAGCCTTCGCACAGGATGATATTGTTTGTGCGCGCCGTTCTGGCAAAATTCAAGCCGTACAGATTCCGGCTTTTATCGAAGATCATGGTTTCCGGAGAGTTGAGATACTTGGGTTTTCCATCCCCCATCACACGCCCTCCAAAACCGATCACTCTGTGATTGATATCCTGAATGGGAAACATGACCCTATTCCAGAATTTATCATGCATGCCGTATTTTTCATCAAAGGCGGCAAGCCCCGCCTCCTGTATCAGCTTATCCTCATAGCCCTTGCTTTTCAGATATTTTGTAAGGTCGTCGCTGGTCACATTGGCAAACCCAAGCCCAAACCGATGGATGGTTTCATCGGACAACTGCCTCTGCCGCAGGTATTGATAACCGGCTTGTCCCTTTTCTCTCCGAAGCTGGTAATAAAAATATTTCGCCGCCTCTTTATTCACCTCTAAAAGCCTTGCCCGCCTGCTCTCCCTTTTGCGCGCCTCCTCATTGTACTCCGCCTCCGGAAGGCTTACCCCGGCACGCTGGGCAAGGGCTTTCACCGCTTCCTGAAAGGAGTAGTTCTCATATTCCATCAGAAATGTAAAAACATTCCCTCCGGCTCCACAGCCAAAACAATAATACATCTGTTTGCCAGGAGAAACAGAAAAGGAGGGTGATTTTTCATTATGAAAGGGACAAAGCCCAAAATAGCTGCTTCCTTTTTTTTGTATTTTCACATATCCTGAAATCACATCTACGATGTCGCTTTTGGTACGTATTTCTTCTACTAACTCGTCAGGATAATACATGCTCCTCCTCCACTTGTTTTCCGGATGTTCCTGTCAGCCGTGCCAGGATCTTGGAATGTAGATCTCCTCATACTTGGCTATTGCAAAGCGGTCTGTCATGGCGCCTATGTAATCGCATACAATCATTTCTTCCGGCTCTCCTCTTTTCACCAGATTCAGATAATCCTCCGGCAGAAGCTCTATATGGTGTCTGTAATAGCTGTACAGCGTCTGTATCAGCATTTCCGCTTTTCCCTCTTCACTCTTTGCCTCTTTATTCTGATAGACCCGTTCAAACATAAACCGGCGCAGCTTCCTCATTGCCTCTGCCACCGGCTCTGACATTTGTATATCGTTCTTTCCGTAGCTGGTAGAAACCAGATCGTGGATAAAATGATCCAGCCTCGCCCCTGTGGTATAACCGATCACGTCTCCTATTTCCCCGGGCACATCCGATTCCTTCAGTATCCCTGCTCTGATGGCATCGTCCATATCATGATGAATATAGGCGATCTTATCAGAGAAACGGACGATCTTTCCCTCCAAAGTAGAGGGCATTCCCTTGGTCTGGTGATTTCGGATGCCGTCTCTCACCTCCTGGGTAAGATTCAGCCCCTGCCCTCCTTTTTCAAGGAGATCCACCGTGCGGACACTTTGCTCGCTGTGGCAGAAGCCATAAGGACTCACCGCATTTAAAGCGCGTTCCCCTGCATGCCCAAAGGGCGTATGCCCCAGATCATGCCCCAATGCGATGGCCTCTACCAGATCTTCGTTCATGCGCAATGCTTTGGCTATGGTTCTGGCATTCTGGGAAACTTCCAGGGTATGGGTCAGCCTGGTTCGGTAGTGGTCTCCCTCGGGGGATAAGAATACCTGTGTCTTATCCTTCAGCCTTCTGAAGGACTTGGAGTGAAGAATTCTGTCCCTGTCTCTCTGATAGACCGGACGGATATCGCACTGCTCCTCCCATCGGAGCCGCCCTTTGGAATCCCTGCTGTGAGCGGCATAGGGACTTAAGTATTCCATTTCAAGCTGTTCCAGATTCTCTCGTATATTCATTTTCTGCTCCTGATCATAAGCACAAAAAACTTCCTATTATCATTATTCGGTACAAAATTGTAAAATCCTTTATTTTTTTACAGGAAAAAAGACCGCCGTTTTTTCGGAGGTCCTAATCCTGAAATCAGCGGCAGATATCGTAGATAAACTCCGCGTTTTTATCCATTGCATCGTATGCCGTCTTTAGGGGTGACATTTGGAAGACATGCCACATTCCTTTGAAGATATCCAGCTTTACGGATACGTTCTCCTGCACCATTTTTTTGTGGAGCATAGTGGAATCGGCAAGTAATATTTCATTGTCCCCTACCTGAATATAAGTAGGGGGGAAGCCCGTAAAATCACCAAAAAGCGGAGAGATCATAGGGTCCTCCAGATTTTGTCCCTCCACATAATTGTGAATCATTTTCTCCAGATAAGGCGCATCCAGAACCGGGTCCACTTCTGCTCTGGACTGGTGGGTCTTTCCGGAAGATGTGAGATCCGTCCAGGGAGACATGAGCACCAGTCCCCGGGGCAGAAGGCGTTCCTCCGCTTTCAGCTTCAGCACCAGAGACAACGCCATATTTCCTCCGGCGGAATCCCCTGCAATGATCACATCTCTTGCCCCGTATCCTAAAAGCATCAGGTAATTCCACGCCTTCATAGCGTCCTCCGTTGCCGCCGGATAAGGGTTTTCAGGCGCCAGGCGGTAATCAAAGCTGAGCACATCCATGGAGGTGCTTGCCGCTAGTTTTGTGGTGAGGGTTCTGGCATAGACACTGCTTCCGGTGGAGTATCCTCCCCCATGGCAGTAGAGAATAATGTACTTTTTCATATGGGCGCGGTTTACCGATACCCATTCTCCTTCCATCCCGTGAATGTCCACGCTGCGGATCAGAATATCCTTGGAATTCCCCAAAAGGGCGCCAACATGATCCTGGGATTGACGGTGCTTTTCAATATCAGCGCTCTCGATCATACCGTGAACCTTTCGGATCATTGCCATCATATTTTGATTTCTGCTCTCAGGGGTGGATTTCCTGGAGCGGGTTTTCTTTGTGTTGACTGTCATGTTTCCTCCAATTATAGTAAAAAATTCCCTGATTTTGTAAAAGGACAAATTCCTTATGGGTAATTTTAACACATTTCGGTAATTTTGTGGTATACTAATTAATAGTTTGCATCTTATGCCAATATAATGCGGCTAAATTTTTAGACAAAATGGGAATGAATATTGGAAAATAAGAATATGGAATCCGGAAAGCCGGAAGAAAAATTAAATAACGCAGGTAATTTTGCAAAGAAAAAAGCCCGTCGGGACGCTAAGGTCTGGTATAAGCTGGATCTGTCGGCTATCGTATACCCTACCCTCCAGCGAAGGGACTTTTCTTCCGTTTACCGGCTGTCTGTGGTTCTAAAGGAACCTGTAAAACCGGACGTTCTGCAGCAGGCGGTAGATCTTGCCCTTGTTCGGTTTCCTACCTACAAGACTGCCATCCGGAAGGGATTGTTCTGGCGTTACCTGGAACCCAATCACCGTCCGGGACCTTTCGTGCAGAGGGATATCCGGAATTTTTGTATGCCCATGCCTTTCAAGGCAGGTAATCGGTATCTGCTCAGGGTCTATTATTATGACCGGCGGATCTCTCTGGAAGCCCATCACTGCCTGGGGGACGGCACAGGAGGCATGTGCGTCCTTCAGACCATCACCGCCGTTTATTTGAGACTTCTTGGGCATTCCGTTTCCGATGGATATTTTGTGCTGGATGTAAGCCAGCCCCCTGATCCGGAGGAGCTGGAGGATGCTTACATGCGGTATGCCAACGCTAAGGTCTGTCCTCCCCGTCCCGGGGAGAAAACCTACCGGGTGAGAGGCACCAGGGAACCTTTCTACACCTTCAATGTCATCGACGGCATCATGTCCGTTCAGGAGGTTGCCGCCGTTGCCAAAAACTATCACGCAACTATTACGGAATATTTGAATTCCGTTCTGCTCTATGCCCTCCTGAAAAAGCAGCAGACAGAATGGCATTTAAAGCTTCGCCCGGTGAAAATCGCCATGCCGGTTAACCTGCGACGCTTTTTCCCTTCAAAAACCCTGCGTAACTTCATCACCATGGTATTCCCCTCCATCGATCCCAGGCTTGGAGAATATTCCTTTGAAGAAATTGTAAAACAGGTTCATAATTACATGCGCTATTATATCAACGAGAAATTTCTGCGGGGCGATATCACCACAAACGCCAGCACCCAGCGCAATCCATTCATCCGGGTGGTGCCCCTTTTCATAAAAGACTTCGTTGTAAAGCAGTTTTATGCCCGGGTGCAGGATAAAAACTCCTCCGCTGGTCTTACCAATATGGGCGCATTAAAGGTTCCCGAAGACATGAAGCAGTATATCGACCGCTTTGACATTTACATGGGGCAGCCCTTCTCCTCCCGAACCAACTGTGCCATTGTCAGCTTTGAGGATACTCTTACTGTGAATTTTGCCAGCAGCATCATGGAAACGGACGTGGAGCGGTATTTTTTCAGAAAGCTGGTGGAGGACGGCATCCATGTGACCATAGAAAGTAACCGGGAAAGCCTGGAGGAATCCCTCTCCCATTGATAGAAAGCCTGCCACAAGAAAGGAATTTAATATGTCATACTGCGTCAACTGCGGCGTAAAGCTGGAAGCATCCCTTACAGAATGTCCCCTATGCAATACGCCTGTTATCAATCCAAAGGAATTATACAATAAAAAAAAGACCTCCCCTTATTCCAGAGAAAAAGGTCAGGTAGACGTGGTTAAGAGAAGAGATCTCGCCATTCTCACCAGCATCGTCCTGATTGCTACCTCCTTAAGCTGTCTTCTGCTGAATCTCTTTGTATTTTCCGGAAGCTTATGGTCCCTTTTTATCATCGGCGCATGTCTGCTTCTGTTCGTGCTGGTCTTTCCTGCCGTGATCTATACCAAGCTTCCCATCTATATCTCTCTGCTCTTCGATGGAATCGCCGTGGGCTTTTATCTGTATATGATCACCTTTAATACCGCTTCCAGGGAGTGGTTTGCAGGGCTTGCCCTGCCCATTGTGGCGCTTATCACCATACTGGTGGAAATCTTTGCCCTTCTGCTGCGCTCTTTCCCTGTCTCCTTTATCACCACAGCATTGTATTTCTTTGCCGAGACCGCTCTTTTGTGCGTAGGGATCGAGCTTTTGATCGACCATTACATGGGAGCCCCCCTGCATCTGGTCTGGTCAGCAGTGGTTCTCACCGTATGCGGCGTCATTGTAATCCTGTTGATCACAGTGCTCTCCAGAAGACGTCTTCGGGATGCGGTGCGCAGACGGCTGCATTTCTAGTATTTATCCGGATAATCCGTTCCTGTCTCCCCCGATATTTTCTGCACATACCTTTGGGGATTTTTTTTCATGTCCAAAAAGGTGTCAAAGGCAAGAAGTACCATCCTGTCCCCATTTTCTCTGGTTCCGGTGTTGTCCCGGTCCAGCCTTGCCTTAAAATGGTCCATCTGCCAGATCATCACATCCACTACCGTATAGCCTGCCGCTTTCGCCTCACAGGCGAAAGTGCCGTTCTCCATATAATAAACAAATTCCCCCAGGATCTCCTCATCCGCCTTTAACTTTTCCCAGAAAACCTGCCCGAAGCTGTCGTCCTCACCGGCATATCTGCACAATTCTCCAATAAAATTTATAATATTCTCTTCTTTCAAGGCTACTTCCCCCTCCGTAATTCAATAATAGACCGTCCTTCCAAAGCATCATCCAAAGCTTCCTAAAGCTTCATTTTGAGGCTTTAGATTTTTAAGAATGAATATACATTTTAGTATAGCATATACAATATGTGTAAACAAATTAAAATCCCCATGTCCTTATCTTAGGAATTTCTTAATCTTTTGCTCCCATCTTTTCCCTTCAAATCATAGCATGATCCCTGTTTCATCTGTTATAATAGCTTTCAGGAGGAATACTTATGAGCGAAAAAATACTGGTAGTAGACGATGAACAGGAAATCACAGACTTAATTACTCTCTATCTTGAAAATGAAAACTACACGGTTTTCCCCTTCTATGACCCCATAGAAGCCTGCGAACTTGCACTGAAGGAGGATCTGGATCTTGCCATCCTGGACGTTATGATGCCTAAAATGGACGGCTTCCGGCTTTGCCAGCAGATCCGCGAGCATCATAATTACCCTATTATTATGCTCACAGCAAAGGAGGAAGAAACGGACAAGATCACCGGTCTAACCCTGGGTGCGGACGACTACATGACAAAGCCCTTCCGTCCTTTGGAGCTGATTGCCCGGGTGAAAGCGCAGCTGCGCAGATACAAAAAATACAATCAAATGAGCCCTGCCGAGGAATCTTCTGTGATCATTCATGGCGGACTGATGCTGAACAGCCTGACCCACGAATGCACCCTGGATGAAAGACCTCTTTCTCTTACTCCCACAGAATTTACTATCCTTTACGTACTTTGCCAGAAAAAGGGACAAGTGATCAGCGCCGAAGAGCTGTTTCACGCCGTCTGGGGAGAAGAATATTTCAGTAAAAGCAACAATACCATTACCGTACACATCAGACATTTACGCGAGAAAATGAACGATTCCTTTGAGGACCCAAAATACATTAAAACTGTCTGGGGGTGTGGATACAAAATTGAAAACTAAAGATAAAACTAAATCTGTCATTCTCCTGATACTTTTTCTTTGTCTTGCACTGGGAATTGGCTACGGAATTTATTATCTTGCCGATGTTGTTTTCAATGGCTCCATTCTGGATTGGTTTGCAGAAAACTATTTTTATATTGAAGTCAAACATGTGGACTCCAAAAACGGTCCCGTCTATTACCACCGCCCCAACTGGCTCAGACTGAAATTTCTTGCGCTGACCCTGTTCTTTGCCGCGATGGTGCTTTTTGTGGTGTCTATTTACCTGACAGCTCATTTCCACGCCAAAAAGCAGGTACAGAAATCCATCTCAAAAACCAGCCGCATGCTGATCACCTATATGCATAACGACATCGACCCCAATGAAGTTTTTCCCCCTTCTTATGCAGAGGTGGCTTCCCAGATCGTCCAGATCAAGTCCACCATGCAGCGTCATGAGCAGGCTATGAAAAATGAAACAGACCGCCGCAACGATCTGATCACCTACCTTGCCCACGATCTAAAAACGCCCCTCACCTCCGTCATCGGCTACCTGGATCTCCTGGAAGAAGCCCCCGATATGCCTGACATCCAACGCAAAAAATACATTCACATTACCCTGGAAAAGGCACTCCGGCTGGAAAAGCTGATCAACGAATTTTTTGAGATCACCCGCTATAATCTTCAGCAGATCATTCTGGAAAAAGAAACAATCGATCTGTCCTTTATGCTGATGCAGCTTACAGACGAATTTTATCCCCTGTTGACAGACCATGGAAACACAGTGGAGCTTCAGGCGGAAGACGATCTCACCGTCTACGGGGATTCCATGAAGCTTGCAAGAGTATTCAACAACATCCTGAAAAACGCAATCTCCTACAGCTACCCTAATTCTCCCATTAAGGTGTATGCCGGTAGGCGGGAAAAGGATATTGTGATCTGCTTTATCAATCAGGGGAAAACCATCCCCCAGGAAAAACTCAACGCGATCTTTGAAAAGTTTTTCCGCATGGATGAAGCGAGAAGCACCAACACAGGCGGCGCAGGGCTTGGACTTGCTATTGCCAAGGAGATCGTTACCCTTCACGGGGGCACGATCAACGCTTCCAGTGAAAACGAAATGACCACTTTCAGCGTTACTCTGCCGGTGTTTTAGGCAGAATAGGCATGGAAAGCCCCGATCCATAGATGCATAAGGGCGGAGGGCTGGGGGGAAGCATAAAAAAGAAGCTTGTGGAAGCGACTTTTGCACCATGGAGATGAGACTCTGAAAATCGTGGAAGCCCATGCTGAACACGATTTTTGTCCTGGAGGCTCATCGGAATGCCCGGTGCAACGGAGCGCCCACAAATTCTTTTTTATGCTTCCGCCCAGCCCTCCGCCCTTATGTATCTATGGATCGGGGCTTTCCATGCGGCATTTCATCAAAATAAAAATGTGGGGAGAGCAAGAAAAGTTCATTTATGAAAATGTTCTCTGCTATAATAGAGTAGAAAGAAGTGGGGGCAGGGATGGCGGCAAATCAGGTACAGATGATTCAAAATTTGATTCAGGTGATTGAAGAAAATATCCGGCAGGAGCTGGATTTGGATTTGATTGCGGAAAAAACGGGATTTTCCAAGTTTTATGTCCACAGGCTCTTTCGGGCGTTGACCGGAATGTCCATGATGGCATATGTGCGCGGGCGCAGGCTGACCTTAAGCTTAAGCGACCTGATCAATACCCGCTTGAATATCATAGATATTGCGCTGAGATATCATTTTTCTCATGAACAATCCTATATCAGAGCATTTAAAAAGCAATTTCACATAACGCCGGCACAATACCGCCGCAGCCACGGCGAACTGCCTATTGTGGAGAAGTTCGATACGGCGCATTTATATGGAACAGAGCAGGGACTCCTGTCGGCGCCTCATATGTGTATGATCCCAGAATTTTATCTCCAGGGAATCGAACGGGAAATTATTCATGACCATAACTACTATCATTACGATACCAATCAGCTTGTAAACAAATGGGAAAAAACATACCTGAAACAGATTAAAAATAAAGTGGATGAATTTGTGTATTTTGGACTGGTACAGTACAACCAAAATCCCAAAGGACGGCTGTATGCCGCCTGTACTCAGGTAAAAGCGCCCGGGAAAACCCACGAACCGGTAAAAGGCTACACGATTCCCACCCACAACTATGTTTCCTTCCGATATGTGGGCATGCACTCTCCTTACGAAATCACCTTCCGTACGTTGTTAGGGCTTTATGAAAACATCAACGCCTGGAAAGCGGAAACTTCTTACCTTCAGGCGGGAAATTTCCATATAGAACGTGTTGATCTGAAAAAATGCAGCGCCAGCTACTGTGAGATGGATATCTATGTCCCTATCACCTCAACGCCAAAGACTATTGATACATTTTTGCACACAGGAGAAGACAATGGAGCGAAACAAAAAACTGAATTTCATCATTGAGAACATGGAAAAGGTCATCGTTGGTAAACGGGATATCATTGAACTTGCCCTGATTACCATGCTGACAGGCGGACATCTTCTTCTGGAGGATGTGCCCGGCGTGGGAAAAACCACTCTCGGCAAGGCGCTGGCGCAGTCCATTGCCTGCAGTTTTGCCCGCATTACTTTTACGCCGGATACCCTTCCGGGAGACGTAACAGGAATGACCATCTACCACATGCAGACAGGAGAATTCCGATATATGCCGGGCGCCATAATGCATGATGTGCTGCTTGCCGATGAAATCAACCGCACCTCCCCCAAGACCCAGGCAAGCCTGCTGGAAGCCATGGAGGAAGGGCAAGTAAGCCTGGAGGGGAAAACCTATCCCCTATCTCCTGTATTTATGGTCATTGCCACCCAGAATCCCATTGAACATCTGGGTACCTTTGCTCTTCCGGAAGCCC
The DNA here is from genome assembly GCA_947172705.1 of uncultured Lachnospiraceae bacterium. Taxonomy (GTDB): domain Bacteria; phylum Bacillota; class Clostridia; order Lachnospirales; family Lachnospiraceae; genus Suilimivivens. The sequence continues at coordinate 33,980 of CAMWCA010000033.1, forward strand.
AGCTGGATCGTTTTCTGATGAAGGTTTCCATGGGTTATCCCCAGAAAACAGAGGAAGAGCGGGAACTGATCAGCCGTGCTTTATCCGGGCAGGATATTCGGGAGCTTAAGCCTGTTATCACCCTGGAGGAAATGTGCCAGCTTAAGCAGGAAGCGGCTCAGGTTAAGGTTCATCCCGATCTTTTGAAATACGCTGTAGCACTGGTCAGAGCCACAAGGAAAAGCGATCTGATCCTGTTGGGGGCAAGCCCCCGTGCGGCAATTGCACTGGTAAAGGCGGCAAGAAGCCGCGCTTATCTCATGGGGCGGGACTATACCATCCCTGAAGATCTTGTGCAAATGACCCTGCCGGTACTTTCCCACCGGCTGATCCTCTCCTCCAAAGGGGAGCTGGAAGGACGCAGCATAAAAGATATTCTCTCCGCTCTTGCATATCAGGTGGAGGTTCCTGTTTTATGAAAAAGATCATTTATTTTGCATTGCTGACAGGCTCTATCGTTCTTGCCAGCTACAGAGGAGGCGCAATTTCATGGCTGTTGCTCTATTTTATGTTGATGCTTCCCCTGATTGCCCTGATCTATGTTCAATATGTCTACTGCCGTTTTCGTATTGTGCAGCAGGTTGACCGATATGTAGATAAAGGCGTGCCCATTCCTTACAGTCTGAAACTGGCAAACGAAGACTGGCTGATGATGACCGGTATTGGTCTGAATTTCTATACCGATACCGTAACGGTTACAAATGATACGGGTGAAGCGGATCATCTGTTTCTCCTCCCACACCAGCATCTGGAGATGGATTTATCCCTCTCCTGCAAATACCGGGGCACCTATCCCGTAGGCGTAAAAAGCGTTTCCATTACCGATTTTTTCGATTTGTTTACCATAACCTATCCGATGATGGCACAGATCAGGCTGACTGCAAGGCCGCGGCTGCTTACCTTAGAACAGCTCCGATCCAAATTAAGCGCCCTTGATCCCAAGAAAAATCCCCTCCCTTCCGCTCTTTTGCAGGAACAGCTGGATTATGAACTGAGAAAATACATCCAGGGGGACTCCCTGCGGACCGTTCACTGGAAAAACTCAGCGCGAGCCGGAGAGCTTTTGGTTCGCAAACAAACGCCTCAGGAACTTTTTGAACTTGTGGTCATTATGGACTGTACCCCCTTTTCGGAAGAAGACGACCTGAAACGCATGCAGATGGAGGATAATGTCATTGAAGCTGCCCTTGCCCTGCTTCACGACGCCTGTCTGAAAAAAATAAAAGCCCGAATCGTCTGGTGTTCTGACAACATACAGGAGATCATGATCGACAATATGAAAAGCTTTGATATTTTCTACAATCTTTGCGCAGAACTGTGTTTTTGCTCCCGTCTTACATTAGAAGAGCTATGGAACAGCTATGAGACAAAAGCCGCAAAAAGCTCCGCTCTTTGGCTGATAGGCTGCAATATATCGCCATCTCTGCTGCAAAAGGTCGAAAAAAACTGCGAGCCGGGAAAAAAGGTTACGCTGATAGATACCGGGACAGAACCTCTATGAAAAAGAAAAAATTTTCTTATTTAAATTATTGCGACTGGCTTTATCAGGGCGCTCTGAGCACAGGCGCCCTGTTTGTGCTGTACGGCTTTCTGCAAAATGAACTGACGCAGATCCCCCTGTTTTTCAAAACCGAACTGCTGCTGCTCCTTATTGCCGTACTCACCTTTGCCGCACAGCTTGCACTGATCTGCTTAGGGGAAAAGAGGGTGCTGCCTTATGCGGGTTTATGCCTGCTCTCCATAAACGCGGGCGCAGGAATTCTTTTAAACTGGCAGGGACAAGAACTTACTTTCTTCTGGCATTGCGCTGTTCTGGAAGGATCGTGCCTTGCCGCCGCATGCATAGTATATATCATACGCCAAATTCCTGTTTTAAGAGGTTGTCTGCTTTTGGCACAGGTAACAGGGCTTGTGGTTCTTGCCCTTTTGCAAATGCCCCTTCCCCCTTTATGCATATCTGTGACATTCAGCTCTCTTTTACTTTTTCTGGTAGAGCTTACTCTGTGGAATTCTCAAAATCGCCGGGAAGCCCTGGGGCTAATGCCCCTTTTTACAGCAGCGGCATTCTTACTGTGCCTTCTGCCCAGAAGCGAGAAACCGCTGGATTGGACCTGGGCGAAACAAGCCTATACGTCTTTTCAGGAAACAATTAAAATGCAGCTGGTGGATCTGGCATATCTGCTGGAAGATCAGGATCGCTTTTCTTTTTCCCATATTGGATATGGAAAAGAAGACCGCCTGGGCGGTTTCCTTATGGAAGGAGAACAGGCGCAGCTTCATATTTACGGCAACGGCACAAAAAATCCCCTCTACCTGACAGGCGCGGTTTATGACGCATATACAGGTCAGGATTGGCAGAGGATGCCTCAGGAAGCAAGCGCAGAAATCATTCCGGAGCAGGACCCCCTGCTGAATGCCCTTGCACACAGCGTTTATTCCCACCAGCAGGAGACACTTATCTCCTCCTGTCTGATTTCCGTTGAATACCGCTTTATCAAAACCCCCGATCTTTTTCATGATCTGCACACAGTCAAACTGTACGACTATCTGCCGCCTTTTCGGGAAAATCTCCCCTGGGTCATGGACAAAGCCCAGGGCAAGGATTTTACTTATCGAATGCTTTTCTGGGAAGTCAATGAAAAAAGCGACGAGATCCAGGCTCTGCTGCGCCAGCAAGCCTGGCAGGAAAACACCCTGTGGGACCAAGCTTTACTGCGCCAGGAAGCCCAGATCTATCAGACCTGTACCCAGCTGCCGGAGACAATTCCTTCCCGGGTATATGAGCTTGCCCATACCATTGCTGCCGATGCAGATAATGATTACGACCGCATGAAGGCATTTGCCGATTATTTATCCGATTACGACTATAGCACCGCTCCTCCCGTCTGTCCCGAGGGGCAGGATTTCACAGACTATTTTCTTTTTGACAGCAAATGCGGCTATTGCACCTATTTTGCAACTGCAATGGCTGTCCTTGGACGCTGCGAAGGAATTCCTACCCGCTACATAAAAGGCTTCATGACGCCCAAAACCTGCAGCAATTCTTCCATGGACGTTATCCTCACTGAGCAGCAGGCACATGCTTGGACGGAAGCTTATATAGAACACGTGGGATGGGTGCGTTTCGATGGGACGCCCGGCATTGAAGAAACTTCCTCAGACAGATGGACGCCTGTTGAACCCACAGGATTTCACCAGGAAGAAACTCCGCCTTTGCAAACCACCGCTCCTTTAAGTCCTTCTCCCTCGGAATCTGTCGATCCTCCTTCCGACCGCTGGGACAGTCTTGTATTATGGGAAATTGCAGGCGCTCTGGCAATAGGATGCGCTCTATGTATCCTGCTTCTCCGAATTCGAAATGTGATGCGCCGAAGAAAATATGCGGCTGCAGATCCCACGGAAAAAGTGACCCGGCAACTAAAGCGCTTGCTTCGTCTGGGACAGCTTCAGGGCGCAGCCTTAAGGAAAGGAGAAACCCTTCAGGGCTACCAGCGCCGGATTCATGAATTATTGGACACAGAAGAATATTCCTTTGCCCAGGCATGCGATCTGTATGAAAAAATGCGATTTGGAATGAAGGCTGTTTCAACCGGAGAACTGGAATTGCTGGAACAATATGGAAACACAGTGGAAAACCGCTATCTGACAGGATGCGGTTTCTTGAAGAGGATTATTTATCGCGTGCAATGATTTATTGCAAATTATGTTTTCCCGTTAGAAAAGCAACTTATATCTTCTGTTGCGCTAGTCTTTATCTAACTGTTCCATACAATACTGTTCAACTAACCGGATAAATTCATCCGCCACAGCGACCTGGCGCTCTGACTCATCATGACTTGCTACATAAAAATCATCATAGTCGCTGGCATGCCTGATTTCTTCCGCCTCGCCAATTTTTCTTCCTATTTTTCTGGGAAATATTCCAGTTTTCACATAATCTTTGTTAAAGTTGCTGATTGCATCCTTATGGCGTTTATATGCCTTCCCATTCAAAGCGTGTATTGCATTGATAGCATGAAAAATCGCATAATATGCGCGGTTATTCGCCCCTTTATATTCTTCGGCTGCTAATAAAATCCTTGCCGATTTCAGACTGCTTTTTGATGTCTGAAGACGATACATAGCAAGATCTTTCCTTGTACCAAAATCATCTCTAGGCGGCTCCATACAGAACAATCCCCTCTCTCTCTATATTCGCGTAAAACGAATAATTAACAGACCATTTTCTAAAATGATCCTCACTTTTAGCAATAGGCTTTATATCAACATCATTATCTAAATTGAAATCATATGTCATATAAGAAAGTTGCTGGCTATACATTTTTAATTCCAAATCGGACATGTCCAAAAGTATCATAATATCTATATCCGAATCCTCCCTAAAATCGCCGCGGGCATAGGAACCATATAAAATTATCTTACGCAAATGCGAACCGTATATCTTTTTGATTTCTACAATATATTGTTCTATCATACTTTGCATGATCTTTGGCATAAATTTACCTCCTTTCAGAGTGGACATATATCAATAACCTATTAATATCATTATATCCACTTTTTTAATTGCTCACAAGCTTTTAATCTGCACAAAAAAGAGAAGAATGAGAACCCGGTTACTTTTCACACCGACGCCAGGGTTTGAGATACGGGGTCAGGCAGAAAGGGGA